>CAYQVB010000088.1:0-38754 GCA_964420925.1 uncultured Ectothiorhodospiraceae bacterium | reverse complement strand
AGGTGCGGCCGGATCATCTCCTCGCCGTTGCGCCAGGCGATATTCCCGGCGAGGTCGGGCGGCAGGTCGTCCAGCCATCGGCGGGTCCATTCGGCGTGCTCGACGACGTAGTGCCAGCGCTCCGGGGTGAAGGTGTCGGTGCCGACCATGACGCGGTCCGGGAAGGCGGTGAAGAGGCTCCGCCAGTCCTCGTCGACCCGGCCGCCGTAGGCGTGTTCGCTGCGAAAGGCGAGGTCGGTCCACAGGTTCGCGTGCTTCCCGAGCATCGGGCCGACGGTATCCGGATCGACGAAGCCGGCATGGGCCCACAGCACCCGCGCTTGCGGCCACTGGGCGAAGATCGCGTCGATCGCGCCGGCGTCCGAGTGGGCGTGCCGGAGAAGATTGTGCTGGCGCGCCAGCTCGATCATGCGCCGCGGCACGGCCTTGTCGGTTTGCGAGGCGAAGAGGTGGAATTCGCCGACCGCGACCCACTTGAAGCGCTTCAGACGGTCCTCGAGGAAGCCGATCACCGATGGATCGTCGACCCAGCTTCCGATCTCGCCACGCCGGCGGTAGGGGCGCAGGCTGGGCAGCACAAGGTCCGGCGCAGTGGCGTAGAGCGCGCGGGTGCCGGCGTCGCCCGAGCTCGACACCAGCGCCCGCGCAAGGCCCGCCTTCTGCAGAATGGCGACGGCTTCGCCGGCGGAGAACCGCTCGGCCGCGTCGTGGCTGAAATGGACATGGGCGTCGAAGATCGGCATCGGCGCGCCAGTGGCGCGGACCGCCGAGGGAAGCAGCGCCGCGGCGGCCGAGGTTGCGAGAAAGCGACGGCGCGAGATCATGGCAGGACTCCTTCCTGCTGGCATGTCCGAACCCTGTCACTCCCGGCGGCTGCATGGCAAGCCCGCGCGCCGCCGGCACCGGCATCGAAGGGCCGGCACGAAGCACGGAGCCAGCTGGCCCCGGGCCGGAGAAGACGGGGTGGTCCGCCGCCCGCCGCGGGCGAGGCGGCGAGAGGCTCCCTCACGGTCGATCTCTGCTTCCCGCCGCCGATACACTCCCGTCCTTTCCGCGACAGGAGCAGGAGTTCATGGGCAGTGTGATGAAGCTCGAGCGCCGGGGTAACGTCCTCGAGATGACGCTCGACCGGCCGAAGGCCAACGCGATCGACGCCGCGACGAGCCGGCAGATGGCCGCCGCGGTGGCGGAGTTTCGCAACGACCCCGAGCTTCGGGTCGGAATCCTCACCGGTGCCGGGCGTTTCTTCTCCGCGGGATGGGACCTGAAGGCCGCGGCGGCGGGCGAGTCCGAGGACGCCGACTACGGCGAGGGCGGATTCGGGGGCATCACCGAGAACTGGGCGCTCAACAAGCCGATGATTGCCGCCGTCAACGGATACGCGGCGGGCGGGGGCTTCGAGATGGCGCTCGCCTGCGACATCATCGTCGCGTCCACCAGTGCGACCTTCATGCTCTCGGAAGTCAAGGTCGGAGTGGTCGCCACCGGCGGCGGGATCATTCGCCTCCCGCACCGGATCCCTTACGGCCTCGCGATGGAGATGCTCTATACCGGCCGGCCGATTCAGGCGGAGGAGGCGCTGCGTGTCGGGCTCGTCAACCGGGTGGTCGAGCCGGAGGAGCTGATGGATGCCGCGCGCGCCCTCGCCGACGAGATCGTGACCTCCTCCCCGCTCTCGGTGCAGGCGACCAAGTCCATCCTGCGCGATGTCGAGGGCTTGAGCGTGAGAGACGCCTACGAGGCGCAGGAGAAGAACGCGGAGCACGTCCGCCTGCGCGAGTCCGAGGACTTCCTGGAAGGCCCGCGCGCCTTCGCGGAGAAGCGCGCCCCGCAGTGGAAGGCGCGCTGAGGCGTTCGGGGAGCTGATTCCGGCGCCGCGGGAGGGCTTTGGAGGCGATTGGGGGGCGTTGGTGTTGCTGAGCGACGTTGCACCGTCCTGATTCCCCGGACCGTGTGAACAAAATGAACTAGCATCGATGAACTAATGGTCGAGTCGTACTTTGACAGGGGCAATGAACATGGCAGCGAACGACGGGAATTCCAGCAACGGTTGCGACAGTATCGAACGTAGCGAGCTCCAGATGGCGCCCGAGCTCATGCTCGAGCTCGCACGCCAAACGGCGGAGTTGTTGGTGGAGCGCATCGAGCGCCTGCCCGAAGAGGGTGCTTGGGATGGCGACTTTCAGCGCGAGCTCGGGGACCGGCTGCTGGAGGATCCACCCGAGGAAGGCAGGGCGCCCGCAGCGGTCATAGAGAGGGTCGCGCGCGAAGTGCTCCCGTTCGCGACGCGTCTGGATCATCCTCGTTGCTTCGCATTCATCCCATCCGCGCCCACCTGGCCCGGAGTGCTGGCGGACTTCGTGGCCGCCGCCTACAACTTCAATGTATGTACCTGGCTGGTCGCAAGCGGTCCGAGTCAGCTCGAGCTCGTCGTCATCGACTGGTTTCGCCGTTGGCTCGGATATCCGGAGAGCGCGGGTGGACTGTTGACGAGCGGCGGCTCGGCCGCCGCCCTCGATGCCTTCGTCGCGGCGCGGGAAGCGGCGGGCAACCCGGAGCGTCCGACCGTATACATGAGCGACCAGAGCCACAGCGCACAAATCCGCGCCGCGAAGATCATCGGCGTCAGACCGGAGTGCATTCGCATGATTCCGATTGACGAGCGCTTCCGTCTGGACATGGAGGCGCTCGTTCGTGCCGTGGGTGAGGACCGCGCGGAGGGATTCAATCCCATCGCGGTATGCGCAAACGCCGGGGCGGTCAGCAATGGAGCCGTCGATCCGCTCGAAGACCTGGCCGACTTTTGCGAAGCGGAAGGTATATGGCTGCACACCGACGCCGCGTACGGTGGCTTCGCGATGGTCACCGAGGAGGGCAGGAAGCTCCTGCGCGGAATCGAGCGTTCCGATTCAGTCGGTCTGGATGGGCACAAGTGGCTCTTCCAACCCTACGAGACGGGCGGCCTGCTGGTAAAGGATGCTCGTCACCTCGAGGGCGTGTTCTCGGTTCGCCACGATGTCCTTCAGGACACGATCTGGGGTACGAACCACCCGAACTTCTCGGATCGCGGCCACCAACTGAGTCGCTCGTTTCGGGCCCTGAAGATATGGATGTCGATCCAGACATTCGGCATGAGTGCATTCCGGCGGGCCGTGTCGAGGGGGATGGAACTCGCCGCCCGGGCCGGAGAGTACGCCAGGGAGAGTTCGACTCTGGAGTTGTTGGCCCCGGTGTCGCTGGGAATCGTGTGCTTCCGGATCAATCCGGCGGGCGCCTCAGTCGACGAAGAACGTGTTGAACACGTCAACCGGACCGTGCTCGCCCGTGTCTTCTGGGAGGACCGTGCGCTTGTTTCGTCGACGATGGTCCGGAAGTGTTTCTCGCTCCGGCTGTGCATCATCAACCACACCACGACCTGGAACGACGTACGCGAGACCCTGCAGTCAATCGAACGCTTCGGTCGCGAGGCTTTGTCCTGAGGAGAGCGTGGCAGGGAAACCATCCGCTCGCCCCTTCGCGGGTGCGGGCGATGGGGAGGACAGTGGCGCTTCGACGGGTGCTCAGCGCCGCTTGTGCAGACATCAACGGAGCTGCCGGAATCTTCTGGACCTCACGTGCCCGGGGTCACCCGACTCGTGCCGGTCTCCGCCAACCCGGTTCGGGAGCGAACACCCGCCGGGCTCAGCTCGGTTCCGTGGCGGCATGACACAAGCCGAAGAAGGGGGGATAGACGAGATCCGGATGCCCGGTGGGGTACCGGGTACCCACCTGGCTCGGTTCGAGGTGCTCGATTTTCGTGTACCCGATATCGACGAGAAAGTCGGGCACCTCACCCGGATTGAAGCTCGATATCCAGGGTTCGCCGCGCCGCGCCACGAAGTCCGCGGACCGACCGCGCAGGTCCCGCACCTCGGCGGGCGTCGAGTCAGCGTCGGCGAGGTAGTCGAACATCACCGATGAGCCGGGAGCCATCCTCGTGGCGATGCTCTCGAGCGTTTCCCGGATGGCGTCCCGGCCGAGGTAGTAGGTGACGCCGAACCAGGAGAAGAGCGCAGGGCGCGAGGCGTCGAAGCCCGCGCGCTCCAGGGCGCCATGAAGGGTCTCGGTGTTGAGGTCGGCGGCGACGTAGCGGACCCCTTCCGGCTCCGGAATGCCCGCTTCCCGCATGCGGCGGCGCTTCGTCTCCTGGGTCCCCGCCTGGTCGAGCTCGAAGACCGTCAGCCGCGCCATGAGGTCCTCGCGACGCATCGCGAAGGTCTCGTATCCCGCCCCGACGATGACGTACTGGTCCACCCCCTGTTCCGCCGCGGCTTCCGCGTGGTCTTCGCCGTACCGCGCACGGGTGAAGACCACGGGCGCGGTGGGAGCGAGCCGCCTCAGGAGGACGTCGATGACGAGCCAGGACAGCACCCGGCTCGAGATCACTCTCCGCCAGAAGGGCCCGCACATCGACTCCGCCAGATCGTCCACGAAGAGGGGTGGAGAAGCGCGGCGCAGGTGTGACGCCCGGATGGCGGCGGCCAGGTCGGCGGTCTTGCTCGGGCGCATCAGCGCGGGATCGGCGGATGACATGGGATGCCTCCCTGGAGAAGTGTCCCGGGGCGGGGCCGACACCTCGCCGCCCGCGGGCGACATGTACGCTTCTGGTCTCAGGTGCGCGCGGGGCGCAGGCGCTCGTGCCGGCGCCTCCTGATCTCGGCCCACGCTTCGGGCGTGCCGTCGTGGTCGGAGCCGAACCACTTGTCCCAGGGCATGAAGGGGTTGCCGTAGTTGCAGTCGTGGTGCCGGTGATGGAGCTGGTGGTGGAAGGAGCCCAGCATGAACACCGGTTTGCCCCTGATCGTGAGCGATTCGAATCCCGCATGGGAGGTGATCGCGCCCAGGGCGTTCCACTGCATGTGGAACAGGATATGGATGGGATGGGTCATGAACAGGGCATGGACGAGGACGCTGCTGAAGTACAGCACGTGCTCGATCGGGTGCATGGAGAGGCCGGACCACGGCCCCAGGTTGTCATTCCGGTGGTGCACCGCATGCGCGATGCGATAGAGCGGCCTCCAGTGCAGCAGCCGATGCACGAAGTAGAAATGCATCGAGGTCCAGAACGGGATCGCGAAGACGAGCACGAGCACGAACCATACCGGATGGGCGGCCGGGTCGAGATAGAAGGGGAGCCAGTCGTTCGCGTAGGCCCAGAAGAAGAGCACTTCGTAGGCCGTCCAGACCGTGACGCCGCCCGCGCAGGTGTAGAGGATGTTGTCCCAGACCTGGTTCGAGGCGAAGAACTTGCGGTTGCTCCGGTCCAGATCGCGCCGGTCGTACTTCTGTTCCGGGCCCTGGCGCTTGAAGGTGTGGAGGTAGAGGTGCAGCCCACCCGCCACCAGCAGCATCAAGCCCAGGTTTCGGGCGAACAGGTACAGGATCCAGTCGGCCCGCAGCTCGGCGCAGCTCTCGAGCGGAGGTTGCAGGTAGTACCAGGCGAGAGCGGCGGTCAGGGTGAAGGGGATGACCTGCGAACCCATGAATCCGAGCGATGCCAGGTACTTGAGGGCCTCGCGGGGGCGCGGGGGCCAGACGAACACGGGAACGTATTCGAGCGGCAACGGGGGACGCCAGCCCCAGCTCGCTTCGTATGCGGCGTCGCTTCGTTCAGTCGGCGCGACTTGCATGGAAGCGGTGTCTGCGCTCATTTGCAGCCTCCGATGACGATCGACCCCGCAGCCGGCATTGTCCGGATTCGCGGTGCTGACCGCCAGCCTCGCCTGTCGTCCTCTTCCGTCCGGCGTTCAGGTCTCACCGGACTTCCCATTGCAACTCCGCGTTTCCCTTCCCGCGATGATTCGACTCGGCAAGAGGTGGAGCAGGAGTCCGTAGAGGAAGTACAGGGGTATCTGTATGCAGACTTTCCGGGTGGCGGGGAGGCCGGTGAGAACTTCCTCGCTGTCCCGGTCGACCACGACAATCTCGCCCTTGGGCACTGCGCCCAGAGGCGAGTCCTCCGAAGTCACGTCGACCCGGCCAAGCCAGTCCAGTCGCGCGGTGCGCGCCGCCTGGCGCACGCAGACGTTGCATTCCGGGTTGTAGTGCAACGCGATTCTCGCCATCGCCCGGCTGCTGTGCGGAGTCTCAGGGGTTCGGATTCCAGCCGAGTCCGGCCTTGGAGAAGCCGGTCGCGCCGAGCTTCCTCAGGAGCTCGCCCTCTCCGGAGGGACTGCGTCCGGGCTGGGGAGGGATGCCCGGAGAGTCGAACACCTCGATTTCCGGCACCACCGGACGTGCATCGTCGGCATAGAGCCATAGTCTGAGGAGGTGGCGGCGCGTGTCCGGCGAAGGGCCGTTCTCGAAAGCGGCCCGCGCGTGCATGACCACCAGATTGTTGTAGAAGGCCGCTTCTCCCGGCTCGAGCAGGAACTCGACCATCACCTCGTCCCGGTGCGCAATCGTGTCCAGGCAGTCGAGCGCCTCCACGTCGGGCGCCTGGAGGGGCTGGCCCTGCAGGGTCGCGCCGGCCTCGATGAAGCCACGCATGTAGCGGCAGCTCAGCCATCCCTCGCACACCGAGTACACCGGCACCCGGTGCGGGGTGTAGGGCAGCTCTCCCTCCGCTTCCTCGCCGAGACGGTAGAGGGGCCAGCCGCGATACAGGCGCGGGAGGTGGTGGGACGCTTCGGCCAGCATCGCGTTGTGAACTGCGAGCGACGAGGCGAAGCGGCTCTCGCCCCCGCGGAGCGCGACGCTGAGCGAGAGCATGCCGTGGTAGTTGCCGAAGTCGTTGTGCAGCGACAGCTCCCGCCGGCTGCGGTAGGCGCGGGCGTTCGGGTCGACGTCGCTCACGTCCGTCACGTGGCCCAGGCGGTCGCCCATCACGCTCTGGCTCGCGGCGGTCCCGAGATGGCAGCCGAGCCCCCAGTACATGAGCTCGACGTCTTCCGGTGTCCACTGCCCGACCGGGAAGCCGCGGACGACCACGATGCCGTGACCGTCGTCGAGCGCGTGCTTGACGGAGGCCAGGTCTTCGGCGATTGCATCGAGCGGGAAGTCGCGGCGTGCAACTTCGTCGAGCCCGAGCCCGCGGGTCCGCACGATCTCGATTGCCCGCGCGAAGGCATCGAGGTGCCGGGGGCCGAGATCGAAGGCGAACGCCTCTTTTCCGCGGGTCGAGGCGCCGGTCCAGGCGGAGGGGTGATCGATGCGCTGTTCAATCATGGTGAACCGGATCGTGGAGAGCCTGCATGGATGCGGGCACGGCTCCCGTATGGGCGAGAATGGCGCCCCGTCGTGTCGAATCGAGTATGACATGAAATGACCGGGACGCCCGTGCCACCGCTTCGCCCCCGGCAGGTCCTCACTGTCCTGTGCGTGACCCTCGCGACCGCGACCTATGCCTTCACCTGGAATTCGGTGACGGTAGCGCTGCCCCACATGCAGGGGCGCTTTTCCGCCACTACCGACCAGATCGCGTGGGTGATGATCGCGTTCATCATCGGCAGCGCCGCGATGACCGCCTCCATCGGCTGGGTGAGCGATCGCTTCGGGCGCCGGCCGGTCTTCCTGTGGGCGATCGTGGGCTACACGATTACCCTCGTCGGCTGCGGCGCCGCGACCACCCTGGAGGAGGAGGTCGCGTGGCGCTTCGTGCAGGGCGTTTTCGGGGCGGCGCTCCTGCCGCTGGGACAGATCATCGCGGTCAACGCCTTCCCCAAGGAACGCTACGTCCAGGCCACCGCGCTGTGGGCGCTCGGCTTCGTCAGCGCCAACGTTTTCGCGCCCGCCGCTGCCGGGATCATCGTGGAAGAGTTCGGCTGGCCGTGGATCTTCTACCTTCCCATTCCGGTGAGCGTCGCGGTGTTCGCAGCGTCCTGGATCCTGGTGCCGGACGCCCCGAAGAACGTGCGTCCCATGCCGTGGACGGGTTTTCTGGGACTCATCGTCGGCGTGAGCTTCCTTCAGCTCATGCTGGCGCGCGGAGAGCGCCTCGACTGGTTCGAGTCCACCGAGATCGTGCTCGAGGCGGCGATTGCAGCCGTCGCTCTCTACATCTTCGTGGTGCACTCATTCGGGTCTCGCCGGCCCTTCTTCAGCCGCCGGCTCTTCGTGAACCGGGATTTCGTGACCGGTCAGGTGTTCTCGTTCGTGGTGGGCGGGGTGATGTTCCTGCCCGTGCTCCTGTTGCCGCTCATGCTCCAGCAAGTGGCCGGCTACTCCGCCGCCGACACCGGCTACCTCATGCTGTCCCGCGGCGCCGGCTCGATGCTCGGCCTCATCGCGGTGAGCATCATTCGCGGGCGCGGCGACCCGCGTCTGATCCTGCTCTTTGGACTCACGATCAGCGCCTACGCCACGTGGTCGATGGCGCAGTGGACGGTCGAAGTGCGTCCCTGGGATGTGATCTGGACGAGCTTCCTGCACGGTCTCGCGGCCGGCCCCATCTTCACGCCGCTGAACTCCTTGACTCTGTCTCGCCTGCGCGGCCGGGTGCAGGACCAGGGCTTCGCGTTCTTCTACCTGAGCTTCGACGTCGGCAGCGCCATCGGCACCGCGGCCATTGTCGGGGCGCATGCGCGCCTGAGCCAGATCAACCACAGTGTGCTCGCCGAGCACATTTCCCCGCTGCGCGAGGTGCTCCGAAGCGCGAATCTCCCCGGGACGTGGTCGCTCTCCGATACGGGCGGCCTCGCCGCGCTGGAGAGTGAGGTATCGCGGCAGGCGGCGATGATCGCCTACAACGACAGCTTTCTGCTCGTCTCGCTCGCGCTCGCCGTCACGATCCCGATGATCCTGCTCTTCCAGTACCGGCGGCCCGGCCGCGCGCGCGGATGAGCACCGTGCGCGGAAGCACGGGTCAGTACACGTCCGGCCAGACCCGCCCGGCCCGGGCACGCCGGATCACGCGGGCCCGGCTCATCACGTCGTCGAAGTTCATGTAGGCATGCTGCAGGTGACGGGGCGCGCCGCCGGTGCTGAAGGCGGTGCGGCCGTGCGCGATGCGGTGGTTGTGGGCGGTCCACATGTCTCCCTTCGCGAGCCGGCAGCGTACCTGGCTGGCGGGATCGTTCACCATCGCGCAGAGGCGGTGGTAGGCCGCGTAGAAGGGCTCTACCAGATCGCCGGGAAGGTCGAGGGGCTGAACCTCGTGGACCGAGAAGCGGAACACCCGCATTCGGCCCTGACCGTCGAGCTCCAGCATCCGTTCGTGCGCGATCAGCTCGGCGTCGGGGGAGGCGAGCTTGAACGCGACCGGCACCGTGGACAGCACTTCGAATGCCTCCGCGTGCTCCGCGCGCAGGCGTTCCGCGACGTGGAAGCCGTCCACGAAGACGCTCTCCCCGCCCGATTCCGCCGGCTGCAGGCAGTGCAGCATCAGGACACCGGGCGGCCAGTTGAAGCAGGGCACATCGGTGTGCAGGGGGAGGGGAATGGGGGTGAGAGCCTGGGCGTAGCCGTCGGGGTCCACCTTCATGTCGGCGGTGCCGCTGTCGAAGGCGTCCTGGCGCACGCATGCGACGTGGTTGGCAAAGCGCTCCACCTCGCCGCACGCGGCGCGCACCGCGAGGCGTACCGGGCTCTTCTCGCCAGGGGGGTCGAGGTCGGGACGCGGATCCGTCGGCACGCCCCTCGTCAGCACCAGACCGTACTCGGCGAGCGCCTCGATCCAGGCGAGCAGCCCCTCGTCGGAGCCCATGATCTCGTTGTGGCTGAAGGTGGGAATGCGCCCGTTCAGCTCTCTGCCCCATAGTGTCTGCCGGAACTCGGAAGGTGCCGCGTCCCCGTCGGGCGCCTCGGGGGCATAGCGGTGCGCATGGAGCCATTCGCCCGGATAGCTGGAGGCCATGCCGTCGTTGCCCCACACGATGTCCACTCCCCCCTGGGGGGAAAGCCGCGTCTCCCGGGGGGAGATATCGAGGGGGATGTCGCCGGTGAAGCTCACCCGCTCGAAGGTCTGCGGGCTGCGGCAGCTCGGGCAACGGCAGTTGTCGCGCAGCCAGACGTAGTGGAATTCGCTCGCGTGTCCGTCCTCCCAGGTGAGAACCAGGCTGCGTTTCTTCTCGACCAGTGCCGTCGCCCGCATCGTGCCTCTCCTCCACTACTGAGCCGCACCCCGACCGGAATCATAACGAAGCGAGAAGACCCCGTGCGCCCGCCGGTGGATGGCCTTCCCGGAAAGGTGTATCTTGCCGGGAGCGTAGCGCGTTGATTGCGTGCCGCCGCCCGCCACCCGTAACCGTCGGTGAGCGACTTGACCACTCCTATCCTCGCCGAACGTGCGGAGCTCAAGAAAGCCGGTCTCAAGGCGACGCTGCCCCGGCTCAAGATCCTCTCCGTGCTGGAGCAGCATGCAGATCTGCACATGAGCGCGGAAGACGTCTACCGCGCCCTGCTCATGTCCGGGGACGAGGTGGGGCTCGCCACGATCTACCGGGTACTCACCCAGTTCGAGGGGGCCGGGCTCGTAATCCGCCACAACTTCGCGGAAGGCCACGCGGTCTTCGAGCTGGACTCCGGCGAGCACCACGACCACATCGTCTGCGCCGACTGCGGAGAGGTCATCGAGTTCATGGACGCGACGATCGAGCGCCGCCAGACGCAGATCGCGAAGCAGCACGGCTTCGAGCTGACCGATCACTCCCTCGTCCTGCACGGCCACTGCCGGCGCAAGGACTGCCCGAAGCGCGGCGCGGGCTGAGGAGAGGCTCCCGGGCGGCTCGAGCCCTGCCGACCGAGGATGGCCCGGCGAAGCGGCCGGGAACGATTCGCGGCACGGAGTCGGCGGAGCCTGGATTGCCCGTCCCACCGATCGTGGGCGCATGGGCTCCTTGCCAGGACGAATCACGTCCATGGCATTGACTTGCCGTTTTCCTTGCGATATCTCTTTACAAACAAGAATCGTTTGCATTACCTTCGCTCGCCGTTAATGCAAATGCGAAAAACTCGCATTCACGTTAACGAATCACTTGTCCGCAATGGGAGATAGACATGTACCGGAGAATCCTGTCCGTTGCCCTGCTCGGTGCCGTGCTGGCGAGCGGCGAGGCCCTGGCCGGGGGCGACGAAGTCAACCTCTACTCGTATCGCCAGCCCTTCCTCATCCAGCCTCTGCTCGATGCTTTTGCCGAAGAGACGGGCATCAAGGTCAACGTCGTGTATGCAAAGAAGGGCATGGTCGAGAAGATCAAGGCGGCGGGCGAGAACAACCCGGCCGATGCGGTGCTCACCGTCGATATCGGGCGCCTCGACGCGCTGCTCCAGGAGGATCTCCTCGAGCCGGTGCACTCCGAAGTCCTCACGACCCACATCCCCGCCCATCTTCGGCATCCCGACGGCCTGTGGTTCGGACTCACCACCCGCGCCCGGGTGGTCCTCGCGCACAAGGACCGCGTGGCCCCCGACGCCGTGCAGAGCCTTGCGGACCTTGCCGATCCCAAGCTCGAAGGGAAGATCTGCACCCGTTCGGGCAAGCATGGCTACAACGTGGCGCTCATCGCCTCGGTCATTGCCCACGAGGGTGAAGAGAGTGCTGAGGAGTGGCTGAGCGGAGTGAAGGCCAACCTCGCCCGCAAGCCGCAGGGCAACGATCGCGCGCAGGCCAAGGCGATCTACGAAGGTGTCTGCGATGTCGCGATCTCCAACCACTACTACATGGGCAAGATGGCCACCAACGAGGAGAAGCCCGAACAGAAGGAATGGGCGAAGGTGGTCCGCGTGGTGTTCCTCAACCAGGACGACCGCGGCCAGCACGTGAACATCTCCGGCGCGGGGGTGATCAGGACCGGCAAGAACAAGGACGCGGCGGTGCGCCTGATCGAGTTCCTCGCGGGCGAGAACGCCCAGAACATGTACGCGCAGGACAACTTCGAGTACCCGGTGCGTGCCGGAGTGGCCCTGCATCCCATGCTGGCGGAGTGGGGCGGCTTCAAGACGGACACCCTGAGCCTGGAGGACATCGCCCGCAACCGCAAGGCGGCGAGCCAGATGGTGGACCGGGTGCACTTCGACGAGGGCGCATGACAACGATCGAAGCGACGCCCCCGGGCGCGGACCCGTGGGTTCGCGTCCCGGTTCGGGGCGCCGCAGGCAGGTGACACTGTGAACTGGCCGCTCGCTTTGCCCTTCGCTTCCGGGAGAGGCGCCGCGCCTTTGCGCTGGGACCGATGGACGCTGCTCACCCTCGCGCTGTGCGGCTTCGTCGCGCTCCCCGTCGGCACCGTGATCGCCACCGCCTTCGGCCCCGACGACGGGATCTGGAGCCACCTCCTCTCCACCGTCCTTCCCGTCTACGCCTCCAACACCCTCCTGCTGATGCTGGGGGTGGGCCTCGGCACCATTCTCATCGGCACGAGCACTGCGTGGCTCGTGACCATGTACCGCTTCCCCGGCCGTCGCGTCCTGTCCTTTGCCCTGCTCCTGCCGCTCGCGGTGCCGAGCTACGTGCTCGCCTTCGTCATCACGGACCAGCTCGAGTACGCGGGCACCCTGCAGCGCGCCCTGCGCGCCGCCTTCGGCTGGGAGTCCGCCGCCGACTACTGGTTTCCCGAGATCCGCTCCGTCGGCGGGGCGACGCTCGTGCTCTCCCTCGTGCTCTATCCCTACGTCTACCTGCTCGCCCGTGCCGCCTTCGTGGAGCAGTGCTTCTGTCTCTTCGAGGCGAGCCGCACTCTCGGACAAGGGCCGCTGCGGAGCTTCCTGCGGGTCGCGGTGCCCATGGCGCGTCCCGCCATCGCGGTGGGAGTGGCACTGGCCCTCATGGAGACTCTGAACGAGTTCGGCACGGTGGAGTTCTTTGCCGTGCCGACCTTCACCGCCGGCATCTTCGACGTCTGGCTCAACATGAACAGCATCACCGGGGCGGCGCAGCTCGCCACGGTACTGGTGGTGTTCACCTTCGGGCTGGTCCTGCTCGAGCGGGCGGGGCGGCGCCGCAAGCGCTTCTGGTCCACCAGCTCCCGGGTGCGGCCCCTGCCGGAGTACCCGCTGGGGCGCGGCCTCGGCCTCACGGCCGCCGTGTGGTGCGCGCTGCCGGTACTGCTCGGATTCGTGCTTCCCGGAGCGGTGCTCGCGGCCTACGCGATCGAGTTCCACTCCGTCACCCTGTCCGATTACGCGTTCCCCAGCTATCTGTGGAACAGCCTCAAGCTCGCGGCCTGGGCGGCGGCCTGCACCGCGGCCCTGGGACTGCTGATCGCCTACGGAGTCCGAGTTTCCCGCGACCCGAAGATCCGAGGGGCGGCGGAAGCGGCCACGCTCGGCTACGCGGTGCCGGGCGCGGTGCTCGCGGTCGGGATCATGGTGCCGCTCGGGCTCTTCGACAACGCGCTCGACGCCCTCAGCCGGCGCTGGTTCGACCTGCCCCTCGGGCTCCTGGTGAGCGGAAGCGCCGCCGCGCTCGTCGTCGGCTACGTTGCCCGCTTCATGGCGCTCGGATACCGTCCCATCGATGCGAGCTTTTCCAAGGTCACGCCGTCGATGGAGGGGGCGGCCCGCACTCTGGGACATGGACCGGCCGCCACCCTCTGGCGCGTGCACCTGCCGCTGGTCCGGCCGAGCGTGATCGCCGCCGCCCTGCTCGTGTTCGTCGACACCATGAAGGAGCTGCCGCTCACCCTGATCCTTCGCCCCTTCAATTTCGAGACGCTTGCCACCTTCGTCTACCAGTACGCCTCCGACGAGCTGCTCGAGGAATGCGCGCTCGGCGCCCTGACCATCGTCGCCGCGGGCGTGGTGCCGGTGCTCCTGCTCAGCTTCGGCATCGGGCGCTCGCGGCCGGGTCACCCCGCGGCCGCGCTACGGGTGCCGCCCGCCGGCGCGACCTGATCTCCATCGCCGGGACGGGAATTCACGCAAAACAAGAGGTTATGGGAAGTTCCAGGGGCGCGGTGCATAATCCCGCCTGCCATGCCGGGACTCGTACTCGATGAGGTTTCGCACCGCTACGATACCGGTTGGGCGGTGCGCGAGCTCAGCTTCGCGGTAGGGCCGGGCGAGATCGTCTGCCTGCTCGGCCCTTCGGGTTGCGGCAAGACCACGGTGCTGCGTCTCGCAGCCGGGCTCGAGCCGCTTCAGACGGGCCGGATCCGGATCGGAGAACGTCTCGTGGCCGAGGGGGGCGAGGCGCGCCAGGTCCCCCCGGAAGCGCGTGGCGTCGGACTCATGTTCCAGGACTACGCGCTCTTTCCCCATCTCACGGTGCGTGAGAACGTGGCTTTCGGAATCCCGCGGACCGATTCGCGGCGTGATGCGTGGGTGCGGGGGGTTCTGGGCGAGATGGGTCTCGAAGACTTCGCGGAGCGCTATCCTCACACCTTGTCGGGCGGTCAGCAGCAGCGCATCGCGCTGCTTCGAGCGCTCGCCCCGCGGCCGCAGGTGCTGCTCCTCGACGAACCCTTCTCCGGGCTCGACGAACACCTCCGGCAGCAGATCCGCATGGAGACGCTGCGCCGCCTCGAAGGCTCGAATGCGTGCACTCTCATGGTCACCCACGATCCGGAGGAGGCGATGTTCCTCGCGGACCGTATCGTGGTGCTCGACCGGGGGCGTCTCGTGCAGGACGCGGCGCCGATCGAGATCTTCGAGCATCCCCTGGATCCTTTCGTCGCCCGTCTCTTCGGACCGGTCAACGAATTCGAGGGCGTGGTGCGCGCAGGAAGAGTGGACACACCCCTCGGTGCGGTGGCGGCGGGCGATCTGGAGGACGGGAGCGCGGTGCTGGTGATGGTGCGCGCAAGCGACATCGCCGTGCTCGGCGACGGTGACGGGAGCAGATCTTCAGTCCCTGCGCGGATGCGATCCGCGCGGCCCCTCGGTCTGCAGAGTGAGCTCCGCTTGAGCACGGGACGCGACGGCATCAGTCGGGAGGTCCAGGTCCGCATCCCGGGTCTCGCGCTGCCCGGGGAGGGCACCGAGCTTCGCCTGGCGGTGCGCGAAGGCCGCGCCTTCGTCTATCCGCGATAGCTCGGTCCGGGCTGCCGGCGTCGCACCCTCAGCCCGCGGGCTGGTGCGCGATCCGGCTGCGCCGAAACGTGGTCTCGCGGCCCGGGGCGGGGTGCGATGGCACCAGCAGGCTGAGCCCCAGCGAGACCGCGGCCATTGCCGCCCCGACGAGGAACACCGCGGCCCGTCCCGACTCGTCCGCGACCCAGATGAGGCCGAGCATCCACGGCATGGTGACCGCCGCGATGTGGTTGATGGTGAAGGACACTCCGGCGGTCGACGCGATGTCCGCGGGATCGGCGATCTTGCGGAAGTAGCTCTTGATGGCGATGGCGAGCGCGAAGAAGAGGTGATCGAGGATGTAGAGCACCGCCGCCAGCCATCCGGTCTCAACAAAGGCGTAGGCGACGAAGATGCCGATGAGGCCGATGTACTCGAGGACGAGCGCAGGGCGCTCGCCCCAGCGCATGATGAGCCGACCGACCCGAGGCGCGAGCCAGATCGCGATGACGTGGTTGAGGGCGAAGAGCGCGACCACCGCTTCCGGGCGATAGCCGAACTCGGCGACCATCAGGAAGGCGGCGAAGCCGACGAAGATCTGCCGCCTTCCGCCGGACATGAACTCGAGGGCGTAGTAGAGCCCGTAGCGCCGGCGCAGCACCACCTTCATCGACTGGAAGTGCCCGGCGGGAAAGCGCGGGAAGAAGGTCCAGCAGAAGATGCCGAGCGCCATCGTGGCGACTCCGGCAATGAGGTAGACGATCCAGTAGGGCGCGGCCAGAAACTCGAAGGCTACGTAGACGAGGCCGTAGGCGACGAGTGAAGCGGCCGCGGCGGCCGCGGCCATCCGGCCCAACACCAGGGGCAGCTCCTCCTTGCTCGTCCACTGCATGGACAGTGACTGCTCCATGGTCGCGAGGTAGTGGAAACCGATCGACATGAGCAGGGTGGTGAAGTACAGGCCCCAGACCACCGGCAGGAAGCCGGTCAGCGCCACGCCGAGGCCCATGACGGTGAGGGCGAGGATGGCGAAAGTCTGCTGGCGCCAGATGAGCAGCAGGTACACCACGGTGAAGGCGAGGAAGCCCGGGATCTCGCGCACCGATTCCAGGATGCCCCGCTCGAGCCCGGTGAAGGCCACCTTCTCCACTGCGAAATTGTTGATGAGCGCCATCCACGGCTCGAAGGCGATGGGGATGGCAGCGGCGAGGATGAGCAGCAGGACCTGCGGACTGCGCCAGCCGTCCTTCAGGACGCCACGCCAGTCGGCGGAGAAGGTGTTGAGAAAGGCCATGATTCGCAGCCCGCGGGCGGCGTGAGTGGCGCCGCGTTCGAAGGGCCGCGCGGACCATACTCCAACCCTTCCGGGGTAGCCAGCGGGGCGCGACGGATCGACGAGCTCCGTCGCGGCAAGCGAGCTCGCCTCGTGAATGGTTAGAGTTGACAGATTTGATAAATTTAATAAGAATCACTCGCATTCAAGTTTCGATTTGCTTTCAACATGGATTCCGCTTCCCTCGCTATCCTTCCGTCACGCGGCCGGGATCTCGCCGAAGCGCTCTCGCACGCGCTCGGCCGGGGCGAAGGGAACGACGGCCCGGGGGCGGCAGCCCCCGTGGCGCAGGCTCTCACTCTGCTGCAAAGCGAGTCCTGCCATCCGGAACACGAATGTCGCCGGCAGCCGAGCGCCTCTCGCGGGCGCCGGAAGCTCTGGCAGCTCCCGCCCGTCTACCATTGCAGCCTGCTCGGCGTTTGCCTCGGCCTCGACGAGATGCGTCGCGTGGCATCACGACTGGGTCTTTGCACCTCGGCTCGGGCAAGCGACTACGAGATTCACCACCAGCTCGTCCACCTTGCCGGTGTCACTGGGCGCGAGAGCCGCCGACTCGACCGTTACCTCGAGGAGAAGTTCGCCCGCCCCCTCCGCGCATTTCGTGCGCATCGGGACGAAGCCGCGCTGCGAAAGGGCTGGGAAGAGTCGCTGGAAGCGGAAGACGACCTGGGAGGCAGCTATTTCGCTCTGCTCACCCATCCGGCGCTCGACAAGACCCTGGCGCAGGAGGCGATGGGGCATGTGCACATGCTTTCCCACGTCGCCGCTTCCACGCTGCGCCGGGTTCGGGGTGAGCTCGAGCGAGCCCGTGCGCATGTCGCTTCGCATCGGGCTGCGCTCGAGCGCGAACGCCGCGCGCGGGTAAGGCAGACGAACCGGCTCCTTCGTTACCGCCGGCGCATGATGGAACGGGAGTGCGCGTCAGGGTCCTCGGCTTCCGACGCATCGTTCTCGGCCGTGTCCTCGCCCCCTTCCGTTCCGGAGAAGGAAGCCTCACCGGCGGACGCAGCCGCCGAAATCCGCGAAGTTCGGGATCGCCTGGAAAAGTCGGAACACGAGCGCCGCGCCTGGCGCCGTCTGTATCGCCGCGCCCGGCGACGGATCGAGGCACTGGAGTCCGGTGTTTCCCGTGCGCATCCGTTCTCCGACATTGAAGAATCGCCCGTGCCGATGCCCGAAGGGGGGAGTGCGGGACCGGAAAGCGATTCGGCTCGTGCGACCTGCGATCTCTCGGGACGCGTAGTCGCCTACGTGGGGGGCCGGGGCCGCGTCGTCCCGCGGCTCCGGGCATTGACCGAGCGTTGCAATGGCCGATTCGTCTACCACGACGGGGGGCTCCAGGAGCGGGCGGGGCGGATCGACGAGAGCCTGGCCGGATCGGACATCGTGGTGGTGCCGCTGGACTGCGTCAGCCACGACGCGAGCCGGCGACTCAAGCGCCGCTGCCGAGCGCAGGGCAAGACGATACTGTGGCTGCGTACCGCGAGCGTCTCCGCGTTCGAGAGCGCGCTCGAGCAGGCGATGCAAGCGCAAGCGCGGGAGGCGAAGCGGGGATGCGCGCTTCCCAGTTGAGCCCCCTTTTGGGCCTCTGGTCCCGCTCCGTTCGTTCCGGCGACCGGTCCTTGCCGGGCGTGCGAGCAGAGAGTGAGGGGTTGAGATGCCTCTCCGATGCCCGGGTCGGTGACCGCGTCCGCCTGGTCCAGGCGCCGGGGAAAGAGGTCCGAAGGTGGCTGCTTCTCAGCGGATGGGAAGAGGCAACGGAGGTCCAGGTGCTGCATTCCGGGTGGGGTGGCGTTGTGGTCTCCATGGGGGAGCGCCGCGTCGCCGTGCCGAGGTGGGTCGCGCAGGTGGCCCTCGTGATTTGTACCCGTAACTCGAAGTCGACGTTCAACACAGGAGACAATCCATGAAGCGAACCCTGAGGCTCGAATGCGCGGCCGCGTTGCTCACCGCCAGCGTTGGCGGAGGCGCGGTTCACGCCGCGATGGACCCCGGCGGCGTCATCGAGAACTATGCCGACATCGCGCATGCCATGTACGAGGATTCCCTGCACGCAGCCCGTGAGCTCGACGTGCGACTCGGCGCGCTGCTCGACGCGCCGGGACCGGAAACCTTGCGCGCGGCGCGCACCGCATGGATCGATTCGCGCGTGCCCTACATGCACACCGAGGTCTACCGTTTCGGCAACGTGATCGTCGACGACTGGGAAGGCAAGGTGAATGCGTGGCCGCTGGATGAAGGGCTCATCGACTACGTCGATCCGGGATACGGCACCGCCTCCGACGAGAACCCGCTGTACATCGCCAACGTCGTTGGAAACGAGAAGATTACTTTTGGCGGCGAAATGGTGGATGCGTCGGAAATCACGTCATCGCTCCTCACCGAATTGCACGAGATTGGCGGCGTGGAGGCGAACGTTGCGACCGGCTACCACGCCATCGAGTTCCTGTTGTGGGGGCAGGATCTCCACGGAACGGATGCCGGAAGCGGAGAACGCTCCTGGACCGACTTCGCGACGGGAAGCGATTGCACCAACGGCAACTGCGATCGACGCCGGGCTTACCTCGCGACCACGAGCACGATGCTGGTGGATGAGCTCGAGTGGATGACCGCCCAGTGGGCGGAGGGCGGCGCTGCCCGTCAGGCTCTGGCCGATGGCGGATCCGATGCCGGTCTGTCCACCATTCTCACCGGACTCGGCAGCCTCTCCTATGGCGAGCTCGCCGGAGAGCGCATGCAGCTCGGGCTCCTGCTCCATGATCCGGAGGAAGAGCACGACTGCTTCGCCGACGACACCCACAACTCGCACTACTACGACGTGATGGGCATGCTCGCGGTGTACCACGGCGGCTACACTCGCACCGACGGGACCAAGGTGTCGGGACCCAGCCTCAGTGATCTGGTCGCGGAAGCCGACGCCGCCCTCGATGCGGAGATGGGCTTGCGGCTCACCGCCACCCAGAATGCGATGGCGAGCCTCAAGGCGCGGGCCGAAACCGTCGAGGCCTACGACCAGATGCTTGGCGAAGGGAATGCGGAAGGCAATGCGGTCGTGCAGGCGGCGATCGATCGGCTGAGCGAGCAGACCCGTACCATCGAGCAGGTGGTGGCGGCTCTGGGCCTCGAGGCGATCGAAGTCGAAGGCTCCGACAGCCTGGACAATCCCGAGGCGGTGTTCGAGTAGCCCGGTAGTCTCGAGAAAAGCGAATTCGAGGGGCCGGACCCGAACCGGGTCCGGCCGGCCGTCTCAACGTGAGAGCGCCGCGAATGGTCCGGAAACGTGCTGTCGCGACTCCTCATCCTCCGGTGTTTACGCAATTCGTGTGAAGATGGAACTCCGTCACCGGACTCCATTCCTTCCACCAACGGATTCGCTCGCTTCGGATCCACTCCGGTTCGGATGACTCGACGGGCCGGAACCGGAATGTCGAGTCGGTGCGTGGCGTGAAACGACGCCGCTGCTCAGGCCACGAACATTTCACGATGGCCGAACCTGTGCATCCAACGCGAACTACACGGTCTCGGGTGGATTCCCGCTTTCGCGGAAATGACGGGAAGGGATTTTCGTCATTTCCGCGAAAGCGGGAATCCACGCAAGACAACGAGTCAGGGCAAGTTCCCTGGAAGCGTAGAATGCCCCTGCTGCTCGTGCGGGGCCTTGTTGCCGGTTTCGCCCTCCTTTCTGCCGAATCGGCCGCGGCGCGTGATGCCGCCGATGCTCTACGGGTGGTCGAGGTGACGCGGCTCGCCCGGGACTTCAGCGCGCCGGAGGCCTTCGAGCGCAACGCAGGCGGCGCTGCGACGTCGCTCGCGACTCCGAACGCGAACGCCTTCTCGCAGCCTTCGGCCAACATGAGCTTCGAGCGCCAGCTCCAGTTTCACGTCGGCAACGGGATCTTCCGCAAGCTTTGGGTGTCCGCGCCCGCTTCGACGAAGTCCTCCGATGGGCTGGGTCCGCTGCACAACGCCCGCTCCTGCCAGAGTTGCCACATCAAGGACGGCCGGGGCCGGCCGCCCCGCCGGGGGGAAAGGGCCGTTTCGATGCTGCTGGCGCTCTCGGTCCCACCGAGGAATGACGAGGAACGCCACCGTCTCTCGGAGGGGCGGGCACGGGCCATCCCGGAGCCGGTCTACGGCGCACAACTGCAGAACTACTCGGTTCAGGGAGTGCCCGCCGAAGGTCGGATCGGAATAGCCTACGAGGAGAGCAGCGTTGCGCTTCCGGGAGGGGAGACAGTTCTCCTCCAGCACCCTCGATACTCGGTGCTCGACCCGGGGTACGGCCCTCTCGACCCGGAGGTGATGCTCTCGCCCCGGGTGGCGCCGCCGATGATCGGAATGGGGCTCATCGAGGCCATTCCGGAGACCGACATTCTCGCTCTCGCGGATCCGGACGATGCGGACGGAGACGGCATCTCGGGTCGCGCGAGCCTCGTGGTGAGCGACCGCACCGGCGACTGGTCGCTCGGACGCTTCGGGTGGAAGGCGGGCGCGGCCACGGTGGCCGAGCAGACCGCGCGCGCATTTTCCGGTGACATCGGACTGTCGTCACACCTCGCTTCGGCGCCCTGGGGCGACTGCACGCCGACACAGACCCGTTGCCGGGAGGCTGCCCATGGACGCGATCCGGCGGAAGGAGTGGAGGTCCCGAAACAGATGTTCGACCTGGTGGTGTTCTACTCCAGGCACCTCGCGGTGCCTGCACGGCGCGATGTGAGCGGCGCTGCGGTGCTTGAGGGAAAGCGCCTTTTCCATGCGGCGGGATGCACCGGCTGCCACCGGCCCAAGTTCGTGACCGCGCGTGATGCCGATCAGCCGGAGCACGCTTTCCAGCTCATCTGGCCCTATAGCGATTTCCTCCTCCACGACATGGGCGATGGTCTCGCGGATCGCCGCCCGGAAGGTTCCGCGTCCGGACGAGAATGGCGCACTCCGCCCTTGTGGGGAGTCGGTTTGACCGAGCAGGTCAGCAGTCATTCGCGCTTCCTGCACGACGGCCGCGCCCGGGGGTTGCTGGAAGCCGTCCTGTGGCACGGAGGGGAGGCGGAGGCGGCCCGGGAGGCGGTGGTGCGCATGAGCAACGAGGAGCGGGAAGCGCTTCTCGCCTTCATGCGCTCGCTCTAGCGTACGAATGGCATTCGCGTCATTGCATCCGGGAGCTGCACCATGCCTGGTTTTCGACTGACCTCGTGTAACCCGCGCATCGCGCTCGCAGGGTTGCTGCTCGGCGCCCTCACGAACGCGCCGGTCTTCACGGCGAAGGCGGAGGACGCGGAGACCCGAATCGTTCCTGGCGCCTACCAGAGCGTCAACGAGTCGCTGGTGCGGCAGCATGTTCTGCCGCGCTATCGGGGCTTTGCCGAAGCCACGATGCGCTTGCGCGAGACCGTCAGTGCGCTGTGCGGGGCTCCCGCTGAAGATGCGTTGGCTCGCGCGCGGCACGCGTTTCACGAGACAATGGACGCCTGGATGGCGATGCAGCATCTCCAGTTCGGTCCCCTGGAGCAGAAGCTTCGCGCCCACCGGGTGTACTTCTGGCCGCAGGCGAGAGGCAAAGTGGGTGATGCAATCGCCGAACTCCTCGGTGCCGGCAACGAGGACATCCTCTCGACCGAGCGCTTTTCCGGTACGAGCGTTGCCGGGCAGGGGCTGCCTGCAGCGGAGCACATCCTTTTCCTGCGTGGCGATGCGCTGTCCGGTGACCGCGAAGCAGGGAGCGCCGAGTGTCGGGTGCTCGAAGCGGTGAGCCGCAACCTGGAGGAGATCGCACTCGAGGCGCTCGAGGAGTGGACCCTTGCCGCCGTCGCCGGAGGCGCGTCTTCCTACGCGGACATCATGCTCCGTCCCGGCCCCCAGAACGCGGACTTTCCTGCGGCGAAAGACGTGACGCTGCTCTTCTTCGCCGCGCTCCACACGGGCCTGTCGCTCGTCGCGGAAGTCAAGGTGACGCCCGTGATCGGCGATTCAACCGCTACTGTCCGTCCTGCCCTCGCGGAGTCGCGTGCGAGCGGCCGGTCGGCGCGCAACATCGCGATCAACCTGGAGGCGCTGCAGGCGTTGTACGTCGGCGAGGCGGGACCGGGCCTCGGCGAGCTCGCCGCCGCCTCGAAGGAAGACCGTGGGCTCGATCCCCTCATGCGCAAGGCGTTCCGGCGGACCCTGGAGAGCGCCCGCTCCTTCGACGTTGCGCTGGAAGAGGCTGCCGTGGATTCGGCGCAGCGGTCACGGGTCGAAAAACTCTCTCTGCAGGCACGGGCGCTCCGGCAGCTCGTGCGCACGCGGGTTGCGGAAGCGCTCGATCTGGCGGTGGGCTTCAACGCCCTGGACGGAGACTGACGAGTACTCGGCTAGGGATGCGGATTGATCGACGTGCGCTGATGCGGGTGCTTGCAGGCGGGACGGGCGCCCTCTTCGTGCCGTGCCCGAGCTCCGCGAACGCCCCCGAGCGCCGCTATCTGTCGGCGCGGATGGATGCAGAGGGAGCATTTGGAATCGGCGTCCTCGATTCGGAAGGCTCGCTCGAGCACGATATCCACCTGCCGGCACGAGGCCACGGATTCGCGCTGCATCCGCGCCGTCCGGTCGCCGTCTGTTTCGCGCGCCGGCCCGGCACTTTCGCCCTGGTCTTGGACGTGGTGCGGGGGACGCGCCTTGCAGAATTCCGTACGCCTTCGGGCCGGCACTTCTACGGTCATGGCGTCTACGCCGGAGACGGCAGCCTGCTCTACGCGAGCGAGAACGACTATTCGAATCGCCGAGGGGTGATTGGAGTCTACGTTCCGGACGAAGGCTACCGGAGAGCAGGAGAACTTCCGTCCCACGGCATCGGACCACACGAAATCGCCCTACTTCCGGGGGATGAGACGCTCGTCGTGGCGAATGGAGGGATCGCCACCCACCCGGATGCGCCGGGGGTGAAGCTCAACCTGCCATCGATGGAGCCGGCACTCGCGTATGTCGATCGACGCAGCGGTCACCTCGTGGAGCGGGCCGTACTTCCTCGAACGCTGCATGCACTGGGCATCCGGCACATCGCGGTTGCGCGCGATGGACGTGTCGCCGTGGGCATGCAGTACGAAGGCCCGCGTGGAGACCTGGTTCCCCTGGTGGGCCTCCATCGGCGGGGGCGCGAAATCGCGCTCTTCGACTCACCGGAGCCCGCATTGCGCGCGATGCGGCAGTATTGCGGCAGCGTAGCCTTCGATGCGTCCGGCCGCTTCGTGGCCGCCTCCGCACCTCGGGGCGATGCGATCACCCTTTGGGATGCGCGAAGCGGAGACTATCTGTGTGCATTGTCGGTGGCGGACGGCAGCGGCGTAGCGCCGACCAGGATCGGGGGGCGCTTTCTCGCGACCAGCGGCCAGGGTGGGGCGTTCTTCGTCGACGCATGGGGTAGCCGCCGGCCGCTGGATACCGCCTGCGCTGCGGCCGGCAGCTGGGACAACCATCTCTTTGCGGTCGAGATCCTTGCACCGCCTACGAAGATGCCGCTATACGTCGTTGCGCCTCGGCCAGGGGCTCGGGGACGACCCAGTCGCGGAGAGGAAAATCCCGCTCGATGAAGCCATGCTGGAGCAGATACGCCTTCAGGATGTGCACGGCCTCCATTAGATCTTCGGACAGTGCCGGCTCGAGCTTCGAGACCCAGGCGTGTTCCAGGCAGTCGTCCATCGCGTGCGGCGGCACCCCGCATTCTCGGGCGATCAGCGCGCGGGTTTCCCGGGGGTGCCCGAGCGCCCAGCGGGCGGCCCGGATGAGAGTCCGCAGGTAGCGGACCACCGCCTCGGGATGGCGCTCGATCATCTCGCGGCTGGTGGTGAGCAGACGGGGCGTGGAGTTGTTCACCCGGTCGGCGAGGGTCGGGGCCGAGCGCAGATCGAAGATCCGACGGATGCGTCCGCCGGCCTCGTGCTCGAGCAGCGACGACCGCGACGAGCCCACTTCGGACGATGCTTGCGGAAAGGGTTGGCGACCGGGTCGGTGAGGTCTTCGCGGCGACTCGTGTCCGCCCTCATTCCGGGCGGGGACTCTCCTCCGTCACCCGGCGATGACGCCTCCGGAGTCCTCGAGGTATCCCACCAGGCGTTCCATGGCCTCTTCGAGCAGGCGGTGATCGACGCCGAAGCAGATGCGGAAGTGGCCTTCGCCCCCGGGGCCGAAGGCGACCCCGGGACACAGGCCCACCCTGGCTTCCCGCAGCACTTCGATGACGAATGCCTTGCTGTCGTCGAGCCCTTCCATGCGCACCATCAGGTAGAAGGTGCCCCCGGGCTTCTCGAAGCGCAGCCTGGGCACGCCGGAGAGGGCGTCGCAGACCACGTCGCGCCCGATGCGGCAGCGCGCCACGTTGCCTTGAAGGAATGCCTCGCCATGCCGGATTGCGGCTTCGCAGCCGTGCTGCACGAAGGTCGGCAGGCCGGTGGTGCCGAACTGGAGCAGGTTTTCGAAGATCAGAGCGAGGGAAGGGGGGGCGATGGCCCAGCCCGCCCGCCAGCCGGTCATCGCCCAGCCCTTCGAGAATGTATTGGTCGCGATGACGCGGTCTTCGGGGTCGCAGAACTCCAGGAAGGAGGGGGCCCTCGGCATCTCGTAGGTGAGGCGGTGGTACACCTCGTCGGCCAGGATCCACAGGCCGTGCCGGCGAGCGAATTCGAGCACCGCCTCCATCTGCTCGCGCGGCATGATCCAGCCAGTCGGGTTCTGGGGAGAGTTGATCACCAGCACCCGGGTGCGCGGGGTCACCGCGGCGAAGAACTCGTCGAGGTCGAGGTGCCATCCCTGGTTGCCGAATCGGAAGGGCACGGTTCTGATGTTCGCCCCGGCGATGCGGGCGGCCTCGAACACGTTGGTCCAGGCCGGGGAGGGCACCACGACCTCGTCGCCCGGCTCGCATACCGCCTGGAATGCCTGCATCACCGCCTGCATGCCCCCCACCGTCACCGAAATGCGTTCGACGTCGATCGGGGTGCGATAGAGGCGCGTGTGGTACTCCGACAGCGCTTCGCGCAGCGAGGGGATGCCGCGCGACCAGGTGTAGCGGGTGTGGCCTTCGCGCATCGCGCGCACCGCCGCATCGCAGATGAACTCCGGCGTCGGGAGATCCGACTCCCCCACCCAGAGCTTGCACACTTCAGGATCGTCGCGGGCGAGGTCCACGACCTCGATGATGTCGCTCATCGGGATGTTGCGGATGCGCTCGCAGGTGTGGTCGACGGCGAGGGACATGGACGGGGGCTCCGATCGCTGGGGTCGCGAGGCGCGAAGCGTAGCGGAGGACACTTGCCCACGCTATCGGAGCCGCGAGAGGGGTCCCGGTGCCGACGCAGCACTGTGTTTTCGCGGCGGCGGGCTCAGCCGACACCAACCTGGGCATACACTTGGGCGGCCGAAACCAAGGGAGGGAGCTGCCGATGGCGATCACGCTCTACCACAGCCCGCACTCGCGTTCGCTACGCTGCATCTGGGCGCTGGAGGAGATGGAGCTCGACTACGAGCTCGTCACCCTGAAGTTTCCGCCGCGCGTGCACCACAAGGACTTCAAGGCGATCAATCCGCTCGGCACCGTGCCCTGCCTGGTCGACGGGGAAGTGATGATGACCGAGTCCTGCGCAATCGTTCAGTACCTAGTGGAGCGCTACGGTCCGACCCCGCTCGCGGTGGCGCCGGGCGAGCCGGATTACGGTGCGTACCTGAACTGGCTCCACCGCGCCGACGCGACGCTCACTTTCCCGCTCGCCCTCGTATTCCGGTATCGCGATCTCGAGGCCCCGGAGCGACGCAGTCCCCAGGTGGCGGAGGATTACCGCCGCTGGTACCTCGGGCGCCTGCGCAGCGTGGAGGCGACCACCGCGGAGCACGAGTACCTCTGCGCGGACCGTTTCACCGCCGCCGATCTGTGCACCGCGTATGCGCTCTACTTCGCGGATCGCCTCGGACTCGAGGAGACGTTCACTCCGAACGTCCGGAGATGGTGGGAGCGGGTGACGGCGCGCCCTGCCTTCGCCACAGCGACCGCGAAATAGGAGCGAGCAGGTTCCAACCGTGACCTTTCGTACTCGAAAGATGCGTGCCCTTTCCGGATCCGCAGCGTGGCGCCGGCAGAAAAGGCAGGAACCGTGCCGACGATTGTCCTGCACCGCCGCCTACAAGAAACGGGGTGAAATTCGACGCTTCGAGTCATGACGGATCTGTCGGGCGCCTGATACCATCTTGGGCACATGATCGTCTCGTCGTGTGCCGGTATCTGCGCGGTGATCGCGAGCGGGACGGGGTTGGCCGAGAGGCGAGGAGTGGAAACAGGGAGCGAAGCAAGGGCACGGGCGCCGGGTGCTCGTGACAAGCGCCTGGAAGTGTCCGCGGAACTGTGGTCGATCCTCCTCGTCGGCGCGGCGCTGGCTGCGCTCACGTTGACCGGGATGGGGGAGATCCGGTCGGACATGCGTGATATCCGGGAAGACGTGCGCGACATTCGGGATGACATGCGGGAGCGCTTTTCCCTCGTCGAAATGCGGCTTACGTCGATCGAGGCGAGGCTCGCCCTCGTGGAGCGCGAGCAAGGCGAGATTCGCGGAATCGTCGAGGGGCTGCGCGATTCCGCCGCGAGTTACACGAAGACTGCCGGAAGTTAACGGGAGACACCTGCCTCCACGGCGACTCTCTCTCCGTGGGGCAAGCGAGGCAGTACCTCATCGACTTCAGTCGACCCGGGTGTAAGTGCGGCTCACCGCGCTCACACCGACGGCGCTGACTCGGCCGGGGGATCGGGGGTCGGCCGGGGGGAGGTCGCCGCCCGCCGGATTCGATTCGAGCGCGGCGAGGATGGCCGGAATGTCGTGCGGGGCTACGGACCGGCCGGCCGCCATGCGCGTGTCTATCGCCTGCTCGAGGCGCCGGTGCATCACTTGGCGGCGCAGCCCCGGAAGATGGGCGATCGCCGCCTGCAGCGCGTTCTGCAGGGACGCGGTCCAGCGCCGCTCGTAGGCCTCGCGCGCTTCCCCGAAGGAGAAGGCGGGCGGCTCGGTCCAGCCGCGTTCGGCCCGAAGCGTGGCCCGTCTCGCCGCGGTGGCGGCGGCGTCGACCCGGTCCTCGGCGTCGAGGAGCACGCCGTAGGCGTTCGTGGCCGTCTCCGCCGACACGATGCCGTTGCGCAGGTCCTCGCGCACCGCCTCCGGGTCTCGCTCCAGGGGGTCGCCGAGGCCGCCGCCGCCCTGGGTGCCGATGCGCAGGCGTTCCCCCGGCTCGAGGTGGAGCACGTCGATCTTGCCGATGTCGCGCTCCCCGGCGCTTCCGGGGTTGACGGTGGTGTAGCCGGTGGTGCCGGGCCATCCCCCGAGGCGCCCGGGCGGCGGGAAGAGATAGCGTTCCATGTTGCGGGCGGTGACCGTGGTGTAGGGGGAGCGGGTCTCGAGCTCGAGCTCGATGCCGGTGCCGCCCCGGTGCCGCCCCGGTCCGCCGGAATCTTCACGCAGCCCGTAGCGCCGGATCAGGATCTCCGGCATGTCCTGCTCCACGAGCTCGGTGGGCACGTTCTTGAGGAAGTTGGTGATCACCATCGCGCCGTCGATGCCGTCCTCGTGCGGCCGGCCCCCGGACCCGCCCACGATCGGCTGCACCACCGAGACCCGGGTGCCGCCGGTCTCGAACTCCGGCACCGCCACCATCAGGATGGACCCCTGGCCGGAGTCGGTCGCGGGCAGCTCGTCGGGCACCGCCTGGGACAACGCGCCGATGCTCACGTCGCATACCTTGTGCGAGGTCGAGTAGCGGGTGCCGCAGCCCGCGCCCGGCTCCGGATCGAGGATCGATCCCTTCGGGATGCGCACCCGCATCGGGCGCACCAGTCCCGCGTTGTAGGCGATGCCGGGCTCCCGGGTGCAGATCCAGTTCACCAGACCGGTGATGAGCATCCAGTGGCCGTGCTTGCCGTGGGTCGGAAGGTTGAGCGCGGCGCGCACCTGGGGCGCGGTGCCGGTGAAGTCGAGGAGCATCTCGTCGCCGGCGATGTGCATTTCGAGGTTGATGCGGACGAGGCCGAGTCCGACCATGTCCGCCTCGATGTAGTCGCAGTGGCGGTAGCGCCCGTCGGGGACGTGGGCGATGACGCGCCGCGCCTGGGTCTCCGCGTAGTCGAGCACCGCGTCGATCGCCGCTCCGATGCGGGAACGGCCGTAACGCTCGAGCAGGGCGTGCACCCGTCGCTCCGCGGTGGCCAGCCCGGCGAGGCAGGCGCTCATGTCCCCCCAGTTCTGTTCGGGGGTGCGGGTGTTGCTGAGAAAGAGATTCAGGAAGGTGCGATCGAGCTCGCCTTCCCGGTACAGGCGCTGCGGCGGGACGCGGATCCCCTCCTGGTACACCTCGAAGCTCGAGGGCGCGATGCTGCCGGTTACCCGTCCGCCGATGTCGTTGACGTGCATGAAGCTCCAGAGGTAGCACACGAGCTCCCCTTCCCGGAACACCGGCTTCCACAGGAACACGTCCGAGAGGTGGGTGACCATGCCGCCGGTGCTGTCGGGATCGTTGGAGATGAAGATGTCGCCCTCGCGCACGTCGTCGCCCATCCGTGCGATGGCGTCGTCCATCGGCATGCCGATCATCATGAGCACCCCGTAGCGGCGCGGCGCCGCGAACACCTCGCCCTTCGGGCTCACGAGCACCGCGCCGTAGTCCTGGGTCTCCTTCACGAAGACGGTATGCGCCGTGCGGTAGATGACCTGCGCCATCTCGTCGACCACCGCCTGGAAGCGGTTGATGAGGATCTCGAGCGATACCCTGTCGATACCGGTCTTCATTTCTCAGCCGCCTTCGTAGCGAGGGTGTCTCGGCGTCCGCGGCAGGAGGATGGCGAGAAATGCGGGTCGGAGTCGAGTCCGTTCACGTGCGGGTTCCGATCAGGTTGAGGTGCGGGTCGATCTCCACCTGGAAGCCCTCCGGCACGTAGACGGTGGTGTCGTACTGCTCGACGATCAGGGGGCCTTCGTGGCGATCGCCCGGGCGCATCGTGAAGCGCGCCTGCACCGCGGCCTCGATCTCTCGTCCCTGGTCGACGATGCGCCGGCGGGAGGGCGCGCGCTCGGCCGCCGCCGCGCTGGGACCGAGGAAGCGCACCTGCGGCTTCTGCGTGACGCCTACCACCTGCATCCTCGCTTCGATGAGGCGCACCGGCGCATCGCGGTCCGCGAAGCCGTAGGCGCGGTAATAGGCGACGTTGAACCACTCGACGAGGCGTGCGGTATCGAGCTCGGCCGTCTCCTGCACCGGAAGCGCCACCCCGAGCTCGTAGGACTGGCCCGAGTAGCACAGGTCTCCCGAGCGCAGCAGATAGACCTCGTCGAGATCGACCCGCTGCTCGGCGAGCCACCCCCTCGCGTCCGCCTCCAGACGCTCGTAGATCGCGCGAAGCTCGCCATCGTCGAGGGCGCCGCACTCCCGCCAGACACTCGCCACGAAGTCCGCCCGGAAGTCGGCGGCAATGCAGCCCAGCGCGCACAGGGTGCCCGGCGCGGGCGGCACGATCACGCGCTGGAAGTCGAGCTCCCGTGCGAGCAGGAAGGCGTGGGTGGGCCCGGCGGCGCCGTACGCGAGCAGCGCGAAGTCGGCGCCGTCCGCGCCGCGCCGGGCGAGCTGCGGCACGAGCGCCGCGTAGATGTTGGCGCTCGCGATCTGCAGGACCGCATCGGCCGTCGCCGTCGCATCGAGATCGAGGGCGGCTCCCAGGCGGGAGAGCGCGGCATCCGCCCGCTCGGGCGCGAGCGGCATCTCACCGCCGAGAAAGGCGTCGGGGCGGATGATGCCGACCTGCAGGTAGGCATCGGTGAGCGTGGCGTCCTCGCCGCCGCGGCCGTAGCAGGCGGGTCCCGGCACTGCGCCGGCACTGCGCGGGCCCACTTTGAGCACGCCTTCGGCGTCGGTCCAGGCGATGGAGCCTCCGCCCGCCCCGATGGCGGAGATGTCCACCGCGGGCATGATGACCGGATAGTCGCCGATGGTGTTCTCGGTGGAGTAGGAGAGCTCGCCGTCCACCACCGACACGTCGACGCTGGTCCCTCCCATGTCCAGGGTGACGAGCCGATTCACCCCCATCCGGCGACCCACGTAGGCAGCGCCGATAACGCCTGCGGCGGGCCCCGAGAGCAGGGTCTCGACCGGGCGTCGCGCCGCCGCCTCGACCGACATCACCCCACCGTTGGACTTGGTGGAGAAGATCCGGCAGGTCACCCCCAGCGCGTCGACCTCGCGGTGCAGAGTGTCGAAGTAGGTCTTCATCCGCGCGCCTACGTAGGCGTTCATCACTGCGGCCAGCGTCCTCTCGAACTCGCGCTGCTGGGGCCAGATCTCGGCCGACGTGCACACGTAGAGCGCCGGGAAGAGCGCTTCGATCCAGCCCTTGGCCAGGCGTTCGTGCGCATCGTTGCGATGCGCGTGCAGGAAAGCGACGGTGATGCTCTCCACTCCCTGCTCCACGAGCGAGCTGGCCCCGGCCTCGACATCGGCGCGCGCAATCGGAATCGCGATCCGGCCATCGTGGTGCATGCGTTCGCGCACCTCGCGCACCCGGCGGCGAGGGATCAGTACGTGCGGGCGGTGGGCGAAGAGGTTGTTGGGCTGATCGAGGCGCAGGCGGCGGAGCTCCAGGATGTCGCGGAACCCGGCGGTGGTGAGCAGGCCGCCCTTCGCCCCCCGGTGCTCGAGCAACGTGTTCACCGCCAGCGTGGTGCCGTGCGAGAAGTACTCGATGTCGCCCGGCTCGAGCCCGAAGCGCGCGCGGTACTCGTTGAGGCCGGCAACGATGGCGCGCTCGGGCTGCGGCGTCGAAGGCGTCTTGAGCGGGTAGATGGCGCCGCTCTCCCGGTCCATGACCAGGAAGTCGGTGAAGGTCCCGCCGATGTCGACGCCGACGCGGTAGCGGGCTCGAGTGTCACCCATCGGATTGCGATTCTCGTGGGTTTCGGTAGACGGCTCGTTTCGCGGTTGCTTCAGGAAGGCCTTCCAGGTGGGGCGCCAACGGCAATTGGGTCACCAGAATTTTCGAGCTCACATGGGAATCCAAGCTATTGTCCATCGCGACTGATGCATTTGGATATGCCAATCCGTCGCAATCTGCGTCTCTTCCCCGGCATGCGCGTGTTCGTCCGGCCTCGAGTTGCTCCACTTTGGAGCGTGCCCGCGGGCTCGGCGCATTGCCGACGCGGTGAATCGTCATCGGAATTCTGCGTACAGTAGAAATAAACATAAACAAAACAAACAGATACGATTCCAGGGGTCGAGGCGAGGCCCAGCGGAAAGGAGCCCGGGCGAGTCGCTCCGATGCTTGTCCGCAAACTGCGACGTGCACTAGTATTCCACGACGCTTGGAGGATTGGTTCTCCCGCACCGCGACCGAAGGCACAGATGCCAATGGAAATAGAAGAGGAAAAAATCGCTTCTCTCAGTGTCGTCTCGCCGGTCGGGCGCGTCGATGGACTGGTGGCGCCGGATCTGGAGAAGCGGATCTCGCAGATTATCGAGAGCGGAGAAGTCCGCATGCTGCTCGATTGCGCGCGCATGGGCTACATCAGCAGCGCCGGCCTGCGCGCGGTGCTCGCGAGTGCCCGGAAGTGCCAGCAGGCGGGCGGGAAGCTGACTCTCTGCGCTCTGCAGCCCGCCTGCAAGACTGTCTTCGAGATCAGCGGATTCCTGTCGATACTCGACTACCACGACACCCGCGATGCCGCTGTCGCGGCGGAGTCCTGAATCCGGGGAGGCCGTGTCATGCTGACATTCGCCGAAGAGATTCTGCTGTTGATGCTGGATGACGAGGACGGCACTTTTCTGCCGACTCGGACCAGCGCCGTGGAGTACGTTCTCGCGGGCGCGGCGCTGCTCGATCTGGCTTTTGCCGGTCGGATCGATACCGACGAACGGCAGCTCCTCGTTCTCGATCAGGCGCCTACCGGCAATCCGATACTCGATCGGGTCCTGACGCGAATCTCGAACTCCACCAGCACGAGAGACACCAGGGCCTGGATCGAGAAGCTCAGCAGCGAGGACACGGATGAGATTCGGAGCATGGCCCTCGACAGCCTGGTGAAGCGCGGAATCCTGGAGGTCCGCGACGAGAAGTTCCTGTGGGTCTTTCGTTCCCGCCGCTATCCGATTATCGACGGGCGCGCCGAGCGTGAGGCCAAGCTCCGGGTTACCGGTGTCCTGCTCTCCGACGATATCCCCGATCCTCGGGATGTCGCCATGATCTGCCTGGTCGATGCCTGTGGCATCCTGCCCGATATCTTCTCCGAGCGTGAGATCGAACGTGCCACTCCCCGTATCGAGCAACTGCGCAAGATGGATCTCATCGGCCAGGAGGTCGGCGGCGCAGTCGCGGAGATCGAACGCTCGATCATGATGGCGGCGGTTCACGCACCGCACTACTAGGCCGTACTTCTCCATCCCGGCTTCGCATCGAGGGAGCGCTGACCCGCTCGCCGTGCGAGTATCGGTGTCCGCCGGAGGCGGTGTGTGTCGCCAGCTCGCATGCACCGTAAAGCCGGTCTCCGTCGCTTCACGGCCTTCCTGCCCAATGCGGTCTCGCCGGCGTCTGGCTCCCGCTCGGGCAGCGTGCAGGGAGACTGAGTGATGAAGCCTGACGAGGCCCCATTGGAAGATTCGATGAAGCAGGAGGAGGTTACGAGGCGACGCAATCTGTTCGGATACTGCGACCGCCTCACCGTACGTCCCGGTGATACGGTCGGCTTCAAGGTGAGCGCCCATGACGAGGTCGCCTACGACGCCACCCTGGTTCGAATCGTAAACGGCGATGCCGTCTCGGGCGCCGGAGACTATCGAGAGATCGTCGTCGATGCCCCGTTTGCAGGTCGTTACGAGGGCCGCTTTCAGGCGACGAACATCGGCTCCTGCGCCATTCTCGGCGCAACCGGAGCGCTGGACCTTCTGCAGAGCTTCACCGTACAGAGCTACGTGTTCCCGACCACGCCGGACAAGGGCGAGCAGCACCTCGTCTCGCGTTGGAACGATACGGGGCAGCGCGGTTGGGCGTTGATCATCGATGCCAACGGATGTCCGGCCTTCGTTGCGGGCGAAGGGCCCGGGCACACGATGAGCGTCGCGCTGTCGAGACCCCTGCTGGCACGACGTTGGGTCCTGCTGTCGGCTTCGGTCGACCTCGAGGAGCGCTCGATCACGCTCGCCCAGCGGCCGGCGGAGGACTGCGGCTTCGATGCTGCTCCGGAGCCGGAATCCGTCACCGCGCCCATCGACCCTTCGATGCTCCCGCAAGGCGGTCCGCTGCTCTTCGCCGCGAGTCGCCGCGAATCGAGGGACCGCAAAGCGCGAAAGACAGTACACCTGTTCAATGGCCGCCTGGATTCGATGCGGCTCGCGAAGGCCGCATGGTCACCGGCCCAGGTCGAAGCGGCGGCCGGACCCCGGATAGAGGACGACACCTCCAGGGATCTGGTCGGATGGTGGGACTGTTCTGCAGGAATCGGCACAGACCGCATCACGGATCGGTCGGGCCACGGGCTTCATGCGAGGACCGTGAACCTTCCGTTGCGCGCGGTGCGGGGCGTGCACTGGGACGGCACCTGTCACGACTGGCGGCGAAACCCCGAGCACTACGGCGCCATTCACTTTCACGACGACGATTTGTACGACTGCGACTGGCAAAGCGACTTTGTCTACGAGGTGCCGGCCGACCTCCGAAGCGGTATCTACGCGGCCCGCCTGCAAAGCGAGACCGGGGCCGAGGAGTACATCACGTTCTTCGTGGCGGCCCCCAAAGGGCAGCCGGGCGCGAAGCTCGCCGTGTTGCTGCCGACTTTCACCTATCTCGCCTATGCGAACGAGTCGTTCGACTCGAGCGAACTCCCGCCCGGGGGAGAAGAGGCACACGCGCAACTGGTGGAGGATCCCTTCTACTACGATGAAGTCCGGGCGTACCCGGAGCTCGGGCGCTCCCTCTATCAGCATCATTCGGACGGGAGCCCGATTCACCTCTCCTCGTGGCTTCGACCGATCATCAATCTCGAGCCGAAATCCAACCTGTTCGGACTGTGCGCGGACACTCTGATCACAGCGTGGCTCGAGCACCGCGGCATCAACTATGACATCCTGACTGACGACCTCGTGCACGAGGAAGGTGTCGGGTCCTTGTCCCCGTACCGGGTGGTCATGAGCGGCAACCACCCCGAGTACGCCACGACACGATTGCTGGACGCCGTACAGTCGTACCTCGGAGGCGGCGGGCGCTACATGTACATGGGCGGCAACGGTTTCTACTGGCGGGTGGACCGGCGTCACGACCTGCCGGAGGCGGTCGAGGTGCGCCGCGCCCGCTCCGGTTCCGCAGTGTGGTTCTCGGAGGTGGGGGAGTACCACCACGAGTTCAGCGGAGACCTCGGCGGCATATGGCGTGACCTCGGACGGGCGCCACAGCACCTCCTGGGTATAGGTTTCATCGCCCAGGGATTTGCCGGCAGCACTTGGTATCGTCGGAGCGCGGACGCCGATGAAGCGCGCGCCGCGTTCATTTTCGCCGGCGTCGACGATGAAGTAATCGGCGACTTCGGGCTATTGGGAGGCGGTGCGGCCGGTGAGGAGATCGACGCGGCGAGCTACGATCTCGGCACCCCCGGTCATGCGCTCGTGGTCGCACGTTCCGAGAATCACAACTCGGCCATGCTCATGGTCCGCGAGGAGACGGTGTCCTCCAGACCAATCGAGTGGGCCCGGGACCGGGTGCACGCTGATGTGGTCTTCTTCGAGACACCGGCGGGCGGAGCGGTCTTCTCGACCGGATCCATGGCCTGGGTCGGCAGCTTGTCTCACAACGACTACGAGAACAACGTCGAGCGCATGACCATGAACGTGCTGCGCAGGTTTCTGGACGATAGCGCTTTCGTCTATCCGGGCCGGGCGCGGGCCGGTCCGCGGGACGGCTACAGCGCGCTCAAGACCGTGCGTGTCGCGCCCTGATTCGAAGGCGGCTGGATCGTCCCGTCAGGGCAACCGCGAACGGTCGTGTGTTTTACAACAATGCATTGCCGAAGCTCCTGAACGGCTTGAATTTCGACGCTGTGCCGCACGGACTCCGCTCCAGCTTTGCCGATTGGTGCCCACGCCGAGGTGCATCCTCACCTGCGCGAGCGCTGCCTCGCGCAGGTGATCGGCGACCACGTCGTCGAGGCCTGTCTGCGCCATCCGGGCCGGGCGTCTCCACCCACCGCGGCTCGTGCGGTGCTGCCTCCGCCTCCCGAGCCCTTCGCGTCCACGGGTTAGCCACCGGCACGCCCGCCTCGCCGGGCCCCACCCGTCGGCGGCGGGTCGTTACTCCTTCGGCCGAGCTCCCAGCGGGGTCCGCACCTCGACCCCTAACCGGTGGTCCCGCTCTCCTGCGGAGGACTCGGTGCGGGTGAGGTGCCTACCCGTCAAGTCTCCGGGCGGGTTGGCTCTACAATCTCTTCAGCGCTTTGTGGCGCCTGGACAAGGAGGTGTTGGGCTTGCTCTCGCCTCCGGTGCGGGAGGCGGTTCGTGGGTCGCGCGGCGATCAGACTTCGAGTTGACACTGGCCGCCCCCCGTTGGTCTCGCCGCTCATGTTGGTCCTGGCTCGCAGCCCTTGAGGGCTGGCGCACCGTGGTCGCGCGGCTCTCGAAGCGTGTCGAGGTCGAGTCGTTCCTCCCGTAAAGGGCGGCGCATCAACCGAACCGAATCCACTGCGCTTGTTGCAGGCCCGAGTGACCCCGTGGACAATTGTGTCGCGTGATGTCCGAACGATGGGCAATGGAAGAAGACGGTGCACACAGCCGGACCGGTGCATGTGACGTGGGCGGAGTCACCAGCCCCCCGCGTCACGGCGACATCACGAGCTGGACGGCGTGTCGACAATGCTTGCGGGCCGTACTCCTGAAAGATGTGCGCACGGGGTCGCTGAGGCGTCGGTCATGACCGAAGACAGGAAGTTGAGGGGCGGCACGGTTCCTGTGCACCTTTCGTCCATGAACTTCGAGTACGAGGTGAGCTTTACCGCACCGTCGTTCGACTTGACTGTACGCCGTCCGGAGTTGCTGAGAGCGCTCCACAAGGGATTAGAATCCCTGAATTCCTTTGATGCCGACGACGTGCAGGTGTCCGACGGAAGCCGGCTGTCGGACGGCCGGATTTCGATCAGCCTGTTCGGCGGCAACGCAGCGATCGAGGTTAGTGCGAAAGAGCTCCGAATGGTGTTCAACGACCTGCCGGACTGGAATTACCTGCCGGGCCTCTGCCAGACGTGCATTGGACCGGCGATCCGAGCGACCGCCGAGGCCTTACCGGGATCGGAGATGGACATCGCTGCCATCGACGTAACTCTTCGCATGAGCACCGGTAACGTGGAGCCCACTCGACACTTGTTGAATCGAGTCGCCCGAACTGAGTCATTCATTTTCTCCGGCTTTGGAGATGTTTCACAATTTCATGATGTCAAGTTCGAGATAGAGAACGACGAGGAACAATGGACGGCCCTCTTCCATGTCTACGGAGATTTTCCCGATGAGTTCTCGCTGGTATTGTCCTGTTACACGCTATACGGAGAAGAAGGCAAGTTTCTTGATCTGGAAGCGCAAGTAGGGCATGTAGACAAGATGATTCGCACGTTGCTTCCGCAGCTCGGTATGAGCTTGCAGTGAACCCTCCATAAGAGGGCATGCTCGAAGTGCAGCACGGTTACGACCGCCACGAACGTCGGCCGGCGCGATCTCGACTCGCCGGTGCACTGATACGGGAACGCGACGACATTCGTCAGCGACTGAGGAAACACCGAACCTCGTCCCATGGAGCGCGTGAAATGCACTCCATTTCGACGATTTCTGAATTTCTTGACACGGGAACCGCAAGAGCAAGGTCTTGCAATGTCTGGTCTTCATACGTTTCCGACTTTTCGAACTCACCGGCGGGAATCCCGGAGCACAGACCTGGAAGCGCAACTCCTCTCGGAACACGCCGAGTCAAGCGGTTGAAAGCGTTTGCGGAGTCTTCGAGGATGAAGGCTTCCGCTAGGGTGGTGGCCATCGTTGGCCGCTCATCCTCAGCCGGCAAGACGGGTTCATTCTTGAAGCAGCCTGGCAAGTTCAGTGGGAAGGTGTTGTTGTCAACATCGGTTCGGGCCGGAGTTGTTACTCCATGGCGGTCCAGGGAGACGCTACAGCCACCAGCCCGACTGACGGGGCCGGTCCAGTTCATCGTGAAACTTTTGGAATCCTGGAAGCTTGAACCCGACAAGGCCGCCGTATTGCTGGGGTTCGAGGAGTCCGGGAAAGATCACGTCGAGCGTATTCTGAGCGGACGCGTGCCACTCTCCGGGCGGGACGCCAAGGACCGAATCGTACACCTGTTCCACGTCAGAAGGACCCTCTCCGCACTGTTTCAGGATCGGGAGGTGGAGAACGAGTGGCTCCGCGAGCCTCGTTCGCTCTTCCACGACAAATCACCCATGGCCCTGCTTCTGGAAGGCTCGATGGAGAATCTGCTGCTGCTCAGAGAGTACGTCGAGACGATGGCGGGCCAGTGAGTCTGCTCGCTCGGCTCGAAACCCGCGACTTTCGGGCTCCAGTCTTTCGGCTCGCGAGCCACCGAAGTATTGAAGACTTTATTGGCGAGGAGGGATACGATTCAATAAGCGCAGCGGAGCTGATGGAACTCGTGGAACCCACTGCGACGCGAGACCTGGAGCGAGCTCTTCTGGATGCCCCCTTCAAGCCCAGGCCGAGACTGGCAAGAGCCGGCCACTCGACGCGCTTTTCGGATGGTTCGTTCTCCGTGTTCTACGGCGCACTCGAAGCCGACACGGCGGAAGCCGAAATCAGGTATTGGCATCCGAAGAAGTCCACACGTCCGCGAACCGCTCACTACATTCGATTTGTTTGTGACTTCTCCGGACAGACGAAGGATCTTAGGCCCATGCGGGCGGAATGGCCTCGACTCACGCACGACAGCGACTATCGTTTCTGCAATGGCCTCGGTGTCGAGGCGGTGAAATCCGATCTGGACGGTCTGCTGGCACCGTCTGTGAGGAAGGACGCGGGAACGAATCTACCGGTGTTCCGGCGACGGGCGATTGACCGTCCCGTTGTACAAGCCCGTGTGGCCGTAACGCTGGATCCTTCGACCGGCGACGTATCGACGCGGGAGTCTCTCGTGTAGGTTCGACTCTTCGATAGGCTCGACCCGGCAGCTCCATGGCCCTCCGCCACTCGTCGCTCGTGTGGTCCGGAACGAGCACGGGGCGATTGCGGAAACTCGGCCTCGGGCCGTCCGAATCAGCTCCATGCTCGGCGGTGTCGCCATTCCTCATGCGCCGCCGACTCTGGAGCCGCTCCATTGCCTACCTTATCCGAACACCGATGCGCGCACCTGCGGTGCTAAATGACTGATTCTGCGACGCATTCTCCTGTCGATTCCGCCGTGCGGAGCCGGAACTCGAGGGTTCCGGTTCCCCGGCTGCAACCGCCAGGAGATCGCTTCCATG
>CAYQVB010000087.1:0-35638 GCA_964420925.1 uncultured Ectothiorhodospiraceae bacterium | reverse complement strand
GACTGGCCGCGCCCGCAGGCATCGCCAGCGCGAGCCCCACTGCGGTGATAGAGTGGGACAATCGTGGGGATCGATCCGACTTGCCGTTTCGATTCTTCAAGGGAAACAATCTGTTACGTGAATCAGATGGCGGAGAGGGAGTCCGCCGTCAGGGTGTCCCGCCACGTAGCACCTTGTTTCGTTTCAACCACTTACCGGAATTGCTTGTATCCTCTTGTCCCATCCTTTAGCATCCTGTTTTGGGTAATGCTTTGGGTAATGCTTTGGGTAAGGAGACGGGGCGGTGAAAGGCAAGCTCTCTCAGAAATTCGTGGACACCGTAGCACGGCCGGGCCGGTACGCGGACAAGAACGGCACCGGGCTCCTGTTGGTAGTCACCGGTGCGGGCGGACGTAGCTGGATCCAGCGCACCATGATCGCCGGCCGGCAGCGTGACATCGGGCTCGGTTCCGCCCGGCGGGTGTCTCTCGCGGCGGCGCGCAAGGTGGCATTCTCAAACTGGTGCACGGCTCGCGACGGCGGCGATCCGCGGGTGCGGGAAGTGGTGCCGGTGGCCGTGACCTTTTCGGACGGACTCAACGCCAAGATCGATCTGCTCCGCCCGACGTGGCGCAACCCGAAGTCCGAAAAGCAATGGCGGGCATCGCTGGCCGAGCACGCCGCGCCCCTGATGGATCAGGCACTCGCGGACATCTCGACGGCGGACATTCTCGCGGTGCTGGCGCCTATCTGGCACACCAAGCGCGAGACGGCGCAGCGGGTGCGCCAGCGGGTCAAGGCGGTGCTCGATTGGGCGGTGGCGCAAGGGCTGCGTCCCGACAATCCGGCCGGGCCGGCGCTCTCCGCCGTGCTGCCGCGCAGTGAAGGCAAGCGCGAGCACTTCCGCACCGTGGGCTACCAGTGCGCAGGTGCGGCCGTGCGAGCCGTTCGGGCTACGGGTGCATGGTGGGCCGCGAAAGCCGCTTTCGAGTTCCTGACGCTGACTGCGGCGCGTAGCGGCGAAGTCCGGGGCGCCAAGTGGAGCGAGTTTGACCTGGACGCGGCGACGTGGACGGTGCCGGCCGAGCGCATGAAAGCGAACCGGCCGCATCGTGTCCCGCTCTCGCCGCGTGCGATCGGAGTGCTCCGCGAAGCGGCCGAGTACCGGGACGGCTCCGGGCTGGTGTTCCCCGCGAAGTCCGGGCGGCCGATGTCCGATAGCACGTTGAGCAAGTTGTGCAAGGAAAACGCCATCCCGGGCACGCCGCACGGCCAGCGCTCCGCCTTCCGGGATTTCGCGGCCGAGCGCACGAGCTTCCCGCGCGAGGTCGCGGAGGAATGCTTGGCGCACGTGAACCCCAACCGGGTTGAGGCAGCCTACCGCCGATCGGATCTGATCGATCAGCGGCGCGAATTGCTGAATACGTGGGCGGAGTTCCTCACCGAAAAAACGGCCAAGGTGCTCCAGCTCCGCGCCAAGCGAACGTAGAGGTTGCACAACGCGACGGGACGGGACAAACTACGCCGAAGGTACAGCCGCCGGGCGCAGCGAGACGGGCGCCCCGCGGTCCCGGCAAACCGGAGAGAGACGATGCACAAGCGCCGTCTCTCTTTTTTTGAGGGTTTGCCCATGGCGAATCAGCCTGAGCTGCTGCGGGTTTCGGATCTGTGCGCCCTGCTCCGACTGAGCCGGACGCAGGTTTATCGCCGCATCGCTGACGGCTCCATCCCGGCACCGTTCCATCTGGGGCATCACACGCCGCGTTGGCGTCGCGCCGTGATCGAGCGGTGGCTTGCCGAGCGCGAGCGCGCCGCAGCGTGACCCTAGAATGAGCGCGCCCCGGTGGGTCGACCGGGGCGGCTCGGGGTCGGTAACGGCAGGGCGGGCCGTTCCTTGGACGATTATACGCGACCGGGCGATCGGATGCTGCGGGTGCTTGGCATGCGGGACCTGACGCACCGCGAAGCGCGGGTGCTTGCGTGCATCGCATTCCACGACGGACCGCCGGATGGCGCGTGCCCTTCGCTGGATCGCATTGCTGACGAATGCGGCATGCTCCGCGGCAGGGTCGCGGAAACGATCGCCGCACTCTGCCGAAGTGGCCGGCTGGTGCGCGTGCCTGGCAAGGGCCGGGGCCGGGGGCAAGGCCGGAAGTCGAATCGGTATCACGTGATTTACAGTGACCCGGAAACCCGGGACGGTGTAACGGCTTTACAGCGTCCCGGAAACCGGGCTTTACAGCGTCCCGGGAATCCGGGACGGGAGCCGGAAGGAGCCGGAAGAAGAGGCAGCGAAGGAGAGATGGACTTGGATCCGCTTTGGAAGTGCCGGGCCGGCGGCGGCTGTAGCTGGATCGGCAGTGATCGGGAAACGTGCCCGCTTTGCGGGTGTGAATGAACCAACGAGGGAGACAGACGATGAGCGAGTACCTGGAATTGCTGACTTGCGAAGTCGAGACCATCGGCACGGCGGCGCGCGTGCGCAAACTCGGGGAGGGCGACGATAGCGGGGACATGAGGCAGTCTCGTCGTGAGTTGGCGCGGCGCTTGCGAGCCGTGAGCGATGCGATGGACAAACACGCGAGAGAACTGCGCTCGATTCGCGAAGCGTTGCATCCGGGCGGGCAGGACTGACCAATGACGGAAGATGAGGCGATCGCCGCCGTGGGTGAGATCGACGCGGCCCTGGGCCGGGCGATATGGGCCATCGGGCGGCATGCCCCGGGCAATACCCGGCGGGAGACTGCTTGACGACAAGTGTAATTGTCGTCGGCGACAATTAGATTTGCGGTTTTCGAGACCTCGGAGCCGGGGTCTGGAATAGGGTTTCTCCTATGGTGGTCGATGGAGTTCGCGGCGGCATTGGTGCCGGGCGAGACAGTGAGTGCGCCGGTCAGCCATGGCCGGAAGCTCGCTTACGGCCATGGTGAGCTTCTTCGCCACGGGCGGCGTCGTGTCACCCGAAGGGCCGTAGCGAAGCGAAGGAGCCGCGAAGCGGCTTGACTCGACGCAGAGCGTGGCGTTGCCGGCGCGGTGGAGTCTGGCGGAGCCTGTCAGGAATTACGTGTTTGAGGCCATAGCATGATGTTCCGGAAGGAGGACAGAGCATGGCAAGACAGACACGGGAAGGACGACGGATCAGCGACGCGTTGCTGGATGAGTTGCTGGCGGGCGAGGACCCGTCGGAGGTGTTCCGCGACGGGAGCCTGATTGACGATTTGAAGAAGGCGGTAGCGGAACGCGCGCTGGATGCGGAGATGGAGGCCCATCTGGGGCACGAGGCCGAGCAGGCCTCGGGCAATCACCGCAACGGACACAACCGTAAGCGGGTGCTCACCGAGGACGGCGCGTTCGATTTGGAGGTGCCGCGTGACCGCCAGGGCCGTTTCGAGCCGCAGCTGGTGGAGAAGTACGCCCGGCGGCTACCGGGCTTCGACGACAAGGTCATCTCGATGTACGCGCGCGGCATGACCACGCGCGAGATCCGCGCTCACATTGCGGAGCTGTACGGGTTGACGGTGTCGGCGGAGCTCATCTCCAAGGTCACCGATGCGGTGTTGGACGAGGTCGCGGAGTGGCAGTCGCGCCCCTTGGAGGAGGTGTACGCCATCGTGTACTTCGACGCGGTGCGGGTGAAGATCCGCGACGAAGGCTTGGTGCGCAACAAGGCGGTGTACTTGGCGATTGGGGTGAGTTGTGCCGGGCGCAAGGAGGTGCTGGGGCTGTGGATCGAGCAGACCGAGGGGGCGAAGTTCTGGCTCTCGGTGATGAACGAGCTCAAGACGCGCGGGGTGGGCGACGTCCTGATCGCGGTGGTCGACGGGCTGAAGGGCTTTCCCGAGGCGATCGAGGCGGTGTTTCCCCAGGCCACGGTCCAGACCTGCCTGGTGCACCTCATCCGGCGCTCGCTGGCCTACGTGTCGTACAAGGAGCGCCGGGCACTGGCCGCGGCGCTCAAGACCATCTACCGCGCGCCGACCGAGGCCGCGGCACAGGGCGCCCTGGAGGCTCTGGAGGCCGGTCCATGGGGTCAGAAGTACCCAGCCATCATGCGCAGCTGGCGCAGCGCCTGGGAACACGTGGTGCCGTTCCTGGCCTTCTCGCAGCCGATCCGGCGTGCGGTCTACACCACCAACGCGATCGAGAGCCTCAACAGCACGGTGCGCCGGGCGGTGCGCACCCGAGGTCACTTCCCTAACGACCGCGCCGCGGCGAAGCTGATCTACCTGGCGCTGCGCCGCCTGAAGGTCGGGTGGCGGGCCCCTCCGCTGTATTGGCACCAAGTGCGCCCGGAGTTCGCGATCCGCTTCGGTGAGCGCTTCGTGGTGGACGGGTCGTGACCGGGCGCCGCGATATCCACCGCCTGCCCACCGGCGCTTGGGCCAGTGAGGGGCCCGCGCCCGTGGACAGCCCGTGGATATCGCTCTGTGCCCCATGGGCGCGGCTAACCACGACCAGCTCCAAGGGGCTCGGGGCGCTCGGTCAAGACCGAACTGCTACAGTGACAATGTACGGCCGGGACGACTGGGCCCGGTCAAGGCGGCCCAAACACGGAATTTCTGACACTACCAAACAACCCTGACAGAGCATGAATATCCGCGCGGCGCGGGTCCGTTTATCAGCTATCGGATGCGCTGTCTGCGCGTTCTACGAGAATTGATCCCCATCGGAAGCATGATGCACACTAGTTCAGATACACCCCAGTTCCCGCTGACGCCTTGATACCCGATGTCACGAGGCTATAGGGCGCCGACCCCGACGGAGCGTTTCCCCGCCCCTGAACGTACACAGTGGAGAATTTCCCATGAGCGCAGCCGAACAAACCCTCCGAAGCATCATCGTGAAGCAGCTCAAAGTCGCAAAGCAGCTCGAGGTCGATGAGGAAAGAGTGACTCTGGACACCACCCTCGAAGAACTCGGGCATGATTCCCTCAGTGCGGTCGAAGTGATCATGGCGATCGAGGAAGAGTTCGGCGTCACGATCCCCGAAGAGGAGCTCGCGAATCTCGACACCATGCGGAAAACGCTCGCCTACATCGAAGCCAGTACCGGGTAGGGGACGATGTGAACCCGGGCCATGGTCTTCCGTGTCCCTTCGAATCGATTGGATGCAGCGGAATGTTCGAGCGTTCGGATCCCGTCGCATCCGGCCCTGGACCCGGCGCTCGAGGTCCGGGCATCTACTCAGTGTGCTCGCCGTCTCTCGCGAGGCGCAGCTCCTGCTCCGCCCTCCAGGTGCCCATCCGGGTCATCGCGGCCCGATGGGCGGCGCGGGCGGCATCATCGAGATCCGCACGCGGCCGCGCTTCGCTCTCGAAGTGCCCGAAGTCGTCGCGTCCCCGCATCAGCATCGCCGACTCGCGCCCGTCCCGGTGGCGCACCGAGGCCGGGATGAACACCGTCTGGAGGCCGATCCGGTAGTCGTCGCTGCGGTTGGGTCCGGAAGCGTGCGGGGTGAAGACGTGGTGGAAGGACGCCTCGCCCGACTGGAGCCTCATGTCCACCGCTTGAGCCAGCGTGTCTTCGTCGAGGTCCCGGATTTCCTGGCCCCGGGGTAGCATCACATCCTCGGCGAATGTGTTGACGTGCGGCAACTGGCCCCGGGCATGCAGGCCGGGCAGGCAGCGCAACCCGCCGTTCTCCGGGACGACATCGCCGAGCGCGAGCCACGCGCTCACCGCCGAGGGCGGCTCCAGGCCCCAGTAGGTCGCGTCCTGGTGCCAGGTGTAGCGGCCGCGGCTGCGGGGCGGCTTGATGAGGAGGGAGCAGCTCCACAGGAGCAGATCCGGACCGAGCAGGTCCTCGACCGCGTCGAGGAGGCGTGGCTCGTGCACGATATCGTCGATCCAGCGAAAGGCGAGGTTGGCCTTGTAGCCGAGGAAGTCGTCGATCTCCGGGTTCCCACTGTGCTCTTCGAGCAGCGATAGGACGCGCGTGCGGGCTGATTCCGCCGCCTCTCGATTCAGCACACGGAACGGGAACAGGAAGCCGTCGCGCGCGAAGCGTTCGCTTTCCGCGATCTCCAGTCCGTGCCGCGGCGCCTCAATCGTCATCGGACCCGAAGAACTGCCTGTTGCGTGAGACTTCACGGACAAGGTACTAAAAGCGATCGATGCGGTAAGGCGTCATATCGATGCCGGGATCGCTTCCTGCGACCAGCGCGGTGACGAGTTGGCCGGTGCGCGCGCCGAGGCAGAGCCCGAAGTGGCCGTGGCCGAACGCAAAGAACGCGTTACGGTGGCGCGGCGAGGGGGATATCACCGGTACCGTGTCCGGCAGGCCGGGGCGGTGACCCATCCAGCGGGTGGTCTCCCGGTCCTGCACGCCGGGCAGCAGGCGCCTGATGTGGGTCATCAGCACGTCGGCGCGACGCCAGTCCGGAGCCGCCTCGAGGTCGGCCAGCTCGACGGTGCCGGCAATGCGCAGGCCGTTCTCCAGAGGAGTACATGCGAATCCGCGCCGATTGGAGCCGAAGGGTATGCGCGGCATGACCCCGGGATCGCCGATCGTGAGGTGGTAGCCGCGCTCGGTCTCGAGCGGCGGGTCGGCGCCGAGTCGACGGGCGAGGGGCCTGGACCACGCCCCGGCCGCGACCACCACCGCATCGCAGGGCTCTCGGCCGGCGTCGGTGTGGACCGCGGCAACCTCACCATTCGCGGCCACATCGAAACCACGCACCTCGGCGCGCAGGCTGCGCCCGCCGTGGCGTTGCAATGCGTCGGCCAGCACCTGGACGAAGCGGAAGTTGTTCACGGAGTGCGCAGTGTCCGGATAGAACACCGCACGCGGAAAGATTGGAGCGAGACTCGGCTCGAGTTGGCGCAGCTCGGGCGCATCCAGCACCTCGAGGCGAAGTCCCCGGCGCCGCTCGAGCTCGATCTTCCACTCGCTGGCCCGGAACTCCTCTTCGCTCTCGTACAGGTTGAGGCGTCCGGTGCGCCGGATCATGTCTTCGGCATCCGCCATCCCGGCAAGCGGTGCGTATGCATCGACCGCTCCCCTGGCCAGGGCGGCCATGGCCTCGGACGTCGCCTCGATGCGAGACATGCGACTGGCCGCGAGGACCCGCACCAGGTACGGCGCGAGCCTCGGCAGGTGGCGCCACCGGATTCGCAGGGGTCCGAGCGGATCGAGCAGCATGCCCGGGACCTGCCGGGCGATGCCGGGAGCCGTCATCGGCACGACGATGTCCGGCGAAATCACGGCGGCGTTGCCGAACGACGTGCCTTCCCCGGGATCCTGGCGATCGACGAGGGTGACCGAGAAACCTTCGCGCCGCAGACTGAGGGCGACGCAGACGCCGACGATGCCGGCGCCGATGACGACGACGCGCTTGCGCCTTTCTGCCGTGGCTTCCATCGCTGACCCGTACTGGCGGGGCCGTGCCCCGAAGCGTCCCTACAGGAATGCGGCCAGGACTACCTCAGTGAACCTTGAATTGTCGGCGCCGAAGTCGCGCGTCGAAGTGTAGGATGCACGACCGCTGTCTTGCGAATCGACGTGCCCGACGCCCTCCCGCCGAAGAAAGTCCCGAGCACCGCGCCGAGCTTTCGCTTCGTGGTGTTGTTCGTGTCGATTTTCCTCGTCCTGTGTGCGAACGGCAGCTTGTTCGTGCTCGTGGTGGGGCTCAAGCAGATTGCGCTCGACTTCGGCTGGACGCGTAGCGCGCCCTCCCTCGCCATTTCCTGCCTCTTTCTGGGTACCGGGGTCGGCGGAATCGTGATGGGCTACTGGTTCGACCGTTCCGGGGCGGGGCCGGTGACCGGGCTCGGGATGTCGATGATCGGGGTCGGCGCCCTGCTCGCCAGCTTGTTCGATGCGCAGTGGCAGCTCTACGCCATCTATGGCGTCATGATGGGTTTGCTCGGACAGGCCGCGGTAATCGGTCCGCTCGTGGTCAACGTGATGCGCTGGTTCGAGCACCGGCGGGGATTCGCGGTCGGTCTGCTTGCCGCCGGCCAGGGGATCGCCGGAACCGTCTGGCCCCCGGTCTTTCGCTACTTCAACGAGGCCGCGAGCTGGCGGACGACCTACCTGTGGTTCGGGGCCTTCGTGCTGTTCACCGCGTTGCCGCTCACCGCGCTGCTGTGGCGGCGATTGCCGGGTCGGCCCGTCCATCCGGAGGGGCGGGAGCGCACGGGCGCGACGTCGAAGACCCGGGTACCGCGTCTCGGCATCTCGAACTCCAGGCTGCAGGCCGCGCTCTGCCTCGCCATGCTCGCGTGCTGTGTGCCCATGTCGATTCCGCTCGGGCACCTCGTCTCACACGCCAGCGACCTGGGTCATCCGACCGTGCGTGCGGCCGAAATGCTCGCGGTTGCCCTGTTCGCGGCGACTCTGGTGCGGCTCGCCGGCGGGGCTCTCGTGGTGGACCGAATCGGCGGCCTCACCGCCCTGCTCGTGTTCTCGGGCATTCAGGCGGTGGCGCTGCTCCTCTACGCGCTGGTGGATACGCTCTTCGCCCTCTACCTGGTCTCGGTGCTGTTCGGGGCGGGGTACGGCGGCATCGCCATGTGCTATCCGGTGATCGTGCGCGAGCACCTGCCGGCCGCGGAATCCGGTCGCCGCCTCGGACTGGTCCTGCTCTTCGGCGCGATCGGCATGGCGCTGGGCGGCGGCCTGGGCGGATATCTCTTCGACCTCACCGGCACCTATTCGCCGGCATTCCTCACCGGCGCCGCCTTCAACGCTCTCAACCTGATGGTCGTGTTTTCCCTGGTTTCTCGCCGCCGGCGCATGGGTGCGCCGCCACTCGCCGTCGCTTCCTGATTCCGAGCGAGCGCGGTGGCGCTCGAGTGGCGTTCAGGGTTGCGAAGAGAATGAGCCCTTCCGGGGGATGAAGCCGGCCGACGTGCAGGCGAAGGTCACCACCACTCGCCTTCGGGGCGCTACCCGAATGGGTTCGCCGAGCGCGATCACGGGCAAGAAGGGCAGGGTGCATTTGATCGGCCTGGGCCCGGTATCTGCGGGAGTCGTGGTCCGTTCGAGCGCGCTGGATGGGCACTCCACGTTTAAACGCATTCAACGTACCATTGTCCTGGAGCGTGTCATGCATCTGGCGGGGCTTGCATTCACGAACCGGCGATGTCGAGCGAACGGGCGCAACTCCATGCCTTGCCCGTTCTGATTGAAACTGACGCTTTTCGGTGTATCGGGAGTCTCGCGACAGAAGATTGAAGCACTCGCCTGTTTCGGCTGAAACTTGAGGAGAGTTCCAATGAAGACCCTTTTGGCTTCGCTTGCCGTTATCGCCGCCCTGGTGGCGAATGCGGTCCATGCCGGCTCCCTCGCGCCCGCCCCGCGGGTCATTGCCAAGTACGAGCGGGACTTCATGGTGCGTTCCGGCGCCCAGACTCTCGGGGAGCTGCTGGACACCGGCATCGTGCGCTACTTCCTCACCGGTGGGCAGTCGCTGCTCGTCCTGGTCAACGGCCGACCCTACGCCACCACCGCCGGCGGTCTGGACACCCTGCCCCTCTCGGCCATCGAGCGCATCGAGGTCCTGAGCGGCGACAGCCTGGGAACCCTCGGCGGCAGCGCAGTGCGCGGCGCGCTCAATGTCGTGCTGCGCAGCGATCTGGACGGCTTCGAGGCGCGCGCGCTCACGCGCCTGCCGAGCCGGGACGGCGGCGACGGCTGGCAGGGCAGCGTCTTCTGGGGCGGGGCGGTCGGCGAGAGGGGACGCCTGAGCGTCGGTGTGGACGTCCTCGACCGCCAGGAGATCACCGCACAGAGCCGGGACTACAGCCGCTCCGCCTGGCGGGAAGGCGGCGCGTTTAACGAAGCACAGAACATCAGCGTCGGCGGCAATACGGTCTGGGTCATCCAGATCGAGGAAACTACCGCTCCCGACGGAGAACCAGGATACGACATTACCGGCATAAGATCGGTCGCGCTGGGCGACTGCGATCCGGCGGATGGCTACACCGGCCCGCTCAGCAACCCGCCCGGCCCCCCCGTTCCCCCGGGAGACCAGGGCTGCGGATTCGCCTACGGGGCCATCATGTGGAACACCGCCAGCGACCGGCGGAAGACTGCGGTGCTGAACTTCGATCACCCGCTCACCGAAGAGGCCGAGCTCCACCTCGACGCCATTGTCTCGCAGCAAGATTGGGCGTACCGCTACGCGCCGTCGGTCGGCGATTTCGTCTTCAGATCGAACGAGGCCTTGCTGGAGGAGATCAACGAGGCGGCCGCCGACTCGGGCTTTCGGGCGGACGAGAACGACCTGTTTGTCGGGTATCACCGGTTCGTCCAGCACGGCAATCGGGACTGGTGGGCGGATACCGAGGAGTACGACGTTTCCATCAGCCTCGAGGGGCGGATCGCGGAGGGGCTCGGATACGATGTGCGCATCAGCGCCTACGGGTTCGACGGATACCTCGGCGGCGAGACCTTCGTGCACGAAGGCCGGATAGCGTCGGAGATCTGGGCCGGCAACTACGACCTCGCCAATCCTTTCTCTAAAGCGCCGGAGCACCAGGAGGCCATCGAGCGCAGCAGCCTGCGGCTGGAGAACCCTTACGAATCCGAGTACCAGGGAGCGCGGCTGGCCCTGGAGGGGTCCGGGTTCGCGATCGGCGGCCGCAATACGGCATGGACCGCAGGTGTCGAAATCGGGCGCGCGGAAGCGCAGGACATCACGGTCTATCGAAGCAACGACGGCATGGCCTTCGACGTGTCCGAGGTGCTCGGTTCCGGCGGGTTCAGTTACAAGGGCGAGCGCGACACGGCGGCGGCCTTTGCGGAGATGTCACTGCCGCTGGCCGAGCGCCTGAACCTCCGGGTTGCGGGTCGCGGGGACGAGTACGACGACGTGGGCGGAATGTCGTCCTGGCGCCTCGGAGCCGACTACCGGGCGAGCGACCTCATCACGCTGCGCAGCTCCTTCAGCGCGGGAGAGCGGGCGCCTTCGTTCCTGGCTCTCAACGCCTTCGCCTACCAGGATCATCCCTACATCGACTGCGACCCGGGGGGTGGGCCTCCGCCTCGCTCCTGCACGGAGCAGAACCCCCGGCAGGTGACACGCGTGACCACCCGCAACCCGGATCTCAGTCCTTCGGAGGTCGATAGGCTGACTGTCGGCGCCGAGGCCCGCCGAGGCCCCTTCTTCGTGGACGTGGAATGGTATCGATACTCGCTCTCCGGAGGGACGGGGCGCTACACCGCCGATTGGGCTATGCAAAACCTGGAGGTATGCGAGGAAGGCGTCACGATGGACTGCATCGAGCGCGCTGCGGGCGACATCACCATCCACAACAGCTTCGCCAACGTCGTCGACAGCGATCTCTCGGGCATCAACACCCGCCTCGGCGGAGGTTTCAGGACGTCCTGGGGAGTCCTCGGTGCGCGTGGGGCCTGGCGGCGCGTCACCAGCGCCGAGTTGCGCATCGCGGGCGAGGAGGAAAACTACGCCATTCCCCGGAACATGGTCCGCCTCGGCGTCCTGGCGCGGCGTGGAAACCTGAGCGCGGTGTGGACCACCAGCTACCGCTCGAGCTTCGAGAACACTACGGGAACCGGAACCTTCAAGGCCTGGACCGGTCACGACGTGGTGCTCGACTGGGCCAGTCCGCTGGGAGTGAAGGGCGGGCGGGTCACCGGAGGCGTATTCAACATCACCGATGCCGGCCTCTCCGTGAACACCGCCAATCCAAGCAGCGTGGACGGACCCACGGAAGCGGGCTGGGGACGCACCTTCTTCCTCAGCCTCAACATGCAGTTCTGAGAGGGAAGAGGGCCGGCGCGGATCAGGCCGACCTCCGGTTGCGCCGCTTCTCGCGGCGCAAATCTTGGATCCCCTCACGATTCCATCTGGAGGGACGGAACCGCACGGGCGCGACGGCGCTCCAGTGGCGTTGAGGGTGGAGTCCCTCCGGGGTACGCCTACGCGGCGGCCTGGAGGCTCGTCGCCCACAGGCGGCCGATGCCGAATCCCGGCGGCCAGGCGACTCCGGCGAGAACGCAGGCATGCCAGATGGTGGCCTGGTTCGCGCTCACCACCGGCTTGCCCAGGCGCTGCTCGAGCTCCGGGATCGCCTCGTAGGTGACGAGGTTCGTGCACGAGATCACGAGCCCCTCCGCTTCCGCGCTGTCGGTCTCGACGCCCACCCGCACGACCTCTTCGGGCGGCACGTCCGCGATGCCTCCCTCGAGACCCATGTGCCGTACCCGGGTCACGCCGATCCCGCCTTCCTCGAGAAACTCGCCGAGCTTGAGGCTCACCTCTTCGACATAGGGAGCGGCGACCGCGACCCGGCGGAGCCCGAGCGCGCGGCAGGCGGCGAGGATGCCTCCCGAGGTGGTGCCGCCCCGCGAACCGCTGACGGCTTCGATCCGCTCGCAGATTGCACGCTCGCCCGCGAGTCCTCGGATGAAGCTCGCGGAGGTGCAGGCGAAGGTCACCACCGCGGGGCGGATGATGCGCAGACTGTCCGCGCAGGGTTCGAGCGAGCCGTCGTCGATGAGGCCGGCCATCGCCGGCAACCCCACCGGCCCGTCATGCAGGGGCTGTCGAGTGAAGTGCAGCGAAACCCCTTCCGGAGCGTAGTCCCAGAGCTCCCGGTCCAGGGCGCCGTCACCCGGATAGATGATGCCGATACGCGTGTCCGCCATGACCTTCCTCCCCGGATTGCAGCGGCTGAAGCGAGCCTCCCCGCAGGGTACACCACCCGGGAACGGCGTGCCCCTTAGCCTTCGTCTCGCGGGCACCGGCATGGGGCGAGAGCCTGTCGCTGCCCGGCCACCGAAAGTTCAGACGAGCGCGCGTTGCGCCCACCTTGCGCAGGACCCGGTGAAAGCTCGGCGGCAAGAGTCGTGGAGAGCCTCGGAGCGGGTATGGCGAGAGGTGGTAGATTTCAGTAAAGCGGCGGATGGGGGCTACTCGATTTGTTCCATCTTCAGCGGTTCTCTGCATACCGCGCAGTAGGCGACAACGCCGTCGAGCTGCCTTGGAGGATTGACGATCCTGATGTCCGCACCAAGTGCGAGCATGGGGTGTTGAAACTGGCAATCCGCATGCAACAGAACCGCCTCGCTCGTCGCAGGGTCGGTGACCAGGATTCCAATAGGTCTTTCCACAATTTCCCCCGTGTTGCCAACGGCGTCTCGTCGCGTCGCTTCCAGGCTTTCGCCGACTGGAACGATGCGGTGCGAGTTCAAGTAAGGGCGTGCGCGGTGCACGCCGGGAGAGTCGCCGTGACCCATCGACGAATCGCACATTCTTCGAACCCGCTGGCGGCCTCGGTTCCGCAATCGATTGGTGACTGCAATCTACTGGGGCCGCATGGGCATGTGAAATGAAGAATTCGACCAGCATTGTTAGCGGAATCGCTATATCCATACCCACCCTTGCACGCCGGCTGAACCTCTTGGATGACGAGGGATATCAGGCGCTTCAGAGTGGTGAAGGGTTCCGCGAATGAGACGTCTTGGATCGATCGTGGCGGAGCACCGCCCGTGCGGGTTCGGGATTGACCGGCACGCCAGGCTCTTGTGAACTTCGCCGCAGTCCCTGGGCACTTCTGATCGAGCCGTGCTTGCCTCATCCCGTGGCCCGCTTCCCTCGATGCGGACGCTTTGCGCATTCGAGAGCGCCGGACGCTTGCACAGCTTCAGCCGCGCGGCCGAGGACCTCCATACCACGCAGTCGGCGATCAGCCGCGCCGTCGCCGACCTCGAGCGCCGGTTGGCGGTCCGGCTCTTCGAGCGCCATCACCGCGGCGTGACCCTGACCGAGGTGGGAGCGGCCTACCATCAGACCGTCGCCGACAGCCTCGGCCGCATAGCCGGGGCGGCCGCCGTCGCCGCGGCCGCGGTGGACGATGACCGGGTCGTCATCGCCTGCAGTCCGGCCACCGTGGATATGCTCCTGATGCCGCGCTTCGAGACCCTGCGCCGGGGGCTGGGAGAGGGCGCGATCATCCGCGTCCTCGGTTGCGACTACGACATGCTGGACAGCTTGAGCGAGACGGACGCGGACATCGTGATGAGCTACCGTGCCGGCGGCGCGCCGGACGATGAGGTCGTGGTATTCGAAGAGGCGGTCGCGCCGGTGTGCTCGCCCGAGTTCGCGGCGACCCATGCCGCCACGTTGCGCCTACCCGTCGCGCGGTGGGGGTCGTTGCCGTTTCTGAACTACGCGCGTGCGGCCCGCGGGTGGGTGACGTGGGACGACTGGTTCGAAGCCGCGGGGCGTCCGGACCCCATGCCCCATTATCGGAACTTCGACGACTACGTTTACATGGTCGACGCGGCGGTCGCGGGGCAGGGGCTTGCGCTCGGCTGGCGCAACTTCATGGACCGCTTCTTCGACGCCGGCTCGCTGATCGCGGTCGTGGACCGCTTCGAGGAGTTCGACCGGCCTCACTTCGCGAGGCTCACCGAGCGGGGCCGGCGGCGCCGGCTTGCCCGGCTTTGCCTTGGCCTCCTCGGCACGATCGGCGACGCCGCGACGCGGACCGGTCCCCGGAAGGACGGCTGATACGGGACGCTGCGCCCTGCGTTCATCGGCGCCCCGTGCTTCGGAACACTCAGAGCAGCCGGATCCGCACCGCGGGCAGCGCCCGGTTCACGCCGGGCCGGTCACGGGGCCGGTGCGCCAGGATCGCTCCCGTCATCGCGCCAGGGAGGCGAGGACAGCGAAGCAGCGCAGAGCGAGAGGGCGTCCCAGGCCCCGCTCGGTGAGCCGTGCGACGAGGGGTCGGTCGAATTCCACGAACCCATCCCCTACCGCGAGCAGCGAGCCGGCGCTGAAGAATCGGTCCATGAAGTTGCGCCAGCCGAGCGCAAGGCCCTGGCCCGCGGCGGCCGCGTCGAGCATGTAGACGTAGTCATCGAAGTTCCGGAAGCGCGGCATGGGGACGGGGCGCCCGACTGCCTCGAACCAGTTGTCCCAGGTGGCCCATCCCCGGGTCGGCCGCGCGAAGTTGAGAAACGGCAGTGATCCCCATTGCGTGACCGGCCGGCCCAGGATGTCGGCATGGGTCGCCGCGAACTCGGGGGAGCACACCGGCGCTATCGCTTCGTGGAAGGTCACCACCCGGTTGGCCGGCACGTCGGTGGCGCCGTGGTAGCTCACCAGGAGGTCGATGTTGTCGATGTCGATCAGCTCGGGACGAGCGAGAAAGTTGTTCTCGCATCGAAGGACGCGAAGGATCGCGTCGTCGCCGAGCTCCCGGCGCAGAGCCTCGATCCGTGGCATCAGGAACAGCTCCGAGGTGGCGCGCCCGCAGGCGATGACGATCCGGTTATCGCGCGCGGCAATCGCGGCGGCCGAGGTCGCGCGGGCAATGCGGGCGAGGCCGTCGCTGACGGCCCGGTGGTACAGCTCTCCCGCCTCGGTGAGGTCTACGCTGCGTTGACGGCGGTCGAAGAGTCGGACCGCGATCCGGCGCTCGAGGTCGGCGATGGCGCGGCTGACGGCCGAGCGCGTGGTGTCGAGCTCGGCGGCGGCACGGCTGAAGCTTTGCAGCCGTCCGGCGCTCTCGAAGGCTCGAAGCGTCTGCATCGAGGGAAGCGGCCCGTAACACCGAGACGGCACGGCACTGCCGGAATCTGCTGGGACAAACCCGAAGTCGACAATAGCTTCGTGCGCCCGTCAATCCCTGACCACAGGCGCCGTGGCCGAGCACGAACCTTCAACCGCGCTCGAGCAGGAGCGCGGCGGCGCCGACCATTCCCGCGTCGTTACCGAGCGCTGCTTTTACCACGTGGACGGCACCATCGGGCGCGAACTTCGAGCGCGCGATGGCGCGCTCGGCGGCGTCGCGATAGAGCGGGTAGTGCCGCTCACCGATGCCCCCGCCGAAGATGATCACCTCCGGCGCGAAGGTGTGGATGAGGCTCGAGGTCGCGGTCTCGACCGCGGCCGCGCTCCGGGCGAGGATGGCTCGGGCCGGGGCCGCGCCGGCTTCGGCGGCGGCGAAGACGGATTCGGCGTCCGGGTAGCCGAATTGCGCGCCGGCGCGCGCGAGCGCCGGCCCCGCGGTGAGCACTTCCAGGCAGCCGCGATTGCCGCAGTAGCAGTCGGGGCCGGCGGGATCGACGGGCATGTGGCCGATTTCGGGATGGGCGCCGGCCGCACCGCGCAGGAGCTTCCCATCGATCAAGGCCGCACCGCCGACGCCGGTGCCGATAGTGAGCATGACCACGATGCGGGCGCCGCGGGCGGCTCCGGCGAGCGCTTCGCCCAGGAGCGCCGCGTCGGCATCGTTGGCAATCCGCACGGGCGTGTCGTAGCGGGAAGCGAGCGGCGTGACGATATCGTTCCCTTCCCAGCCGGGGAGGGTGTAGTCGTTCTCGATCCGCCCGTTTTCCGGGTCGACCGGTCCGGCGCAGCCGATGCCGATGCCGACGAGCGTCCCCGAGGCAGCGCTGACCTCCGCCAAGGTTTCGTCGATGGCCCCTGCCAGGCGCGCCAACCCCGCTGAGAAACCCGCTTTCACTTCAGTCGGGATGGTCCTCCGTGCCCGCACCGCACCGTTCGCGTCGATGGCGCCGACCGCAATCTTGGTCCCGCCGATGTCGACACCGAGGGCGTAGCCGCTCATGGCCGGCCGTCGAGCCCGCTCTTCGCCGCGGCTGCCTGGTCGCAGAGGCAGGTGGTATCCCCATGGAGCCACAGGAACGAAGCCGGCAGCTCCGGTGTCACCCGGCGGGCCACAAGGCGCGCGAGCGGCGCTCGCTTGGCGGAGCCGGAGACCAGGAGCAGGATGCGTCGCGCACGGAGAATGTCGCCGAGGCCAAGGGTCAAGCCCCGGCAGACCGGCACGGTGGTCCCGGCCAGCATCGGATGCGCGCGGGATTGCGCGGTGAGGGTGGCGACGTGACAGAAGGGATCGAAGCTGTCCGAGGGCTCGTTCAGGGCGAGGTGGCCGTTCCGACCGAGACCGAGGATACAGAGATCGATCGGACCGGCCTCTGCCAGGGCTGCGGCTACCCGCCGGCACTCGGCGGCCGCGTCCGGCGCGTCTCCGCAAAGGCCGATCCAGCGTTCCGGCGGCACTCCGAGCGGCCCGGCGAGCGAGCGCTGCAGGTGGGCGGCACAGCTCGCCGGGTCGCCGGCGCCGAGGCCGGCCCATTCGTCGAGCTGGATGAAGCGCGCGCGGTCGAGCCGTGTCGGCGCCGCGGCGAGGCGTGCGTAGACTCCGGTTGGCGTTTCTCCGCTCGCGAGGCAGATGAGCAGGCCGGGCCTGGCTTCGGCCGCCTCCCAGACGAGCGCCGCCGCCCGGCGATCCAGTGCATCCCGGTCCGGGAGGACTGTAAAGCGCACCGCCCTCAACCCTCGCTCACGTTTCCCGATCGGACAGCGCCGGCGTCCGGTCACGCTTTTTTTCGCGGCGCAGGTCGTGGATCCCTGCCCGCTCGCGCGGGTCTTCATCCGCGGCAAAGAGCTGATGCTTCTGTACCTTTTGGGTGCCGGTGGTCGGGAGGGCGTCCACGAAGAGGAGCCATCCGGGAGCCTTGAAGTAGGCGAGACGCTCGAAACACCAGTCGAAGAGGATACGGGCGCGGTCGCGATCCGCGGGACAATCCGGCATGAGGACCACGCAGGCCAGCACCTCTTCCTCGCGCAGCTCGTCGGGGACCGGCACGACTGCGGCCTGGGCGACGTCACGGTGGGCCTGCAGGCATGCCTCGACCTCGGAGGCCGCGATGTTCTCGCCCGAACGGCGGATGATGTTCTTCTTGCGGTCGACGAAGTAGAGCATCCCGTCTTCGCCCTGGCGCACGGTGTCTCCGGTATGGAACCAGCCGCCGTGCCACGCTTCCTCGGTCGCCTCCGGGTTCTTGAGATACCCCGAGAAGAAGTGCCGGCGCGGATCCTCGGCGCGGTGCCGGACCATCAGCTCGCCTTCTTCGAGCGCCGGGACTTCCCGGCCCTTGTCGTCGACCACCCGCGCTTCGAAGCCCGGGAGCGGCCGGCCGAAGGCCCGGGTATGGACTTGGCGGGGTTCGTGGCAGTCGGCGTAGATGCGTCCGGTCTCGGTCATGCCCCAGACCTCGACGAGAGGAAAGCCGAAGCGGGCCTCGAAGGTGGCGTGGAGCTCCGGGTCCACCCCGGCTCCGAGTCCGAAGCGCACCCGATGGGCGCGCTCTTCGGGGACTTCAGGCTGGTTCATGAGCAGGGGAGGGATGACGCCGAGATAGTGCGCCACGGTGGCCCGGGTCTCGACGAGGTCTCGCCACCAGGTGCGGGGATGGAAGCGGTCGGGCGCGATGAGGCAGCCGCCGAGCTGCATCGCCGCGGTCGCGGTGACCGCCTGTGCGTTCATGTGGAAGAGCGGCAGCGGATTGAGAATCCGGTCTCCTTCCGTGAGCTCCGCCCGCCCGCCCAGCCGGCAGTACCAGTCCCCGGCGCTGAGGTAATAGGCGTTGCTGAGGATGCAGCCCTTGGGCCGGCCGGTGGTGCCGGAGGTGTAGAGCAGGCTGCACTCGGAGTCCGGTCCCGGACTGCCGCCGACCCCCTTCCCTGCGGGCGCCGGCAGCTCGGCGGGAAAGTCCTCGAGCGGAACCACCGGCAGGGGCCTCTCCCGCTCGACTGCGGCGCGTTCGAGGTCCGGCAGGCGCGATTCGAGCACCACCGCGAGATCCGCCTCGGAGTGGGAAAGCAGGTAACGCAGCTCGTCGTGGCGGTAGTCCGGATTGACCGGCACGATGCCGCACCCGAGCGCGTTGAGGGCGAGGTAGTGGAAGAAGAAATCGGGCCGCTGTTCGAGGAGCAACGCGACCCGGTGGCCGTGGCGGTATCCCGCATCCGCGTAGCGTTCCCGCAGGCCGGAGGCGACGGCATGCACGTGCTCGTAGCTGAGCTCGACGCCGTCGGGATGGTAGTCGCGTTCCGCGCGCCGCGGTGCGCAGAACATGGGGCGCTCGGGGTTGCGCTCGGCGCTCCGTTCGAAGAGTTCGAAGACGCTGGCCGGGGCTGACTCGAACTTCATGCTGCTCGACCTTCGGCGTTCAGGACGAGCGCCGTCCGGCCGATGAATCCCCGTCCGACCGGGAACGCCGTCATTCGCGCTCATGCTCCGAATGGTGGTCTCGCCAAGAGATCCTGACAGACTTTGCGTGTAGAGTCCGCTCCCGGTCGGGTCGGGGATGCTGAGCGCGCAATGAGTATTCGAGAACGCCGGATAGTCGTCGTCAACGACGACGGAATCGACGCCCACGGACTGTCGATACTGGAACACGCCGCGCGGCGGTGCTGCGATGACGTGTGGGTGGTCGCGCCGGCCGCGAACCAGAGCGGGCGCGGGCGTGCGCTGAGCTGGAGGCAGGACGTGCAGGTGGAGGCACGCGGAGAGAAGCGTTTCGCGGTTCACGGCACTCCCGCCGACTGCGTGCTGATCGCCTTGAGCGGTCTGCTCGACGGGCGTGGCGTCGACCTCGTGCTCAGCGGGATAAACGCCGGCTCGAACCTCGCGAACGACATCGGCAGCTCCGGCACCGTCGGCGCCTGCTTCGAAGCGGCGGAGCGGGGCGTGCCCGCCATCGCCTTCAGCCAGAGACATGCCGGGGGAAGCGGACCCGATCGCTGGACTTGCGCGGCGAGCCTGACCGAGCACCTGCTGCACCACCTTTTCGACGCTTTGTGTGCGCCGCGCCGCGTGCTCAATGTGAACTTCCCCGCGCTTGCGAACGGCGAGGTGGCCGCGGGAGTCCAGGTGACGCACAGCGGCTGGCGCGAGGGTCCCATGTCGATCGAAGAGAAGCCCTCCCACCGGGGCCGGCGGGTTTTCCACGTCTACACGATCCGGGAAGATGAGCCGAACGAGCCGGACTGCGATCTCGATCTTGCGCTTCGTGGCTACGTGACCGTCACGCCGCTCAGTCTCGACCAGACCCGCTACGAGGATCTCGCCGCGATGCGTGCGCGCCTGCACGATGCGTTGCCCCTGGAGGCGGCGGCTTCCTGAGCCCGAGTTCCCGCCAGGCGGGATTACGTTCCGGGGTTCCTCGAAAACTCCCGCCCGATGTCTCCCGAAGAGGCGGGGCGGAGAAGCAGCAATTCTCATTTTGATCCCCGGACGGGCCTCATGCAGAGGCAGCCGCCGGCAACCGTCCGTGTGCAACGCCCGGAAACCGTTCGCGCCGCCCCGTGCGGCGACCCTCGGAAGCCAAAATGAGAATCGCTGGCGGAGAAGGGCCGGGCTTGCCTTTGCGCCGCGTTCCACTACACTGATTCTCGCTACTCGACGGGGTGCCGGTACGCCGGCTGAGAGGGGCCAGGAGGCCCCAACCCGATGAACCTGATCCGGGTAATGCCGGCGGAGGGATAGAGAGTGACCCCGCGAATCCCCCGGCCGGTAAACCCCAAGGCCAAGAGGAGGAGAATCGTGGGAATCACCAGCAAGGCGCTCGCGCTCGGCGCGATCTCGGCGTTCGCAATCGAGGCAGCGGCGCTCACCGTCTATACCTACAGCTCGTTCACCGCGGACTGGGGGCCGGGGCCGGCCATCGAGCAGTCCTTCGAGGCGGAATGCGGCTGCGACATGGAGTTCGTCGGCCTCGACGACGGCGTCTCGCTGTTGACCAGGCTACGCCTGGAGGGCGAGCGCTCCAAGGCCGACATCGTGCTCGGCCTCGACACCAACCTGACCGCGGAGGCGGAGGCGACCGGCCTGCTCGCACCGCACGGAGTGGATCTCTCCCATCTCCGGCTGCCGGTAGCGTGGGAGGACCCGACTTTCGTGCCCTTCGACTACGGCTGGTTCGCCTTTGTCTACAACCGGGAAAACCTGGAAAACCCGCCCACGGGCCTCGATGCGTTGATGAAAGCGCCGGAGTCCCAGAAGATCCTCGTGCAGGACCCGCGCACCAGCACCCCGGGTCTCGGACTGCTGCTGTGGCTGCGCAAGGTGTACGGCAACGGTGCGGCGGACGCGTGGCAGGCGCTCGAGCCGAAGATCCTCACCGTCACCAAGGGATGGAGCGAGGCCTACGGACTCTTCCTCGAAGGCGAGGCGCCGCTCGTGCTGAGCTACACCACCTCGCCCGCCTACCACCGCATCGCCGAGAGCGACGACCGCTTCGAGGCGGCGGTGTTCGAGGAAGGCCACTATCTCCAGGTGGAGGTGGCGGCGAAGCTGCGCACCGCCCCGAACCCCGAGCTGGCGGACCGTTTCCTCGCCTTCGTGGTGAGCGAGGGCTTTCAGCAGCACATCCCCACCGGCAACTGGATGTTCCCGGTGGTAGCGCTGAGCGACGGCCTGCCCGAAGGCTTCTCGCAGCCGCTCGGTGCGGAGCAGACCCTTTCCTTCGCGTCCCAGGAGGTGTTCGAGCATCGCCGGCAGTGGATCGATGACTGGCTGCAAGCCATGAGTCGTTGATGGCCCGACTCTGGCCGGGGGCGCTCGCGCTGCTGCTGCTCGCGAGCGTCGTCGCCGCCGCGCTCGGCGCATTGCTCGCCGCCGCGCCGGACATCGATCTCGGTGGGCTTACAGGCGACGTCTACCTGCGCCGGGTCGTCGTCTTCACATTCTGGCAGGCACTGCTCTCCGCCGCGCTCAGCATCGGCCTGGCGATCCCGGTGGCGCGGGCGCTCGCGCGGCGCGAGGATCTGCCGGGACGCGCGTGGCTGCTGAAGCTCGTCGGCCTGCCGCTGGTCGTGCCGAGCATCGCCGCGGTCTTCGGGATCGTGGCGGTGTACGGGCGTTCGGGGTGGATCAACGACCTGGCGAGCTTTCTCGGAGCCCCGCGCTGGCAGGGCCTCTACGGGCTCTCGGGTATCCTCATCGCGCACGTGTTCTTCAACCTGCCGCTCGCGGTGCGCCTCCTGCTCCCGCTGTGGTCGGCGGTGCCCGGCGAAACGTGGCGCCTCGTCGCGCAGCTCGGCATGCGTTCCGGCTCGATCTGGCGCCTCATCGAGTGGCCCCTGCTGCGCCAGGCCCTGCCGGGGGTCGCGGGACTGGTCTTCATGCTCTGCTTCACGAGCTTCGCGGTGGTGCTCACCCTGGGAGGCGGCCCGGCGGCGAGCACCGTGGAGGTCGCGATCTACCAGGCGCTGCGCTTCGAGTTCGATCCCGCGCGGGCGGTGTTTCTCGCATTGCTCGAGCTCACCTGCTGCGCGCTGCTCGTCGGCCTGGGCCAGCGCTTCGTGATGGCGATGCCGAGCGAGATCACCCCCGGGCGGGCGCATGCGCGCCCGGACCTGGGAGGAAAGGCCGGGCGCGTCGCCGATGCGCTGCTCATCGCCGCCATTACGCTGTTCGTCGCCCTTCCGCTCGCCGCGGTGGCCGTCTCCGGGCTCACCGGTCCGGTCGCCAAAGTATTGAGCGACGGTCTCTTCTGGTCTTCCGCGCTTCGCAGCCTCGTGATTGCGCTCTGCGCGGCGCCGCTCGCGCTCGGAATCGGGTGGAGCCTGCTCGCGATGTGCCGGCGCCTGCGGCTGCGGCACGCGAGGCCGGGGTGGGCGGACGGCGTCGAGCTTTCCGGGTCGCTCGTCATCGTGGTACCGCCCATCGTGCTCGGCACCGGCTTCTTCATCCTCCTGTCGCCGCACGTGGACGTCTACACCGCGGGCCCTCCGCTGGTGGTGCTGGTGAATGCCCTGATGGGGGTGCCTTATGTCCTGCGGGTGCTCGGTCCCCTGCACCGGCAGGTGTCGGCCCGTTACGAACGCTTGAGCGAGAACCTGGGCCTGCGCGGCCTGTCCCGCCTGCGCCTGGTGGAGGCGCCGCTGCTGCGCCGTCCGCTCGGTCTCGCGCTCGGGCTGTGCGCGGCGCTCTCGGTCGGCGATCTCGGAGTGATCGCGCTGTTCGGCACCCGGGACAACGCCACTCTCCCCCTCCTCCTGTACCAGAAGATGGCGAGCTACCGGATGGACGAAGCGGCGGTCATCGCCCTCCTGCTCATCGTGCTGTGCCTCGGAATCTTCGCCACGATCGAGCGCGCGGTCGGGGGGCGTGATTGATGTTGATGGTCGATGCCCTGTCGGTGCGGCTCGGAGACATGCACTTCCGATTCTCGCTGGAAGTTGCCGCGGGAGAGTGCGTCGCGGTGATCGGGCCGAGCGGAGCGGGCAAGAGCACGCTGCTCGGACTGATCGCCGGCTTCGAACCCCCGGAGGCGGGCCGCGTCGTGATCGAAGGGCAGGACGTAACCGCACTCGAGCCGGCACTGCGCCCGGTGAGCATCGTCTTCCAGGAGCACAACCTGTTCCCTCACCTAGACGTCGCCGCCAACGTGGGGCTGGGGCTGCATCCGGCGTTGCAGTTGAAGCCTGCGGACCGTGCCGAGATCGAGCACGCTCTGGAAAGGGTCGGACTCGCCGGCCTCGACCGCCGACGCCCGGGCCAGCTCTCCGGCGGCCAGCGGCAGCGGGTGGCCCTCGCCCGCGCTCTCGTGCGCCGCCGCCCGGTGCTCCTCCTCGACGAGCCCTTCGCCGCGCTCGGGCCGGCGCTGCGCCACGAGATGCTGGACCTGCTCAGCGCACTCCGCCGCGACCGCGGCCTCGCGGTGTTGATGGTGAGCCATCATCCCGCGGACGCTCGTCACATCGCGGAACGTACCGCCTTCGTGCACGGAGGCCGGATTCTGGAGCTCGGACAAACGGGGCACGTCCTCGGCGCCTCGCGCTCGCCCGAGCTTCGCGCCTACCTCGGCGACGCGCCGGGCTGAGCGAGGACTGCTCACCGAGGCGCGCGCGGGGCGCGGGTCTTGCCGCGAGGGTGGCGGCGACTGATGATCGCGAGCGCCATCGGTCGCGGGGTCCCCGCTCCGCGTTGCCGGGATCGGGTGTGCTGGATTCCCGCGTGTATGGAGATTCCCCTGACTCGTTCAGACGTCCATGGTCGGTCGCCGCCCGATGCAGCGCGGGCACCCCACGCGTGACCGCCCTGTTCCTGGGAGTGTTGGCCACCGTCGTGGCCGTCGGCACGTCGGGACACGTGTTGCTCAACAAGCGCGACCCGCGTGCGGCGTTCGGCTGGATCGCGGTCTGCCTCTTCTTCCCCCTCGCAGGACCGGTTCTCTACCTGCTCTTCGGGGTGAACCGCATCCCCACCCGGGCGCGAAAGCTCGAGTCCGACCGGGCTGCGCGCCTCGACGTGGACGAAATCCGCGATCGGGCGGAGTCCTTCGCCCAGGTACCCCTGGGAAGTCTCCGGGATGAGTTCCACGGCATTGCCCGCGTATCGGAAGCGGTGACCCGACGCCCGCTGCTCGAGGGCAACCAGGTCGTTCCCCTGTTCAATGGCGAGCAGGCCTATCCGGCGATGCTTGCCGCCATCGACGGCGCGCGCGAGTGCGTTCTGCTCCAGAGCTACCTCTTTCAGACCGACGCCACCGGACACAGTTTCTTCGACGCGCTCGAGCGGGCCCGGCAGCGCGCGGTGGACGTTCGGGTGATCGTCGACGGGGTCGGCGAGTACTACGCCTGGCCTCACGCAAGCAGGGTGCTTCGGGAGAAAGAGGTACGGCACACCCGCTTCCTGCCGCCGCGGCTGCTGCCCCCCGCGATTTACATCAACCTGCGCAACCACCGCAAGGTGCTGGTGGTGGACCATCGGATCGGGTTCACCGGCGGGATGAACATCGGCGACCGCTATCTCAGCGAGCGTCAGCGCGGATACCGGGTCTCGGATCTGCATTTCCGGCTCGAAGGCCCGGTGGTGGCGCAGCTCGAGCACGTGTTCCTCGAGGACTGGGCCTTCTGCACCGGCGATACCTCGGTTCCCGCGACCCGGAGCGAGTTCGTTGCCGAGAAGGCCGGCACCGGGATCTGCCGCAGCATCGTCGACGGTCCCAACGAAGAGCTGGACCGGATGACCACCACGATTCTCGGCGCCATCGCCGCGGCGAGTGCGCGAGTCCTGATCGCGACGCCCTACTTCCTGCCTCCCGAGACGATGCAGTCCGCGCTGTCCCAGGCCGCGCTTCGCGGTGTGCAGGTAGACGTGCTGCTGCCCTCTCGCACCTACCCTCCGGTGGTGGCGTGGGCGTCGCGCCACATCATGGACGGGCTGCTCGCCCACGGGGTGCGCCTCTACGAGCAGCCGCCTCCCTTCGACCACACCAAGCTGCTGCTCGTGGACGACTACTACGTGCTCATGGGGTCGACCAACCTGGATCCGCGCTCGCTCAAGCTGAACTTCGAGCTGTGCGTGGAGGTCTACGAGCACAGTCTCAACGCCAAGCTCCGGCAGATGATGGAGTGGCGCATGGCGCGCGCACGGCGTGTCGAGGTCGAGACCCTGCGCAAGCGCCCTTTTCCGGTGCGCCTGCGCGACGCCGCGAGCTGGCTTTTCTCGCCCTATCTGTAACCTGCGCTCGTGCTCACAACAGCGGCTCGACCCCAATGATGGACTGAGTCCCCCCGGATGGAAACGCTCATTCCCGCCCCCCTGCTCGCGTGGGGGCAGGCTCATCAGAGCCTGCTCCTCGCGCTGGGCGCCGGGTCGATTGTCATGTTCATCGGCACCCTGGTGGCGGTGCCCATCGTCATCTGCCGGCTTCCCCGCGACATCTACGTCCGGCGCCGCGCGCCGCGCGTACGGCCGATGGGGCTCGGCGCCGTCCTCGCCCTTGCCCGCAACCTGTTCGGGCTCGCGATCATCGCCGCCGGCATCCTCATGCTGGTCCTGCCCGGGCAGGGACTCCTGACCATCGTCATCGGCATCGCGCTGGTGGACTTTCCCGGCAAACAGGCGCTCGAGCGCCGTCTCATCGGCCACCGGCGGGTGATCGATGCCATGAACGCGCTGCGTGAGCGCTTCGGTCATCCGCCTCTGGAGCCTCCGGTGGATTCCTGAACCCGTCGCTTCGGTCCCCTCTGCCGGGCAGGGGGAGCGTCCGGACACCTGTTCAGGGGCCGGCGATGTCCGGTTCCGGTGAGTCCCGCTTTCCGACGAATCTCTTCCCTATCCGACTCTCGCGCGTCTGTCGCTGGAGACTCGGGAAGCATCTACGGGTGCGATAATCGCGCCGGCCCACTGCTCCTGCCGGTGCGGAGAACCAGGCTTTGCGACTGATACGCCTGCTCAAGAAGGACCTCGCGAACGAGATGTCGACCTGGGTCGACCGGGAGCTGATGACTGTAGAACAGGCCCGGGCGATCTGCCGCCTGTACGGCTTCGACTACGACGAAATACGCGAGCGCTCCAACGCGTATCGTGTGCTCGTGGGACTCGGGTTGCTGTTCATCGGCCTGGCGCTGATCACCTTGATCGGGGCGAACTGGGAAGCGATTCCCCGCGGAGTGCGTCTGGCGGGACTGATCGCCCTGACCGCGGGAACCCACGCCTTCGCCCTGCGGCAGTATCTCTCCGCCGGCAGTTCCCGGGGCACCGGACTCTTCATGCTCGGGAACTTCTTCTACGGTGCGGCGATCATCCTGATCGCCCAGACCTATCATCTCGGAGAACACATGCCGGACGGCGTCTTCTGGTGGGCGCTCGGCAGCCTGCCCTTCGCCGTGTTGCTGGGCAGCTCCGGGCTCGCGCTCTTCAGCGGAGTACTGGCGTTGATCTGGTTCTTCCTGGAGTACGCGGCGGGCTTCTTCGCGGTCTGGTTTCCGGTGTTTATCGCCGCCGAGGTCTACGTGCTGGTGCGGGGCCGCCCGAGCCTGCCGCTCTTTCTCCTCTGCGTCGCCAGCCTTCTCGTGTGGACGGAAACCCTGCTTTCCACGTTGTGGACGGAAGGGTGGATCCGGTGGGAGTTCACTCCCGAACACTTCTTCGTCAGCGTGGCGCTCTTCATCATCGCCTACGCCGCCAGTCAATGGCTGCACTCGACGAGCGACGCGAAAGCGAAGGATTACGGCGTGGTGCTGGCGCTCTGGAGCGTGCGTTTCGCGCTGCTCGGCCTCTTCGTGCTGAGCTTCGAGAGCCCCTGGGAGGAGTTGATCGGATCCGAGCGGAGCGACTACTTCACGATGTGGATCATCGTGGCGGCCCTGATGGCGGGCGCGCTCGGAATCGGCCACTGGATCGGCAAGCTGCGCCCGCTGCTGGCGGTGTGCGCGCTCTCCGGCTCCGCCATGGTCGCGGTGGTGCTCACCGGGAACGAGGCGAATGCGATCTGGTTTCAGGTCCTCGACAACATCGCCCTGATCGCCGCGGGCACCTGGCTCATCGTGCGGGGGGCGCTCGGCGGAATCTCCCACTACTTCTTCCTGGGAGTCGTGGTCATCCTGCTCACCGCGTTCATTCGCTACGTGGACCTGATCGGCGACTACATCGGCGGCGCGCTCCTGTTCCTGGTGCTTGCCGCCCTGCTGCTCGGTTCGGCGCGGTACTGGAAGCATCGGCGGAACATGGAGAAGGAGGCGTGATGCGTCAGAAGGTCGCCCTCGCGCTCGCTGCGGCGATTGCCCTCCAGGTCGTCGTGCTGGCCGCATTGGTGGCGAGCGCGGCGATGCCGCTGTGGACGGGTACGGAAGTGCGGGTGGTGACGCTTCCCGTGGATCCGCGCTCGATGTTTCGAGGCAACTATGCGCGTCTGAACTACGCGTTCAGCACGCTGCCGGAGAACGCCCTGGACGGGGTCGGGGAGCTTCGCGCGGGCGAGGTCGTCTACGTCAGCCTGGAGTCGGGGGAGGACGGTCTGCACCGGTACGCCGGCGCTTCCCTCGAGCGGCCGGCCGAAGGCGTGTTCCTGCGGGGGCGCATCCAGCGCGGCCGGCCGCCGTATCGGGTCCGCTACGGGATCGAAGCGTTCTTCGCCCCGAAGGAGAGGGCTCTGCGGCTGGAAGAGGAGTTGCGCGAGCGCGGCGTGGCGGTGTTGAAGATCGCCGCAAATGGACGGGCAGCCATCGAGGACATCATCCCGTCACCAGACTCCGGCTCGCCCGATTCCGACCAGGGCACCGACTGAGGCCCGAAGTTTCCGCTTCGTGTCGGGTGTCGGGGAGACATGCCTCTACCTGAGCTTCGTGGCGAAGGCGTCGAGAAAGGCGCCCAATGAGATCCTGCCAAGGCCATGGGACCTGCCCACGCAGTCGCGCAAGGAACTTCAGGAGCATTCGCGCGCGCAGAGCGTCCACTCCCGTCATTCCCTTGTTGAGCGGGAATCCACCAGAGCCGAGGTGGCAGGGGAACTTCCATCCCAGCGTATCGGCGCCCCCAGCAGGAGACCGGTGAGCAACGCAGGCCGGACATCGGGTAGTCTCCGCCGCCAGCGAGCAGTCCAATTCGAGGAGATGAGAGTGAGTTTGAGAGGACGTGAAGACATCCAGCGGGTAGGCCTGGTCGGCGGAGGGGTGATCGGCACCGGGTGGTCGATACGCTGCCTCGCCCACGGGCTCGACGTCAGTGTCACCGACCCCGCGCCGGGTGCGGAAGCGCACTTGCGCGAAGCAATCGAATGGGCATGGCCGATCATGGAGGAGGCGGGGGTTGCGAAGGGCGCGAGCCGGGACCGCCTCGACTTCGTCTCCACCATCGAGCAGGCGGTGAGCGGAGCGGACTTCGTGCAGGAGAACGTGCCGGAGCGCGAGGACGTGAAGATCGCCGTTCTGCGAGAGATCGGGGAGCATGCCCCGAGCGACGCGATCATCGCTTCGAGCTCTTCCGGCCTCTTGCCGAGCCGCATTCAGTCCGAGACCGCAGCGCCGGAACGCGTGATCATCGGGCACCCCTTCTCCCCTCTCTACATCCTGCCCCTGGTAGAGATCGTGGGGGGCAGCAAGACGAGCGACGAGGCCATCAGGACTGCGGCCGGAGTCTACCGTCGGATCGGCATGCGGCCTCTGTACGTTCGCAACGAGATCGAAGCCTACATCTCGGACCGCCTGCAGCAGGCGATCTGGTACGAGGCCCTGCACCTCGTCAACGACGGCATCGCCACCATTCCCGAAGTCGACGCCGCGATCACCGGAGGCCCGGGGTTGCGCTGGGCCTTCATGGGCACCGCGATGGCCTGGCACGTCGCTTCCGGGGAAGGCGGGATGCGCGCCACCATGGCCCACTTCGGACCGGCCATGGAGCTACCCTGGACGAAGCTCGTGCCGCCCAAGCTCACCGATGAGCTCAACCGCCGGGTTGTGGAAGGCTGCGACGATGCGACCGGCGACCGCGACTGGCGCGAGATGCAGAGGCGTCGCGACATCTGTCTGCTGAAGATCCAGGAAGTGATCAACGAGCACTGGTACCCGCCGGGGGAGGACGGCTGGCCCGAGATGGAAGAGGCCTGAGCCGCCGGCGCGGGACCGGTCCGGCGCCGGCCGAGAATCCACCTCATGACGCAGGCGGGACCGGCGCGGGGCCGGTCGCGAACCTGCTTTGCCCGCGCGGAGCGGGCGCTCTCCGGCTGAAACGCGCGACGCGGCGTCAGTGCGTCGTGATTCCGAGCTTCTTGCGTGCCTCCTCGGCGGAGACGACCCGTCCGCCGAGCTGACCGATGATGTGGACGGCTTTTTCCACGAGCTCTCCGTTGCTCGCGAACTTGCCGCGCTCCAGGTAGAGGTTGTCTTCGAGCCCGACACGGCAGTGTCCGCCGAGGAGCATCGCCTGGGCGACGAAAGGCATCTGGTAACGGGAGATTCCGAATCCGGCCCACACCGACCCCGGCGGCAGGCTGTCGCGCATCAGCGCCATCGCTCGGGGATCCGCCTCGACCCCCCAGGGGATGCCCATGCAGAGCTGGAACAGCGGAGTGCCGACGATGAGGCCCTCCGAGATGAGCTGCTTGGCCTGCCAGATCTGGCCCATGTCGAAGACCTCGATCTCCGGCTTGGTGCCGCAGTCGCGGATGCGCTCGGCCATGATGCGGAGATGGTCGAAGGTGTTCATCGCGACGCTGTCCGCGAAGTTCATGGTGCCGCAGTCGAGGCTGCAAATCTCGGGTCTGAGCTCCTCGACGTGCGCCACACGCTCCTCGGGGGGAGCGAAGTCCGTGCCCGGCCCGCCCACCGCGGGATTCTCCTCGCTGGGATAGTACTCGCCGCCCATGCCGGTGGTCAGGTTGATCACGACGTCCACGTTGCTCTCGCGCACGAATCTGACGGCCTCGCGGAAGCACTCTCGATCGCGGCCGGGGGCGCCGGTCTCGGGATCGCGCACGTGAATGTGAGCGACGGCGGCACCGGCATTGGCCGACTCGATGACGGCATCGGCGATCTGCCGGGGCGTATAGGGAATGGCGGGGTGCTTGCCTACGGTGTCGGCGCCGCCGGTGACGGCGCAGGTGAGGATGATGTCGGTATTCATGGCCATGGTCGGGCTCTCCCTTGGTGCTGCTCGTCCTCGCCCGGCGGTGCGTGCGGGCGGCGTTCGGCGCGGAAGTCTACAGGCAATCAGCGGAATGCGTGCCGACTTGCGCGCACTCTCCAGAATCGGTTTACGTCGGGATCGGGCCACGCTTGTTCGGGGAAGAGATTCGCAAGACTGGCTGGCAGTACGCGTCGGTGCACTGGAACGCCTGCGTTGGCACCGGTGATCGTGAGGGCCACCACCCTGCGGGGCCTTGCGCACCGGCGAGCTCTCCTCGTCCCAGAGCCGGGAATCGCTCCAACCCTCATTTCCCGTTGAAAGGTGATCCGCGTTCTCTCGCGATCAGAGCGCTGAAGCGCCACGCGATCATGTTTCCGAGCAGTGCCGGGGGCAGGAAGCCGGCGAACAGCCACAACGCCGCCGTCCTGAACTCCTCGGGCTGCGTCAGGTGCTCGAAGGCGAGTCCCTGCGCGATGATGCCGGTAAGCGCGGCGCCGAGCGCGAAGGCGGTCTGCTGAGTGCTCGACAGCATCGACCCGGCCCGATCGCGATCCTCTCGGTCGGCATTCGCGATGACACGCTTGATGATGTACCCAAACATCATGCCGAAGCCGGCGTGGCCCAGGAACGCCGAGACGACGACGAGCCACAAGGGGCCATAGGGCACGAACCACGCCTGCGCCGCGATCCCGACGAGCAGGATGGCGCTGCCGAAGCGGATCAGCCGACTCTCCTGCGACGGGGCGAGTCCGGACAGAAAGAACGCGCCGGCAGTCCAGCCGAGCGATTCGGTGACGACGACGAAGCCGGCCTCGAGCGGTGTCAAGTGGTACAGCCGGATGAGCAGGATGGGGCCGTACACGACGAACGCCATCATGCACAGGCACAGCATGAACGTCATCGCGATCCCGCAGCCGACCGGATGAGCCCAATCGGTCGCGTGATTCGGAAGGAGTCGTGTCCGAGGGGTGGCAACGGAATCTCGCGCGACGAACAGCCAGAGGCACAGGCATCCCGCCACCAGGAGCACGGCGGCCGCGGCGGTCGAACTCACTGCGCCTGCGCACGAGATCGTGAAAATCGCCCCGGCGACGAGCGCGAGACGTGTAGCCGGAATCGGGCGCGGCTGCACCGACACGTCGGGTCCGGTTCGGGCAAGCAGCGGATGCACCGCCAGCGCGAGCACCAGGCCCTGTGCCGCGAACGACCAGAAGGCGACCCGCCACAGCCCGGCGGTGGCGAACGCGCCGCCGATGAGGGGCCCGCAGAGCGCCGATGCCATCCATATCACCGACAGGCACGCCATGATGCGCGGCACCAGTCGATTCGGAAAAAAGCGGTCCTGCGCGACGAAGACCAGCGCGACGAGCGCACCGCCGCCGAGGCCCTGCACGGCGCGTCCTGCGAGCAACACCGGCATCATCGGCGCGGAAGCGCAGATGACGCATCCCAGCGTGTAGACCAGCGTCGCAACCAACATGGTGCGACGCAGGCCGTGGCCGGCGACGAACGCGCTCACCGCCGTCGCGGCCACGATCGAGCCCATCAGGTACAGGGCGAACGCCCAGCTGATGAGCCGCAGGCCGCCGATGTCGCCGACCGCCTCGGGCAGCGTCGTCGCCGCCAGCATCGTGTTGGCGGCGTGCAGCCACACTGCCAGGCACAACACGAGGAGCCGGGGCAGGTGCTCCCGCGTCATCACCTCTCGCCAGCCGGCCTGTGGCAACTCCGGCGATGCGGGGGTGGTCTGATGTGCGTCTTCCTGCACGGCGGATATCAACGGCTGGGAGTGATGACCGGAGTTCGGACTTCATCCTAAGACTTCAACTAAACTTGAGGTCAAGGCCATGAGCACCCCGCAGCGTCAGAAACCCACCTTGCTGATCGGCGAGGTTGCCCGCAGGACAGGTGTCAACCCGTCGGCGATCCGCTTCTACGAGGAGAAGGCGCTGATCGGCTCCCTCCGTACGCCGGGCAACCAGCGGTGCTACACGCGGGACGTGATCCGCCGGGTTTCGTTCATCCGGACGGCCCAGCGGGTGGGCCTGACGCTGGAGGAGATCCGCATGGCTCTGGACAACCTGCCCGAGGGCCGCACTCCTACTCGCGAGGATTGGGACGCCCTCGCGACGCAATGGAAACCGTGGCTGGAGGAACGGATCGCCGCCCTGGAACGCCTGCGGGATCAGCTGGCGTCATGCATCGGTTGCGGCTGCCTGTCCCTCGACCGGTGCGCCCTCTACAACCCCGATGACGTGGCCGGTAGCCTGGGCGCCGGTCCTCGCTACCTTCTGGGAGACTCTCCTCGCGACCCGCGACTGAAGCGCTCGGCAACCGGGTGATTGCGTGCTGTCGTTCAAATCCCTCGACGGCCCTTTTGGACGCGCCGTGCACGGAATCGACATCCGGGTCGGGCTGAGCGAAAGGGAGCTTCGGACCCTCTGTGATGCGCTCTACGAGCACCGGCTCATCGTGCTCAAGGGGCAGCAATGCGGCGAAGACCAGTACATCGCCTTTGGGCGGCGGTGGGGCGAGCCGATCGCCCACATCTTCGACGAGGACCGCGTGCCGGATCATGCCGAGCTCCTGACGATCGGCAATACCGGTGAACATCAGCAGGACGCCCTGACCCGCAACAGCTCCGCGTACTGGCACACCGATCACGCCTACGAAGCCGAGGTCGCCACTGCGACCATGCTCTACGCGGTCAAAGTACCGTACACCGGGGGCGAGACCCGGTTCGCCGACCAGAAGGCGGCGTATGACGAACTGGATACCGCCACCAAGCTCCGCATTGCCGGTTTGAAGGCCATGCACTTCTACGCCGCCACTGCGGGCCGGGACGGCGAGTCCGCTTGCGCGCCGCTCAGCGAGGAACAGGCCGCCCTCGTGCCTCCGGTTCCGCATCGGCTGGTGCGCGAGCATTCCGTTACCGGCGCCAAGGCCCTGTATGCCGTGGCCGGCACCGCCTTCGCGATCGAGGGGCTTCCCGATGAGGAGGCACAGGCCCTGATTGCCGAACTCAAGGCGCATGCGATCCAGGAGAGGTTCGTCTACGAGCACCGCCACGAAATCGGCGACATCGCAATATGGGATACGCAGATGACGTTGCATTGCGGCAAGCCCATCGGTCTCCCCAACGGTCCGGGCACCGAACGGGTACTGTGGAGAATCTGCGTGCGTGGCCACCCGTCGTGCTATCGATAGTCCTCCGTGGCAAGGATGCGCTCTGCTTCGGACCACGTGGCGCCGACGGCGGAGTCCGTGGATTGCAGCGGCCCGCGTTCTCCGGTATGAGCCTTGCGAGAATTCTGGGACGGACCCGGCCGGACGGAGGCAAAGGGAGCTCATGAGCACATGCGAGAACGGCGACGCTGCCGAAAGCGTCTCGATGAAGCGCTCTGATGCGCTCTCCCGCTTCCTCGACGCGGCCCGGGACACGCTGTTCGCGCTCGTTGAGACGGGAACGCCTGCGGGCGATGCGGCCGAGCGAATCTTCGGCGCGCTCGAAGCTTCGACCGGGACGATCGTGCCGAGCGAGGCGGAAGCGCCGCCGGCATGTCGGCACCTGGACGCCGCACTGGAGCGGGCGCGAGAGGTGGTCTCGATTGCATCACTCGCTGCGGCGTTCTCGGACCTCACTCCCGAGCTCGCCTGGAGCCGTCGTCCGGGGGCGGAAGCGCACGGAGCGGCGTTCAGCGAAGGCCATGCCAATGCCCTGATCGTCGGCCCCGGTGGTTTCGAACAACGTGAGGACGTGCTGGTGGGCGCGAGCCTGGTGGCGCCGGGTGTGCGCTACGTCGACCACCAGCATCCGCCGGAAGAGATCTACATCGTCATGAGCGAGGGCGAGTGGTATCGGGAAGGGAAGGGCTGGTACGTGCCCGGTGCCGGGGGGACGGTGTATCATCCGCCGAACGTGGTGCACGCGATGCGGGCCGGAGCGGCACCGCTCCTCGCGGTGTGGGTGCTGTGGATGGAGCGTGCGACATGACCTACGTCAAGGCCTTCGAAGACGCCGAGTTCGAACGACGCGGAGCGGCGGTCAGGCGCCGCATGGAGGACGGCGGCTTCGACCTGCTGGTCTGCCAGGATCCGGCGAACATGAACTGGCTGACCGGCTTTGACGGCTGGTCGTTCTATACGCCGCAAGCGGTGCTCGTCCACCGCGACGAAGAGGCGCCGATCTGGTTCGGGCGTGCCCAGGACGCCCGATCGGCGTCCATCACGACCAACCTCCCCGCAGCCAACATCGTCGCGTTCTCGGAGCCGCTGGTCCATCATCCGACCGCGCATCCCTTCGACGAGCTGTGCGAGCTCGTCAGACAGCGCGGCTGGGGGCGGGCCCGCGTCGGCGTCGACTTCGACGCCCACTACTACACCGCCCGAGCCCACCGGCATCTGATCGCCGGGCTTCCCGAGGCGACCGTTGCGGACAATCGGGAGCTGGTCAACTGGGCGCGCCTGGTCAAGTCATCGGTCGAGCTTGCCTACATGCGCGAAGCGGGCGCCCTCACGACCCGGGTGATGAATCAGGCGTTGGCGAATCTGGCCCCCGGTGTGCGGCAAAAGGACATCATCGCAGACGTCTATCACGCCCAGGTCAGTGCCGTGGAAGGCATGTACGGTGACTACACGAGCATTTGCCCGCTGATCCAGGTGGCGGAAGCCACCAGCACCCCGCACCTCACCTGGACCGATGCGCCGCTGCCCGGCGAAGGTCTCGTCGTCATGGAACTGGGCGCGGCGCGGCGCCACTATCATGCGCCGCTGACACGTACCGCTCATCTCGGAAAGGCTCCGCCGCAAGTTCGGGAGCTCGCCGCGGTCATTGTCGAAGGCGGCGACTGCGCGCTCGAAGCGGCGAGGCCCGGCGCCACCTGCGCCGAAGTCGAGGCGGTCTGGCAGAAGGTTCTCAATCGCCATGGTTACCGGAAGGAAAGCCGTGTCGGCTACTCCATCGGCGTGGGCTTTCCGCCGGATTGGGGCGAGCGGACCGCCAGCCTGCGCCCCGGCGATACCACCGTATTGGAAGCGGGCATGTGCTTTCACTTCCAGTCCGGTATGTGGCTCGATGACTTCGGTGCCGCGATCTCGGAATCCTTCGTCGTCACGGAGAGCGGTGGCGAGCGGCTGTGCGCGGTCGATCGCGAATTGTTCGTCGCGGGCTGAGCCCCGGTGCCGTACCCGTTTCCCTGGTTGGGCCGTGATTGCCGAGTTGCGCGCCCATTCAAGGGTCCAGCAGCGAACATGCGATGGGAACCGGATCAGGGATCTCCACTGCTCACTGGCTGGACGGAGCGCGCCACCGTGTCCATTCTCGCAGGCGACGCCGGGAAGGGTGCGGCAGGGCCGCGCGTGCGCGGCGGGGTGTTGTTTCGCGCTTTAGCCGGATAGAAGGTCGGCGATTTTTCTCACATTGACTGGTTTGGGGATTCCCGGCGCTGACGGGCGAATGCGGGAAGCGGCCTGACCGGGGTCGCCGCTCTGGCGGCTTTGCGCCGCGCGAG
>CAYQVB010000086.1:0-123323 GCA_964420925.1 uncultured Ectothiorhodospiraceae bacterium | reverse complement strand
GGGGGTCGCGAAGGCGGGGCGGGAGGAAGGCTGCGACCTCATCGGCCAGAGCTGCATCATCGCGCCCACCGGCGAGATCGTGGCGATGTGCACGACCCTGGGTGACGAAGTGGCCGTTGCCGAATGCGACCTCGATCGCTGCACGGAGATCCGGGGCAACATCTTCGACCTCGCCCTCCATCGGCAGCCGCAGCACTACGGACTCATCTGCGAGATCCCCGACTGACTGCCAACCGGGCCGGCTGCCATCGGGAGTTCCAGCAGTCCGGAACGTGGCCATGGGCGTCGATACGGACGCGTGTGCGCCCGCGGAAGTACCTCACCTCACGTTCCGAACTCGGCTCGGCGGGTCGCCCGATGAAAGAACTCGGCGATGGCCTCGATCAACCCCGGTGCGAGGGGAAGGCTCGGATTGTTGCAGGTCGCAATGTTCTCGTGGCGGGACCGCGGCGCCAGATCGGGGACGTGGTTCACGGCTCCCCGGCGCCTTCAGTCTCCGGTCGGCTGCTCTTCGGTGAAGAAGACCGAGCGCAGGTCCTCTTCCGGAGCGTACCGGCTCGCCTGGCGGTAGATCGCATGCACGGTGGCCGCGCTCAACTTGCGGTGCAGGGGAACGATGAGTATCTCCCGTTGACCCAGGGACCGGACCCGCACCAGCTTGGCGTGTCGGCCTCGTATCGACGCCACCTCGAATCCGAATCCCGCCAGCGCGCGAACGATGTCGCGAGCCCCGAGCTGCCTGAGACGCAGCATCAGGGCAAGCGCGCCCAGGTCTCGAAAGTGACGACCAGCCGGGGCTCGGGAATCAAACCCAGCACCGCGGGGTCCTCGCCGCTCAGGTACAGATCCAGCGCCTCGCGGAGATTGCCGAGGGCTTCATCCAGCGAAGCGGCCTGAGTGACCACAGCAACTTCGAGGCATTCGACGACGTATTGCCCTTCGCTTTCGATTACGAAAGCGTGGATGGCCGGGCGGGCGGAGACGGCACCGGGTCCATAGGCGAGGCCGGCCTCCGCGACCTGGAGCCACGAGGCATGTGTACCCGAGCTGCGGGCACGAAACTCGCGGTAGTCCTTCCGAATCTCGTACACGCCCCGCTGCAGGCGCTCGAAGTACGGCCATCGATGGGCATGGTGGCTCGGTGCGTTGGCACAGCAGCGGCTCACCACGTGAGTCCTCACCGAGCGGGGGTTCAGGTGAGGGAGCGCCTGCACGACCTCGACCGGAGTGAACGTCCAGCTCTGGCGGGCCGCACACAGCCTGCGTGCCGCGGCCAGGATCTCTTCGTGAATCTTCATGCGAAGATTTACAAGTGTGTATTCATTATTTCCAGTATTACAAGTCTATTGTCGACTCGTCAACGGATGTTTGCCACGCGGACCGGGTACCGCGAGGCCGATGGGCGGACCGACGATGGGACGGCAGCCGCACGGCGCCGTTCACGGACCGTTGCCCTCCCCCGGTGAGAAAGCGGGCTTGTTCATCGTATGGAGCGCCTTCCAGATCCGTTACGCTACGAAACGGCGGACGAATTCGTGACTCTGATGTCGAGGCCCGTTCGGGTTGACGGGATCCCGTGGACACCGGGTAGCTCAAGGCTCTTCAACCCGCCGCCGTCTGCCGGAGATGTTTCGATGCCTCAGCCCACCGAAGGGGCTGGAGACGGCGCTTCTCCCGGTCGCGGCGGGGTGAGAGAATCACCGCTCCCCGGGACGCCCCGGCCGTTCGAGCGAGACGAACCATGCAGATTGGATTGTTCAACCTCCTGACGAAGCGAGATCCCGCCAAGGCGTCACGCGAGATCTACCAGGAGATGAGGGATCAGGTACGTCTCGCGGAGGACACGGGCTTCGACACTGCCTGGTTCACCGAGCACCACTTCTCCAACTACTGCCTGAGCCCCTCGCCGCTCACCATGGCGACCTGGATGGCCGGACAGACCTCCCGCATCAAGCTCGGCACTGCGGTGGTCGTGACCCCCTTCTACGAGCCGCTGCGCATGCTCGAGGACATCGCGGTGCTCGATCAGTTGAGCGAGGGCCGCCTGGTGCTCGGACTCGGCAGCGGCTACCAGCGCTACGAGTTCCGCAAGTTCGGCCTCGAGCTCGACGAATCGCGCGACCACTTCCTCGAATCCCTCGACGTGATCGAGCAGTTCTTCCGGAACGACTCGGTTGCCTACGAGGGCCGCTACCTGAAGATTCCGGAGACCTGGTGCAGCGTGCGGCCTCTCCAGTCGATGCCGGAGATCTTCGTCGCCGGCCTGCTGCGCGATGCCGAGACCCAGCAACGCATGGCGCGAAGCGGCTACATCGCGCTCAACAGCGCGGGCGGCATGCCGATGCAGGTCGTGGTCGACAACCGCGCCATCGTGGAGGCCGCCTACCGCGCGGCCGGAAAGGATCCCAGCCGCATGCCCTTCGCCATCCAGCAGTACATCCACATCACCGATCGCCCCGAGGAGGCGCGCGATGCGGCGGACCACATGCGCTTCATCCGGCGCATCGTGGCCGCGATGCGTGGCGGTTACGTCGAGCTCGACGGCGCGTGGCTCCGGGAGCAGCCGATGGAGGGTGAGCCCACGATCGAAGACATCCTGGCGACCACCTACATCGGCAGTGCGAACGAGGTGGCGGAGAGGATGATCGAGCAGGCGGAAGGCCTGCGGCCCACGCACCTGAGCTGCTTCATGGCCATGGGCGGCCTGTCGGGCCGCCGGGTGATGCGCTCCATCGAGCGCTTTGCGGGAGAGGTCCTGCCCCAGGTCGCCGCCCACTTCGGCGGGCTCGACCGCATCGGGCCCGCGGCAGCGGGCGTCGCGCACGCGGCGGAGTAGCGCCTCGGATCACACCGGTCCCGGGGGTTCCGGCGCAGCGCCGAACCCCTCCGTAGCGGTCATCCGGGCGCCCCTGTCGAGCCCGTATTGGGATTCGGACAAGGCGAGAGACGACGCAACTGCACGAAGATGCCCGTTCGTTCGTCCTTCGAAGCCACGACTCCAACCGGTGGATTCCCGCTTACGCGGGAATCCACCGGCTTACCGATCACGGATGGGCGAGCCCCGCGGCTCCGCCTCAGTTCGTGGCCGCAACCCGCGCCATCGCGGGCCGCGCGCCCACCCGCTCGTGGTGGTCTCTGATGCGGGGACAGCGCGCGAACAGGGCATCCTGGTTCTCCTGCCAACCGGTCAGCATCCACAGGTAGGGATCCACGCCGGTGTAGCGTCCGCCCAGCAGGTAAGGGCCGGGATCCAGAGTGCTGTCCAGGATGTCGAAGTATCCATCCAGATCCCGGGCCGCCGCCACCTTGATCCCCTCGGCCGCGCCCTCCTCGGTGCTCATGCGATCCGCGTAGATGAAGCGCAGGGTGGCGTTGTAGACGTTGGCGCTCAGGAAGAAGAGCCAGCGGCAGAAGGCCGGACGCCCGGGGCACCCGGCGGGAGGAACGAGTTCGGATTCCGGATAGCTCTCGCCGATGTGCAGCACCATCGCCGCCGACTCCGTCAGCAGAGCACCGTCCTCGAGCACCAGGGTGGGCACCTGCCCGAGCGGATTCACCGCGAGAAACTCGGGCGACTTTGCGCTCAGGTCGACTTCGATCTTCTCGTAGTCGACGCCGGCCTCCTCAAACATCGCCTCCGGAGCGATCGATCCCGCTCCTGCCGTCCGATAGAGCTTGTGCATGGTGCTGTGCGCCTCGTGGGTTGGCCTCGAATGCACGAGAGCATAGCGCGGGAGACCAGGCAAAGCAGCCCGGACCCGGGACGAAACGCACATGGCCATTCGACATCGGGCCGACATGGCGGCAGCAGTCCAGGTTGCGAATGAGTTGCCGGGACGAGCTCGCCACGAAGGAAACGCGCACGTCGTGCGGGCGGTGCCGTAAGCGGTTGGCGATGGCAGAATGCCCGCCAGCGACAGCATGAGGATTGGCGGCATGTCCGAGTCGAAGCGGTCTTCCGACGCCCACGGTGCAGCGTGCCGGCGTTTCGACGCGATCGTCGTCGGCGCCGGATTCTCCGGGCTCTACATGCTCTACCGCCTGCGCGGGCTGGGGCTCTCGGCGCGGGTGCTCGAAATGGGAAGCGCAATCGGCGGCACCTGGTACTGGAACCGCTATCCGGGAGCACGCTGCGACGGAGAGAGCCTGACCTACTCGTACTCCTTCTCGGAGCCGTTGCAGCAGGAGTGGAAGTGGAGCGACCGCTACTCCCTCCAGCCGGAGATTCTCGATTACCTCAACCACGTGGCGGATCGCTTCGATCTGCGCCGCGACATCGCGCTCGAGACCCGGGTAGAACGCGTGCACTACGACGACGAGGCCGGGGAGTGGCGGGTCGAGACCGATCGAGGAGAGCACTTCGCCGCCACCTTCTGCATCATGGCGACGGGCTGCCTGTCCGTCCCGAGGCGGCCTCCCTTCGAAGGGCTCGATTCCTACGAAGGGGAGTGGTACCACACCGGGCAGTGGCCGCACGACAAGGTCGACTTCCAGGGCAAGCGCGTGGGAGTCGTCGGCACCGGCTCGACCGCGATCCAGGTCATCCCCATCGTAGCCCAGGAGGCGGCGCACCTCACGGTGTTCCAAAGGACCGCCAATTTCAGCATGCCGGCATGGAACGGCCCCCTCGCCCCGGAAGAGGATGGGGCGATGAAGGCGATCTACCCGGAGTACCGGGAGAAGGCCCGCTGGTCCGAAGTGGGCGTGCTCTATGAGAGCATCGAGAAGCCGGCGGCGGAGGTCGAGCCGGAGCGGCAGCAACGCGAGCTCGAACGCCAGTGGCGGGCGGGTGGTTTCGCGATGCTCGGCACCTTCACCGACGTGCTCGTCGACAGCCAAGCGAACGAGCTCGCGGCGGAGTTCTGCCACCGCAAGATCCGGGAAAAGGTCGAGGACCCCAGGGTAGCCGAGCTGCTCTGCCCGAAGGACCACCCCTTCGGGACCAAGCGACTGTGCGTGGACACCGACTACTACGAGACCTTCAATCGAGACAACGTCACCCTCGTCGACATCAAACATGCCCCCATCGAAAGCATCACCCCCAAGGGACTTCGTACCGGCAGGGTCGAGTACGAGTTCGACATCATCGTTTTCGCGACCGGATTCGACGCGATGACCGGGGCCCTGCTCGGCATCGACATCCGGGGACGCGAAGGGCTCCGCCTCGCACACGAATGGGAGGCGGGACCGCGCACCTACCTCGGCCTCACGATGGCCGGCTTCCCCAACCTCTTCGCGATCACCGGCCCCGGATCACCTTCGGTGCTCACCAACATGGTGGTATCGATCGAGCAGCATATCGAGTGGGTCGCGGACTGCATCGCGCACCTGAGGGAGCGCGGATTCGCGTACATCGAAGCGACTCGCGACGCCCAGGACGAGTGGGTGGACCATGTGAACGAGACCGCACACCAGACCCTCTACCCCCTCGCGAACTCCTGGTACATGGGTGCGAACATCCCGGGCAAGCCGCGGGTGTTCACCCCCTACGTCGGCAGCGTCGGCGACTACCGCAGAACCTGCGACGCCGTGGCGGCCGACGGATACCGGGGATTTCGGCTCGCGTGACGGGCTCCGGCTGCCCCTCGGCAGCCGCGGCGGAACTTTCCAGAACGAAACGTGGCGGCACTCGATCCCGGACTCGGCGCGCGTGAACGGCGCCGGTGCCTGCTCGCCCTGGTCGCGGCGCTCTCCGTCGTCTCCATCTCGAGCTCCCTGACCTGGCCGATCCTGTCGGAGTCGCTGCGTCTCGAAGGCTACGACGAGACCGCAATCGGCCTGAACGCGGCGGCCCAGTTCGCAGGAATCATTTTCGTGGCCGGGACCGCGACCTGGCTGATCCCGCGCCTCGGCTTCTTCCGCACCACCGTCCTCGGACTCGCCCTGGTCGCCGCGATGCTCGCGCTCCTGCCGGCAGTTCGGGACTACTCGCTGTGGTTCGTGTTCCGTTTCGTGTTCGGCATCGGCAACTCGCTGCTCTTCACCGCCGGAGACACCTGGATCAACCACATCGTGGACAACCGGGTCCGCGGACGCTGGATCGGGATCTACAACACCGCGGGCATGGCGGGGTGGGCGGTGGGCCCGCTCCTCGGATCGCAGATGGACCCGAACACCTTCGGACCCTTCCTCGCCGGAATCGGCGCGGTCGCGGTCGCGCTCGCCTTCCTGCTGCCGACCCGCCTCATCGACGTGCGCATTCGCGTCGGCCGCGAAGCGCGCGCGCCGCTCGCCCGCCTCTTCGCGGTCTTTCTCGTCGCACCCACCGTCCTGCTCTCCTCGGGCATGTTCGGGGTGGTCGAAGGCGGCATTCAGTCCTTCGCACACCTCTACACGATGGACGTGCTCGGCGCGGAGTACCGCGCCACCGGCTATGCCGTGATCTGGGTGGGGGCGGTGGGCGCGATCTTCTTCCAGTACCCGGCGGGCTGGCTCGCGGACCGCGTCGACCGCGGCTGGCTGCTCACCGGCTGCGTGTCGCTGACCGCGGCGGCGATGGCGCTCTTCCCGTGGCTGCTTCCCGGCGCCACCGGCCCCTGGTGGTCGCCGGCCGCCCTCGCACTGTGGGCCGTGGTGATCGTCTGGGGCGGCACCATGGGCGCCACCTTCACGGTGGGCCTCACCCTCGTCGGCGAACGCTTTCGCGACGTGGAGCTGGTGGCCGCCAACGCGGTGTTCTCCCTGCTCTTCGGTCTGGGCGGGCTTACGGGCCCCTTCCTGGCGGGGGCGGCCATGGATCGCTTCGGCCCGCCCGGCTTTCCCGCTTCCTTGCTCACCGTGGCGGCCCTCTACGCCCTCTTCGCCGCCTACCGGCAGGCGACGCGCGCGAGACGCGCGTCGCATTAGCCCCGGAGCTTGCGTTCGGCCGCTGCGCGACCGGTGGCGCGCGAAGCGCCCCGCCACGAGCGGGCGGGAGGCCTCCCTGCCGTCTCGGCCGTCTACCGCGTCACGGTGAGGTTCTGGTAGCGCGGCAGGAGGCAGTGCTGGTCCTGCATCGCATCGCGGCGGAAGGGGGCGCCCAGCTCCTTGTTGACGACCACCTCCACCAGGGTGGTGGTGCCGTCGTCCTGGGCGGCGCAGGAGCGGGCGATCGCATCGCTCAGGTCCGCCATCGACGAGACCCGCTCGCCCGCGAGTCCGAATGCCTTTGCGACGTCGGCGTAGCTGAAGTCGTCACCGAGCTCGGTGCCCACGAAGCGCTCGTCGAACCAGAGGATGTCGTTCTTCTTCTCCGCCCCCCACTGGCCGTTGCGGAAGACGACGATGCTCACCGGGATCTCCATGCGCTTGCAGGTGGGCAGCTCGTTCAGGCTGATGCCGAAGGCGCCGTCGCCGACGAGCGCCACCGCCGGGCGCCCGGGACGGGCGAGCTTCGCCCCCATGATCGCGGGAAAGGCGTAGCCGCAGTTGCCGAACATGCCGGGGGCGAGGAAGCTGCGGGGCTCCTCGAACTGGAGATAGCTGTTGGCCATCGCGCAGATGTTGCCGATGTCGGTCGAGACCATGGCGTCGGGCGGCAGTCCGTCCTGGATCGCCCGCAGCACCTGGCGCGGCGCCAACTTCTCGGGCTCGTCGCGCCGGGCGCGCTCGTTCCAGGTGCTGCCCGGGTCGTCTTCCTCGTGGTCCCAGCCCGCGAGCTTCTGCCGCCAGGCCGACTTGGCGGTGGCGATCTCGGCCCGGCGCGCCTCGCCCCCCTCGCCGCAGGCGTGCCCGTCGAGGGCGTCGATGAGCTGCCGGGCGACCGCCCGGGCATCGCCGCAGATCCCGATGTCGATGCGCTTCGCGAGCCCCAGCATGTCGGGGTTCGAGTCGACCTGGATGATCTTCGCCTGCCCGGTCCAGTACTCGATGTCGTGCTGGGGCAGCGTGCTGAAGGGGTTGAGGCGAGTGCCCAGCGCCAGGATCACGTCGGCCTTCTTCACCATGTGCATCGCCGGCTCCCAGCCCTGGTAGCCGAGCGGCCCCACCGCGAGCGGGTGGCTGGCGGGAAAGCTGTCGTTGTGCAGGTAGCTGTTCGCGACCGGAGCGCCGAGGCGCTCGGCGAGCTTCCCGCACTCTCCGATCGCATCGCTCAGAACCACCCCGGCGCCGGCGACGATCACCGGGAAGGCAGCCCCGCTCAGGAGGCGTGCCGCCGCATCCACCTGCGACTCGTCGCCCATCGGGCGCCCGGGCAGGATGGGGTCGGGAATCTCGGTGTCGATCACCTGGCAGAACATGTCCCTGGGGAGATTGAACTGCACCGGCGCACCGTGCTGGCGGGCGCGCTGAAAGCAGCGACTCAGGGCCTCCGCGATCCGCGTCGGATGGGAGAGGGTCTCCTGGTGGCAGGTGATCTCCTCGAAGCAGGGAAGCTGGCGCGTCTCCTGGAAACCGCCGAGGCCCTGAGTGTTGGAGCCGGTCTCCGGCGTGATCACCACCATCGGGGTGTGGTTCCAGTAGGCGGCGGCGACCGCGGTCACGAAGTTGGTGATGCCCGGACCGTTCTGCGCGATGCACACCGCGATCTCGCCGCCGACGCGCGTGTAGCCGTCCGCCATGTGGGCGGCGCCCTGCTCGTGGGCCACGTCCACGAAGCGGATCCCGGCGCGTTCGAACACGTCCAGGCCCGGCATGTAGGCGGAGCCCACGATCCCGAAGGCGAGCTTCACTCCCTGCACGCGCAGGGTCTCGACGAAGGCTTCCTGAGAGGTCATCTGCATGGCGTTGTCTTTCCCTCTGCCGCTCCCGCGGCGGCACTGCGTCATGAATTCTCGAGCGCCATAGCATGGGCTTTCGCGGGACGCGATTCCAGTATCCGGTCCGAAAATGACCCACGCATGTCGAGGCCGGGGCAGGTCAATCCACGATGTCTAGCCTCCAATCTCCTCGGGCATCAGGGCGTTGAGGACCGCGGCGGTCACTCCGGAGACCACGATTCCCGACAGGAAGAGCGGAACCGACCACGCGGGAAGGATGTCCACCGGCAGCGGGCCGAACCCGGCAGCCCGCGCGAGCTGGTCGACCTGCCAAAGGCCCATTCCGAGCCCGAGCGAGATGGCGGCGATCAGCATGTTGCGGGTGTTCAGCCCGGACTGCGCCACCAGCTTGAGACCGGCCGCCACGATCAGCCCGAACATCACCACCGCCGCGCCCCCGAGCACCGGCTGCGGCAGCGCCGCGATGATCGCCGCGAGCTTGGGGACGAGACCGCAGAGAATGAGGAAGACGGCGCCCACCGTGACCACGTGCCGGCTCATGACCTTGGTGAAGGATACGAGGCCGACATTCTGGCTGTAGGACGTGTTCGGCAGCCCTCCGAACAGGGCGACGATCGCGGAGCCGAGTCCGTCCGCCATGATGCCGCCCTTCAGTTCCCGGTCGGTGGGCTCGCGGTTGGCGCCGCCCATCGTGATGCCCGAGATGTCTCCCACCGTCTCGATGGTGGTGATGAAGGCCATGATGACCATCAGCCCGATCAAGCTGATCGCGGCCGCGGAAGTGAACTCGAGCCCGAACCACGTATCGGGCAGCCCTATCCATGCCGCCTCCCCGATCGCGCTCGCCTTCTTGCCGTCCACCAGCCCGAAGGGGATGGAGACGAGATAGCCGATGACGAGCCCGATGAAAATCGAAGCGGTAGACAAGACCCCCCGCCCGTAGCGGCGGATCAGCAACGTGATGATGATGACGAACAGGGCCATCCCCCAGTTCGCCGCGTTTCCGAAGCCGGCCTGCTCGCAGAAGGGAGCGGGATAGGCCCCGCACCCGGCGGAGTACTTGATGCTCACCGGCAGCAGGGTGAGACCGATGGTCATCACCACCACGCCGGACACGAGCGCGGGGATGAACTTCCGGACCTGCGGGATGAAGTAGCCGAGCACCATCTGGAAGAGGCCGCCGATCAGGGTGGCGCCGAACACCGCCGCCATGGTGGCCCCGCTCTTGATGGCGGCGGTCAGAACGCCGACGTAGGCGAAGCTGGTCCCCTGGACGACGGGAAGCCGGGAGCCGACCGGACCGATGCCGACCGTCTGGATCAAGGTCGCGACGCCCGCGGCGAGCAGGGCGATCTGCACCAGGACGGCGATGTACTGCGGTCCCGCCGCCAGGGCGACGAGAAGCGGCACGGTGATGTTGCCCGCGAACATCGCGAGCACGTGCTGGATGCCGAGCGGCACCGCTTCCGCCATCGGCGGGCGGTAGTGCGGATCCTGCAGCAGATTCTCGGTCGCCATGGCCGTCTCCTCGAGTGGGCACGCCGGAGTATCCCGACCAGGAATCCCGATGCGACCGGGAAGGTTCTCGGGGGTTCTCCCGGCGCACACGAGTCCCGACGCGTGCAAAGTTGATCAAAGATGGCGCCGATGCAACAGTCCGCGACCCCCGTGCCGGGCGGCGACAATGAACATGCCTGAACACCGCAGCATTGGATGAAGGAGCGACCATGACGATTGACACTGGGAAGCGAGTCCACACGGACCGGGCGGGAGTGGTCCCCGTGGCCCTGCCCTTCGCGGATGCGGTTCCGCTCTTCACACCGGAAGGTGAGCGGCCCTGGGCGGCGGGGTGGGACCCGCATTACGTGCATCCGCTCGGAGTCGGCGCGGGAGAGGGCCTCGTATTCCAGACGACCGACAAGGGCATGGAGACGGCGACCTGGGTACAGACGAGATATGAGCCCGCCGCGGGCCTCGCGTCGTACGTGTACGTGGTTCCGGATCACCACACCGCCATGGTGGACGTTCGCGTGACCCCCGACGGTGAGGACCGAAGCCAGGCATCCGTGCGCTATCGCATGACGTCCCTGTCATCCGGTGCGGACGAATTCGTTCGAGCCTTCGGCGATGCCTACGAGCAGGAAATGGTGGACTGGGCCGAGGCCATTCAGCGAAACGTCGTGGAGGGTGTGCCGCTGGCTGGAGGGTGAACGTGGAGACGGCCCTTCGTTGGCCAGGATACGGCACCAGCACCTTAGCTCCACGCCATCGCCCAGGCAGTGATGTTTGCCGATACGGCTGGCAAGCTATTCTTCGACGGCGAGGGCATGAGGATGTCGGTCGAGTGGCGCGGCCTGCGGTGGCCATCGACTCCCTCAAGCCCATCGTGTTCGATCTGACGGCGGCCCACATCAACACTCAAGGGTACCAACATCCCCTTTCGGTCCTCGCCCGAGTCCACCTGCGGGCGGTTATGGCCAAGCTCAGCCCGAGAGTCTACGATTGATTGTTCAGTCGGACTCATGGCCAGGAAGATGTCGAAGCGAAATCGATGGTTCAATGCCACCACTACAGCGAGTCCGCCGGGTGAGATGCGGACGGAACCTTGGTGAGACGCAACGCTCGGTGGCGTCGCAGAAGTGAGGCTCAAGCAACAGGACAAATGAATCTCGAGTCAGTCGCGGCATTTCTCCACCAGCGCTCCAAAGGCATCGTGTCATGTCACAGGCACCAGGTACATCGAAGGACAATCTGCGTCTCCCGAATCTGACCATCAGGGGATTTCGGGGGATTGGTCATCTTGCCATTCCCAAGCTAGGGCGCGTGACACTCCTCGCAGGCAAGAACGGCGTCGGGAAGACGACGGTCCTGGATGCAACCCGAGTCTATGCCGCGCGAGGGCGTCCCATGGTTCTGACGGATCTGCTGCGCGGCCGCGACGAGCTCGCTACCGCGGCAGGCGAAGACGGCGATGACGTGCTGTCCCCCGACATCGCAGCCCTCTTTTTCGGAAGGAACTTAGCGCAGAGAAGATCCATTTCGATTGGACCCGAGGACGACGAATGTCGTCTCGAAATCGAAGTGTCACATTTAGACGAGATTCCTTTCAATGTGACCTCGCCCGTCAACGCTCCTCTGATGGAGTACAGACCCGCCATGTTGACGATTCGGCTCCAGGACAAAGAGTGGTCCTACTCCTATGAAATTCTGAGCCAACTCTTGTCCAAGGACGCCCGGCTACGCAGGGCGCAGCCACACTTGGGCGACCAGGACGCCAAATGGCCGGCCGATATCGAATGTGAATCTCTGGGGCCAGGGCTACCCAACAATACCGACGTGGTGCGGTACTGGGACAGGATTGCTCTGACGGACCGCGAAGACCAGCCCCTACGTAGTCTGAAACTAATTCTTGGCCGTCCCGTCGACCGAGTCGCCGTAGTCGGAGACGACAGCCTGCGTAGCGGGAGAACGGGTCGTCGCGTAATCCTGCGGCTTCCGGGTGAGCCGCGCCCGGTTCCTCTGAAGAGTCTTGGTGATGGGGCGGTACGTCTGTTTGGTGTCGCCCTGGCTCTTGCAAACTGCCGATGCGGTTTCTTGCTCATCGACGAAGCGGAGAATGGAATTCACCATACCGTACAACGCGATTTCTGGAACATGATCTTGCAGAGCGCAAAGCGTGACAACGTGCAGGTCCTTGCGACTACTCACAGTTGGGACTGCGTCAAGGGTTTCGCACATGCTGCCTCGGACAACGAGGATGTCGATGGTGTTCTCGTTCGGCTCGATCGGGACAACGGAGGAGTTCATGCGGTCGAGTACTCGGAATCGGAGCTCAAGGTTGCTGCCGATCAAGGGATCGAAGTGAGATAGGCGCATGACCGACTTCGATTCGCCACGAGAGGATCGCGTGCTTCTCGTAGAGGGAGCGGATGACAAGCATGTTGTCCTGCATCTGTGTGAACGTAGCCGGCCAATGCCACCGTTCTACATAAATGACAAGGATGGCATCGACAACCTGCTCGCTTCCATTAGTCTCGAAGTCAAGGCACCGGGGCGCAAGGCGGTGGGCATTCTCCCGGACGCCAACGACGATCCGGGGGCGCGATGGGACGCCTTGAGGCATCGGCTTGCAGACCGGCATCTCGATCTGCCCGAGCGCCCTGATCCGGACGGAACCGTCGTTGACGGGAGTCCACGCATCGGGATCTGGCTGTGGCCTGACAATCAAGAGCCGGGTGAGCTCGAGAGTTTCGTGGAGGCGATGGTACCCCCACGCGATGGGGTCTGGCCGCTGGCACAGGCGTACGTCGATAGCATTCCGGAGCCGGACCGCCGATTCCCAACGGGCAAGACGCTGAAGGCGCAGCTTCACGCCTGGCTGGCAACGCGGCGGACACCCGGGCGCATGGGTTCATCCATCCGGACGGGCGACTTGAAAGTTGATGGACCACTCGCGCGGAAGTTCGCCGATTGGTTGCGTCGACTGTTCGAGCCGGACTGAAGTGTTGGAGGAGCATTGGCGCGCTCGTTGTGAGCCTACCCCATCCGCTTACTCGATGCCCGAACTCTGTCTCGCGCTGTACCGGTTCGCGGGCACCGGCAGGCCGAGATGGGAACGCAGGGTGGCGCCTTCGTACTCGGTCCGGAAGAGACCGCGCTGCTGCAGGATCGGCACCACTTCGTCGACGAATTCGTCGAGTCCCGCGGGAAAGTAGGCGGGCAGGAGGACAAAGCCGTCGCAGGCCCTGCCGCGGAACCACTCCTCCATCATGTCGGCGGTCTGCTCGGGAGTGCCGCAGAACACCGCGTGGCCGCGCGCCGCCGCAAAGAGGTTGTAGAGATCGCGCAGGGTATGGCCCGCCCTGCGGGCGCGCGCGATATGAACATCGACGTAGCCGTGGATGTGCTCGGAGCGGGGCAGGTCCGGTACGGGAGCGTCGAGGGAAAAGCGGGACATGTCGTAGCCGAGGCGGTCCGACATGAGGTGCATCGCGGCGGAGTCGTCGACGAAGCGCCCGAGCGCATTGAGCTTGTCGCGGGCCTCCCGTTCCGTGCCTCCCAGCACCGGCAGCAGGCCGGGCAGGACCCTGATGTAGCGGGCGTCCCGGCCCTGCGCGCGGGCCTTGGACAAGATGCCGCCGCGGAAGGCGCGGGCGGCGTCGATCTCCTGCTGCACGGAGAAGAGGACCTCGGCGTGGCGGGCCGCGAAGGCCTGACCGCTCTCCGATGAGCCCGCCTGCACGATGACCGGTCGCCCCTGCGGGCTGCGCGAGTGGTTGAGGGGTCCGCGCACCGAGTAGAACTCGCCCTCGTGGTCGAGCGCGTGGATCCTGGCCGGATCGACGTAGACCCCGGTCTCCGGATCCGCGACTCGCGCCCCGCTCTCCCAGGAATCCCACAGACCCTTGACCGCTTCGGCGAACTCGTCCGCCATCCGGTAGCGCAGATCGTGGGCGGCGAGCGTCTCGAGCCCGAAGTTGGCGGCGCTTTCCGGCGACGAGGTGGTCACCACGTTCCAGCCCCCGCGCCCGCCGCTGATGTGGTCGAGCGACGCGAAGCGGCGGGCAAGGCTGTAGGGCTGGCCGAACGTGGTGGAGGCGGTGCCGATGAGGCCGACGCGGGTGGTGAGCGATGCGAGTGCGGAGAGCAGCGTGAGGGGCTCGAGACGCGCCACCATTCCCGGGTGCTCGTCAGGTACGCACGCCAGATTGTCGCCCACGAAGAAGAAATCCAGCCGGCCGCGCTCGGCGCTCTCCGCGATCCGGCGAAAGGCCGCGAAATCCTCCCCGCTCTTCGAGGCTCCGGGATAGCGCCACCCCGCGACGTGGTTGCCGGTGCCCGCCGCGTACACCCCGATGTGCATCCGCTCTGCGTCGCGTTCCATGATTGGATTCAAGGCTCGAGCCTCCCTCCGCCTCGGCCGAGCCCGGACATTACCCAATGCCCGGCACCGATGGGAACCGCGAGTGTCCGCGATAGTGGCTCGTCCGGTGTCCGCCGGGCGGGCCGTCGGGTCCACCGTCCGTCCGGCCACGGGTGCAGGGGCCGTTCACGCGGTCCGGGGGTGAGGGTCTGTGGTCGAGGAACGGCCCCGCCCGTGGGCCGATACTCGCTCTTCCTTCACCCCAACCCCCTTTTCCAGGGGGCAGTAGCTTTCCCTCCCTCCGGCATGGAGAGGGGTGTTGCATCGCTTCAGCGCAAGGGCCCGGGCGGGGTGTGCGCTCCGGGATGCAATGCCGGGCGCAGTGCGGTACAAGGGGTGCATTCGGCCGGCACGCAAGGGCGATGGCATGGGACGACTCGACGACAAGACCCTCATCGTGACCGGCGCCGCTTCCGGCATCGGGCGCGCCTGCACGGAGCGCTTTCTCGAAGAGGGAGCGAACGTCGTGCTCGGAGACGTGAACGAGGCGGCGGGGAACGCGCTTGCCGCGTCGCTGGGCGAGCGCGCCGCCTTCCAGGTGCTGGACGTGACCCGTGAGGCGGATTGGGAGGATGCCGTCGCCACCGCGTTCTCGCGCTGGGGGCATCTCGACGGCGTCGCGAACGTGGCGGGGATCGCGATGGAGGGCGACGACGTCGAGCACTGCACCGAGCAGACATGGGATCGCGTCATCGGCGTCAATCTCGACGGCGTGTTTCTCGGCACGAAGCACGGCGTGGCGGCGATGAAGGAGGACCGGGGCGGTTCCATCGTGAACATCTCCTCCGTCGACTGCCTCGTCTCCGATCCCAACGGCGCCGCCATCGCCTACACCGCGAGCAAGGGCGGCGTGCGCCTGCTCAGCAAGTCCGCCGCCCTGCACTGCGCGCGACACGGCTACGGAATCCGGGTCAACACCATCCACCCCGGCTACATCGACACCCCCATGATGGACTTCTTCGACGAGGAGACCATCGACGACGTGATTCGCCGCCACCCCCTCGGCCGCCTCGGGAAACCCCTCGAGATCGCGGATGCGGCGCTCTACCTGCAGAGCGACGAGTCGCGATTCGTTACCGGGTCGGAGTTCGTCATCGACGGAGGATTCACCGCCCTGTGAGCCCGTCGCTCACCTTCCGTCCGCTGAGCCCGCGGCTCGTGGACGATCTGGGAGCGGTCCTGCGCGGGAGCTGGGGCAGAACCTGCTGGTGCATGTTCCCTCGTCTCACCGACCCGCAGGTACGCGATCTGCCCGGCTCGGGGTCCCGGAGCCAGCGCCAGCGCGACGCGATGACCAGCCTCTCCCGCCGCCGGCGGGCTCCGGGACTGCTCGCCTTCGAAGGTGCCGAGCCCGTGGGCTGGATCGCGGTTGCTCCCCGCAGCGAGTTCGCCCGCATCGAGGCCTCGCGCACCACTCCTCGCGTCGACGCGGTAGACGTATGGGTCATTCCCTGCATCACCGTGCGCAAGGAGGCCCGCGGCCGGGGGATTGCGCTGGCCTCGATCGAGGCCACGGTCGCCTATGCCGCCGAGAATGGCGCTCCCGCCGTCGAAGCCTACCCGCGCGCCGGCTCGGCACGCACCGGCGACGACAACGCCTTCTTCGGAACCGAACCCCTCTTCCGCCGCGCGGGGTTCCGGGTGATCCGAACGCCGCCGGAGAACTACCCCCGCAACTGGATCCCGCGCGTCACCATGCGCATAGAGACACGGAGCCGGGAGCCGACGGGCGCATAGTCGGACCGGGAAGATCCCGGGGGCCGTATCGCCTCCACAGCGCACGAGCGACGGCCATTGGAATCCCCATGCAGCCATGAAAGGAGAAAAGATCATGCCGACCGACGACACATCGAACGCCGAACACCAGGACCTCCACGAGTTCTTCGCCGCGGACCCGGTCCGGGCGGACCGCGCCTTCTTCGGGCGGGAGTCGTTCTCCGATCGGCGCGGCTTCCTGCGCGGAGCCGGGCTCGCGACGATGGTCGGCGCCGCCATTCCCTTTCATCGCAACATGCCGGCGGGCCTGATTCCCGCCGCCTTCGCGGACGAGAACCTGCTGGTCGGCAAGGACGGGCTGACGCTGCTCAACGACCGCCCCCTCAACGCGGAGACCCCGCCCCACCTGCTCGACGACCCGATCACCCCGACCGCCCGCCATTTCATCCGCAACAACGGCATCCCGCCCGCGGAGATGGATCCGGAGACCTGGACTCTCAGTGTGGACGGCCTCGTCGACAACCCGGCCACCCTTTCGATCGCCGACCTGCAATCGAAGTTCGAGGTGGTCACGATGGCGCTCCTCATTGAATGCAGGGGCAACGGGCGGGCCTTCTTCGATCCTCCGGCCAAGGGCAATCAGTGGACCTACGGCGCGGTCGCCTGCTCGGAGTGGACCGGAGTGCGCCTCCGGGACGTGCTGGAGGCGGCGGGCGTGCAGCCCGGCGTCGTCTACACCGCGCACGTCGGCGCCGACACCCATCTCTCGGGAGAGGAGGGCAAGCTGCCCATCTCCCGCGGCGTCCCCATCGCCAAGGCGATGACCGACAACGTGCTCATCGCCTTCGCCCAGAACGGCGGGCCGCTCCACCCCATGAACGGAGCGCCGCTGCGACTCGTGGTGCCCGGCTGGCCGGGCTCCTGCTCTCAGAAGTGGCTGCGACAGATCACCCTTCGCGACATCGTGCACGACGGCCCCAAGATGACCGGCACCGCGTACCGCGTGCCGCGATACAAGGTCGAGCCGGGCGAGAAGGTCGACAGGAAGGACTTCGTCATCATCGAACGGATGCCCGTCAAGTCGCTCGTCACCCATCCCGCGAACGGCGCGGGGACGGCGAGCACGCTCGAGGTCCGCGGCCACGCCTGGTCGGGGGACCGGACGGTCGCCGCGGTGGACCTCTCCTACGACTTCGGGGCCACCTGGATATCCGCGGCGCTCGACGCCCCTGCGAACGACGGCGCCTGGCAGAGCTTCCGCGCCACCGTGGAGCTGCCCGGGGCGGGATACTACGAGGTCTGGGCGCGGGCGACCGACAGCGCCGGCGCGATGCAGCCCCACGCCATCGACTGGAACCCGAAGGGGTACCTCAACAACACGATGCACCGGGTCGCGGTTCGGGTCTCGTGAGGCGGCGTGCCGGGGGTGGGTCGCGCCGGACCCTCCGGCGCGCCCTTCCCGTCCGAAGTTGCGCACCAGCGCGCGCGGAGCGTTGCACGCCCGCCACGCGACACGGACTCGAACGCTGGTACTCGACCGCCGCGCGTGGGACCGCCTTCGTGGATTCCTGCTTGGATGGACAATCCTCCAACTCGTTGTTTCTCGTGGATTCCCGCTTACGCGGGAATGACGTGGACCAGCGACCCATTGGCACGAGTCCCGCAGTTTCCTTTCTGACCGCGGAATAGTCCTTCACCGTGGCCGGCTTGCGCGAGAATGACGAAGTATTCAGCCGCTACGCGCAGAGCCGCCCCCGAGGATCTCATCCCGTTCTTCGGCGGCACCCGCACTCGCCCGCCCTGCTCGTAGCCGCTCCTCCATTCGTGATCACGGAACCGGAACCATGAGCACCGTGCTCGCCCCCTCGCTGGCCGGGCTCCTCCTCGCCGGTCTGCTGGCTTGGCCCCCTACCCTGGGTAGCGCCGTCGTAGGTGAGGCGAGCATCCAGGAGCGGCTCGCCACCGCCTCCCCCGAACGCGGCGAAGCGCTCTTCCGGGTGTGCCGGGCCTGCCACGGCATCGACGAAGGCGCCACGCAGACCCTGGGACCGAACCTCCGGGGGGTGCTCGGCCGTCCGGTGGCGTCGGCGGAGGGTTACGGACGCTATTCATCGGCAATGGCGTCCTTCGGGGGAACCTGGACGGTGGAGCGCCTCGATCGCTATCTGCACCAGCCCACGGCGGAAGTCGAGGGCACCAGCATGGTGTTTCCGGGCATTGCGGATGCGGGCGAGCGCGCCGACATCATCGCCTGGCTGGGCATGATCTCCGGCTCGGCCTCGACGCCTGCCGGGAAACGCGCCGAGGCTGCGGCGATCGCTGGCGCGGCGCACGAAAGCGGAGACACGGACTTCGGCCTCCTGGTCGCATCAGACGGCGCCGCCGCGACCCACGCCTACTGCACCGTGTGCCACTCCGAACGCATCGTCGCCCAACAGGGCCTCACCCGGGAGGATTGGCTCGAAACGCTCGAGTACATGGTGGACGAGCACGGCATGGCCCCGATCGAAGGGTCTGATTACGACCTCGTCGTCGACTACCTCTCCACCCACTACGGCCCCGATCGCCCGAACTTCCCGTTGCAATAGCCGGAAACCAGGCGCGGCCCCTCCGGCCGGGGAGGCGACGCAGCCGGGGCGTGAGGGGTCCGCAACCGTCACACGCGCGTCGGCCTCACCCCCCGTATCGGTGGGTACGCTCGGCAGCCGCTACCCGGGTAACATGCCGGCCCGCGGGATACCCGCACGTCGACTTCCAAAACGAGGAGCTCCGAACATGACCATTAGGGCGGCAGAGGCGACGCGGGCGGTAGAAGCCGCGCTCGCAAAGAGCGCCGAACTCGGCACCACCGTCACCATCACCGTGGTCGACACAGCGGGAGAGCTCGCCGCTTTCGCACGACAGGACGGCGCCGCCCCCATCAACTTCGATATCTCCTACGGCCAGGCGTACACCGTCACGAAGTTCGGCGGGATGCGCGGCGGCAAGATCGCGAGGCTGGCCGACTACAACTGGTTCCGGGGAGCGAGCGCGATGCGTGGCGGCCGCCTGCTCGCATCGGAGGGCGCGCTCCCGCTGCAGCGAAGCGGGGAGCTCGTCGGCGCCATCGGAGTGAGCGGAGCGTCCGAAGCCGACGACCTCGCGATCGCGGAAGCGGGCGCGGCGGCGCTCGAGTAGAGACCCGCCCCGCTGACCATCCGGCCCCGGCATCGCCGGCGAACATCGACGGAGGCGCCCTGATGCCCGCACGGACCCTTAGCATTCGGCCCTACTCCTCGGCAATCGGCGCCGAGGTGCTCGGCGTGGACCTCGCCCGCCCTCTCGACGAAGGGACCTGGACGCGTATCCATGAGGCTTTTCGCCAGCACCTCGTGCTCTTCTTCCGCGATCAGGATCTGAGCCCGGAGCAGCACCTGGCCTTCTCTCGCCGCTTCGGCGAGCTCGAACCTTACCCCTACGCGGACGGGATGAACGGGTATCCGGAGCTCGTCGAAGTCGTCAAGCTGCCCGACGAGGTAGAAGCCTTCGGTGGCGGCTGGCACGTCGACATGTCCTTTCGGGAGACGCCGCCGCTCGGCGCGGCGCTCCATGCCATCGACGTGCCCCCGGCGGGCGGCGACACCCTGTTCGCGAACATGCACCTCGCGTTCGAGACCCTGTCGCCGGGCATGCAGCGGCTCGCCCGACGCCTGAAGGGCGTGCACGACTCCAACCTCTACCTGACCTTCCCGAGAACGCAAGCTCCCGCCTACCGTGGCATGAAGATGCACCTCGACGACCCGCCGGAGCTCCGTGTGCACCCGCTCACCCGAGAGCACCCGGCAAGTGGGCGCACCTCGCTCTTCATCAGCCCCGACTACTGCGGGCAACTGGAGGGCATGAGCAAGGCGGAAAGCGCCACCCTGCTCGACTTTCTCGAACGCCACGCCACACGCCACGAGTTCATCTGCCGATTCCGCTGGGAGCCCGGTTCGGTCGCGCTCTGGGACAACCGCTGCGTCATGCACAATGCGCTGCGAGACGACATCGGCGCACGGCTGCACGGACACGGGTTCAAGCGAGTCATGCGGCGTTCCACCATCAAGGCGTAGGCGCCGGCCTCCGCTATCCCGCTTCCCGCAGCCCCAGGTAGGAGTCGACGAGGCGGGCGTCGCGTCGCGCCTCGTCGCCGTCCGCGCGGTAGACGGTGTGCCCCGACACCAGCACCAGCACCGAGTCGGCGTGCTCCAGGGCACGCTGGGTGTTCTGCTCCACGAGGAGCACCGCCACTCCCTCGCGCACGAGGTCGAGAACCGCGGCGAAGCACTGGTCCACCACCGCGGGCATCAGGCCGAGCGAGAGCTCGTCGATGAGCAGCACCTTGGGGTCGGCCATCAGGGCACGCCCGATCGCGAGCATCTGCTGCTCTCCCCCCGAAAGGGTTCCCGCTCTCTGGCGGTAGCGCTCTTCCAGACGAGGAAAGAGCGCGAGCACCCGCGCCTCCCGGGCGCGCGCCGCCTCGCGGCCGTGTACGTAGCCCCCCACGAGCAGGTTCTCGGCCACGCTCAGATCGGAGAATACCCGGCGCCCTTCGGGAACGAGCCCGATCCCGAGGCGGGTGCGCGCCACCGGAGACACGGCGGCGATGGATTCTCCCGCAAGACGGATGGCTCCCGCGGACACCGGCACGTGACCCGCGATCGCCATGACGGTGGAGGACTTCCCGGCGCCGTTGGGGCCGAGCAATGCGGTGATGCGGCCCGCTTGGACGCGGAAGCTCGCGCCCTGCACGGCACGAAGCAGCCCGTAACCGCAATGGAGCTCCTCAACCTCGAGCACCGGGAGCTTCCCCCTCCTCGCTCCGGGATTCGCCCAGATAGGCGGCACGTACGTCCGCGCGGCGCATGACCTCGCCTCCGTCGCCGCTCGCGAGCACCGCGCCGTCCACCATCACCACCAGGCGCGTCGCGATGCGCAACACCTCCGCCAGGTTGTGCTCCACGAGCACCACGCTCAGCCCCTCCCGGTTGAGGGTCACGATGAGGTCGGCGAGCCGACCCGCCTCGGTCTGGTTGAGTCCGGCAAGGGGTTCGTCGAGGAGCAGGAGGCGGGGCGCGATGGCGAGCGCCCGGCCCATTTCGAGGCGCTTCTGCACTCCGAGCGGAAGGGTGGCGGCCCTTCGCTCGGCGAGCTCCGCGATGCCGAGCCGCTCGAGCAGCTCGCCCGCACGCCGCCGCGCCGCCCCGCGCCCGGTACGCAGCAACGCGGCGAGGGGACGCGAGGTGAGCGCGTGAGCGGCGGCGAGCGCCACGTTCTCGACCAGGGTCATGTCGGGGAAGGGGCGGACCAACTGGTGGGTCATGGCGAGCCCACGGCGCGCACGGGCGTGTACCGGCGCCCGCGTGACCTCGTGCCCATCGAAGCGCACCTCGCCCGCGCCCGGTCGCACGATGCCGGTGAGCAGGCGCACCAGGGTGGTCTTGCCGGCTCCGTTCGGCCCGATGAGGCCCACCAGCTCGCCCTGCTCCACCGCGATATCGACCCCGCGAACCGCGCGCACCCCGCCGAAGGTGACGCTCAAGGCCCGGGCCTCGAGCAGGCTCATGTGTCCGCGCTCCGGGAGGCGGGTCGCCGGACCAGATCCGCCAGTCCGGCGAGGCCGGAGGGGCTGTAGCGCATCACCAGGAGCAGCAGCGCGCCGTAGATCAGCAGCTTGTAGTCGTTGACGAAGCGAAAGAGCTCGGGCATCAGGGTGAGCAGCACCGCGCCTGCGAGCACGCCCCAGGTGGAGCCGATCCCGCCGACCACTACCATCGCGAGGATGGTCACCGACTGGATGAAATCGAAGGCGTCGGGAACGATCAGCCCCGTCACGTGGGCATAGATGCCGCCCGCGAATCCGGCGCCTGCGGTGCCGAGCACGAAGGCCCACAGCTTGTAGCGCGCGGTGTCGACTCCGAGGGTGCGCGCCGCGTCCTCGTCGGCGGCCACCGCGCGAAACACCTCGCCCATCCAGCTTCGGCGCAGGTGCAGGCTGAGCGCGACCATGGCCAGCGCACCGCCTACCGCGAGCACCGCGAACCCCATCGGAGTAAGCGGTGAGGGGATCTGGGCGACCCCGAACTCTCCCCCCAGCCATTCCTGCTTGCGTACGAAGCCGAGGAAGAGGAAGCCGACGCCCATGGTGGTGATGGCGAGGAAATCCTCGCGCACCCGGAGCGTCGCAAAGCCCACGATGAGGCCGAGCACCCCGGCGATCATCGCGCCGAGGGCGAGGCAGAGCGCAAAGGGCAGGCCCGCGATCGAAAGCAGCGCAGCGGCATACGCGCCCGTGCCGTAGAACGCGGCGTGGCCTAGGCTGATCTGGCCGCAGAAGCCGCTGATCATGTTGAGCCCCAGCGCGAGCATGACGTTGAGGGCGCCGAACACCACCAGACTGAGAATGTATGCCTCCACGGACGAAGATTCCTGCCGCTTCGGTCTCGATGCTCAGCGGGCCGACGCGAAGAGACCGCGCGGGCGAATCAGGAGGACCGCGATCAGCACCGCGAATGCGATCGCGTCGCGGTCCAGGACGGCGGCGAGGTACACCGTCCCGAAGCTCTCGACCACCCCGAGGATGAGGCTCGCGACCACCGCCCCCGGGACATTGCCGAGCCCCCCGAGCACGATGATCGCGAGACCCTTGTAGCTCACCACAGCGCCCATGCCCGGCTCCACCAGGTTGTTGAGCAGACCGACCAGCAATCCCGCCGCGCCCGCCATCGCCGATCCGATCGCGAAGTTCAGGTAGCGCACCCGAACCGGGTCAATCCCGAAGCTCTGCGCCATCTGCGGGTCGGAGACAGTGGCCCGCCACGCCACCCCGACACGGGTGGCGGAGACGAAAGCCCCGAAGGCGCCGGCGAGGACCAGCGTCGACACCGCCATCGCGATCTGCACCGCGTTGAGATGGATGCCCCCCAGATCGTAGGTGGTGACGAACCACGGGTTGTGGTCGAAGGGCAGGCCGTAGGGACCGAAGAGGAGTCGGAACCCGTCCTCCATCGCGATGAAGAGGCCGATGGAGGCGATCAGCGCCACGTAGGGAGGACGCGAGAGCATCGGCGCGTAGATGAAACGGTAGATGAGGGGGCCGACCGCGGCGGCGACGCCGATTGCCGCGGGCACCGCGAGCCACAGCGAGCCGGTGGCGTTGGCGGTCAGGACGCCGGCGTAGGCGCCGAGTGCGAAGACCCCGGCGTGGGCCACGTGCAGGATGCGCAGCAGCCCGTACACCAGGGTGAGGCCGAGCGCCATCATGGCGTACATGGCCCCCCAGATCAGCCCGACCACGAGCAGCTCGAGGTGGAACACGGTCGAGCGCTCGCGGTCCGGCTGAAGGCGTGAAAGGGGCTGGGGGAACCCGGCGGGGAGGCTACTCCGAGGGCGGGGCCAGCAGCTCCGGATCGTGAATGCGCGCGAAGTGGCGGTAGGCGCCGTCCTTCACGATCTGGATCTCGACATCCTTCATGATCTCGCCGAGCGCATTGAAGGACACGCGGCCGGTGGCGGTGGCGAAGTCCTTCGTGGCGGCCAACGCCTCGCGCACCGCACCCGAATCTTCTCCCCCTGCTCTCACCACCGCATCGCACATCACCCGCACCGCGGTGTGGGTCGCGGCGGCGACCATGTCGGCGGGAAAGCCCGCCTTGGCCTCGAAGGCGTCGATGAAGGCGCGCATCTCAGGGTCTTCACTGTCGCGGTCCAGCGACGTAGTGATCATCACCCCCTCCGCCGCGTCCTTGGCGATGTCGATGAAGTGCTGGGTGTCGTAGCCCTCCTGGCCGATGATGGGGGCTTCGACGCCGCTCGCCCGCAACTGGCTGACGAGGGGACCCGCGGTGAAGAAGTAGCCCGAGGCGTAGATCGCATCCGGGGCGTCGCGCTTCACGCCGGCGACGATGGAGCCGAACTGGCGGTCCTTGATACTGTAGCTGTACTCCGAGACCACTTCGATTCCGAAGTCGGCCGCCTTGTCCTTGAAGCCGGTGGCCAGCGACTGGCCGAAGTCGTTGTTGAGGGTAATCATGACGACGCGCTGGTGACCCAGCATCTCCCCCACGAACTTGGCGCCGGCGCGGCCCTGCACTTCGCCCATGAACGAGGTGCGGAACACGTGGTCGCCGGTCCGGGTGATGTCGGGGTGGATGGCGTAGGCGGAGATGAAGGGGATGCCCGCCTTCTGGAATACGCCGGCCGCGGCCCGGGTCGCGCCGGAGTAGCTGCCGGAGATGGCCACCTTGACTCCTTCGCCGAGGATCTTGTTGGCGGCGGGGATCGCCTGGTCGGCCTTGGCCTGGTCGTCGTAGATGACGAGCTCGACGGTGCGTCCGTCGCACCCGCCCGCCGCGTTGATCTGCTCGGCGGCGAGCTCCGCCCCGAGGCGCGAGGACTTGCCGTCGCCGGCGGCAAAGCCGGTCAGGGGAGCGTGGAAGCCGATCCGCAGCGCATCCGCCGCGTTCGCCGCACCGCCGAGGACCAGGGCCACGGCGAGGAAGAGGCCGGAAACGAGGGATGCGGGGTTGTCGGAGTGTCTCATGGGTTGGATCCTCTCGAAATGGAGTGAGCGCCGAGCGGCAATGTTAGCGTATCGCACCCGGCCGCCACGCCATTTCCATACGAGAGCGAACCATGCGAAACGAGATTAGGCCCCACACCGGGAACACCCTGCGCTGCCGCGGCTGGCGCCAGGAGGGCATCCTGCGGATGCTCGAGAACACCATCGCGAACGGCGAGCGGCCCGAGGATCTCATCATCTACGGGAGCACCGGACAGGCCGCGCGCGACTGGCGCTCGTACCACGCCATCGTCGAGCGGCTGCGCAAGCTCGGCGACGACGAAACGCTGGTGGTGCAGTCCGGGAAGCCGGTGGCGGTGTTCCGGAGCTACACGACGAGCCCCCGCGTGGTGCTGGCCACCTGCAACCTGGTGCCGCGCTGGGCGACCCACGAAGAGTTCGAGAGGCTGCGCGCGGAAGGGCTCACCATCCACGGCCAGTACACCGCGGCGTCCTGGGCCTACATCGGCAGCCAGGGGATCATGCAGGGCACCTTCGAAGTATTCGGCGCCTGCGCGACGCGGCACTTCGACGGCTCGCTCGCCGGGCGCGTGGTGCTGAGCGGCGGACTGGGCGGCATGGGCTCGGCCCAGCCTCCCGCGATCACCATGAACGGCGGGGTGGCGCTGATCGTGGAGATCGATCCCTCGCGCATCGCGCGGCGCCTGGAGAGCGGACATGTCGACGAGGCGTTCGACGACCTGGACACCGCATGGCGCCGCTGCCGGGCCACGGCCGCGGCGGGCGAGGCGCGGGCCTTCGCGCTGCTGGGAAACGCAGCCGACGTGTGCGAGCACTTCGCCTCGGCGCGCGAGCGCCCCGACTGCGTCACCGACCAGACCTCCGCCCACAACCTTCTCCACGGCTACGTGCCTTCCGGCCTGACCATGGACGAGGCGCGGCGCTTGCGCGCAGACGACCCGCAATCGTATCGACGCCGGGCCGGTGAGACCGCGGCGCGCCACCTTCGCGCCCTGCTCGCGCTCCGGGCCGAGGGCGTGCCCTGCTTCGAGTACGGCAACGACCTGCGCGCGGCCGCCCAAGCGAACGGCGTCGAGAACGCCTTCAAGCTGCCGGGATTCGTCCCGCTCTTCCTGCGGCCGAGCTTCGCGCACGGCCGCGGGCCGGTGCGCTGGGTCCTGCTCTCCGGCGACCCCGCCGACCAGCGCGCCGCCGATGACGCGGCGCGGGATCTCTTTCCCGACGACCTGCTCCTGCAGCGCTGGCTCGGGCTCGCGGAGAAGTGGGCGCCCATCGAGGGGCTGCCGGCGCGCACCTGCTGGCTCGGCTACGGCGCCCGCGCGGCGATGATGCTGCGCATGAACGAGATGGTGGCGCGTGGAGAACTCTGCGCGCCGGTCGCGGTGACCCGCGATCACCTGGACTCCGGCGCGAGCGCCTGGCCGCGGCGCGAGACCGAGAACATGCCGGACGGCTCCGACGCGATCGGCGACTGGCCCTATCTCAACGCGATGCTCAACGTCGCAGGCGGCGCCGACCTCGTCGCCATCCACCAGAACGCGGGCGACATCGGCGGCTCGATCTCGGCCGGCATGACGGTCATTCTCGACGGCAGCGACGAGACCGCGGAGCGCGTGTCGCGGGTTTTCGCGAGCGATCCCGGCATCGGGGTGGTGCGCCACGCGGACGCCGGAGTCCCCGAGGCGGTGGAGTTCCTCGCCGGCAGTGATATCCGGGCAGGTTTTGTGGACTGAGGCTGCGATCGCCAGTCGAAACGAGACCACGTGCGCCGCCCACGGTGACGGAACCGATTCCCGGAGGGTTGCTCGGCGAAGTCCAGGATCAAAGGGGTTTGAGTCGACCGTCCGAAGCACCGAAGATTCACCACACCGGGAGTGAGCAAGGGAAGGACCATGAAGCCCGAAGCAGTCCTGTCGCACCCGCCCAAGGTGCTGGGCCAGTCCGACCGCGAACGCTACTTCGAGCGGGGCTATGTGCTCTGCAAGGATGTCCTGGAAGACGCCTGGCTCGAGCGCATGCGCGACGCGTACGAACGGGCGATCGAACGCAGCCGCGCTCTCACCCGCTCCAATCGGTGGTTCTCGCTTGCGCCCGAACACAACGCCGAAAAACCGTGCGTGTATCGCATCGAGCGCCTGCCGGATCAGGATCCCGAGTTCTGGGCGGTGGCGACGGACTCGCACCTCGCGGACCTGGCCTCGGACGTTCTGGGACCCGATGTCGTCTATCGGGACTCCATGATCAACGTCAAGCCGCCCGGAACCCGAGGGGCGGTTAGCTGGCATCAGGATTTTCCCTTCTACCCTCACACCAACGTCGGCACGATCCAGGTCCTGGCTGCCCTGTACGACGTCAGCGAGGAGCAGGGGCCGCTGACCGTGATTCCGGGCAGTCACCGTGGATGCATCTTCGAGCACTACGACGACGAGGGAAACTGGACCGGTGAAGTCGGCCCGCGCGATGTCGAGAGCCTGGACCTGTCGAGCGCGGTGGAACTCCCCTGCACGGCCGGAGATGCCATTCTCCTGCACCCGGTGACCGTCCACGGCTCGAGGCCGAACACTTCCAAGCGGCCGCGACCTCTTCTGATCCACGGAATGAACGCCGCCGACGCCCGCTCCTACACCGCGATCGCCTGGGGCAACTCACACACCGGAAACACCCTGCGCGGCCGGGAGGCGCGCTATGCCCAGCACGATGAACTGGAGATCCGCCTGCCCCCCGACTGGTCCAGCGGCTACACGTCGATCTTCGAGCACCAGCAGGAGGGTTGAACGGGCGACGGCCCGAAGTCGCGAACCGCGCTCGTCACCCCGGCTCCCGAGCGCCGCGGTCCAGCCCGACTACGGTCGGCGCCATTCGCATTCGGCAACCGTGACGATGTGCTGCTGGCCGAGGTACTTCGCGTCGTAGGAACACGAACCCTGAATGCCTGCCCACACTCCGCTGCCGCCCAGAATCTCGATGCGTCCCGGCCCGCCCGCCGCGATGTCTCCCGAGTCCCTCACGGAGAGAACGTACAAACGGTCGCCCGATTCGTCGGTGAGTGTGCAAGGTGCTTCGAGCTCGACTTCCCCACCACTCTCCCTGATGAGGACCACGCAGGTGGCGAGATGGTGAGCTCCCTCGACGAAGGGGCCTCCGGTGCTTTCGACGATGCTGAAGGTTCCGCTGGACGAACCACCGGTGAACCTTGCCCCCGCGTGTTCGATGGTCGTGTATGCATGCTCGAGACTCGCGAGAAAGCGAAACTCGCCGACCTCTTCCGCCACGGCAACCTGCACCGCGCAAAATGACGCTGCTGCTGCCGCAAGCAGAGCGGCAATCCTTCCGAAACTGCGCATCGTTCCACCTCTACACTCTGTGGGCATGCCCGAGATGTTAGACGCGGCAAACGTCCCGGCCAAGCAACGAAGCAGGGGCGGAAATCGACATCGGCTCGACACGGCCGGACTCGAGCCTTGACGAGGGTGCTGAGATGGCTGGGCCGGGGAGCGCTGGGATTCCTCGTGTTCGGGGTTCTGGCGGCTGGGGGTGGCTACCTTTGGCTCCGCACTTCGTTGCCGGAGGTCCGCGGCGAATGGACCCTTTCCGGTCTTGCCGGACCGGTCGAAATGGTGCGGGACCGCCACGGAATCCCGCACATCCTCGCCCGGAACGAAGAGGATGCGCTCTTTGCGCTCGGCTTCGTGCACGCCCAGGACCGGCTCTGGCAGATGGAGATGAACCGGCGCGTCGGCGCGGGACGCCTCGCCGAGGTGCTGGGGCCGGCCGCCCTCGACACCGACCGCCTGCTGCGGGCCCTCGGACTCTATCGCCGGTCGGAGGCGACCCTCGCCCACCTCGCACCGGAGTCTCGGCAACGCATCGCGGCCTACGTGCGCGGCGTCAACGCGTGGCTGGAGGCGCGGGACGGTCTCTTGCCGCCCGAGTTCCTGATCCTCGGATTCGAGCCCGCCCTTTGGCGTGCCACCGACAGCCTCGTGTGGCCCAAGGTCATGGCGCTCGACCTCGCCCGCGAATGGACCCGCGACCTCATGCGTCTGCGAATGTCGAAGTTCCTGCCGGCGGACCGCATCCTCGACTTCTACCCGCCCTACCGGGACGACAAGCCCTGGGGCGTGGTGCCACCGCAAGTGTCAGTGGCCGAACCCGGGGACACTCCTCCCGACTCGGCGGCTGACGAAGCGCAACGAGCGGCAGGGAAAGCGGAAGGCAGTGCAGCACGTGCTGACTCCCACTGCAATCCCGAAACGTGGCCCGCATCACCCTCCCCCTCCCGCTTCCGGACAAAGCCCTCGTCAGGCGGAGATTCGGGCGTACGCTCACCCCTTCTCTCCGTGCTCTCGCCCCCCAGCGGCCACTCCGGCTCCAATAGCTGGATCGTCGACGGGACGCGGAGCGCGAGCGGTCGGCCGATTCTCGCCAACGACCCCCACCTGGGACTCAGCGCCCCGTCGACCTGGTACTTCGTGCATCTCTCCTGGCCCGGTCACGACGTGGTCGGCGCGACCTTCCCCGGCCTGCCGATCGTCGTAATCGGCCACAACAGCCATGCGGCGTGGGGACTGACCAACACCGGCCCCGACGTCCAGGACCTCTTCATCGAAAGAATCGACCCGGAGGACCCCGGACGCTACCTGACCCCTGCCGGTCCGCGCCCTTTCGAAGTGCGGCGCGAAATCATCGAGGTGAAGGGCGGCGAAGATGTGGTGCTGCAGGTGCGGGAAACCCGGCACGGCCCGGTACTCGAGGACGGGTGGGAACCGGCCCGTGGGACACTCGAGTCAGGCCACGTGCTCGCTCTCGCCTGGACCACGCTCCGCGAGGACGATCTCACCGCGCAGGCGGGCCTCGCGCTTCCCGAGGCGAAGGACTGGGAACGATTCGTCGCCGCATTTCGCGACTTCCACTCGCCGCAGCAGAGCGTCGCCTACGCGGACGTCAACGGCAACATCGGGCTGCTCGCCCCCGCGCGCCTGCCGATTCGTACGGGTGGAGGCCCGCGCGACGGAATGATGCCGCGCCCGGGATGGGATGCGCGCTACGACTGGCAGGGCTTCGTCCCCTTCGAGGAGCTGCCCCTCGTCTACAACCCACGCGGGGGAACCATCGTCAGCGCCAATCATCCGGTGGCGGACCCCGACTACCCGCATCACATCACCTGCGAGTGGGCGGCGGGATACCGGGCGGAACGGATCATGGAGCGACTCGCGGCACGGCCCCGACACGATATGGAGAGCTTCCGCGCCCTCCAGCACGACTCCGTCTCGAACTTCGCGCGGGCTCTGCTGCCGCGCCTGCGCGGGGTCGCACTCGGTCCGGAAGCGGGAGAGCTCGCGAGAAAGGCCCGGGGACTGCTCGACGGCTGGGACGGCGACATGGACCCGGAACGGCCGGAGCCACTCATCTTCCACGCGTGGATCTGGGAGTTCGCACGCCTCGTCGCGGACGACGAGCTTGGGTCCCTCCGGCGCGACGCGTGGGGGCGCAAGGGCAACTTCGTCCATCGAGTGCTCGCGGAACGCGAGGTCTGGTGCGACGACCAGGGCACCTCCCGCGAGGAAGGCTGCGACGAGATGCTCGTCCGCTCTCTGGTCAGCGCGGTGGAACGGATCGCGGAGCGCCAGGGACGCGACCCCGCCGCGTGGCGCTGGGGACGCGAGCACGTCGCGCTCGGCGAGCACTTGCCCTTCGGGAAGACGCCGCTCGCCCACCTGTTCAATCTGCGAGGGCCTGCCCCCGGGAGCATGTACGCGATCACCGCGTTCTCGTTCAGCACGCGCGACCCGGAGTCGACCTTCGCCTCGGATCACGGACCGAGCCTGCGGATCGTCTACGACCTCGCCGACCTCGATCGCTCCCTCTTCATCCACTCCACCGGCCAGTCCGGCAACGTGCTCTCGTCCCTCTACCGCAACTTCGAGGAAGCCTGGCGAACCGGTGACTACATCACCATTCCCACCCGGCGCGAGTCCTTCGAGGCGGACGCACTCGGCCGCCTGCGGCTCGTGCCGCCCTGATCGTCGTTAGCGGCGTCTCAACGAGGGGGCGCGGATGCGCCCCCTCATCAACCTCTTTTCGCCCACCCCCGACGGAGCAGGCGGAACGTGAACCTCGCGCCTACTGCTGCAGCGCCTGGTTCATCTTCTCGGACCAGGTCGGGTGCCGGGCGGCCACCGCGTCGTAGTCCATCTGGATGATCTTGGCGAGCTTCTCTTCGCCGATGACGATGCCCGGCGCGTCCTCGAGGTCGGGCGTCATCTGCACCGCGGTGCTCACCGGGCTGTACCAGATGTCCTTGCCTACCCCGATCTGGCAGGTCTCGGCTTCCACCGCGACGTTGAGGAAGTCGTAGATGGCGTCGATGTCACCCGGATGATCCTTGATGATCTGCAGCACCAGCGGATCCGCGAAGAAGCCTTCCTCGAGCTGATAGGTCTGAATGCCGATCGGATAGCCGCCTTCCTTGAAGTAGGGCACGAAGATGCCGATCGGATAGGCGCCAATGTGGATGTCGCCGCTCTTGAAGAGCTGCGCGACCTGGGCCGGGTTCTCGCCGAAGAGCAGCAGATTGTCCTTGAGCATGCCGAGCTTCTCGAAGCCCGCCGAATCGTCGACCAGGTAGTCCGCGCCGGCCAGGATGTTGGCCGCGACCACCACGTTCGCGCCGTCGGTCCATGCCGCCGGGGGCAAGAGCACGTGTCCTTCGTACTTCGGATCCCACATGTCGTTCCACGAGGTGGGCGGCGTCGTCACCACGTCGGTGTTGTAGACCACCGTGGTGATCCAGAGCGCCCAGCCCAGACCGTAGCCGCCCGCAATCGAGCGCAGGTTCTCGGGAATGTGCTGCGCATTCGGAATGCGCTCGAAGTCGACCGGAATGATCAGATCGTCACGCTTGAGGTTGAAGGTCCCGAGCACTCCGGTGAAGACGATGTCGAACTCGGGATCCGACTTTTGCGCCTTCACCTTGGCCACGGTGGCCGACGTGCCGCCGTGCTCGTAGACGACGGTGTGGCCGGTACGTTCCTCGAAGGGCTTTACGCAGTGCTTGACGATCGCCTCGCCCTCCGCGCCTCCCCAGAAGTGCAGCCGCAACTCGCCCGACTGCGCCGGGGCGCTCGCGCCCAAGCCCAGTACCGCGCCCGCGAGGGCGGCTCCCATCCCGCGACGGATGTGGGTAATCAGACCGCTTTTCATCGCTTGCCTCCTTATCGCTTTCGCTCGTCGTGTGAACATCTCTTCCGCCTCGCCGCGCCAACGCTTCGAGCGCCGTCTAGAGCACGACGCGCTGCACGCCCATGACCCGGTCGAGCAGGAACAAGACTCCGAGATTGAATACCAGCAACAGGCTCATCATCGCCGCCACCGCCGGATTCAGCCGGAAGCTCATGTACTCGGAGAGCCACATCGGGAAAGGCTTTATCTCGGCCGAGTACAGGAAGATGGTGGCGGTGATCTCGTTGAACGACACCGAGAACACCAGGATGATGCCGGCGAGAATGCCCGGCGCCATCACCGGCATCACGATTCGGGTGAGCACCCGCAGGCGCGAGGCGCCGAGCATCGTCGCCGCCTCCTCGACACTGTAGGGCACGCCGTGCAGGGCGGCGACACAATTGCGGACCATGAAGGGCAAGGTGATGACCACGTGCCCCATGATCACCCGCGGCAGGGCGCTCACCCCGGTCTCTTTCGCGAGCACCAGCATCGCGATGCCCACCACCACCAGCGGCACCACCAGCGGCATGGACACGAAGATGTCGAGGAACGCGTTCCAGCGCCGGCCGCGCACGATCGCGTAGGAGGCGGGCACCCCGAGCACGATGTTGATGCCGCACACCCCGACGCCGAGCAACAGGCTGAAGAGCAGGGAGCGGGCCATCCCCTCCTTGAAGTCCGGAGCATTCGTCAGGAAGCTCCAGACTTGGCCGTACCAGCGCAGACTGAACCCCTCCGGCGGAAAGGACAGGGTGTCCGCATTCGAGAAGGAGGTGATGATCACCACCACGAGCGGGGCGAACAGGAAGATGACGACGGCGCCCGCCATGATGCGAAGGGGCGAGAAACGCTCCCAGCCCGGCCGTCCGGCGCGTCGAGGCCCGGTGGACACGGGCGTTTGGCCGGCGCCGCCGCTACTGTCGCTTCGAGCAGGCATTGCTTCCTTCGCCATCTCAGTACGCCATGCGGTCCATGCCGCTCGCAGTAGCGATGCGCCGGTAGATGACCAGGAGGATCACCGCGCTCAGCAGGAGCACGATGCCGAGCGCCGAGCCGAAGGGCCAGTTCAGGATGAGGACGAACTGATCGCGGATGAGCAGCGCCGCCATCGGCACCAGTCCGCCTCCCATGAGCATCGGTACGACGAAAGAGCTGATCGACAGTGTGAAGGTGAGCAGGCAGCCCGCGAACAGCCCCGGCAGGCTGAGCGGCAGGTAGATCCGCCGGAAGATGGTCCACCCCGATGCCCCCAGCATCCCGGCCGCTTCGACGATGGACCGCGGAACCGCCATCAGCGAGCTCGCGATCGGCAGGACCATGAAGGGCAGCAGCGAGTGGACGAGCCCGATGATGATTCCGGACTGGTCGAAGAGGAACTTGATCGGGCGCTCGGCGCCCATCCCGAGCCACATCTGGTTCACCAGACCGGAGGGCCCGAGCATGATGATCCATCCGTAGATGAGGATGAACAGGTTCACGATGATCGGGGTGATGGTGACGCCGAGTAGCATGCGACGAGTGCGGGCCCGCTTGGCCTGCGCGATCGCGATCGCGAGCGGGTAGGCGAGGAAGGGGGTGACCACGGTCACCCACATCCCGATCGCGAGGGTGAGCAGAAGCCCCTTGCGATGGCGCCGGTCGGTCACCAGGCGCTCGTAGTGGTCCGTGACCCAGCCCGTCTCCTGTCCTTCCACCGCGTTCCAGCGGTCGAAGCTGAAGCGCAGGATGATGATGATCGCGACCACCAGCACGACCAGCGCGATCACCGCGGGCAGACCGTACCAGTGGGCGTTCCGTCTCACGATTGCCGTTCAGGATCCGGTCAGGACTCGAGAACGGTGGCGACGCCGTCCGGCACGTCGAGGGCGAGGCGGCGGCCCACCGGGTTCTCGAGCGCGGCGGTCGCCATCCGCTTGGTGATGATCGACTGTCCGTCGTCCATGCGCAGGTAATACGTGATCGCGTCGCCCGAAAACGCGTACTCCTCGATCTCGGCATGCACCGCGGCGGCGTCATCGTCGTGCGCGGGCACGAAGTGCTCGGGCCGCAGGCAGATCTCGACCTTCTGCCCGCTCGAGGGCATGCCGTGGACGCTCGCGATCACGGGGCGCCGGAAGCCTCGCGGGGCCACCGCGACTCCGCCGTCCGCCGCGTCGTTCACGGTGGCGGAGAAGATGTTCGAATTGCCGAGGAAATCGGCCACCTCCCGGTTGCGCGGGTGGCCGTAGACCTCGACCGGGTCGCCCACCTGCACCACTTTTCCCTCTGCCATCACCGCGATCCGATCGGAGATCGCGAGCGCGACTTCCTGGTCGTGGGTCACATACACGGCGAGAAAGCCGACCCGCCGCTGCAGGCCCTTGAGCTCCACGATCATGCGATCGCTCAGGCGCCGGTCGAGGGAGGCCATGGGTTCGTCGAAGAGGATCACCGCCGGCTCCATGACCAGGATCCGGGCGAGCGCGACGCGCTGGCGCTGCCCGCCCGAGAGCTGGCGGGGCAGACGTTCGCCGAAGTCCGCCATCGGGAGCTCGACGAGGTCGAGGTTGCGCGCCACCCGCGTTCGAATCTCGCTGGCGGCAACCCCCGCGGTGCGCAACCCGAACGCGACGTTCTCGAACACGCTCAGGTGCGGAAAGAGGGCGAGGTCCTGGAACACGAACCCCATGCCGCGGCGGTGAGGCGGGATGTCGGTGATGTCGCGCCCGTCGAGGTGCACCCGACCCGCATCCGCTTCCTCCAACCCGGCGAGAATCCGCAGCAGAGTGGTCTTGCCCGAGCCGGAGGGGCCGAGGATGGAGAGGAACTCGCGCGAGTGCATGCCGAGGCTCACGTCGTCGACCGCCCGCACGCGGCCCCGCTCGAAGGTCTTGGTGACCGCCACCGCGGCCAGCGCATCGCTGCCGTTCGAGCGGCGCTCGGGCTCTGCAACGGTGTCCGGTGGACTCATCGATCCTCCCCGGTCGAACGAAAGATCCCGCGCCCGGACCCTGCTCCCGGGGGCGGGCGCCCCGGCGTCTGCGGCGCATGGTGCATTCGCACCCGTGAGTTTTGCAAGAATCGCGCGGATCCGAGTCCGTTACGGCGAGACACGTCTGTCTTTACAGACCATCTACGCCAAGCGCAGGAGTAGCGGAACGCTCCACTCGGTCGATGCCCCGGTTGCGCGAACTCGAGGCACAAAACGCCCGACTGAAGACGGCTCTTGCCGTGCGCAACCTCGCGATCCCCACCCTGGAAGAGTTCACAAAACGAGAGCGGTGAGCGATGCGCAGCAACGCCGTGAAGTACGCCATGCGATGCATCGAGTCCTTCGCGGCGTAGCCACCCTCACCTCCTTCTGCTGTACAGGGTCCGCCGCCTGGACCTCGTCGTGGAAGGCTCCCCTCCGCCACTTGACCATCCAGATCCAAGTCAGCTTGTCCGACACCTCCAGCCACTTGATCCACCAGTAACCCGCGCCTTCCCCGGGGACCTACTGCGTCACCGGGCGTTTCGGCGCGATGCTGCAAGAGCGATGTCGTGTCATCGTCGTCACTTTGGGAACATGGTCCTGTCAACTCTTCGCTTCCGGAGGCGTAGCCCAATTGGCACTGGCCTGACCTGTACGCGGTGGCAGTCGGCCCCTGAAGTCCCTCTCGAGCAGATGCGCTAAGTATGAGGATCAGGTCCGCCCAATGACGAAAGGAATCGGGAAAGTGGGTAGTTGAAAGTGTCTTCATGGCACTTCAGCGCGTTCAGAACACCGGTACCGGTGAACTCCCGCGTATCATATTGACAAACACTGACCAACTGAAACCGATGTCCAACTTCATGGTCGAAGCGCCTTTCGTACGCGAACAACTCGTCAGTGGTCATTCCAAGCTCCAAGCACCAAGTCATGTCACCGAGCAACCGGAACGCACGCAGGCCGGCACGAGTCGCAAGAAAAATCGCATGCTCGACGAAGCGGCACATGGCGTCACCTTCAGCAATACCATGACTCAACATGAGCTGACCACTGTCTATCGCCTGCTCCACTCCGTCCCAAGCTTCCCTGATGTGTCCGAGAATCTCGTCCCTAACAGCATCTGTGGCGATCAGAAAGCAACCTTCGCCACTCCGCAAGCCGTCGACAAGGAATGGGACAGACCACTTGAGCCTTCCGAGGTCGTTTTCATACAGCGTACAGATATGACTGCCATATTCTATGGCGATGCCTTCCAACAGGACTTCGGTTGGACGGCGGGCAGCGCTTGAAGAAACCACGCCTGTATCACGATTCTCGAGAAAGGAAATCAGATCGTCGCGCCGAAACCTGCGTTCTCGCTTCGCCCCTAGACGCAGGCAAGCGAGCCGACCTGCGTTCGTCCAACGCCGCAACGACGCTTCACTGACCTTCAGCATTGCTGCGGCTTCTTTAATGTTCAGCAGTTCGGATTCCCGATCAGACCGTGTTGTCATTAGAAACTCGCAGACAGAACGTTACGAACACTGCACCTTTTCGGTAACAGGGGTAAGGTGCTCAAAGGGACCCTTTCGAGAGGCCGGAAAGTCGTGTCAAGCGACACTGGTACTTGGTGCTCTGGTGATCGGTAGCGGCTGGCTTGGGGTCTGTGACCGGTCTGCACGCCGTGTACGCCCTCGGGATCGGGCCGGCATGGGACATGCCCGGAGACCGCTCGATCCTTCCGAGCGGTTTCCTGCTTCTCTACGCCCTGGACGGATTCAGGATGCGGACTCCACCTCTGCGATGTAGTCGCGCTCGTCGCCCAGGTGGACCAACCCGGTATTGTGGCCGCCATGCGCCTCCGTGCCCTTCAGGACAGCAGTCCTGCGGCTGAAGGTCACTTTGATCTCGCCTCCCATCACCTTGCGAATCGTCTCGTACTGCCATTCGCTCACCTGCTTGGCGGCGGGGCGCGCCGACAACCGCTCGAACCAGTCCTTGATCCTGGGGTGCTTGTTCCAGACCGTATCGGGGATGATACCGCCCGCCGCGTGGGATACGAACTCGTGGAACGCAGCCAGATCACCGTAGGTAACGTCTTTGCCGCAAAGGTACTCGGTATCCTTGAGCCAGTAGCTCTCAATCAGATCCATCGACTCGTACAGAACGTGCTTGCCCTTACGTATCTCGGCGCTAAAGTCTTTGTCGGCGCCATAGATCATCGGTGCGAAGATGCTCCAGTGGAACGCGCCGCCGCCGAGCCTGAGCGTGTAGGCATACCATTGCACGAACATGTTGACGCGAGTGCGTTCCTCCAGCGTGCTGCCGAACCAGTGGCTGGGGCAGTCGTACTTCTCATTCAGATAGCGGCCGATCGCAACGTTTTCCCAGACCCTCAGATTTCCGTCGCACAGGATGGGCACTTGCCCAGTGGGGTTGTACTCGTCCCTGAAGTCTTGTCGTTCGTTGATATTGGTCGTGATATCGATGACTTCCTCCTCATGAGGAATGTCGTTCTCGATCAAGAACTGCAGTGCCGAGCGACACGGTTGCGAAGCAGGGTGGTGCAATAGGCGGACTTTTGAACTCATGGGGATTTCCTCCTCCGTAGGCCTGAACGTTTGCGTTCTCGAGACGGTCCCGGATTCCCTTCTTGCGCCAGCGGTCAAACCGGTTGTGGCAGGTCATTTACGGCCGGTAGCGCTCCAGCAGGTCCGGCCACGGCGCCCCGGCGCGAAGCAGCCAGACGACGCCTTCCAACGCCCGCCGGCCGCCTACCCGCGCCACGTGCGGAGCTTTGTTCGGCAGCAGCGCTTCGATCACCGGCCACTGGAGATCGGTCAGATCGTAGCGACCCAACGCAAAGCCTCCGACGCTTGCAGGTTCTGGTCACATTCTGCCCGAACCCGGAATCCCCACGATGGATGCACGGGCTGGTTTCTCCGCAGGAAACAGGACATTCCGACAGTTGCGAAGGCTAGTGTTCCAGAGATTGCTTGTCAACCAAATATAGAAAAAGATAGATATGCATAGGTATGACAGGACCAATGTGCTAGGCATTCGAAGGATTGATGCCGTGGTAAAGCGCGGCGCCCACAGCACCGACTTCAAGCCTCAGGTGGCTCTGGACTATCGCTCCGACGCGACGCTCCACGGCTTGGCTGTCGTCACGACCTCTCCTGCACCGTGATCGGCGTCTGGCCGACGAGTACGAGGCAGGCGCCTTCGATGAGGATGTTGAAGCGGCCAGCACGATCCAGGTGCAGGAGGCCCGGATCGCAGCCCTCGAACCCCTTGCCGGCAAGCAGGCCCCGGATCTCGATCTCCCAGGATGAGGATTAGCGACAACAGGGAGCCGAAGCGAAGCGCATCACATCGGCCGATGACCCCACAATGTCCACACAATCCGGAATCCACTGCCGAAGATCCAGTCGCGAGAGATCCGGAAGGTCCTCCGATGGTGGCAGGCTTGTATAGCGCAAGGACGATGGGTACGGTGCGCCAGGGAACTCGAGTGGAGCGGCTTGGATGGCAGAAGCGGCGGAGACGCTTTCCCGACTCTCACCTCGGCAGGTGGAGCACTTCTGGGCCGAGGGTTATCTGACTCCCTTGCCGGGGATACCGGCGGCGCAGGCACTGGACTGCGTCAGGCGTCTCGGGAGTCTCGATCCCGCCCGTCTCGCTGCGCTCGATGCGGCCTGGGGCGGGCGCCACCGCGATCCCTGGCGCACCCAGACCCATGTGCTGTTCCCCTGGATCGACGCCATCGTCCGCCACCCGGTGATCCTCGATACGGTTGAGGATCTGCTGGGGCCGAACCTGCTCGTGGTGAACGCGGACCTCTTCGTCAAGGAGCCGCACTCGCCGAGCTTCGTCTCCTTTCACCAGGATTCCTACTACTGGCACATCGAACCCGATCACATGATCTCGGTGTGGGTGGCCTTGAGCGCCGCCACGCGCGATAACGGCTGCATGCGCTACGCCCCGCGCACGCATCTCGATGGCAAGAAATCGCACGAGGAAACTTTCGCTGCGGACAATGCGCTGAGCCGCGGGCAGGTGATGCGCCCCGATGCCGGCGCCGACAGCGTGGAAGTGCTGCTCGAGCCCGGGCAGATCGGCATTCACCACTGCCTGCTCGCTCACGCCTCCGGCCCGAACCGCAGCGCGGAGCGCCGCATCGGCCTCACCATCCGCTACCTGCCCCCCGAGGTGCGGGTGGTGGGCGGACCGCCTCTGGCGGCAACTCCGGTGCGGGGAGAGGACACTCACGGGCATTTCGCACCGGCACCGCCCCGCCCCGCGGCGGAGCTCGACGACGCCGCCATCGCCGCCCACCGCGAAGTGCTCGAGGCCCACGCCGCCGGTCACTTCTCCACCGCCTGACGATCCCGACCCGAGTATTTGCCATGAAGATGCCCGCCGATGCCCACGAGCTGCTCTCGCAGACCATGATCTGCGTGCTCGCCACCACCGGCCCCGGCAACGCGCCGCACGCCATCCCCATGTGGTACCGCTACCGCGACGGGGTCATCACCATTACCACCTCGCGCGCTTCGCAGAAGAGCAGGAACGTGGAGCGCACCGGCAAGGCGATGGTAGTCGTCGATACGCGCGAGCCGCCCTATCACGCGGTGATGGTGAAGGGGGACGCGGAGATCGGCCCGGGCCTGAGCCGCGAGGAGGAGTACGAGATCGCGCTGCGCTATCTCGGACCGGAGCGCGTGGATGCGTTCATGGCGGACTACGACGCGGGCGGACACGACGACGCCACCATCATCATCCGGCCCACCAAGGTGATCCAGTTCCGGGGAGGATAGTACTGCGTCCGGCCCGCGTCGCGGATCCGGAGCATTCCTGGCCGACGGGAGCCGCCGCATTGCGCCGCATCGAGGCCCGCCCATGAACATCAGCGAAAGTGCCCATGAGTTCCTTTCCCGGACCCAGATCTGCGTGCTCGCCACCACCGGGCCGGGCAACTCGCCGCACGCGGTCCCCATGTGGTACCGGTACCGGGACGGCATCATCACCATCCTCGGCGCACGCGACTCGCAGAAGTGCAGGAACGTCGAGCGCACCGGCAAGGCGATGGTGGTCGTCGACCGCCGCGACTCGCCCTACTACGCGGTCATGGTCAAGGGGGACGCCGAGATCGGCCCGGGCTTGAGCCGTGAGGAAGAGTACGAACTCGTGCTGCGCTACCTGGGCGAGGACAAGGTGGACGCGTACCTGGCGCAGTACGAGAAACGCCGGGCCAACGTGGCGAGCATCGTCATCCGCCCGACCAGGGTCATCGAATTCTGCGGCTGACGCCGGCCCCATCGGGCCGAGGCGGCGATACCGGTCGCATCGCCCGCCTCCCCCCTGCGTCGACCACCGGCGAATCCCGTCCTGTCGAAGGAGGTCCGACCATGAAGATGAGCGACAAGGCCCACCAGTTCCTGTCCGAGACCCAGGTCTGCGTGCTCGCCACCACCGGGCCGGGCAACTCGCCGCACGCGGTACCCATGTGGTACCGCTACCGCGACGGCGTCATCACCATCACGACGTGGCGCGAATCGCAGAAGTGCCGGAACGTGGAACGCACCGGCAAGGCGATGGTGGTCGTCGACCGGCGCGAGCCGCCCTACTACGCGGTGATGGTCAAGGGCGACGCGGAGGTAGGCCCCGCCCTCAGCCGGGAGGAAGAGTACGAAATCGCGTTCCGATACGTGGGTTCTGCGGGGATTGACGAACACATGGCGTACGTCGACGCGGGCGACGCAGACGGACAGAGCGGCGCCTCCATCGTCATCCGGCCCACCAGGGTCATCGAGTATCCGGCCGAATAGATTCCGGCTTCCGCCGAGGACGCGGCAGGAGGGATTCACAATCGCGTAATCCGGTGGATTCCCGCGATTCAAGGAATGACGGAGACCGTACGACGCTCCACCTACCGTGATTCCCTTGATTCGCGGGAATCCACCGGCCCGACTCGTAGCAGTGAAGGGGAAAGTGCAGGCACCTCCTTGCCCCTTCGCCAGAATCCGAATCCGAACTTCGATGCGGCCGTGTCAGCGGCCCACCACCTCGACAACCGCCGGGTCGCGCCGCATCGAAGTCAGCACCACCCGGTCGAAGCGGTCGGTGGCGGCAAGGGCGTGCTCCGCGGCCCGACGAGCGAGCCGCAAGCGCTCCTCGTCGTCGACCATGTTGATGACGGGGACAACGCGTGCGTCCCCCACCCCCCGCAAAGCCCCTTCCGTGCTCGCGAGCAGGCGTGCGACGTGCTGTGCGCCAACGGGCTCTCCCGCCCGCGCCCCGCAAATCGCCTCAATCCGATCGACCCGATGCGCGATTCGATCCGTGAGCGACTGCCCGATTGCCTGAGCCGAAACGACGCAGATCACGGTGTCGGCGTCGGGGGGGATGCGCGGTTCGGACTCGTTCGGCGCCTTGATCCACCGGCTGCGCGCGCCGTCCGCCTTGACCAGCGTCACGTCGAAACCGGCCTGCGCGTGCGCGGCGGAGACCAGGGAAGTGGCGATGCCGGCATAACGCCCGTGCTTGTCCGAGGGGCAGGCGAAGATCAGCTTGTCGTGGCGGCCGGACTCCTCGAGCAGCGCGGGGAGCAGCGCACTCTCTTCGGCGATCAACGGATGGGCGTCGATCGACTTCGGAAAGAAGGGGATGTGCACCGTGGCGGTAATGCCGACCCGTCCGGGGTGCTCGGCCGCGAGGCGGTAGAAGGTCGTCTTCTTCCCGCCCGCGCCGACAAAGCACACGAGACCCCGGCGGGCCTCCAGCGCGTCCAGCAACTCGTTCATGCGACGCTCAGGCGGATTGCGCCACACCGCCCCGAGACCGGGGCGGTGTGAAACGCAGGAGGGGAGTAACCGTCGTGTCCGCTCAGCTCTGGCCAGGAAGCCAGGGACGCCACATGTCCTCGTTGTTGTCGAGCCACTCCTCGACCACCTCTTCGAGGTCTCCGCCGTCCACATCGATCGCGAGGATCAGCTCCGCCTGCTCCGCGTTGGACATCCGGAAGTTGCGGATGAGCGCGACCACGTCGGGATGCTCCTCCTCGAAGCGGGGGGTGCCGTAGTTGTAGGTGATGTCTTCGGGCCAGTCGCTGACGGGCCAGGCCTCATCGGAATGCGGAGGCAGCGCCACCTCGACGAGGTCGAGGGTCGCGTGGATCCAGTGCGGCTCCCAGGCGTAGGCCACGAAGGGCTCCTGGCGCGCATAGAGTCCCTTGAGCTCCGCCCAGTGAGCCGTCTCGGAGCCGAGCTCCACAAGCTCGTACTCGAGTCCGAGGCCCGCGGCCCGCTCGTGGTCCATGCACTGCCAGGCGGAGACCGGGCAGGCGATCAGGCGGCCCTTGTCGCCGGTCTCGAGGGTCTTGAAGAGATCCTTGTACCGGTTGAGATCCTCCCAGGTCTTCAGATCGGGAGCGAGCGCCCCTTCTCCCTCGACGAGGTAGCGGGGCACGTAGTAGCCGGACTGCCCCACCACGCCGACCGGGGCGTACCAGCGAATCGAGCCGTCTCCTCCGTGCTCCGTGACGTACTTCTCCTTGGTGGTGGAATAGGAGGGCCAAGTTTCGCAGGCGTAGTCCAGATCGCCGGCGCGAAGCCCTTCGGAGACCGCCGGACCGGAAGGCATGGTGATGCGCTTCACCTTGTGCCCCATTTCTTTCTCTACAATCTGGTTGATGACTTCGCAGGTCACCGCGCCGCCGGTCCAGTCGGCGACCGGAACTTTGAAGAGCTCCGCGGATGCCGGAGCCGCGCCCAGGGCGAGCAGCGCGGCGCCCGCCGAGGCGAGCAGCCTGTTTCGATTGATTGCTTTCATCGTGTTCTCCGTGATCGGGTTGACGCCCCGTCGGGGCGCGTGCGTCTCATGTCTCATGGCATGAAACGGGGAAAACGTACATCGACATCGCTCCGGTGTCGACATTTTCGAGAGGTCGGATCAGGAGCACTTCAACGCTTCCACGGCACTTGCTGGACTTGTCGTATCGCGTGGATTCCCGCTCAATCGAGGGAATGACGGAATCCACTCCGGGCCTCCTCTGCCGTCGTTCCCTTGATGAGCCGGAATCCACCCGATCCGTATAGGTCGCGTTGGCAGCACAGGTTCGGCCAGTGTGAAATGCCTCTGGGGGCCGGAAGGAACCGGCGAACAACGCCTCAGGCGAGACCTAACGCCTCGCGCTGCTTGCGAGTCCAGGACTGGGTCAGCCGATCGAGCACGATCGCGAGCAGGGTGATCCCGATGCCCGCCATCAGGCCCCGGCCGGTATTCGCGGTGTTCATCGCGTCGTAGACCTCCTTGCCGAGGCCGAGTCCCGCGACGAGCGGAGTGATCGCCTGCATCGCGAGGGCCATGATCACGGTCTGGTTCACGCCGAGCATGATCGAGGGAACCGCGAGCGGCAGCTTCAGCTTGACCAGCGTCTGGAGGGTTCGTGAACCGAAGGAGCGGGCGACTTCGTCGACCTCCAGCGGTATCTGTCCGATCCCGAGGGTGGTCAGCCGGATCATCGGCGGGACGGCGTAGATGACCGTCGCGATGATCGCGGTGGTCGGGTTGCCGCCGAAGAAGAACAGCACCGGGATCAGGTAGACGAAAGCCGGCATGGTCTGCATCGTGTCGAGCACCGGTCGCTGGACCGCATCCCAGACCCTCGAGTAGGCCGCCGCAATCCCGAGCGGAATGCCGATCGCCATGCAGATCACGACCGACACCGTGGTCCCGGCCAGGGTGTACATGGTGATCGCCCAGAGATCCGCCGCCCCCACGAAGAACAGCGCCGCGGTGGTGGCGATTGCGGATCCCAAGCCCACGGAACGCCAGACGATGAGTCCCACCAGGCCCGCCACGTAGAACCAGGGCAGCTCGACGAGGAATCGGTCGAGCGGGGAGAGCAGGTAGAGATACACACTGGTGCGGATCCACTGGGTGACCTTGATGAAGGGCGGATACACGGTGAGAGCCTCGACCACCTTGTCGATGGGTTCCCGCAGGGAGATCTCCCACTCCCGGGGGAAGTCGCCAATCCGCAAGACGCTCGCGTCGAGGGCGAGGACGGCGGCGATCAGCACGAGACCGGCAACGAGGAACGCTTGGCGGGCGCACCATGTGGCGAGCCGCACCCCCAGGGACCGGTCGAGGAGTCCGGCCACCGCCCCGAGCAGGTGGCCGACGCCGCGCGCCAATGCCATGCCGGCCGCGGCAACTGCGTTCCAGGCCCGGTCGATCCCCGCCTCGACGATCCGGGCAAGCGGACTCGTATCCCACTTCTGCGGAAACAGGCGGAACTCGAGGACATCCTCGGGAAGCGGGCGCCGGCGTTCCCGACTCATCGCCCCGCTCAGCCGGTCGAAGATGATCGCCATGATGACGATACACAGCCCTCCCTCGAAGGAGTGACCGACCCTCAGGCGGGTGATCGCCCGCCAGACCTCCGCGCCGAGCCCTTCCGCTCCGATGAAGGTGGCGAGCACCGCAAGCGCCAGCGCCATCATGATGGTCTGGTTGACCCCCAGCATGATCGAGGGCATCGCCTGCGGGATCTGCACCTTCACGAGCATCTGCATCCGGGTGGCGCCGAAGGCGCGCGCCGCCTCGATCATCTCGGAAGAAACCTGACGGATTCCGAGATTGGTCAGACGGATGATGGGGGGAAGGGCATAGATGATGATCGCCATCGCCGCCGACGGCCCGCCGAGCCCGAAGAAGAAGATCGCAGGCACCAGGTAAACGAAGGCAGGCATCACCTGCATGGCGTCGAGAACGGGGCGCAGCGCCGACTCGAAGCGGTCGTTCTGCGAGCAGATGATTCCGAGGACGGCACCGGTGGCGACGCAGAGCAGCACCGACACCCCCATCAGGCTCAGCGTCGAGATCGCCACGTCCCACATGTCCACCGCACCCCAGAACAGCACCCCGAAGAAGGTGAAGAGGCCGAGGCGAAGCCCTCCGTAGGCGAGCGCCGGCAGCACGAGCACGATGACGAGCACCGGCCAGGGTTGGAGAAGCAGGAAGAGCTCCAGGTTCTCTAGCGCCCAGCCCACCGCCTCGCTGATCCCGCGAGTGAACCAGCGGAAGTGCTCCTGGAGCCACAGCTCCGCCTGATTCACCCACTCGACCATGGGGAAGGCGCGCACGATCTCGTCGGGAAAGGGGTGCGCGCCGCCGCTCGTCCACACGACGAGCAGCGAGACCGCCAAGCCGGCCAACACAATGGCCGCGAGCGTCCAATCTCTCCCGCCAATGTTCAGGCGGGGAATTGCACTCGCGCGTTTCGTATGCCTCGCCATCGTTCCCCTCGGGCGCGGTGCGAACGCTCAGCCGGCGCGTCCCGGCGTGTCCCGCCTTTCGAGTTCTTCGCGCAAGACGTCACCCGGATGCACCGGCCTCGTTCCGTTCATCACGTTCATGTCACGCTTGCGATCCCAGTAGAGGAATTTCGTCATTATCCGCCACCTGTGGCCCCAAGTTGCATCCTTCACTCCGTACGACAATGCAATGACCCGCGGGCGCGGCGGAACAGCAGTCCGCGCAGCGAGCGGGAACCGCTTCCGCACATGCGCGGCGGACGTTGCCGCTCGAGCACCGCTCGTGCTGAGTACCACTGAAACAACGGCTTGCATCGCCCAAGGGTTCGAGCGGTCCGGAAGCGCAGTGGGGACGCCCTTTGCCGCGTGGTTCTCACACCCGAGGCAGCTTGATTCTTCCCCGCCCCGTTTCCGATGATGGCGCCGCTTCGTCGGAGGATCGGTGAATGCGAACAACGGGCAGCCGCGGCAGCGCCAAGGTCGTCTGCCGGAACCTGTGGAAGATCTTCGGCCCCCACCCGGAGCGACTGCGCCCGACACTCGACGCTTCGGCGGACCGGGAGGAGATCCAGGAGCGCACCGGCCACGTGATCGCGGTCAGGGATGTCTCGTTCCGGGTCAACGAGGGTGAGACCTTCGTGGTGATGGGCCTGTCCGGCTCCGGCAAGTCGACCCTGGTGCGCTGCATCACGCGCCTGATCGAGCCTACGAGCGGGGAAGTACGTATCGACGACCGGGACGTCGTCGGGATGACGGAGGCGGAGCTGACGGAGCTACGCCGCCACCGGATGAGCATGGTGTTCCAGAACTTCGGCCTCTTCTCCCACCGCACGGTGGTGGACAACGTCGCCTTCGGCCTGGAGGTGCGAGGAGACAATCGGGGGCAGCGCATGGTCAAGGCGATGGAGGTGCTGGAGCTGGTGGGGCTTTCCGGCTGGGAAGACAACTATCCCCGGGAGCTCTCGGGCGGCATGCAGCAACGCGTGGGGCTCGCCCGGGCGATGGCGGTGGACCCCGAGATCCTGATCTTCGACGAGCCCTTCTCGGCGCTCGACCCGCTCATCCGGCGCGAGATGCAGGACGAGCTGCTCGCCCTTCAGTCCACCATGAGGAAGACCATGGTGTTCATCACCCATGACTTCCTGGAAGCGATCAAGATGGGAGACCACATCGCGGTGATGAAGGACGGAGAGATCCGGCAGATTGGCACGCCGGAGGAGATTGTGATCGCGCCGGCCGACGACTACGTCCGCGATTTCACCGAAGACGTCCCGCGATACAAGGTGCTGAGCGCCGGCAAGGTGATGCGCGCCGGGGTGTCCCCGGCAGCGCGGGCGCGCTTCGCGGAAGGCGTCCGGGTGGCCGCCGGCACGAAGCTCGACCGCCTGACCGATTGGCTCGCGGACACCGATGCACCGCTGCCGGTGGTGGATGCCGACGACCGGCCGGTGGGCGAGATCGACCGAAGCATCGTCATGCAGGCCCTCAGCAGCCACGGGACGGCGGAACCGTCGGACGGAGATACCGGCGTGCGATGAAGCGACGGCGGCGGGCGCTCGGTCCGTGAAGGGCGGGCACGAGCTTCCGCTCGCTACGGGCCGAATCCTGCTCGTCGACATGGGTGCCGCGAGAGGGGTGAAGGACCCAATCGAGACCAACGAAATCGACGGAACCGGGCTACGCAGTTTCCACACCGGTCCCGCAAGGCATGGCTATATCAGCCCGGCGAGCAGCGTCGCGATGCCGAGGAAGCTGAGAAACGCGGCGACGTCGGTAACGGTGGTGAGGACAATCGACGATGATTGCGCAGGGTCCTGGCCGAGCGCGATCAGCACGATCGGAATCGCGGCGCCGGCGATGCCGGCCACGATCACCGAGAGCACCATCGAGGACGCGATGATCACGCCGAGCCCGTACGAACCGCTCCACACAACGACGCCGAGTGCGGTGGTGACCGCCACGAGCGCGCCGTTCCAGAACCCGACGTTCGCCTCCTTGAGCACCACGCGCGGCCACTGGGCGGCGCGGATCTCGCGCAGGGTCAGCCCGCGCATCGTGACCGCGAGCGCCTGCGCTCCGGTGTTGCCCGACTGGCCCGCCACGACGGGGAGCAGCACCGCCAGCGCGGTGAAGCGCGCGATGGTGTCCTCGAAGAGCCCCACCACCGCAGCGGCGACGAACGCGGTGACCAGGTTGATCTGAAGCCAGGGCAAGCGCTTTCGCACCGCGAAGGAAACGCTCGACGTAGCGCGTTCATCCCTGCTCACCCCCACCATGGTCTGGATGCCGACGCTCGCACGCTCGCGTTCCGCCTCCACCATGGCGGCGTGGCGTATGACCCCGACCAACCGGCCTTCGAGGTCGAGCACCGCCAGCTCCGACAGGCGATGCTCATCCATCTTCTCCCCTGCCTCGTCGCGCGTGTCCATGGGATTGACGAAAGCCCGGACCTCGCTGACGAGGTCACCGACGCACTCGCCGGGTTCGGCCAGCGCCAGCGTCTGCATCTCCACCCACCCGACGAGCCGGTTGTCTGCGTCCACCACGAAGAAGCCGGAGCGCCCGGGCCGGCGATCCTGTCGCAGCCGTGCCAGCACCTCGGCGACCGTGCTGCTCTGCCGGAACAGTCGCGCTCGAGGATCCATCAGGGCACCGGCACGGTCGGGCGGGTAGAGCAGCACGGAGCGCACCTCCTTCGCGGTACGCTCCCCCACCGGCGCCAGCAGCCGCTCGCGCTCGCCCTCGTCGAGCCCGGCGAGCAGGCGTACGAGCTGGAGCGGGTCGAGCCTTCGCAGGGTCTCGACCACGATCGCTTCGGGCAGTAGTTCCAGCAACCTCTCGCTCACGTCCGGAGACAGCCGTTCCCACACCGGCAGCATCGCCTCGATCGGTTGGCGCCCGAAGGTGTCGACCAGTGCCGAAGTCTCCATCTGCTCGAGGGGGCCGATCGATGCGGCGGGATGCTGTGAGAAGAACTCGAGCTCGAGGCGCCGCTCGACATCGAACATGGTGTTGGTGACATTGCCGGTCATAACCCTGATCCTGGTGATGAAGACTCAGCGGGGTTGCTCCTCGTTCAACGCCCCGACGAACAGTCCACCTGCCGTGCTCCAGTACAGGTCAGCGAGAGCAAGGGCCAGATCGCTCAGCTCCACCAGATCCTCCTTTGGAGCCGATGCGCCCTGAGCCGCCAGCGCCTGGAACACGCTCACCCGGCGTACGACCCCCAGAAAGACGCTCCGATGGTCGGTCACGGGCAGGATCGCGAAGCGCTCCCAGGCGGGCATGAGGCTCGATTCCCGAAGGCTCGCCCGCGCCCGCAGCGCTATCGGCTCCTTCTGCTCGAGGGTGCCGATCAGCCGATCGGGTTCCTGGATCACGCACTGGCGCGCATCCACCACCCCGGTGAGGTGCTGCGCCTCGTCGAGCACGTAGAGGTACTTGCGCAGCAACTCGGGAGCGCGCCTTGCTATCTCGGCCGCCTCACCGATGCGGGTCTGCGAGCGAAGCGTCACCACCCGGGGGTCGATGAGCGATCCGACGCTGCCGGCCGGAAAACGCAGCACCAGGCGCAACGCTACCGACAGCTTCGCCGGCAATGCGTTGACCAGTACGCCGCGCTTGCCCGACTCCAGACGCAGCAGGAGCGCCGCCGCCACCTCGACGGGGAGGTTCGCCACCAGCGCCGCCGCCGCATCCGGCGCGAGGTGCCCGAGGCCGTTTGCCGCGGCGTGCGGGATCATGGCCCGCAGCAGCGGCGCGCCGACCGTGGCCGGCAGGGCCTCGAGGGTCTCCGCGACGACTTCGGGCGCCGCCGTTTCCAGAACGCGGGCCGCATCGGCAGGACAACGTTCGATGAATTGCGATGCGATGGGACCGAGCATCTCAGCCGTCTCGGTCCACGAGCACCGACACCTGCTCGACGAAGAGCCGCGCCGGCACCATGGTACGACCCTGCTCGGCATCGAGAATCACCGCCCCGCGCGTAAACTCCAGGATCTCGCCCTCGAAGTGCCCCACCGTCACGCGTTGACCCACCCGATAGTTCTGGCGCACCGAGTGGGCGGCAATGAAATTGCCGGCCACCCCGCCTGCCCCGATACCGAAGGCGAGGGCGGCTCCACCGAGGAGCACCGCGGCCGCAATCGACGCCACGTTGACCAGCAGCGTGACGTCGATGCCGATCTGGCTGGCGACGATGATCCCGGTGAAGGCGAGGACAATCACCCTCACCAGGCGCCCGAGCAGGCGGGCATTGGCAAGGCCCGCCGAGCGCGCAGCGGCCGCCATCGCGTCGGCGGCCAGACCGCTCGCCATGTAGAGGACAAACCCTGCCCCTGCCCACACCATGAGCAAGGGCAGATAGAGCAGGATTTGCCCGAAGAGCTCCGCGAGACCCGGCAGACCGAGTACCCTGGCGGTCGCGGCGAGGAAGAACACGATGACCAGCCAGTAGACCGTGTGGCTCAAAACCCGAGAGATCGGCCAGCGAAGCTCCATCTGCGATTGGCCGAAGCGATGGCGCGCCGCGTAGAACATGCGGTCGATTCCAGTGCCAAAGCGCACTATCGCGGCCCGAAGCAAGGTGGCGGTGAGCCAGCCACCTACGAGGAGCAGCGCGGCTCCAATAAGGCCGGGTACGAAGGCGGCAGCCGCTTCGACCAGCTCTCGATAGGTGTTGTCCAGGGCCGCGAGCCAGATGTCGTAGGTCGCGCGCCAGGCCGAGCCGTTCTCTTCCTGTTGCATGGGGTTCCTCGGAGGACGCTCACCGGGAGTCCTGCAAGCCGGCGCTCACGGGTTGGTCAACGCACGGTTGCATGCACGCCCGGTCGGTTCGGAATCATCCGCCGTCATGGAATCGATGTCGAGCGCACGCACGGTGCGACCCTGGTCGCCGAACACCGACATCAGCCGTACCGCGGGTGTTGACCGCACGCGACGGAGCCACCAGCGCCACATGGTGCGCAAGTGATGTCTGAACCGCCCGGCACTCTTGAATCGCCGGCGAACGAATCCATCTTGTTGTCGGATCACGTGCCGGGAGCATTGGACGGGTGCCCGGGTGTCGGGCGGGATGGATATCGCGCGGCACTCGCGCGCCGAACCGGCAGACGCCGAGTGCGCCGCGGGCCGTGCCCCGAAAGCGTCGCTGAACCCGGCAGGTGAGGGACGGCGGAATGGAGTTCAAGGACTACTACGAGACGATGGGCGTCGCGCGAGACGCCAAGCCGGATGAGATCAAGCGCTCGTATCGACGCCTCGCGCGCAAGTTCCATCCGGACGTGAGCAAGGAGCCGGATGCCGAGGAGCGATTCAAGGAAGTCCAGGAAGCCTATGAGGTGCTGAAGGACCCCGAGAAGCGCGAGGCTTATGACCGCTTCGGCGCCGACTGGAAGGCGGGTCAGGAGTTTCGTCCTCCTCCGGACTGGGGAGCCGATGTCGGGTTCACGGGCGGCGGATACACCGATGCCGGCGAGTTCAGCGACTTCTTCGAAGCGTTGTTCGGCAGCGCCGGACACCGGCGCTCGGGCGGCGGCTACACCCACCTTCGGATGAAGGGCGAGGACATCCACGCTCGAGTCGAGATCACGCTCGAAGACGCCTTCCTCGGCGCAACCCGCACGCTTTCCCTCGCGCTTCCCGAGCTGGACGAGGAGGGTCGGCTGGCCACCCGGCCGCACACTCTGAACGTCAGAATCCCCAAGGGCGTCGTGCCGGGTCAGAGGATTCGCCTTGGTGGCCAGGGTGGGCCCGGCCTCGGCGGCGCGGCGGCCGGTGACCTGTATCTGGAAGTCGCGTTCGAGCCTCACCGCCTCTTCGAAGTCGTGGGTCGTGACGTGTACCTGGATCTGCCGGTCGCCCCGTGGGAAGCCGCCCTTGGCGAAACGGTCACCACGCCGACGCTCGCGGGCAACGTGGAGCTCAAGGTTCCTCCGGGATCCCAGACCGGCACCAGACTTCGGCTCAAGGGGCGCGGTCTGCCCGGCAAGCCCGCCGGCGATCAATATGTCGTGCTCGAAATCCACACGCCGAAGGCCGAAACTGGCGGCGAGCGCGCACTCTACGAACGAATGAAACAAGAGATGGCTTTCGACCCGAGAGCCGGCCTGGGGAGGAAATGAGGTGAGGTATCGACGCGATGCACGGGCGCTTGCGGGTACCGTTCTCGACGAACATGCGGTCTTCACGCTGCGAGAGATTTGCCACGCCTGCGGTGTCCATGCCGAGCTGGTGATCGAGATGGTCGAAGAAGGTCTGCTGGAGCCTAAAGGGGCCATTCCCGCAGAGTGGCGCTTCCCGGGCAGCGCGGTGACGCGGGCGCAAAAGGCGCTGAAGCTCGCGCGTGATCTCAGGGTGAACTGGCCCGGTGCGGCGCTGGCGCTCGATCTGCTCGAAGAGGTCGAGCGCCTGCGCACCGAGCAACGCCCGATGAGATACCGCACCCGCAGGTTGTGGCAGAGCGATCGATAGGCGAGGGGTGCCGCGGCGCTCTGCGTGCTTTGCGCTGCGCCCCGCTTCCCCGCCGGCGCAGGGCCGTGCGCACTGGGGGCACTACTTGCGCTCGGGCCGAATCGGTTGCCCGGACTCGGCTCCGAGACTCGCCAGCCTTTCGAACTCGGAATCCGAGTACTCCGGCGGCGTCGCGGAGGCCTCGGCCGCGTCTCCGCGCGACTCCCTCTCGAGCGCGATGCGCGCGGAAGGCGCGCGACCGCTCTTGTCGGCACCGAAGTAGACGGTCTGGTGGGGAAAGGGGATTTCGATTCCGCGCTCGTCGAACGCCCGCTTCATGCGCCGCTGAAACTCGCGTCTCACCGCCCACTGCTTCATGGGCACGGTCTTCAGTCTCACGCGGATGTTGACCGAGGAGGCGCCGAAGGAGTCGAGCCCGAGCACTTCGAGGGGTTCGAGGATGGCCGCACCGAACTCTTCGTCGGCTTGCATCTCGTCGCCGATGGCCCGCAGCACCTCGACGACGTCGTCGACGTTCTCCCGATAGGCGACGCCGGCCTCGATGAACGCATAGGAATAGTCCTTGGTCATGTTGAGCACCGTCGCGACCTCGCCGAAGGGCACGGTGTGGACGTGTCCCCTCAGGTCGCGCATCCGGATGGAGCGGATGCTCATGCTCTCGACCACGCCGGCGCGGCCTCCGAGCTCGACCACGTCGCCCACCGAGATGGTGTCTTCGAGCAGGATGAAGAATCCGGTGATGACGTCCTTCACCAGGCTCTGCGCGCCGAAGCTCACCGCGAGGCCCACGATGCCGGCGCCGGCGAGCAACGGTCCGATGTCGACGCCGAGCTCGGAGAGCACGACCAGCGTGACCAGCACGAGCAGCACGATGCGCACGACGTTTCGCACCAGCGGCAGGAAGGTGCGGATCCGCGCGCCACGCTCGACCAGCTCGCCCTGCTCGTCGCGTTCCTCGAGATAGCGCTCGACCAGGGTGCCGAGCATCTCCCAGGCCACGAGGGCGAGCGCGGCCACCGCGACCACGGTGACGAGGCGCCCGACGAGCGCACGTCCGGCCTCGGACCCGAGCCAGTCGAAGGGTCCGAGGCCCCACGCATCGACCACCACGAGCGCGGCGGCGGCGATGACGACGAAGCGCGCTGCGCTCTCCATGCGGCCTCGGTAGCGGCTCACGCGTTCCTCGAGACGCGGGAAGCGCTGTCTCGTCTCCTCGTTCAGGCGAAAGGCGCGCTCTACGCCCTTGTCGAGGCCGGCAAGAGCCGCGACGGCGACGAGCGCGGTGACGAGGGTCACCACCGTGGCGTGGAGCAGGAACTCGAACCCGCCCGGCGCTTCGATGGCCCACACCAGGTAGACCGCAACGACGTAGCCGATGGCCACGAGATGCCACACTTCGGCCAAGGCGCGCCGGATGCGTTGCCCCGCACGGGTGGAGTCCGAGGGCGAGATCCAGGTGTGCACGGCACGCCGGTTCTGAAGCACGAGCACGATGAACATGGAGGCAATGAACAACCCGACGAGCTTCTGCGTGAACGCGTGTGCTGCCGCTCCGATACCCAGCAGCGGCAGCGCCTCCACGGAGAAGAATCCGTAGACCGAGATCACGGTGAGGCGCCGGACCCAGAAGAAGGCGTAGTTCGCGTTCTCGTCGGAGAGGTCGATGAAGCGAAACATCGAGTACCGCGGCCTCAGTACGATGCGCGCGAGCACCGAAACCGCGCGCACGATGACATTGGCATTGATGATGACGAGCGCGATGACGCGCGCCTCGGCCGAGTCCCCGGCCACCGCGAGCGCGGCGTAGCCGCAGAGCGCGAAGGCGCCGACCGGCGCCAGGTCGATGAGCGTGCGTTGGATGAGGCGCACCGCGCGTTGCGCGACGCCCTCATCATCGTCTTCGACGGGCGGCGTGCGCGGTCGCGTGAAGAACCGGATCACGAGCCACTCGGCGCCGAATGCGATCCCGACGATGAGGAGCAGCACGAGCGCGGTATCGAGCCAACTCGCGCGTACTTCCCGGTCGGACGCCGCTTGCGCGAAGCGTGCGGTGTGCGCCGGCATCGCAGCGAGATGGTGCACCACTTCGCTCGCCAGGGTGTTGAGCGCTTCGACCTTCCGGGCGAGGAGCGAGAGCGCCGTCGCGCCGACGCCCGTGCTCCCCGGAGCAGGAGCATCTTCGGCCTCGGCGCTCTGCGCGGCGAGCAACGCCTCGAGCTGAAGCACCAGCTTCTCGCGCTCGACATCGTCGCGAAGCGTCTCGACGAGCGCCTCGATTTGCGCAGCGGACATTGCCGATCCGCCATCGCGCTCGCCGGACTCCGCCGCTTGGGAGTGGGCGGGGACTGCGGCGCACAGCGTCCAACCAAGGATGAGGGCGATCGTACCCGCGCGCACCGCGAGCGATTGAGTCCGCGTCGTCACTTCACACTTCGCCCGGGAAAGCGCGAGACAGAGATACGGAGATCTGACCGGCCCCCTTATGTCGGAGCGCACCCGGGCATTCGAGATCATTCGCACCGTTGTCCTGCTGGCGGGGGTCGATTCCGGGCCATCACGCTCGGCAGTGGACGCCGCAATCGCGATTGTACCGAGCGCCCACTGCGATATGCTTCCGGCGCCCGAGCGTCCCCGGAGACGCTCCCCAAGCCAGTCCATGCCCGTGCAGGAATCCGCACTCCACGTCCCGGCGATGATCACCGGGCTCGGGGGAGGTCTCGCGCTCTTCCTGTATGGCATGCGCAAGATGACCGAGGCGCTGAAGACGGTCGCCGGGGCCGGGCTCAAGGACGTCCTCGCCCGGCTCACCACCAACCGCTTCACCGGCGCGTTGTCGGGCGCGCTCATCACCGCGGTCGTCCAGTCCTCCTCGGTGACCACGGTCATGGTGGTCGGATTCGTGAGCGCCGGGTTGATCACCTTCACCCAGTCCATCGGCGTCATCATGGGCGCGAACATCGGCACCACGGTGACCGCCCAGATCATTGCCTTCAACATCACCGAGTACTCGCTGGTGATGATCGCGGTGGGGTTTCTCACCGAGCTGCTGGCCAAGAGCCAGCGCCTGCGTCACTACGGAATCGCGCTGATGGGGCTCGGACTGCTTTTCTTCGGCATGGAGCTGATGAGCAGCGCCGCGGCTCCGCTCAAGACCCATCCCCCCTTCATCGCCTTCATGCAGGAGATGCGCACACCGTATCTCGGGATCCTCGCGGGCCTCGTCTTCACCGCGATCGTGCAGTCCTCGTCGGCGACGACCGGCATCGTGATCGTGCTCGCGACCCAGGGCTTCATCACGCTCGAGTCGGGCATCGCGCTCATCCTCGGCGCGAACGTCGGGACCTGCGTGACCGCGGCGCTCTCCGCAATCGGTCGCCCGCGCGAGGCGGTCAAGGCGGCGGCCATTCACGTGCTGTTCAACCTGCTCGGTGTCCTGCTCCTCGTCGGCTTCATCGGACCCTTTGCGGAACTCGTGCGCGCCGTCTCGCCCGGCTCGCCCGAACTCGCAGGCGGCGCCCGGCTCGCCGCCGAAGTGCCGCGTCAAATCGCCAACGCCCACACCATCTTCAACATCGGCAGCACCCTCGTGCTGATCGGCTTTGCGGGTGCGCTCGCGACCCTAGTCGAGCGGCTGGTGCCGAGGCGCAAGGCCGTTACGCCCGGCGAAGGGCAGCCCGTGTACCTCGATCACCTGTACCTCGACCAGCCCGCGGTCGCGCTCGACCGGGTGAAGCTCGAGCTCGAGCGCCTTGCCGCGATCACGCGCTCCATGGTCGACCGCGCGCTTCCCACCGCGCTCACCGGCGGCGACGCGGAGCTCAACGCCCTGCGCGCGCGGGACGCCGACGTCGACGATCTGCACGGCGCCATCGTGACCTATCTCGGGCGTCTTTCGATGCAGAGCCTGGTCGAGCCCCTGCCCCGACGCATGCAGGAGTACTTCGGGGTCGCCAACTACCTCGAGAACGCAGGCGACGTGGTGGAGACGGGTTTCGTCTCGCTCGGCTACCGGCGCATGGAGTCGGGGGTCGAGTTTGACGGGCATGCGAGCGCACAGCTCGAGCGCCTGGCGGGCGAAGCGATCCGCTCGTTCGTGCAGGCAACCCATGCGTTCCGCGACGGAGATCTGGAGGCCGCGCAACGGGTGCTGGATTCCGACGACGCCTTCAACGACAGCGCCGCGAACGCGCGCAACCAGATCGTGCGGCTCATGGGGGACGGTGACGGCAAGGGGCTCGTGCGCTATCGCCTCGCCATCGAGCACATCGACGGGATGCGGCGCATCCACACCCTCGGGCGACGCATTGCGGGCACGCTGCTCGACGCACATCGTGCCGACGGCGCACCGGCGGTGGTCGCTCCGGAGCAGAGTCCCTAGCGTGCTTTTCCTGAAGCCCTCGGTGGCCGTTTCGGCGGGATTCAAGACCTTCGCGCCCATAGCCGCGCTGCTCTCGAGCGTTGCGCTGCTGGGCATGGGCAACGGCCTCCAGGGCACGCTGCTCCCCGTTCGGGCCCAGGTCGAGCGCTTCGGCACGCTGGAGGTCGGCGTTCTCGGCGCTTCGTACTTTCTCGGTTTTGCCGCGGGCTGTGTGCTGGGGCCTTACGTCGTTCGCCGCGTCGGCCACATTCGCACCTTCACGGCCATGGTCTCGCTGGCCTCGGCCGCGGTGCTGGCCCACGCGGTGGTCCTCGTGCCCGCGGTGTGGTGGCTGTGCAGGGCCCTGACCGGACTGTGCCTCGCCATGCTCTTCATGGTCATCGAAAGCTGGCTCAACGAGAAGGCCACCAACGAGAATCGAGGATTCACCTTCTCGATCTACACGATCATCAGCCTCACCGTGGCCATGATCGGGCAGATGATGCTCACCCTCGACGATCCGGGGGAGTTCGGGTTGTTTGCCGCGGCGTCCATCCTCGTGTCGCTCGCGGCGCTGCCCGTCGCGCTCACTCGTGCGGAGGCTCCCGCGCCGCTCAGCGCGGTGCGCATCAGAATCGCTCATCTCTTCGCGTGCTCGCCCGTGGGTTTCGTGGGGGCCGCAACGGTGGGCCTGACGGGCGGCGCATTCTGGTCTCTGGCGCCGGTGTTCGTGCATTCCCACCCCTTCTCGGAGGGCAGCGACACCGTGGCGGTGTTCATGAGCGTGGCGGTCGTGGCCGGCGCCATTGGGCAATGGCCGCTCGGGCGCATGTCGGACCGCATGGACCGGCGAGGGGTCGCACTCCGCGCCACCATCGGAGCCGCGATGTTCGGCGCCGCAATGGCGATGTTCGGGGAGCTATGGGCGGGAGGACTCTTCGTGTTCTGCTTCCTGTTCGGCTTCTTCAGCATTCCCCTGTACACCCTGTGTGCGGCGCACATGAACGATTCGGTCGAGACCGGAGGCTTCGTCGAGGCGTCCAGCGGCTTGCTTCTGGTGTACGCGGCCGGCGCCGTCGGAGGGTCGGTCCTGGGCTCGCTCATGATGCAGCTCCTGGGGCCCAACGGGCTCTTCTACTTCACGGCTACCGTGCACGGAACCTTCGCAGTCTTCGTGGTGGCTCGCATGCGCTTGCGCCCGCCGCCGCAGGAGCACCAACGCGAGCCCTTCGCGGACTCCATCCGACTCGCGCACACCGTGGCGATAATCGATCCGCTCGGCGCCGGAACCGAGAACGGCGCAGTCGAAGAGGCGCAAGGTACGCCCCAGGCGGATGCGACAGAGCCGGGCGGGCAGACAGGCGGCACCCCTTGAAGTCGAAACTGCCGCGCGTCGAGGGGCTATCGTCACTCCGCTCGCAAGGCCTCGGCGATCACCTGTCCTTGCGTTATCCCCCCTCGGTATTCCCTGATGGTGCGGCGGCGTGCATGCACTCACATTGACAGTGGGACCCGGGATCCAGAGCGGACAGAGAAGCAGCTTTCATGAAGACGATTCCACACACGGTCTCGTTATGTGGCGCAACCCCGGAGTTCACCGAGGACACCATCCCCCAGAGTCTCCGCCGCTCGCACCGGACCGCCGCGACGACCTGGGGACGAATCGTGGTCTCTGACGGGAGATTGCGCTACCGGGTTCTCGAGCCCGAAGCGCGCGAGACGGAACTCTCGCCCGGGGCGCCCGGAGTGGTGGAGCCGGGGGTGCCTCACGAGGTCGAGGCGCTCGGCAAGGTGCGCTTTCACGTCGAGTTCTATCGCTGACGCGAAGCGCCTCGTTGCCATGTCTTGGCGGCGTCTCGAGTCAGAAGTCGAAGTTGAAGAGCCTGAGCCCCTTGAAAGAGTTGGTTAGGGTGTCACAGTGAGCGAGCGGACCAATCTCCTTTCCGGACCCGACGCCCGATGCCGGCCCAAGCGCGTTGCGGGCGCAGTGATCGCCGGCATGGTGATGGCCGCGATCCTTGGCGGGGGCTGCACGGGTATCGGCGACCGAAGCGAGCAGGTGCTCGACGACGGGAGCGTCATCGCCGAGTTTCCGGCGACGACAGCGGAAACGCGTACCGTGGCGGTATCGGTGGAAGGCGTCGATGGCGAGGTGGCCCGCAACGTGCATGCGCGACTGTCTCTTGCGAAGGAGGACTGCGACGCGCCTCGCTGGCGAGTGGACCGGTTCCTCGAGAGGGCGGAAGCCGAAGCAAGAGAAGGGCTGCGGGCCTTCGGCTACTATGAGCCGCAATCCATCTCGGTCGCGCTGAGCGAGAGCGACGGGTGCTGGCACTCCACCGTGGAGGTGTCACCCGGAGTGCCGGTCCTGATCGCATCGGTGGACATGCGCCTCGACGGCGCCGGGAGTGAGGACGAGGCGTTCGGCGCCCATCTCGACACGCTGCGTCCCGCCGTTGGAGAGGCACTCAATCACGGCGTGTACGAGGAGGCCAGACGAGGCATCGAGCAGTACGCCGCCGAACATGGCTATCTCGAAGGCACGTTCGTCATCCGACGCTTCACCGTTGACGTGTCCGCGCGGCGCGCCGAGATCGAACTCATCTATCGGCCCGGACGGCGATTTCGATTCGGGCCCCTGAGACTGGAGCGAAGCCCGATCGAGGCGTCGCTCGTCGAGCGTCTGGCAGGATACCGCCAGGGCGAGCCGTACGACACCCAGCACGTCCTGGAAGTGAGCCGGCGGCTTTCGCAGAGCGGCTACTTCGAACGCGTGGACGTGCACCCACGGGCCGATCGGCCCGTGAACGGCACGATTCCCGTTGAGGTCTCGCTCACGCCCAGAAAGCGCTTCGCACTGACGACCGGGGCCGGAGTGACGACCGATGCCGGACCGCGCATTCGCCTCGGCTACGAGGATCGACGGGCGACCTCCGGGGGGCACCGGTGGTCAGTGCGCGGCGAAGCGTCGCTCATCAGGCAGGTGTTGGACGCCGAGTACCGCATCCCGCTGGAGGATCCGCGTACCGAGTGGCTGACGGCACACTCGGGGGCCGTGCGCGAGCACACGGACACCTCGCGCAGCGACGAGGTTCAGATCGGCGTGACGCACACGAAGTCGCGGTGGGCCGACTGGATCGAGACACGCTTCGTGACGTTCACCTACGACGATTTTGCTGTAGGTCGAACGCGCGGCAGCGCCCGGCTGATCACTCCCGGGGTGAGTTTCGCGACCACACGCTACGACAACCGGCAGCGGCCGACCGATGGCCACCGCCTGCACCTGGAAGTTCGCGGCACCCACGAGGTAGTGGGCTCGGATGTTTCGTTTGTGAGAATGTCCGGTGCGGCGGGATGGGTGCGAGGCCTGCCGTGGGGCGCACGCCTCATTGCGCGCACCGAGTTGGGGGCGATGGAGGTGGATGACTTCGATGGCCTTCCGCCGTCGCAGCGCTTCTTCACCGGCGGCGACAGCAGCGTGCGCGGCTACGAGTTCGCCTCGCTCGGCCCGCTCGACGAGAGTGGGGAGGTCACAGGCGGTCGAGTGCTCGCCGTCGGGAGCATCGAGTACGAACACCCGCTCGAGGACCGGTGGAGTGGTGCGGTGTTTGCCGACGCGGGCAACGCATTCGACACCGTGCACCGCAACGATGGACTCAAGGTCGGAGTCGGATTCGGAGTCCGCTGGCAATCCCCGATCGGCTCGGTGCGCCTCGACCTAGCTCGGCCGCTCGACGACAGGCGGCGCTTTCGCGTGCATCTGAGATTCGGACCCGATCTTTGAGGCCAAGAGCGCTTGCACGTGCGCTGGCCCGGGGTCTCGTGGCGCTCGCCGTCGCGCTGGTCATTCTGGCTGCGATGCTCGCGACCGAGTCGGGGACGCAGTGGATTGTGACGGTCGTCGACTGGTGGGCCGGCGATCGCTTTCGCGTCGGCAGGGTTTCGGGCTCTCTGGCGCGGACCGTGCGCATGTACGAGCTCGAGATCCGCCACCCCACGCTGGATCTGAGCGTGGCGGAGGTCGAGTGGTCGTGGGATCCCGCGAAGCTCCTCTCCGGGGAGGTGCATCTCGACGCCCTTGCTATGGACGGGGTGAGGCTTGGTCTGCACGAGAGTCCTCTCTCGCGCGATGAAGGCCCACCGGCGGCATGGGCGTTCACGCTGGCGGCGCCGTCCGTCACCATCACGGACTTCAGCGTCGAAGCGGGTGGCGAGGCGATTCCCGTGGAGTCGCTGACGCTCTCGACGCACTCGAGCGCAACGGCGGTCGAGGTGAGCGCGCTGGAGGCCACCGGCGCGACCTGGAGTCTCACGGCGAACGGTGCGCTCGAGAGAACCGAACCTTTCGACCTGAACGTCCAGGCGCGGTGGACGCGCCACGTCGATGGCGTCGCGCAGGAAGGGCGGCTGACGATAGTGGGCGATTCGCAGGTGCTGCGCTTCGACGCAACCATGCACGCACCGATCGAACTCCAGTCGGTTGGCGAAGTGAGGCGCACGCCGCAGGGGCACGAAATCGAGGCGACCGGGGCATGGCGTGATCTGCATTGGCCGCCGTTCGGTCCACCGACGCTTCGCAGTCCCGAGGGACGCTTCGAGCTCGGCGGCGCGCTGGAAGACCTGAACCTTGCGCTCGACCTCGAACTCGCCATCGGTGGGTTGCCTTCCACCCGGCTGACACTCGAGGGAACGGGTTCGGTCGAGCCATCGGCGCGGCTGCCGTTCGACCTGAACGCGGGTTGGCGCGCCTCGATGGGACCGGATGCCACCTTTTCGGGCGGGCTCGATGCCAGCGGTGACGAGCGAAACATCGTCGTCGACCTGAACCTGCTCACGCCCTTCCCCGCCTCCGCCGAGGCAACGCTGGCGCTCGGGGAGGAGCCGCGCTTCGATGCCGTCGCGCAGTGGAGCGAACTCCTGTGGCCACTCTCCGGGAAGCGGGTGATCCTGAGTCGCGAGGGACGGCTCGAGGCGAAGGGCTCGCCCACACTGGCGGAGGTTGACCTGGCGGCGGCACTGGAGGTGCCGGAGCGGGTGCACGACGGCCATGTCCGCGCGACGGCCACGCTCACCGGAATGGGTCGACCCCAGATCTCGGGGTCGTTCGAATGGGATGCGAGAATCGTCGCTTCCGATGAGATGCTCCGCGGTTCGGGTACGCTGCACGGAAGCCCGTTCAGCGCGCTCGACTTCACACACGCGCTGTCTGCTCCGTTCGAGCTGCGCACCGAGGGCGTCGTCGACTCGCCGTTTGCAGCTCCCGAACTGCGATTGGCGGGCACCTGGCGCAATCTGCACTGGCCCCGCAGTCCTCTCGTCTCCGGCTACCGCAGCGACACCGGGACTTACACGCTGAACGGACCGATGGACGCCATGGAGATTCGTCTCGACGGGACGCTGGACGCCGACACATTGCCGAGTGCCCAAGTCACATTGACGGGGACGGTCGACGAAACGGGCATCAATCTGGATCCGCTTCTAATCCGCGCGCTGGGAGGACAGACGACCGCTCGAGGTCGCCTCGGATGGCACCCGGACATCCGATGGAAGATCGAAGTCGACGCTCGCGGACTCGATCCCGGCCAGCAGTGGCCGCAGTGGGAGGGAGAACTCGACGGGACCGCGCTCTTGCAGGGCGAGCTCGTCGATGGCGTCGCTCGCACCGAAGCCGATGTCCGGCATCTCGAGGGCCGGCTCAGGGACTATCCGGTCGAGGCTGAGGGCAGGCTCGAGATTGCAGGCGAGCGGTTGCGGGCGCAGGGCGTGTCGCTGCGCTCGGGAGACAACCGCCTGCACCTCGACGGGACGTACGACCGTGAGATGGATGTCGAGTTCTTGCTCGAGGCTTCGGATCTCGGCGCCGTGTTTCCCGATGCGGCCGGGCGCCTGGTGGGTGAGGGGATGGTGCAGGGGCCCATTGCGTCACCACGTGTGAAGGCGCGCCTCACCGGACAAAACATCCGTTACCGGGACTGGGGCGCCGGGTCGCTGGAGGTCGACGCCGACGTGTCCGATGCACAATCGCCATCGCAGGTGGTGTTGACGGCGAGAGATGCCCTCGCCGGAGAGCATCGTATCGGGTTGCTGGAGCTCCGGGCCGACGGCAACACTGCCGCCCATACTGCGCGCATAACGGCCAGTTCGACCCTGGGTGATCTGCATCTGCGGACTACCGGTGGGATGGAGGCCGCGCGCTGGCGCGGCCAGCTCATGGATGCTGCATTGCTTCCCTCGGACGGCGGAGCCTGGCGCCTTGCGCAGCCTGCCGGCCTGAACGTGGAGCGGGATCGGATCGCGGTCGAGCGGACATGTCTCGTGACTGAAGAGGGGGCCGGCGTCTGCGCCGACTTCGAGCGGACCGACACCGACCAGGCGCGCGCTTCGCTGAGTATCGAAGCGCTGCCACTCTCGCTGCTGCAGCCGTGGCCGCCGGCGCAATCGACAGCGACCGGAGAGCTGAACGCCGAAGGAGCGTGGTCGCTCGTAGAGGGCCGCCTCGCGGGCAACATCGCGGCCAGTGTGTCCCCCGGTGAGCTGACGGTCGCACGAGGCCAGTCCGAGCGGCTTGCCGTAGCCCACGCCGACACAGAGATTACAGTCACGGTCGAGGAGGATCGTGCCGCATTGAAGTTCGGATCGGTGCTTGCCGGCAACGCGCGCGTGCAAGGCAGCCTGGTCTTGGAAGGCCTGCACGCGGAAGGCTCCCTCGACGGCGCCATTGAAGCTTCCGTGCCGCGACTCGAGGCGATAGCGGCGTTGGTCGACGGCCCCTCAACGTTTGAAGGCGAGGCATTTGTGGAAGCTCGAATCGGCGGCAGCGTCGCCACGCCCCGTGCACAGGGTGTGGCGCGCATCGAAGTGGAACGCGCCCGCATTCATGATCTCGGCATCGAGCTGTCGGACTCCTGGGTGGAGGCTCGCGCGGAGGACGAGAGTCGCGTGGCCGTCGGCGGTGTCCTGCGCTCTGGCGAGGGGCACCTGAACATTGAAGGTGAGGGCCTCCTCGAGATGGGAGGGTGGACCCCGAACGCGTTCTTCGTCACCGGGGAGTCATTCGAAGTAGTACGCCTCCCCGAAGCCGTCGTCACCGTATCGCCTGACGTCACAGTCAGTGCGGCAGGGGATTTGTTGACGGTGAACGGGCGCGCGTTGATCCCGCAGGCCCGCATCACCCCGGTGGACATCGCTGGAGACGCGGTTGACGTGTCCAGTGACGAGGTGCTCTTGGACCGCACGGGAAAGGTGTCTCGGCCCGAGACCGACCACGGACCGAAGTTTGCCGCCGATCTGATCGTCGCTCTCGGCGACGATGTCGTCTTCGACGGCTTCGGACTGCTCTCCAGACTGGTGGGCGAGCTTCGAGTCCGACACACTCCCGGCGGCGCGCCGACTGCATTCGGAGCGCTCGCTCTGATTGAGGGTCAGTTCAGCATCTACGGACAACAGTTGGACATTGAACACGGCCGCGTGATCTTTGCCGGTCCATTCGACGACCCCGGGCTGGACATCCGGGCAGTCCGCCGGGTCGGAGAGACTACGGCTGGAATCAGCATCGCCGGCACTGTCAGCAATCCAAGCTCGACGATCTATTCCGAGCCCGCTCTGGACGAAGCAGAGGCGTTCTCGATTCTCCTCACCGGACACGGCTTGTCGAGCGCGGATGAACGCGAAGCGGCCCTGCTTTCACAGGCAGCGTTCAACCTGGGACTCGAGGGCTCGGAGTCCATTGGGATGCGAATCCGGTCGGTCCTGGGACTTGACGAGCTGACGGTGGGCAGCGTGGGCGACGCCGGCGGCGCCTCGTTGATTCTGGGCAAGCGATTGAGCTCCGATTTCGGAGTGCGTTACGTGCATTGGCTCGCGCGCCAGGCCGGGAGTGTGTTCGTCAACTATCGGCTCACCGACCGCCTCAGTCTCGAAGCGGAATCCGGCGTGCGGCAGGGCCTCGATGTGCTGTACAGCATTGAAAGCGATAGAGCCCTGCCGTAGTAGCGGCACGGAACGCGCATCGATACCGTCCATGCCCATGCAGGAGTCCGCACTCCACATCCCGGTAACTGACGAGATCGATTGGAGCATCGTCATGCAGGGGCTCAGCAACCGTAGGGCGGCGGAATAGACGGACGGAGACCTCGGCCCGGCGCTCCTGAATTGAAGGATTGACGACGATCACCGCAATTTGTGGTCGTTACAGCGATACTCCGAGCAGTTCTTCACGCTCTTCGTCGGTCGCTTCGATGGTGATCTCTGCGCCGACTTGGCTTGGCTGCACATTGGCCCGTTGCCCTCACCCCCTCGTCGAACACTTGGAGGAATGCCATGCAAATCCATAGACGAGCCTTGATCTTCATCGGCGCGCTGCTCTTCGCCTGCGTGTCTGTGCTCCCCGCTTCCGCCCTCGCCGCCAAGCGCATGGTCTTCGGCGGCGGCCCGGCCGGCGGCACCTTTCAGGTCGTGGCCAATGCCATCCAGACCTATGGTCCCGTCAAGGAGTCCGAAGACTATCGAATCAAGGCGCAGTCCTCGGCCGGCTCGGTCGAAAACCTGCGCAAGGTCGACCGGGGCCGGATGCACTTCGGCGTGGTCTACTCCGGACACGTGTACCTCGGGCGGGAGGGCCTTCTCAAGAATGACGACAAGAAGTACGAGAACGTGCTCGCGGTCGCGTACCTGTACGGAGCGCCCGCCCAGCTCGTCGTGCGCCGGGGCGCAGGGATAGAGAGCACCCGCGACCTCGTGGGCAAGAAGGTCGGGGTGGGCAACGCGGGCTCCGGCGCCTTCGCCAACTGCGAGCTCTTCTTCACGCACCTCGGCATCTGGGACGAGATCGAGCGCAATGCCATGGGCTACAACGATGCCGCCGCAGCCTTCGGCAACCACCAACTCGACGCCTTCTGGCTCTTTACCGCCTTCCCGAGCGGCGCGGTGATCATGGCGGCCCAGACCAACGAAATCGACCTCGTCGATCTCGAGAAGGACGCAGTGGAGAGCGGCTTCTTCGACAAGTACCCCTACTTCGCGAAGCTCGCGGTGCCCGCCGACACGTACCGGGGCGTCGACTACGAGACCCCCTCGTTTCAGGACTCGGCTCTCTGGGTCGCCAACGCGGAGGTTCCCGCGGACGTCGTCTACGACCTCCTCTCCAGGATCTACACCGACGAAGGCCTCGCCTGGATGGTGAACCAGAAGACGACCTTCCGGGAAATGAGCATCGAGACCGGCGCCAAGGGCATCGTCACGCCCATGCACCCGGGGGCCGAGCGATTCTGGAACGAAATGGGCGCACTCTGAAGCGGTCCCGGCCCGGTCCGGAATCGCTCGAGCACCCGGACGGGGTACCAGCATGTTCGAGAAGCTGAACCGAGCGGAGCAATGGGCGTTCGACGCCCTGGCGCTCGTTCTGGTGCTCTTCTACGCGTACTCCGCGGTACTCGATCCCGCCGCGACCCAGTACCACCGTGGCGTATACGTCCTCATCACCTATGTATTCGTATTTCTGCTCTACCGATCCGCGCACCGATTCGGAAGAGTCCTCGATTACCTGTTGATGGCGGCCTCGGTCATCTGCATCGGCTACTGGATACTGAACTTCGAGGCCATCAACTACCGCGCCGGGGCCGAGACCGAGCTGGACCAATGGATCGCGATGGTGGCCGTGTTGCTGGGCATCGAGCTCGCGCGACGGGTGGTGGGCACCGTGTTCATCGTGATCGGCGCGGTCATGCTGATCTACGGCGTGTATGGCGACTACGCGCCCGAGATCATCTCCCACGCCGGAGACACCTTCCCCGAGCTCTGCACCAGCATCTTCTACCGGAGCGACGGCGTCTTCGGAATCATGGCCAACGTGCTGGCCACCTACATCATCCTCTTCGTCATCTTCGGCGCGTTTCTGGAGGCGAGCGGGGCGCAACGCTTCTTCATCGACCTTCCGCTCGCCGCGGTCGGCCACCGGATCGGCGGGCCGGCGAAGGTCTCGGTCATCGCGAGCGGGTTGTTCGGCTCCATTTCGGGCAGCGCCATCGCCAACACCGTGTCCACCGGCAACTTCACCATCCCCATGATGAAGAAGGCGGGATTCCGGCCCCACGTCGCCGGGGGGATCGAGCCCGCCGCTTCCATCGGCGGCATGTTCATGCCGCCGATCATGGGCGCGGGCGGCTTCATCATAGCGGAGCTCACGGGTCTGCCCTACTCCACCATCATGCTGGTCGCGATATTCCCCGCGCTCATGTACTTCTTCAGCGTCTTCGTCATGGTCCACTACGAGGCCAAGCGCCACGGCATCCGGGGCGAACGCTCGGAGACGAGCGCGCTGGGGTTGCTCAAGCGCGAGTGGTTCTATGTCCTGCCCCTGGTCGTCATCACCATGCTCATGCTCGCAGGCTACTCCCCGGGCTATTCGGCAATCCTCGGCATCGTTGCCTGCATCGCGGTGAGCTGGGTTCGAAAGGACACCCGAATCGGCGCGAAGCGCTTCGTGGTGGCGTCACGCGCCGGGGCGGAGAACAGCCTCAAGATCGGGGCGACGGTGGGCGTCATCGGAATCATCATCGGCGTGCTCACCTACAGCGGCCTGGTGCTCACCTTCGCCGACATCGTGATCGCGCTCGCCGACGGCAAGCTCTGGTTGACCATCCTGCTCATCGCCCTCGCCTCCCTGATCATGGGCATGGGCGTTCCCGTCACCGCCGCCTATCTGATTACCGCGGTCGTCGCGGTGCCCGCCCTCACCGCGCTCGGCGTCCACCCCCTTGCCGCCCACATGATCGTGTACTGGCTCTCCCAGGACTCGAACATCACTCCGCCGGTGTGCATCGCCGCCTTCGCCGGGGCCACGATCGCCAAGGCCAACATGTGGAAGACGGCCTTCACCGCCTTCAAGTTCGCCAAGTTCCTCTACCTCGCGCCCTTCATTTTCGGCTACGTACCGGCCTTCACCCTGAACGGCAGCCCCACCGACATCGCGGTGGCCTTCGTGCTGATCATCATCGGGACCTGGGCTTACTCCTGGCTGCTGAGCGGCATCTGGCTCGACTGGTTCCGGAAGAAAGCTCCGGCGGCCTGAATCGGCGGGCGACCGGATTGAACGAGTCGGGCCGTGGCCCGAACACACCGCCTGAAACTCGAGAAACGTGGGGCGGGCGTGACGAACATGGCGTCCCCGATATCACCCGAGGGCGTTTCATGACCATGAAATCTGGATCCCAAGCGTCCAATTTTCATGGTATCTTCTCGCCTCGTGATCGAGCGCTCCCATCACCGGCAGACCCTCGGCCGCCTGCTCGCCCGCAGCCCGGTGGTCGCGATTCTCGGCGCGCGGCAGGTAGGAAAGACTACCCTCGCAAGACGATTCGTAAAGCAGCGGCGAGGCCCGTCGACCCTCTTCGATCTCGAGCGCGCCGCGGATCTCGCGCGCCTCGAAGACCCGGAGCTTGCACTCGGGAGTTCAAGGGGAATCGTCGTGCTGGACGAGATCCAGCGACGACCCGATCTCTTCCCGGCCCTTCGCGTCCTCTCCGACCGCCCCCGCACCCCAGCGCGTTTCCTGGTGCTGGGGAGCGCATCGCCGGAACTGCTTCGTCAGAGTTCGGAATCACTCGCGGGCCGCATCGCCTATCACGAGCTGCCGGGGTTCAGCCTCGACGAGGTCGGCAGTCGAAACGCAGAACGCCTGTGGCTTCGCGGAGGCTTTCCACGCTCCTACCTCGCGCGCTCGAACGCAGACAGTCTCGCATGGCGGCAGGATTTCGTCCGAACCTTTCTCGAACGCGACGTACCCCAACTGGGCATCACCATTGCGGCGGGTACCCTCGAGCGCTTCTGGTCGATGCTCGCCCACTACCACGCCCAAATCTGGAACGGGGCGGAGTTCGCACGATCCTTCGGCGTATCCCACCACACGATCGGACGTTACCTCGACGCACTACGCGCGACGTTCATGGTTCGCGTGCTCAGGCCGTGGGCCGCGAACCTGCGCAAGCGTCAAGTGAAGTCGCCGAAGGTCTATATACGTGACAGCGGTCTGCTGCACTGTCTGCTCGATATCGGTTCCATGAGAGAGCTCGAGCGCCACCCCAAGCTCGGGGCATCGTGGGAAGGGTTCATTGTCGAAACGCTGATCCACCGTTTGGGCGCGCGCCCCGAGCAATGCTACTTCTGGGCGACCCACACCGGGGCCGAGCTCGACCTGCTGATCGTGCACGGCCCCCGGCGACTCGGATTCGAAGTCAAGCGCACGAGTGCGCCCCGACTCACCCCTTCGATGCGCTCCGCGCTGCACGACCTCGAGCTCACCCGCCTGGACGTGGTCCACGCGGGACCCGACACCTTCCCGCTGGCACGCGGAATACGAGCGGTGTCGGCCGAGCGCCTGCTCTCCGATGTCTCGCCGCTTCCCTCCGGCGCGCCCCGGCGGCGTTGATGTCGAGGAGACATCATCTTTCATGAAAAGGGGGATCTGTCGAGACGGGCATGCAGATACGTCACCGGTGGCACAGAACAATGGAATCCAGAATACGCCTTCCGCAGCACGCTGCAGCTCTGATGGAAGCTGATCAGGGCCACGTCACTCGGCCGCGGCCGCCGTCTCGTCGCGCGCGAAGTGCGGCATCACCCTGGTCGCGAACAGCTCCAGGTTGCGCAGCGTCTTGCGCTGGGACACTCCGTTGTGGTCGTAGCCGATGAGAATCTCATCGAGACCGCATATCTCCTGCAGCTCCTCCAACCGCTCGATGATGTGCTCGGCGGAGCCCACCAGCAACGCGCGCGGCTCGAGGAAGTCCCAGCTCAGCCTCGTATCGGGGTCGGGCTCCTCGCCGGGGTTCAGGAACACCTGGGTGCCGCGGTAGGGATCGTTGTAAGAAAAGATCTTCATGATGCCGGCCTCGGCGTCGCGGCGCGCCTCCTCCATCGACCCCGCCACGTAGGTGTTGCGCAACACCGCCTGGGCCTCGCCGATGCGGTACGGACGGCCCTCGCGCTCGGATCGCACCTTTGCGTAGACCTTGCAGCGCTCGCGAATCCGCCGCGGCGGCGGCTGCCAGTAGCAGGCATTGAGCCCGAGCTCCGCCGCCGCCGCCACCGATCGGTCGGTGGACACCGTAGCCCAGAGTGGCGGATGTGGCTTCTGATAGGGCTTCGGGGTGACGCGCAGTTTCGTCACCCGCGCGCCGTCCTGCCACAGCGGGTTCGACGGATACTGCGGGTGCTTGAACATGGTGCCGGGGGCCGGAAACTCGTAGTTGGCGCCCTTGTGCGAGAAGTACTCCTGGGTCCACACCTTCTTCACGCACTCCACCGTCTCGCGGAACAGCTCGCGGTTCTCCTCCTTGCGCGGGTCCGCATTGGGGTGGAACTGCGGCCCCTCGTAGGGCCAGATGCCGCGGCCGAAGCCGGCCTCGACGCGGCCCTTGGTCAACTGGTCGAGGATCGCGATGTCCTCGGCGAGACGGATCGGATGCCACCAGACCGCGATGCTCGCCATCTGCCCGATGCGGATCCGCGAAGTGCGCGCCGCGATGTCCGCACCGACGATCATCGGATTGGGCATGTCTCCGATGCCGTAGGGACCGAAGTGGTGCTCGCCCATCCACACCGTGTGATAGCCGAGCTCCTCGGCAAGCACCACCTGCTCGCGAAACTCGTCGAGGATCTGATCCGGGGTCGATCCCTCTCCGCCGTGCAGGGTGGTGAAGATTGAAAAACGCATTCGCTGCCTCCCGCCGCGAGCAAGCGCGGCATCCTGCCACTCAACCGCCCTGACTATGTCAGATCAACCTCCTTTAGCACAGCCCAGGCGGCGGACGCGAGGCGGGCTGGAGAGGATGTACAGCCGCTACCGCATGGCCTGCCATCGACGGGGTCGACGCCCCGTAGCCGCCCTCTTTCTCGAGCGCAAGCGGGGCGTGGCAGAGCTGGATGACCCGTTCCTTTCTATCTTGGGTAGGCCTTGTAAGTAACGCCGACGAGCCACCCGTAGTCGATAGGAAGGGTGACGCCGGTGATGGCGCGCGCCGCTTCCGAGCACAGGAAGAAAATCCCCTCCGCCACGTCCTCGGGCTGGATCGTTTTCGGGATGGCGTTGTCCTTGTCCAGCTTTTCGGGGTCCCGTTCGCCCGCTTCGAGTCGCGCCTTCATCTCGTTGGAGAGTGTGGCGGGGGGCGCTACTGCGTTAACGCGCACACCGTGCGGCCCGAGCTCGCCCGCCAGCACCTCGGTAAGGGCCCTCACGGCTACCTTGCTCGGACCGTAAGCGACCAGCGGAAAGGCTTTGAAGCTGGTGCTCGAAGCAAGGTTGAGAATGCAGCCGTGGCCGCGCCCGGCCATACGGGGCGCTACGGCACGACAGCAGAGGTAGAGCCCTCGATAGTTTACCTCCCAGATCCGATCGTGCTCGTCCATGTCCTTGTCGGTGGCATTGCCCGGATTCTCGAGGATTCCGGCATTGTTAATCCAAACCTCTATTGGACCGTGCTCACGCTCCACCGTATTGACCAGCGTCTCCACCGAGCTTTCCTGGGATACGTCACACTCGTAGGCCGCCGCCTCGCCCCCCGAGTGGTTGATCTCCTCGGCGGATTGCCGTGCGAGCTCGCCTCGGACGTCAGCCAGGATTGCAAAATCTCCGCCCTTTGCAAACCGTTTGGCAGTGGCGAGTCCGATACCCCGCGCGCCGCCGGTCACCACTACGATTCGTGCACCAGGCATGCCGTCTCTCTCTTTGCGCTCCACGTCGGAAACGTCCGATAGGGCAGGGCACAGAGGATGCCGCAGTCAACCGGAAGCGTGACGCCAGTGATGGCGTTGGCCTCGTCGGAGCACAGGAACCAGAGCGCGTCGCCGACGTTCTCCGCTGTCACCAGCCTGGGCAATGCGTTCTGTCGGATCATGATGTCCGGATCACGATGGCCGGTCTCGATGCGCGCCTTCATGGCCGGCGTAAGTACGTAGCCGGGCGCGACCGCGTTCACCCGCACGTTCTTCTCGCCCATCTCAGCCGCCAGGATCTCGGTGAGGGCCTTCAAAGCGGCCTTTCCGGCAGTGTACGCCGTGACCTGATAGGGCATGAAGCTGAGGATCGACGCAATGTTTGTTATCGCCCCGCCGCCCTGTCTCTGCATCCGAGCGCCGATTTCACGGCAGCACAGGAAGGTGCCCCGGTAGTTCACCGAATGCACGGCGTCGAACTCCTCCAACGAGAACTCGGTGATTGTTTCGGGATTGTGAATGATCCCGGCAGAGTTGATCAGCGCGCCGATCGGGCCATGATCCTTCTCCACGGCGTCGGCCATTGTAGTGACCGACTCCTCACTGGTGACATCGAGCTCGAGGAAGGCGCTCTTGCCGCCCGCACTTTTGATCTCGTCGACTGTGGTGCGGCCCGCTTCCTCATCGAGGTCGGCGACGACGATGAAATCGCCGCCACGCGCGAAGCGCCTGGCTGTCGCCTGGCCTATGCCGCTGGCTCCGCCCGTGACGACCGTGATCCTGCGATCCGACATGGTGGAGCATCCTCCCTCAACGTCGTATGTGCATGAGCGTCATGTCAGTCCGGCCGAGTCGGGTACCCCTTTTCCGCTCGATGCTCGCCGTCTTCATGCAGAACTCGAGACGAGCCATCGAGGCGGTAGAGCCGCACCGCGTTGTCGTGGAAGAGGGCGTCCTGCTCGGTCGTGCAGTAGCGCGCCGCAATGCGCTTGAACGCGTTCCACAAGATGCCGTAGCTGCACGACACCTTGTCCACGGGGAAGTTGCTCTCGAACACCGCACGCTCCACGCCGAAGCAGTCGATACAGTGGTGGACGAAAGGCCCGACCGCATCGGCCAGCGCTTCCGACGATGGGGGCTGCGTCCGACTCTCCCAACCAAAGCCGAAGAGCGTCATGCCGAACCCGCCGAGCTTCACGAAGACGTTCGGGCATCGGGCGAGCGCCGATATCGAATCTCGCCACTGCGAGACCACCGCCGTCCGATCGTCTGCGTACGGACCGACGCCGAGGGGGCCGCCCACGTGGTTCAATACGATCGTCGTCCCCGGGAAGGCTCTTGCGAGATCGAGCAGCTCGGGCATCTGCGGGTGATAAACCCAAGCCTCGAAGCTCGCCCCGAATGGCTGCAGACAGGCAAAACCCTCGCGAAACGCGCGCTCCGCCAGCAACCCGAGCGGTGGCTCGATTCGGTGCGGCGGAACTCGCGTGTCCGCGTCCGTGGCCACGCAGTGCCGAATGCCGCGAAAGCGACCCCGACCCGCCTCGGCGTGGGCAGCGAGAACGCGTTCGACCCCCGCTCCGAGACGCAGATCCGCGAAACTGACGATACCCGCAGCGATATTCGTCGAGCTACCGAGCGTGGCGGCGGCCCGCTCCGCTTCTCGCACCACGAACTCGGTCTCGCCGACTGGCCGGAGCGCCTCGGCCCCGTCAGAGCGGTATCCGGCTCCACACTCGATGAACACCGTGGAGACGATGTTGTGCCCGCTCCCGAGATCCGCCACGAGGTCCTCCACGAGGTAGCGGCTGTTCGGCCGGTCCCACAGGTGATGATGGGGATCGCAGATCGGGCGTTCCGGTTCGATGACCGCCTCGCTCGTTCGGCGCAGCCAACCCGGTCTCGTGACGTACTGGTTGCTCATCCGTCAAGAGTGGCAGTAGCCGCTGATGGCGACTTCCTCATCGCCAAGGACTTCGCTTCGAGTCATGCCGCCGTTGGCGACCTGAAGAAACTCGTGATAGAGAAGCTCGGCGGCTTCCGCGATGCTCTTTTCGCCTCGAATGATGGAGCTGACATCCACATCGATATTGTCGCGAAGTTCAACCACCGTGTTGGGATTTCCGCTCACCTTGATGGTGGGAGCGACTGGACATGCAACAGGGTTGCCAAGACCGGTAGAAAAAAGAATGATCTGGGCGCCGCCTCCCGCAAGCGCGGTGATGTTCTCCGTGCCGGGTGCATGGGCATCCATGAAGACCAGCCCCTTCTTGCTGGGTTTCTGAGAGGAATCCACCACCTCCTGAAGCGGCGTGGTGCCTCCTTTGAGGATTGCGCCCAACGCCTTCTCTTCTTGCGTGCTCAAGCCGCCTTCAATGTTGTCGGGCACCAGGTTCGTCAATTCGATCCCATGATGTCGTGCGTGCTCTTGCGTGCGCGCCACCACTGCCCGAATCTCCTCCGCCACCTTGGCGGAGGCGGCGTTGCGGGCAAGGATCTCCTCTCCCCCAATGATTTCCGTTCGCTCGGAGAGAATCACCGTTCCGCCCGCCTCCACCAGCCAGTCCGCCACCTGACCCGTGGCCGGATTGGAGGCGATGCCGGAGGTGCCATCAGAACCACCGCACTCCACGCCGACGATGAGATCCGAAAGGGAGGCTGGTTCGCGCCAAATTCGACTGGCAGTGATGACCATTTGCAAGGCAATCCGGGCGCCCTCGCTGGTCGCATTGTGGGTGCCGCCGATCGTTTCAACCGCTATCCATTCCACGGGCTTGCCGGTCGCTGCAACCAGACCGGCAACCTCTTGTGCCGACTTTGGTTCCAGGCCCACTACCAGCGCTGCGGCGACATTCGGATTTCTTCCCAGTCCGGCGCGGGTCCGGACGTGTCGTTCTCCATCCTCACCCTTCATGCCTCGACCAAAGGCGGTGTAGATGGGAACGGTGCCATTTACCAGCGAGGCGGTGCGGCGGGCCACCGGGTTGACGGCGTCGGCGGCCGAGATGATTGCAACGTAATTCCGCACGCCCACGCTCCCATCCGGTCTAGGGAATCCCCAGAACTCCTGTAGCCCGCTCATGAGCACACACCGCGAAGGGTTTTCACGTTGTGAACGTGAACGTGTTGACCGGCCCTGATCTCCGAAGTGGCGGCACCAATGTCATGGCCGTACTTGACGACCACCCCCCCATCCACAATGTCACTGATGGCAAACTTGTGTCCGAAAGGGATTGGCTCACGAATCTTCACTTCGATGCGCTCCTTGCCTACCGGCACGGCAACACTTTCACCCGGCTCGAGAGGTGCAATCGCAGTGGCCACGTTGTCCATCTCGTTCAGCGTGAGTGCCTTCTCCATTTCTCCTCCATCCGTGACCCCACAACTTGCTATCGAGCGAGCAGTTCGGCGGAAAGCTCCACCTATCCGCTTGCGGGATGAGCGGTCGCCTACCCTCACCCGTCTTCTCCTGTTTGACCTGGAGACATACGCAACACCCCCTGTCTTCCAAGAGCACGCAATTGGGGTAAACGGTTGATGTGGATCCGGTTGTATCCGATGGTGACGAGACCTCTCGCCTCGAGCGCCTTTAACGAGCGATTCACGCTTTGGCGCGACAACGCGAGCATCGATGAAAGATCGTATTGATTGATTTCCAGCTCCGCCTCGGCGAGGGTGGTTTCGCCCGTTGAAAAATAGCCAGTTGAAATGTCGGCGAGACACTGAGCAACGCGCTCGAGCGGTTTCGTCAGAGCAAAACGGTCGCTTACCGCAGACAAGAACCTTACACGGTCGCACAACAACTGAATCACCTTCTCGCAGAGCTGTCGATTGGTATAGACCAGGTTGCGAAAGGATGCCGCTGGGAGGACCACGACGGTCGCGGCTCCAACGACCCGAACATAATGAAGACTCGGCTTTTCGTCCATGACCGAGGCAAGCCCGTGAAGTTCGCCGCCCGTTATGGTGCCGACATAGAATTGCTTGCCGTCCACTGACAGGCTACTCACCCGCGCGGTGCCCTCGACGATAAGATATAGGCCATGGACCGGCTCACCCACGGTCCCGATCTCCTTTCCATCGCCGAGCGTTTTCGCGATCGCGATAGACTCCAACTCTTTGCGGGTCGCGGCGTCAATATCGACGAACAGTTGGTGAACATCACCGTATCGGCTCAGCAGCTCACGAACGGATGACGTCATCGAAGAATCTTGGAAACTGAAACGCTCTGGCGCGCGCGACTCGTCAACATCCAAGGCACTCGCAGTGTGTACACGACGATCTACCTGAGATTGTAAACATCTTGACAATTCGAACCAACTGCATCGCAGTAAAGTCCGTGGCAGCCTCTAAGGAAGGCCTGAACGAGACGATTCCGACATGATTGGCGAAATGGTCACTGCATGGCGTGTGAGCGATGGTACGGGCGAGTTTCGCGGAACTGTAGCACGACTTGAACAAGCGTCGGACGCGGCGCGAGGCGTTCCTCGACGAGATGGACGGGCTGATTCCGTGGTACCCGTTGGAGGATCGGGTCTAGCCGCAAAACTTCCCCGATTTCCTGCTGCGGACGCCAATCTGCTCATGTCACCGGGTCGTACTCCCTCGAGCCGCTTCGACGCAGTGTCCGCTACCTGCTTCGCTGCGCAGTCCCTGCTCCGCTCGCAGGCCGGGCAAGCCATCCTTGGCTTGCCCGCTCGCCGGGACGAAGCGCCACCGGCGCTTCGTCTGAATCCGGCTCGCCCTTCAGCGTCTCTCGGTCCGTGCGACCCGCTACCGCGGCAGCTTGGCGCCCTCGCTACGAAAATCGGGGACACTTTGCGGCTTGCCATCCTGTCCCAAGCCCAAGCGCGGCGACCGAGCGTACCCGCGTGGGGTGATGCGGCGCGTGCACCGCATCCAGTTGTTCCAAGGGATGAAGGCGCATATCGGTGTGGACGCGGACTCGCGTCTGGCCTGGAGCGTGCAGACGACACCGGCGAAGGGGTCGGACCTGGTGACGGCGCAACCGCGGCCGCACGGGGGCGAGGAACAGGTACGCGGCGACGCTTGCTACAAGGGTGCAGGCAAGCGCAAGGAAAACCGGGACGCCGAGGTAGACCGGCAGGTCCCGATGAAGGCCGACAAGCGCCGACGGCTGGGCAAGGTGGATGTCCATGGTTCCGCGTTTCACGCATGGCCCGAACCACCGGTGTGCCCGCCGAAGTCACCCCTGGTCAGGCTTTCCCCAAGCTGTCTGGGCGTTCATCCGGCATGGATTCTCCAGACTGCGAGATCTTGTGCGCTGGCCTTCCGAGGACAAGTCGTGGATAGCAAGTTTCGACCGGCGTCTGTGTTCTTCTTTCCTCGAGTCAGTGTGTCGCCCTACTTCGAAGGCACCCAGGCAGCGGGGGCGAAAGCCTATAGCGTGTACAACCACTACTTTCATCCACACTACTATAGCGACCCACTGGAAGAGTATTGGGCGCATATCAACGACGTCGTGATGACCGATGTCACGGGAGAAAGACAGATTCGAGTCAAAGGACCAGACGCATTTGCATTCACCGACCATCTGATCACGAGAGATCTAAATAACATCAAAGTATCTCAATGCAAGTACCTTTGCTTGTGCGACGACCACGGGCTGATTATCAACGATCCAATTGTCGCGAGGATGGACGAGAACGAATTCTGGATTTCCATATCGGACAGTGATGTCCTGCTATGGACAAAGGGCATCGCACATCACTCGAAGTGGGCCATTGAGATCGATGAGCTCGATGTTGCGCCGATGCAAATTCAGGGACCCAAATCACTGCCTCTGATGATCTCGGTATTCGGCAGTCACCTTGACGCTCTTCCCTACTACCATACGACCCCTGCCACCTTGTCGGGGATGGAAATGATTATCACCAGAACGGGCTTTACCGGCGAAAAAGGTTTCGAGATTTACTTGAAGAATTCGCGGCGAGATGGCATGAAGCTTTGGAATACCATGCTGGAAGCCGGAAAACCGTTTGACTTGCGACCGACGGGTTCGGCAATGCCTCGACGACTGGAAGCCGGCATCAGAAATTTCAGACAGGACATCACGCACGATGACAACCCGTATGAAGTCGGGCTGGGATTTACCGTCGACCTGGACAAGGAGTCAGACTTCATCGGCAAGGAGGCACTCAGAAGGGTCAAGGAGACAGGTGTCAAGCGCAAGCTCGTCGGCATTGAGTTCGGCAATGAACCCATGCAGGGTACCAATGAAGAATGGTGGCCCGTTTTGGAGAACGGAAGTCCAATCGGCAAGGTGACGACCGCCGCGTACTCCCCCCGTCTCGACAAGAACATAGGGTTTGCAATGCTGCCGATGGAGAGAACCCCGATTGGAACGGAGCTGAACATACTCCAGCGAGGGGTAGAGACCGAGGCCATTGTCGTGAAGCAGCCGTTTGGCGAAAACATGAACAGGCAGCACGCGTAAGGTCCGCTCAGGAGGCATTGATCCGGCTTGACCCACTTGTCTCACGAGTATTGAGGATCCTGGCAGACATCCAGGTGAAACGCCAAGCCATGCAAGTACACGAAACATCTGGAGGACGATGACAATGACGACGGTCCGGAGCACACAAATGCCGTACGGTGCTTACTACAAGACCGACGTTCCTTCCCACGACCCCGAGTTGACCCACACGGACCGCGGTACGCCAATGGGCGAGTACATGCGTCGCTTCTGGCAACCCGTGTGTCTGTCGGAGCAACTCACCGACGTCCCCAAGGCCATCCGGATCCTCGGGGAGAACCTCGTCGCCTTTCGCGATCGCTCGGGGCGCGTTGGCGTGTTGCAGCGCCATTGCAGTCACCGCGGCGCCTCGCTGGAGTTCGGCATCATTCAACCCAGGGGAATTCGCTGTTGCTTGCACGGATGGGTGTACGATATCGACGGAACCATACTCGAGACACCTGTCGAGCCGAAGACCAGCAGACTCAAGGAGACAGTGTGCCAGGGCGCTTACCCGGCCTTCGAGCGTGATGGCCTGGTCTTTGCTTATATGGGCCCCCCCGAGGACAAGCCGGTATTCCCGGAGTTTGATACCTACAAGCGACCTGCCGACAACAAGCTCGTGGCAGTCTCCGCGTTTTATCCCTGCAACTGGCTGCAGGTACACGAGAACGTCATCGACCACCTCCATGTTCAAATGCTGCACAACCCGCAGTTGATGACGGTTGAAGGCGTCAACGCTGCATATGACGGCTCGAACTACGCCGCTTCAATGGGCTTCAGTGAGCCTGCCGCCGTCGACTGGGAAGCGACCCGCAACGGCAATGGCATATGTTGGGTGGCCAGCCGGCGCAATCCGGATCGGCGCACGATTTGGGTGCGCATAGTCGAGTCGATCTTCCCCAATTATCTTCAGATAGGCTGCACGTTTCCTTCAGCGCGTCGGGAGCGGCGTTCACAGACGGTCTGGACGAGGTGGCACGTGCCGGTCGACGACACCAACAGCCTCTTGATCGGTTGGCGCCACTTCAACGACGAGGTCGATCCCGACCACCTCGGGCGGCCGGAGGATTGTGGTCTGGAGAAGCTCGACTTCATGGGTGGAATGGTGGGGGACCGCACCTACGAGGAAGGTCAACGCGCACCCGGCGATTGGGAGGCGCTGGTGAGCATGCGCCCGATCGCTATCCACGCGCTCGAGAGTCCGGGCGCCAGTGACAAGGGCGTCTACCAGGAGCGTAAGCTTTTACGCGAGATTCTGCGCGGCAACACACCGCCCGACACCACGCAGGAAGTCAGTGCGAATGGCAAGGACACTCTCCACATCTACACGCAGGACTCGGTGATTAACATCCCCATGAAAGGCGGCAAGGACGACATCGAGCTGGTGCGGTCGGTCGGTCGCCAGGTCCTCGCGATAGTGCAAGAGGGGGACAGTGTGCCGAGCGACAGGCGCGAGGCACACATCCGCGCCCGCCTCGACGAGCTCGATGGCGGGTATTCGCCGGCCGCAGGACAGGATTGTCGCCCCTGAGAAAGTCACGTCTTCTCTTCGAGTATTCAACCAGTGCCACAATCGAAGGCCGAGGCTGGCGCCACCGCCATTGCTCTCGACGATGACGCTTTCCAGGTCCGGCTCGCCGGTAGTGGCGCCACCTACGCGGTACCATCAGACAAGTCCATCGTCGAGGTTCTCCGCGAGAATGGAATCGATGTTGAGACTTCGTGCGAGGCTGGCCTTTGTGGTACTTGCAGGACCCGCTACCTCGACGGGACCCCGGAGCACAACGACTTCGTGCTTTCCAGCGAGGAGCAGGAAGAGTGGGTACAGATCTGTTGCGCGCGTTCGAGGACGCCGTTGCTGGTTCTTGACCTCTGATCCGAACGTAGATTCCTCTCCCCATGCACTATGCAACCGATCCTCGCGGGCACCGTCTCTCCAGCACTAACGAGATCGCAGCGGCGGCCTGCAATGCGGGCATTGAGAGCTTCAATCGCAATCGGGCCGATGCCATGGGCCATCTGGATGCCGCTATAACGGCCGACGACGGCTTCGCTCTACCGAGGCTCGCCAAGGCCTGGATGCTGCAGTCGGCCCGCGATGCGAACTACGCCGAGAGTATTCAGGCGCTCATAAGGGCGGCGGAGGCGTGCCTGGATGAATCCGACGACCGCGCCAGTGACTATCTGGCTGCGCTGAAGCTCGCGTTCTCAGGGCGCGGAATCGAGTCCGCCACCATTCTGGAAGCCTTGCTGGATCGACATCCCACCGACTTGCTGGCTCATCGTCTGGTGCAGTACGAGCTGTTCTGGAACGGGCGTGCCCAGTGGATGTTCGACATTGCTGAACGCGCCGCTCCATATTGGAGCGAGGGCGTCGAGGGATATGCCACCTTTCTGGCATGTCGGGCCTTCGCCAACGAAGAAGTCGGCCGCTACAACCAGGCCGAACGCCATGGGCGCGCAGCGATCGAGCTGGATAACACCGAGCCGTGGGGTGCCCACTCCATCGCGCATGTGCTGTTCATGCAGGGACGTAACGATGAAGGCATCGCGTGGCTCGAGGGATTGAGCCCCAATTGGGACGCCGCCAATCAACTGCGTCACCATTTGTGGTGGCACCTGTGTCTGTTCTTGCTCGAGTGCAGCCAGCATGAGCGCATTCTCACTCTGCTCACGACCGACATCCGCAATCCGGATTCGCCCCTGGTCAAGGCCGCTCCGGATGCGACTATCGATATCCAAAACGTCGCATCGATGCTGCTGCGACTGGAGCTGCGTGGCGTGGATGTAGGCGACCACTGGTTGGTGCTTGGCGACATCTGTGCAAGCCGTGCACACAATCATACCAACGCATTCAGCAACCTCCACGACATGATGGTTCTAGCGGCCACTGGTCAGTTCGAAAAAGCCGAAGAGTTGCTGCAAAGTCTCGAGGAGTTCGTCGAGTCTGGCGAAGGAAGCCTCGTAACCAGCTACCGTGTCGCGGGCATTGCCGCCTGCCGGGCAGTCCTCGCCCACAGAAGAAAGGAATACCGCCGGGTTGTCGACGTGCTTTCACCGGTACGCCACGATCTCTCGCTCATCGGCGGCAGCCATGCCCAGCGCGACGTGCTGTACCAGGTGTTGGTTGATGCTTCGTGTCGAATGGGACGTGGCGATCTGGTATCGATCTATTTGAATGACGTTCGCCGTATCGGTTTCGACAAGGTCGATGGCAGAACTCTGTATCGCGACGCCATACTGGCGGCCTGAGCGGTTGAGTGCTCGCTGTCGGACTATTCGCTTTGTTCTCGCAAAGAAAGCCCCATAACGATGTCCGCCTGCCCGAGTATGTAGCCACGTTCTTCCAGATGAACGATGCGGTCGCGGAGATGTTCATGTACTTTCGGCAGGGCATGGAACGGTACGTTCGGGAACAGGTGATGCTCAGCGTGATAGCACATCTGCCAGCCAAGAATACGTAGCAGCACGTTCGTAAGCGTAGTACGTGTGTTTTCCAAAAGATCGGGACTCTCGGCACAGCTCGTGTGCTCGGCGACCCTGAGCATGCGCTGAACAGGTTCACCCACAATCCGAGGCACGATCCAGAGCCACAGCAGCCATAGCACGACGCCATTGACGATGGCGAGTCCCCAGATTGCTGCATAGACCGCGATGAGAATCCGCGCCTCCAACACCAGCCGCGCGTACCGGTGTCTGGGTACATACTTTCCGCCACGGGGGTCTCGTGCATCGGGGCCAATCGTTGCGTGACGCAGGATGCGCGAGAAATTGCGCCACCAGAAGGGTATTCCGGACACGTACCAGAGCCATTGCCGCGCATTGGACGGGGTTGCCAACACCATTTCCGGATCCTGCCCCCGCATTTGTGTGTACCGGTGGTGCGCGAGATGGAGGTAGCGGAACCAGTTGGGCACCATCACGTAGAACAGACAGCACCACCAGTAAGCTCCCTCGTTCAGCCATGAGCTGCGAAACGCTGTGTAGTGGCAGCACTCATGCACCGGTGAGAACAAATAGGAGATGACGACAGCATGCAAGAGCAGCGCGGGTAGCGCCCACCATCCGGGCGTTGCCATAAACAGCAGCCAGCCAGTGACGCCGATCGCGGCGAAGTGAGCGGCCAGGTAGATGAGTCCCTGAACATTGGAACGCGCGCTCAAGGTGGCAAGCTGGTCGCGGGTCAAGAGGTCCTTGGATCGACGTGCGCCCGGGGCGACGCCAACGGGCGCCTCGTCCGGTACATCGATGTCGTCGTAGTCCGAAATGGCGCGCTCGCTATTCATGACATCTCCAAGTGAGATCGAAAGCCTGAAGGATCAGCTCTCTTGAAAAGACGACGCAGAATCAGGAGTCAGGCCCCTTGGATGTCTGCGGTGGCCACCAAAGGCTTGTAGAGGCGGAAGCAGTCAGCTCCCTCTCCCCGCCGGGGAGAGGGAGATTCCTTCGCTGGTTCCACACTACGCTCGGCAGCGAACCTGCCCTGACGACAGAAACACCGCCTAGACGAACCACCATCTCTCGTGGTTTCGGTTGCCGTCATTGGGGTAGTGACCGGCAATCTGCTCCGGCACGTGGACCTTGCTGCTGGCCGCCAGCACCTGATTGGCGAACACCGGTGCGAGCAGTCCTCCTTCGTGATGCAGGATTTCCTGGAGCTCGTAGTACATCGCTCGGCGCTTGACCTCATCGAGCTCACCACGCGCCTGCACCAGCAGTGAATCGAAGCGGTCGTGTTTCCAATGGGTCTCGTTCCAGGCGGAGGAAGAATGAAAGGCGATGGTCAGCATCAGGTCCTCGGTGGGTCGTGCATTCCAATAGGAGACGCACAGGGGCTTCACAGTCCAGATCTCGGACCAGTAGCCGTCTTGCGGGGCCTGGATGATCTCCATATCGATTCCTGCTTTGGCCGACTGCTCTTTGAACAGGACCGCCGCGTCCACTCCGCCGACATACACATCAGCCGCCCATATCTGAATGGCTAGTCGGTCATGCCCTGCCTGCTTCAAGTGCCACTTCGCCTTGTCGGGATCGTAGGTCCGCTGCGGCAGCTCCGCGTGATGATACTTGTAACCTTTGCCAATGGGATGGTCGTTACCGATGTAGCCGTGTCCGCCCAGAATGCGCTTCAGTATCGCATCCCGGTCCATCGCCAGCTTCATTGCGGTGCGAACATCCTGATTGTCATAGGGCGGAGCGTCCATGAGCATGGGAAAGGTGTAATGCACGTTGCTCGGAACCTCTCGGATGTTCACCCCTTCACGTTTCTCGAGAAGATGCAAAGTCTTCAGCGGCGGGCTATCGATGTAGTCAACCGCTCCCGATTCCAGCGCCGTCGTGCGTGCGCTGGCGTCCTGGACATTCAAGGTCTCCACTTCATCAAAGTAGGGCTTGCCTTCCTTGAAGTAGTTCGGGTTGCGTTTTGCCTCAGTGCGAACCCCGGGCTCCCAGTTGACCAGAGTGTAGGGGCCGGTGCCGATTCCCTGCTCCCACTCTGCGTCACCGAAACCATCCGGACCAATCGAAAAATGGTAGTCGGACATTACAAAAGGGAAGTCTGCGTTTGCGGTGGCGAGCTCGAAGGTCACGGTATGTTTGTCTTCGGCCTTGATGCCGACGACCTCCGCCACCAGCCCCTTGCCGGTCGACTTGGAGTCTTCGCCCCGATGCACGTTGATCGAATGAACGACGTCCGCCGCCTCCAGGGACTTGCCATTGTGGAACTCGACACCCTTGCGCAGCTTGAAGGTCCATGCGGTCGCATTCGCATTGGCTTCCCAGCTCTCCGCCAGCTCGGGCACGACATCGAGACTGGGGCTTATCTCGGTCAGTCCGTTCAGCAGTTGTCGTTGAGAATTGACCTGGTGGGCATCGCCCCCGCCGAGAACCCCGAACAAGGTGTCGGATGTGGAGCCGCCACGTATGGCTTGACGTAGCTTGCCACCGTACTTCGGGGCAGCCGCATTGGCCTCTTCCAGCAGTACCAGACTGGGAATAGCCGCCGCCATACCCATTGCCGTCGCTTGTTTTATGAAATCACGGCGACCGAGACGACCTTCTGACAATTGGCGCTGCAGCTCTTCGATTTTTCTCATTGTGTCCTCCTCATTGTGGATTTGAGCCAACGACTCTCCATCTCCAATCTACTATGAACAAAGCTCGCAAATTGTAAATGTCCCAACAATCCAGGAACCTCGGGCAACGCAGACCGCAACGCGCAGAGCTCGTGAGACATCGTCAACTCAGCGTGTCAAACAGCTTCCCCGATGGACCGTCAACGCTGACCCAATACGCGCACCTGTTTTTCTAAATCATTGTTTCTATGAGGTTTTCTCCTCTCCATGCCGCCGTGTGGAAACGAAGCGTTCCGGTTTCGGTTCCCCGGCGGCACTCTGGCGGGGCGCAAGTGCAGGCGCTACTGGAGCACCATGTTCGGACCAGTCCTCAGTGGAACATGCTGCGGGAACCAGCGGGTCGGTCAACCCTCAACCGACCTGACGCGGATTGAGGGCGCGGGCCGGTTCACCGGGGCGCTGTCGGGCTTGCCACCCCGGCATTTCGTAGAAACCGGCGGTGGAAGGGAGGAGCGGAGGACGAGCGCGAATCGCGTCCGCAATCTTTTCGGCCATCATGATGGTCGGGGCGTTGGTGTTGCAGGAGGTGATCTGCGGCATCAGCGAAGCGTCCACCACGCGCAGCGCCTCGATCCCGTGCACCCGTCCCTGCTCGTCGGTGACCGCGGCCGGGTCGTTGCCCATGCGGCAGGTGCCACACAGGTGATAGACGGTATTCGCGGTCTCCCGAATGAACTCGTCGAGCTGGTCGTCGCTGACCACGGATGGGCCGGGGCGGCGCTCGGGGCCTCGGAAGTCATCGAAGGCGGGTTGCGCGTGGATCTCGCGTATCAGACGTATACCCGCACGCAACTGAACGAAGTCTTCTTCCGTCGACAGGTAGTTCGCAAGAATTCTTGGCGGTTCGCGGGGATCGGGTGATGCGAGGCGTATCCAGCCCCGGCTGGGTGAGCGGAGGGTTCCGGCGAAGGTCTGAAAGCCGTCGGCGATCGGCTCCGCCTGCAGGTTCTGGTCCAGGGCAAAGGGAATGAAATCGAGCTGCAGGTCGGGCCAACGCACGCCGGCCCGGCTGCGCACATAGCCGCTCGCCTCGAACTGATTGGTGGCGGCGTCACCAGTCTTGAACAGTATCCACTGAAAACCTGCCTTGAGCCGGCCGAAGGGGCGGGCCGAACGTTGGCGAGACACGGGTTTGAGGCATTCGTGCTGCACTCCTACGCTCAGATGGTCCATCAGGTTTTCACCCACTCCCGGCAAGGCGTTCTTCACTTGAACCCCTTGGGCCCGCAAGACATCGGGTGGCCCGATGCCGGAGAGCATCAACAGGTGGGGGGAGCCCACCGCCCCGGCGCTGAGGATGACTTCACGATTCGCCTTGGCAGTGGTGCTCCGGTCGCCCCGGGTGTAGGCAACCCCGGCCGCACGATTGCCTTCGACGACAACCTCGTCGGCCAATGCCCTGGTGACCACTTCGAGATTGGAACGCTGCCGCGCCGGGCGCAGATAGGCGCGATTGGTGCCCCAGCGCACGGCACCGGACACCGTCATGTTGTCGACCCCGAAGCCGTCCTGCTGGTAACCGTTGATGTCGTCGGTGCGCGCATAGCCGGCTTGTTCGGCGGCATCGAGAAAGGCCCGGTACAACGGATTGGCGAGAGGGGCCGGAGTGGTGATCAATGGCCCGCGGTCGCCCCGGTACTCGTCCCCGCCGCCACCAAAGGTCTCGGACTTCTTGAAGTAGGGCAGGACGGCGGCGAATGACCAGCCTCTCGCACCCATGGCCGCCCAGTTGTCGTAGTCGAGGGGGTGGCCACGCATGTACATCTGTCCATTGATGGTGGACGAGCCTCCCAACGCCTTGCCACGTGGGGTGACCATTCGGCGGGAGTTGATGCCCGGGTCCGGCTCGGTCAAGAAACACCAGTCGAACTTCGCCTTGTTGCGAATCGCCCAGAACCCGCTGGGGATGTCCACGTAGATGCTGCGGCCCTCCCCGCCTGCTTCGATCAGCAACACCCGGACCTCCGGGTCCTCGGTCAGCCGGTTGGCGAGGACACAACCGGCCGACCCGGCGCCGACGATGATGTAGTCGTATTCGGTGGCCATTGGGGTTCTCAGTGGAGCTCACCTTCAGCCCGCAGGGCACGCAGGGCGGCCCGCATGGCATCGGCGGTGCGTTCCACGTCTTCGGCGGAGTGAACGCCGGATACGATTCCGCCCGGCTTGCCGGAGATGTCCACACCGTTGACCAGCAACGCCACACGCAGCTTGCCCACGACCTGCTGGGTCGCGCATGCCTTGATGTCTTCGAGCGTCCAGGTCCGCGCATCGAAGTTCGTCGGGTCCACGCCGGTCCGAGATGGATCGGTGAAGAAATAGAATCCGCTGTGTTCGCCATAGCAGGCCCAGGGGACGCCCTCCTCGGCGAACACTCGATTGAGCGCGACCCGAATCTCGGCCGCTGTCCGGCTGGCGCGCTCGCACAGGTTCTCCTGCACCAGGATCTCCAGGGCCGCATTGCCCGCCGCAGCGCTCGCGGGATTGGCGTTGAAGGTGCCCTGGTGGGCAATCTTCTCCCGGCCGAGCTGCGCACTCACGTCGAAATCCAGGTGGTCCAGCAACGCCTTGCGCCCGGCAACGCAACCCCCGGGCAGTCCGCCCGCCACGATTTTCGCAAAGGTCGCGAGATCCGGAGTCACGCCGTACCAGGCCTGTGCGCCACCCGGCGCGACCCTGAAGCCGGTCACCACCTCGTCGAAGATGAGCGCGATGCCGCGCCGCGACGTCACCTCCCGCAGCGCTTCGAGCAGGCCGGGCGCGGTGGGAATCGCGCCGAAGCTGCCGCCCGTGGGCTCGACGATGACCGCGGCAATGTCATCACGCGACTCCAGCACCGCCACCGTTCCCGCCACGTCCGCCGCATCGGCCAGCACCACCTGATCGGCGATTCCGTCCAGCACCCCGGGGCTCGCCGTGCCGTCCAGATGGGTATCCACCCCGAACGCCACGTGGTCCTGCCAGCCGTGAAAGTGACCGCGGAATCGCACCAGGACCGAACGTCCGGTATGAGCGCGGGCAATGCGCAGTGCCATCAGGTTGGCCTCCGTGCCCGACGACATGAAGCGCACCCGCTCCGCGCACGGGACCAGGGCCTTCAAGCGTTCCCCCCATGCCAGCTCCTGATCATGACAGGCGGCGTAGTGCGTCCCGCGCTCGAGCTGTTCGTGCACCGCTTTCAACACCCGCTCGTCCCCGTGTCCGAGGATGAGCGCGCCGTGGCCGCCGAAATAGTCGATGTACCGATTGCCGTCCACATCCCACTTGTAGGCGCCCTTGGCGCGTTCCACGTACAACGGATAGGGCCACATTCGCCGTGAGTCGTGCACCACGCCGCTCGGGAAGATCTCCCGCGCCCGCGCACTGCGTTCCCTCGATCCCGGGGTCAGTTCGCGAAACCTGGTTTCGATGGGGCTGTTGCTTGCATCCGAAGCACACATCAGGGGGATCTCCTGCTCGTTGCCGCGTGGCCGGGACCGATTATCACCGACCCGCTCCGGAGGCCGGGTCGCTAGGTGAGTTGCCCGCGCAGGGCGGGGAAACGCGCCCCGCGCGGAATCGACCCGTGGGGCAGGCCGGGGTCGAGCCCCCCCGGCGCATCGACCGGCCCGGGGCGCGCATCGTAGCGCGCGCCGTCACCGATCACGTTGAACGAGGTCGCATGGCGCCTCGTCGGCAGGGTGTTGGCGGGCCCCGCGTGAAGGGTGCGCTGGGTGAACGCGAGCACATCGCCGGGTTCGACCGCCCAGTAGACGGTGCGGAAGCGCCGGTCCAGCTCGGCCTGGCTCGGCATCGGAACGTGGTCCTCCATCCAGTCGCCGTACTCCACGCCCTTGATGAAGGTCGATCCCATGTAGATGGGATCCGGCTTGAGATGCGACGCCTGCTTGAACTTAAGCGTGGTCTCCGCCGGCATCCGGTCGTAGGCGAGGAAGAGCGCGATGGCGTTCCTGCCCATGATGCGGTGATACGAGGCGTCCTCGTGCCAGGGGGTCGGCTTGTCAATGGCCCCGCCATCCTTGACGAAGGTGTTGGTGTAATGCAGCGAGACCGCGTTCGAGCGCATCAGCGCCATCGCCACGTCGGCGATCGGGCTCTCGAACAATACGCGCTCGAGCACCGGGTAGCGGTTCCAGAGGTCGAACTCGTAGTAAAACACTCCCGGGTTCTCCGCGCTCGTGACGAAGCGCGCCTCGGGGCTCGGGTTCGCGACCGCATGGTCGGCCTCGTCGCGCAGCGCGTCGATGGTCGGGGCATCGATGACGTTGCGCAGACACACCACGCCGTCCGCCTCGAACTGGCGCACCGCGGTGTCGGGCACCGGCCGACCATCGCTCAGATCACAGGCGGGAGGCATGCGCCCGTCGCCGGCGCTCGGCGGCGCGATGGTGTAGGACTCGTCGGTCGATGTCACGGTCATCGGCTGGTCCTCTCCGGCAAGCCGGCCGCTACTGTCGCGAGCGGCGCTGCCGAATTCAAGACCGGCACACCAATCGCGCGCTGCGACCCACCTCCAGGGCGTGGATCGCTCCGCCTTCCTCGTCGCCGGAATGGGTCGGCCTGGCAGAGCCTCACTCCCCTGCGGCACCACCGCACCGTCGCTGCCGCGCGCCTCCGAGCAATCGGGGCATGTGTGAGCCGGCGCACGTCCTTGGCGATCAGAAATCCGCGCGCCAGATGCTGGTCGCTTGCCTCGCCATCCACGCCTGGCGCGAACGGATCTTGTCCACCGTCCAGGTATCGAACTCTTCGGCGAGCTTTGTGGTGATTGAGAACTCGCTCTGCCGATAGACAGGTCGCTTTTCGGGAAACCCGATGTTTCCCAGTTCCCGGTTCGTGGTCGAATTCAGCAGCGTCATGTTGCCCAATCGATAGATTGACACTTCATGTTGCTGTTCATCGAATTGTGGCCAATCATCACCGGGATTCTCCGGCAGCACATGTTCGAGGTCGTACTTCGCGCTCTCGAACTCATAGCTGCTGCCGGAAAGCCATTCCTCGAGCTTGAACAGAATGTAACGGACCCCTTTCCGGTTTCTGCTGCTGGTCGTGCGAAACGACTTTTCGAGGAATGCAGCCCGGAACTCTGCGTCCTCGGGGTACACGGGGCGAAGGGCCTGGACCGCCGTGTCGAGAGTGCTAATGCGGCCCTCAGAGACTTCGCGAGCGATGCGATTGTACATCGCCTCCTGTTCGTTGCTCTTGCGACCGCAGATGACGTTGTAACGGAAGGATACGATGGCGATGGTTCGCAGAAAGCGGCAGAATCCGGTGCGGTTGTCCTCCGCGAACCGGTCAAACACCGCTAGCAAGACCGACATGGGTTGGCGAACGTTGAACATCTGCAGAAGCGCCAAGCTTTCGCGCTCGTGGGCTGTCCAGAACTCATCCGCCGGTGCTCGCAACGCGCCGTAAACTCGCGCCTGACGGTCGAGATCACGGATCAGTTCAAACGCCGCGGCCTTGTCGCCGATCGCAACGCGTATGGTCTTGAACAAGTCCGCCTTGCGCACCAGCCGGTGGCGGCTGTTCCAGAACACGCGCAAGAATTCCGGAAAGCTCTCACTACCGAGGAGACCTACGATGGCTTCCCAGCGGTTTTCCAGAGTCCTGATCTCGGCGTCATGCGTGCCACCACGTGAAACAACGGAAAACAGGTAGTTCTTCAGCAAGTCCGTTGCGGACAGCCGCACACCACGAGCATTCAGGGTCTCTAACACCTTGAAGGCGTTCAACTCGTCGGTGACGGTAATCTCGGTAAAGAAGAGCTTGTCAACCGCCGTGTCAACGAAGCGCGCCACCGATTGCCCGTCCTGTCCGCAGTGGCCCTTGATGCGGTCCTTGAACGAATGGAACGCCCGGCGGAGCAAGTGCTCCGATGCGTTCAGTCCGCGCTGCGGCAAGCGCACCAAGGGAACGAGGTAGTCCTGGTACAAACGATCATTGTGACGGTTCAACGTCAGCTTCGAGCGAGGTACGAGGGTTACCGGGTCCAGGTAGCCGATGTAGTTGCTCCGCAACTGCTCGGCGCGACGGAATTGCGGGTCGTTCGGATCATCGGGTACCGCCAAGTCCATGAGATGCGAGACCGACGCCAACATCAGCACGCTGAGCGTCGCCATGCGTTGCTGGCCATCGATGATGTCGTACGACCGGCTGTCAGCCGACTGCAGCACCAGATAGCCCATGTAGTGTGCTGACTCGGACTCCTCGCCAAATAGACCGACGATGTCCAACCAGAGGTCATCCCAATGGTCGACGTCCCACGAATAGTCACGCTGAAACTGGGGGACCCGATAGCTCAGCCCATTTGCCATGAGCTGTCGAAAAGTCATGTTCGTGGTGTTGAAGTTCATGGGCAGCCACCATTGCCCACGGTCCCTGAAGGGCCCGAACGGCGTGAGACGAGTCATTGTAACGGCTGGCCGACATTAGGTGCTCCCGCCCACCAGACGCCGCGTGCAAGGCGCAATCTCCCGCCTCCGGCTCGCTACAAGCGAGGAGACCCGCCACGGTCCCGCCATGGTCGTGCACCGAGAGCCCCTGCACCGGTTCTGGAATGAGGTAGCCGAGCTCGTTGCGCCAAACCACGAGGCCGACATCGCAACAGCTCGCACGGCGGTTCGGAGTCTCCTTGCCGACCCCGGGACGCCGGATCCGCACCGGCGTGATCAGGCTCGACCACTCCCGATCGCTTTCTCGATAAGAGACACGGATGGAGCCATTGGCTGAGACGAAGTCTCAGCCAATGGCGTTCCTCACACTATTCAGTGGTGGCCAGGGGCGGAATCGAACCACCGACACGCGGATTTTCAGTCCGCTGCTCTACCTACTGAGCTACCTGGCCATGAGCGTTCGGAGGCGCAGTATTAGAAGGGCGGCGCGGTGCGAGCGTCAAGGAATGCGTGCGGCCTGAGTATTTACGGCAGGATTGCTCGGACCGTGACCCGACCCGGATCCAAGGGGAGTCGGGACCCTTGACCGTGCCTCGGGGCGCACCCATGCTGCCCGGCTATCCACCCGACCCTGGGCAGCGGAGACCGGCAGGATGATCTACGACGGACACGCCTACTGCATTCCGGATCTGAGGGGCGACGGCGGATTCGAGAGCCGGGAGGAGTTTCAGCGCCTGCTCCAGTTCATCACCGCGCACCACTTTCAGCCGGCATGGCGGGTCCGCGACCGCGCCCCCGGCGACAACCATGGGCTCGCGGACCTCTCGCGTCCCTTCGAACTCGACGCGGTCAAGCCGGCCTGCTTCCGGGCCACCGCCAACGGACGCCTGGAATGGGAGTCGGACGGAGAGGTCTACTGCAAACAAATGCTGCCTCCACTTATCACCGACATGTCCTACGACGCGGACCGGACAGTGGCGGAGATGGACTACGCAGGCGTGGATTGGGCCTTGCTGCACCGCACCCCCTATCTCGGAATCGACAACGACTTCTTCGCCGACTGCTGCAGGCAGCATCCCGAGCGCCTGCAGGGGCTCGCCTACGTGCGGGAATGGAAGATTCCCGGCGACCCCGATGGCGCGATTCGGGAGCTCGACCGCGCCATCAACGCGCTGGGGCTGCACGGATTGCAGTTCCTTCCCTACTTTTCCGTCCTCCACGGGATCACGGAGGACTGGGACAGGGGCCGCTACCAGCCCTTCTGGGACGCGGTCGCGGAGATGCGCATTCCCATCTTCTTCACCTTCATCTCCCAACAGGAGAAGACGGTGGAAGGCTACCTCGCGCAGTTGCAACGCCTGCGCCGCTGGATGGAGCGCTACCCCGACGTCGACGCGGTGCTCACCCACGGCTTCGACTGGCTGCGCTTTCTCGAGAACGGTGAGCTGCGCGTCCCCGACGCGGTGTACGAGGCCGCTCCCTGCGACAACCCACGCTTCCGGGTGCAGATTCTCTTCGCGGTGTTCCTCGGCGTGGTGTTCGACTACCCGATGCTTCAGTTCAAACCGACGCTAGCGCAGATGATCGAACGGCTCGGCCCGGAACGCATCCTCTGGGGTACCGATGTCCCGATCCTCATGCGCTACACCACCTATCGACAGTCGCTCGATCAGATTCGGCTGTACTGCCAGGACCTGCTCGGCGAGGAAGACATGGCCTGCGTCCTCGGCCGCAACATGGCCCGCCTCATGGGTCTCGAGTCCGCCGAAACGTCTTGTCTCCCCCGTGCGAGGGCAGAATAATCGCCCTCGCAAAGAGCTGGTTCACCGCACGGGGACTTCGCCATGGCGCTGACCGCACCGGCATCCCATTCCAAGGGCCTCCATGCCGACCTGGTCGCGCACATCAACCTTCCGACGCTCGACGCGGCCGGATTGCCGAACGAGGCGTACACCTCGGAGAGCTTCCTGGCGCTGGAGCGCGATCGCCTCTTTGCCGCGACCTGGACCTGCATCGGCCATGCCTGCACCATCCCCGCTCCGGGCGACGCACGGCCAGTCAACTTCCTCGGCCAGCCCATGTTCATGGTGCGCGACGGGGACGGCCAAGTACGCGTCTTCCACAACGTGTGCAGCCACCGCGGCAATCAGCTCGTGCGCGAGCCCTGCCGCTTCGCCGCGCGCATCCGCTGCCCCTACCACGCGTGGACCTACGGGCTGGACGGGACGCTCCACGGCACCCCGCACGTGGGCGGACCGGGCCGGCACGAGAACGAAGGCTTCGAGCGCAGGGCCCACGGCCTGAAGGCCATTCGCACCGCGGTGTGGCTGGACATGGTGTTCGTGAACCTGAGCGGCGACGCACCGCCCTTCGAGCGGCACATCGGGCGACTCGCCGAACGCGTTTACGCGCTCGCGACTCCGGCCGAGTACGAGCGGATGCGCCCTGCCTCCACTTACGGGAGCTTCCACCTGGATTTCAACGGCAACTGGAAGCTCGTCGTCGAGAACAACCTGGAGAGCTATCACCTCCCCTTCGTGCATCCCGACCTCAACGCGCGTTCCCGCCTCGAAGATCACTACCACTTCTACGGCGGCGACCTGTTCGCCGGACAGGGTTCGAACCTGTATCGGCCGAGCGCGGGCAACTCCGCCGCCGCCTTCGAGCGCTTCGAGGACTGGCCGGAGCGGACCTCGGAGTACCCCACGCTCTTCCCCAACGTCTTCGTGGGGGTCCATTGCGATCACGTGTGGTCGGCGGTGCTCTTTCCCCTCTCGCCCGCTCTGACCCGGGAGTACTGGCAGGTCTACTACGTCGGCGAGACCGCGAAGGATCCCGACCACGACCAGGCGCGCGAGACGACGCTCGAGGGCTGGCGCGACATCTTCCTGGAGGACATGGGGGTGGTCGAAGGCATGCAGCGAGGCCGCGGCTCGCCGGCCTTCCGCGGGGGCGTGTTTTCCGGCGTCATGGACGAGCCGACCCACCACTTCCACAAGTGGGTCGCGAACCGGCTGGCGGCCTGAGCGCGCTTGGGTGACTCCCCGCCCGAGATTTCCACGACGCGCACGACATCCCCGGAGATAGCGTCCCCATGCCCAAGGCCATAGATCCCGAGCGCATCGATCTTGCGCGAGAGTTCCACCGCAACCCCTGGGGGCCGCACGGCGCCGAGCTGCAGCGCATCCTGAACCTGATGCGTGCCGCGCCGGTGGCGGGCAAGCACGTCATCCTCATGTCCGGCCCCTACCGCCGGTGGGCGGTGGCGCGTTTGACCGGGGTGCGCGGGGAAGCGGCGGAGAAGATCGAGGGTCTCACCTTCGACAACCCGGAAGATGCCGAACGGGCGGTCTTCAGGCTACGCTGGGAAGCGCACACCGGGCAGGCGCTCGATCTCGACTGATCCGGGAGGCGGTCATGACGAAGCGAATCCTCGGCTACAGCGACGAGATAAGCGTCGCACCCGGCGGGCGCATCCGCTTCATGGTGAGCTGCGAGCCCGGCATCGAGCGCTATCGCGCCGAGATCGTGCGCATGCGCTCGGGCGACATCCAGCCGGGAGGGCCGGGGCTCCGGGAGTACGCTCTCGACCCGCCCGCGGTGAGCGAGCATCGCGGGCGCGAGCAGGCCATTCATCCGGGCTCCTTCGCCTGCGTCCCCGATTCCATCGCCTTCGCGGCGCTCACCGGCTTCACCTTGCACGCACTGGTCATGCCGACCATCGCCGGACAGGGCGTGCAGGCGCTGCTGACCAAGTGGTCTCTGTCGGACGAAGCGGGATTCGGCCTGTTCCTGGACGCGGACGGCAGCCCGCTTCTCATGCTCGGCGACGGGAAGGGGGGCGTCGCGCGCCTCTCGAGCGGCGTGCCGCTCGCGACCTGGGAATGGAGCGCGGTCACCGCGACCTGGGACGGGCAGAGCGGCGAGATGCGCATCGAGCAGGAACACCTCGCCGAGCGCGGGCTGCACCCGGCGATGCGGGTGGCGGAGGACACGACCGGGGTCGCACCGCGCGCGGACAACGGCGCTCCGGTGATGATCGCGGCGGCCGCCCGTGCGCAGGGCCCGGGAAGAGTGGTCGGGGATCACCACTTCACCGGCCGGATCGAGCGGCCCTGGATCGCATCCGAGGTCATCGACCGGCCGGACTCGATTCGGCTGCGGAGCGGCCCGGTACCCCCGGGTCTCGGATCGCGCCTCGTCGCCCTGTGGGACTTCAGCCGCGAGATCTCGAGCGATCGGATCGTCGATGTCTCCGGGCGCGACCACCACGGCGAGCTCGTCAACCTCCCCATGCGGGCGGTGCGCGGCGCCCATTGGACGGGCGAGTTCATGGACTGGCGCCAGGCGCCAGAGCAGTACGCGGCAATCCACTTTCTCGCCGATGCGCTCGGCGATTGCGAGTGGGAGGCCGACTTCGAGTGGTCGGTGCCCAAGGGTCTCGCGAGCGGTTTCTACGCGGCCAAGTTGAGCGGCTCCGGTCACGAGGACTACGTCCCCTTCTTCGTGCGCGCGCCGACGAAGCGCCCCGGCGCCCGGCTCGCCCTGCTGGTCCCCACCGCGTCCTACATGGCTTACGCCAACTGGCGCATGCCTTTCGATCACTCCCTCGTCGAGGTGCTCTACAACCAGGTCGCGGTCCTGGGCGAAGAGGACCAGCACGTGCTGGAGCACCCCGAGCTCGGGTTGTCGCTCTACGAATGCCATCTCGACGGCACCGGCGTGTCGTACTCCTCGCGCCACCGGCCCAACCTCAACATGCGCCCGAAGCACCCGTGGCTCGAGTCCTACAGCGCGGACCTGTACCTGACGGACTGGCTGGAGGAGAAGGGCTTCGACTACGACGTGCTGACCGACGAGGACCTCCACGCCGAGGGGGTGGAAGTGCTCGCCCCCTACCGCGCAGTGATGACGGGAACCCACCCGGAGTACTACTCCACCCGCATGTGGGACGCCCTGTTCGCCTACCAGCAACGCGGCGGGCGGATGATCTACATCGGCGGCAACGGGTTCTACTGGCTGGTAGCCTACCACCCGACCCGACCGGGCATCATCGAGATGCGCCGGGGCGAGTACAGCGAACGCAAATGGGTCACCTCTCCCGGCGAGTACCACTTGGCCTTCAGCGGCGAGTTCGGGGGCCTGATGCACAATTCGGGACGCACCCCGCACCGTCTGGTCGGGGTGGGCTTCGACGCCCAGGGCTTCGATCACGGGGCCGGCTACCGGCGTCAGGCCGGGAGCCGCGACCCGCGCGCCGCGTTCGTCTTCGCCGGGATCGACGATGAGGTCATCGGCGACTTCGGGCTATCGGGAAACGGCGCGGCGAGCGAGGAGATCGACCGCTTCGACCACGGCTTCGGAACGCCGCGCCACGCCCTGCTGCTCGCCTCCTCGTTCGGGCACAGTGCCGTCTTCGGGCCCTCGAACCTCGGGGTCGGCGAGACGCCGCCACTGGAGGGCGAGGGCATCGATGCCGAGATACGGGCCGACATCGTGTTCTACGAGACCCCCAACGGCGGGGCGGTGTTCTCGGTCGGCTCGATGGGATTCGCGGCGAGCTTGAGCCACAACGACTACGACAACAACGTCTCCCGGATGATCGAGAACGTCGTCACCCGCTTCCTCGACGAGGCGCCCTTCCCCGCGCCCTGACCCGCATCAGGGCTCGGACCGAACTCGCGGCGCAGCGTCGTGGTGAATGCTCCGGCCACTGATCAAGGTGAAGGAACAAGACCCATGCCCGACGGGACATCTCTGTTTGACCGCGCCATGCCCGTGCTCGCTTCGCTGGACATTGCGACCTCGCTGGACTTCTTCAACAAGCTCGGGTTTGAAACACACGACTTTGGCGATCGGAACTACGGTATCGCGGTCCGCGAGCACATCGAGATCCACTTCTGGCTGTGCACGGACAGGCATATTGCAGAGAACACCTCCTGTTACGTCCGCGTGAACGACATTCATGCGCTGCGCGCAGACTTCGCCAAGCGTATCGATGTGGGCAAGGTCGTCGAAACGCCGTGGGGCATGGACGAACTGTACGTTTTCGACCCGAGCGGCAGCCTGGTGAAGTTCGGCCAGGTGACAGACAGATTCGCGCTGGCGGACGCCGGGCAGGAAACGCCTTCGAACTGAGCGGGGCCTGGGCCGAACGTCTGTGGTTCCGTTTCCGGGGCGGGCTGCGCGGGTCAGTCCTTTCGCGTCAGGCCGAAGATACGGTCGAGCCCGACCAGGCGGTCGATCACGATGATCGCGGCGATGGCGAGCAGGCTCATGATGGTCGAGACCGCCGCGACCGTCGGATCGGAGCGGAAGCGCAGGTAGGTCAGGATGCGGGGCGGGAGCGTGGTCACGTCGTGGCGGGCGAGAAAGAGCGACACGATAGGCTCGTCGAACGAGATCAGAAACGCGAAGAGGAAGCTCGCGATGAGGCCGGGCGCCATCAACGGCACGATGATCCGGGTCAGGATGCGCGAACGGGTGGCGCCGGCGATCCGCGCCCCTTCCTCGAGCGACGATTCCAGGCCGTCGTAGTTGGTGAACACCACCTGGATGGCGAAAGGCAGCGCCAGCACGAGGTGGGCGAGGCCGATGACCGCGATGGTGCCCGCGGCCGAGCGGGTCAGCCACAACTGGGCGGCCAGGATCAGCAGGGCCGGGCCGTAGACGACGGTCGGCAGGATGATCGGCAGGAGGGCGGTCCCCTGCACCGCCTGGCGGAGCCCCGGCCGCGATTCGCGCAGCGCGACGGCGGCGAGCAGGGCGAGCCCGGTGGCCAGCGTCGCGGCGACGATCGCGAGCGAGAGGCTCAAGCCGAAGGCGTCGAGGAACTCCTCTCTCGCGAAGAAGTTCTCGTACCAGCGCAGGCTGAAGCCGGTCGGGGGGAACCGCAACGCGGCCGAGGGGGAGAACGACGCCAGCGTCACCACGATGGTCGGGAGCAGCAAATAGCCGCAGGTCAGGGCCACCACGCCGAGATAGACGATGCGAATGAGCTTCGGCATCGCCCGGCTCAAGCAGCCCGCCGGGACGGGCCCAACGCGCGGTAGATGAACACCACGCCGAGCATCGCGGCGAGCGCGAGCAGCAGCAGCAGGCCGGAGAGCGCTGCCGCGTAGGGGTAGTTGAGCGAACGCGTCATGAGCTGGCGGATCATCGTTCCCAGGATCATGACCCGCCCGCCACCGAGGAAGTCGGCGGTGATGAAGTTGCTGATGGTCAGCGCGAACACGAGCGCCGAGCCGCTCAGGACCCCCACCAGGCTCAAGGGCCAGGTCACCTTCATGAAGGTCCGAATCGGGCCGGCGCCGGCCACCGCCGCCGCCTGCTCGAGGACCCGGTCGATGCCCTGGATCGCCACCGCGGCGACGAGCACCAGCACGGGGAGATTGATCTGCGTCATGCCGATGATGACGCCGGGCTCATTGAACATGAGCTTCAGCGGCCGCTCGATCAGGCCGCTGTCGAGCAGCATGTTGTTGAACAGGCCGCGCGGCGTGAGAAAGACCATCCACCCGTAGGTCCGCACGATCAGGTTGGTGAACAGCGAGGCGGTGACGATAATCAGGACGAGGTGACGCGTGCGGCCGCGCTCGCGGGCGATGAAGTACGCGACGGGGTAGCCGAGCAGCACGCAGAGCCCGGTGACGATGGCCCCGATCTTGAGCGTCACCAGGAGGACGCCGAGCGCGTACTCGTCGGTGAACGCGCGGTGGTAGTTCTCCCAGGTCGGGTCCGCCGTCCAGATTCCGGGCTGGACATAGGTGGCGAAGCCCAGCGCCAAGAACAACGCCACCGGGACGACGAAATGCACCAGGAACACGGCCGCTATGAGCCACAGCGGCCATGTCCGTGCGAAGTCGCGCATGGGTTCGCCGGGTCGGTCTACCTCGTGCCGATGAGGGGCACGATCTCGCGGTTCCAGCGGTCGATCATGGCGTCACGCTGCACGTTCATGCTCGCCCAGTCAGGGCGGATCAACGCCGCGAACTCCTCGTCGCCGTAGGGCATCCAGGGGATGATCTCCTCGGGCACATCGACTCCCTTGACCGAAGGCGCCGCCCCGTAGGCGTTGGTGAACGCGAGCTGCGACTCGGGCGACAGCGCGTAGTGAACGAAACGCCGCGCGAGCTCCGGATTGCTCGCGTTGCGCGGAATCACCAGCATGTTCGGGACCGCGATCATGCCCTCCTTCGGCTTCGCCGCCCGGATGCTCGAAAGCCCGCTGGTGTACATCACGTAGGCCTCGCCGCCGTACATGGGGGCGAACGCGACCTCCTCGCGTTCGAACATTTGCCGCAGCGCGTAGTCGCCGATGGCCGTGGCCGCGCCCGGGGCGACCTGCGCCAGCGCGTTCCAGCCCGCCTCCAGGTCGTTCTCGTCGCCGGACGTGGTGCGCGCCAGAGCGGCGAGCACGTAGAAGCCCCAGCCGTCCGCCGGCGAAAGGGAGTAGTTGCCGGTGTTGGCCTCGTCGAAGAAGGGCTGCCAGCTATCGACTTCGATCTTGTTGCTGTCATAGACGATGGTGATGGCGCCGAAGCTCTGGGCCACCGCCTGGCCGCCCCCGTAGATGCTCGCGGGGTAGGCGTTGGCGAGGTTCGGGACCTTCTCGGCATCGAGCACCTCGAACATGTCCTGGGCAAAGCCCGACACCGCGATGTCGAGATCCAGGAACAGCACGTCGACGGGCGGCGCGTCAGGGCTTGCGAGCAGTCGCGCGAACTGCTCCGAGCTGTTCCCGGAGAGGATCGAGACCTCGGCGCCGGTCTCCTCGACGAGGGGCTTGACGATGTTGTCCCGGACCGTATCGTCCCAGACCCCACCCCAGGAGCCGACGATCAGCTCCTCGGCGGCTCGCGCGTTCACGGACAGGGCCAGGCCAAGCACGGCGGCGAGCCCCAGGAGATTCAAGTAGCGAAACATGGTCATTGGCCTTCTCCCCATGGACGTTGAGCGTGGGCCAGGGTGCCCACCCGCAGCCGTTCCCGGCGGCCGTATCTTCCCACCCGGGGGGCTCGATATCACTCGCCACCCCGCTCTCCCCCGGAACGGCCGCGCTATGATGGCCCGGCCCGATCGCGAATTCAAAGCCCATCCGGACCTTGCCGCGCTGCTGCCGAGCGTGCCTGCCCGACTCCTGCCGGGCACGGCGAGCCAAGGGTGGATAGCGAGGAGTGATCGGCTTCCTGCCGTGATTGCCTGACACCGACCGAGACGCACGACGAGCCGGCCATGTATGCCCTGGAAGCGACGGAGGTCCGCAAGCATTTCGGCGCGGTGCAGGCCCTGCGATCCCTCACCCTGCAGGTGCGCAAGGGCGAGCTGATCTCGCTGCTCGGCCCGAGCGGCTGCGGCAAGACCACCCTGTTGCGGATCGTGGCCGGCTTCATCGCGCCGGATGGGGGGCGGGTCACCATCGGCGGGGACGACGTGAGCCACGTGCCGACCCACAAGCGGAACCTCGGAATGGTGTTTCAGAGCTACAGCCTCTGGCCCCACATGAGCGTGGCGGAGAACGTCGCCTTCGGGCTGGCGAGCCGGGGCGTCGCCAGGGACGTGCAGCGGGAAAAGGTCGAACACGCACTGGAGCTGATCGAGCTCAGCGATCTCTCCCGGCGCCTGCCGCGCGAGCTCTCGGGCGGCCAGCAGCAACGGGTGGCGCTCGCCCGCGCGCTCGTCTACGAGCCCGAGATCCTGCTCCTCGACGAACCTCTGTCGGCGCTCGACCGCAAGCTGCGCGAACGGATGCAGCGAGACCTGCGGCAGCTCCAGCAACGGCTGGGAATCACCACCATCTTCGTGACCCACGACCAGGAAGAGGCGCTCATCCTCTCGGACCGCATCGCGGTGATGTCCGACGGCGAGATCGTGCAGATCGGATCGCCGCGCGAGATCTACGAACACCCGGAGAGCTACTTCGTCGCCGACTTCGTGGGGCGCACCAACCGCTTTGCCTGCGAAGTGACCGAAAGCGCCGACGGACTGGCCCGGCTCGCGACCGAGAGGGGACTGCGAATTGCGGCGCAGACGACACGCCCGCTCGAACGCGGCGACCGGGTGTACGCCATCGTCCGGCCCGAGAAGATCGACTTTGCGCTCGACGGCAAGGCGGCGAACGCCCTCGAGGTGAAGGTCGAGAGCATCGACTACCTCGGCGCAGTCACCTACTACAACTGCCGCACCGGCGACGGCACCGAGATCGTCGTGGCCCGGCAGAACCTCTCGCCGGCAGATGCCGACATCGTCCCGGGGCAGAGCTTGAGGCTCACGATCGCGCCCGAGCACGTCGTGCCGATCTGAGTGGGCGCGGGGAGGTGTCACGAAGCCGGGCCGGACTCCGGCGAGCGGCGACGTAGCGCCCGCCTGTCCTACCGAAGTCGAACGTGGCGAAGCCCACCGGCATGTCTTGGTCTTCCCGGACTGTGGGTGAAGCGGAAACTCGGGACTCAGCCGGGCGCGCCTCCGCGCAGAATCGTGACCGGGCTCACCGGCACCACCGTGCCGGACACCGGAGTCGGTCCGTTTCCCTTTGTCGGCACAGCGCAACGCCTTAGAGTGTAGGGATGGACGACTTCATCGGCCGCCGAAACCTGATCGCCCCGGAGACGTTGCGCGAGCTCACCCGGCGCTCCGACTGGAAGGGCGCGATCCAGACGCTGAGTCACTTCGGCGCAATCGCGGTGACCGGCACCGGGCTGTGGATCACCTGGGGCTCGTGGTGGGCGGCGCCCTGGTTCATCGTCCACGGGATGCTCGTCAACTTCCTGTTCGCCGCCCAGCACGAGTGCAATCACTACACCGCGTTCGAGACCCGATGGGCGAACGACCTCGTCAACCGGATCACCGGATTCGTGCTCCTCTACCCGCGCAGCCACGAGCGCTGGTACCACTTCGAGCACCATCGCCACACCCAGGACTGGAAGCGCGATCCGGAGCTGATGCGCCGGGAGCCGTTCACAATGCCGGTCTATCTCCTATACCTCTCCGGAGTGAGCTACTGGTGGTACCTGCTGGTGCAGCTCTGGCGCCACGCGCGGGGCAGGGTGTCGGGCGACTACTTCAGCGCGGCGCAGCGCCGCCACATCACGCTCGAAGCCCGCTGGCACATCGCAGGATACGTGCTCGTCGCGGCCCTTTCAGTGGCGCTCGAGTCCTGGGCGGCGCTCATCCTGTGGCTCGCGCCGATGCTCTCGACGAAGGTGCTGCACCAGGTGCAGAACATCACCGAGCATACCGGCATCACCCACGAGCCGGACACCGTGCACAACACCCGCACCATCGCCACCTGGCCGCTGCTGCGGTGGATGGGCTGGAACATGCAGTACCACACCGCCCATCACACCTTCCCGGCGGTGCCTTTCCATCGCCTGCCCGAGCTGCATGCGGAGCTCGAGCGCCGTCTCGGATACTCCCCGTCCACGGTCGGCTACGTCGAGTTCCAGCGCCGCTTCATCGCGGCACTCGCCCGCGGCCCCGAACCGGTCGAGGGAGTCAGCGAGGTGGCGCCCGCCCACCGTCTCCGCATGACGGCGATACCGGCGGATGCCGTACGGGAGCGCGCGACATGAGCCGTCGCGGGCTCGCTCCCGTTAAAACGTGATGGTGAAGAGCCTGGTCGTGCGTCTCGGCTCGGGATGCATGATGTCCGGGAGGGCCTTGTACTGGTCGGGCACTGAGGACCAGCCCTCGTAGATGTCGCCGTCGAAATAGAAGCGCGACGGCGCGTTGAAATCCAGGTTCGGACTGGCCGTCGTGAAGAGCTCGTAGGCATGCTTCGGCTGAAGCGGGCCGATTTGATCGTCGTGAGGCACGAACTCCCTGCGACCGTCACCGTCGACGTCCGCTCGAATCCAGTCGAGCTGCAGCAGGCGGTGGTAGCTGCGATCGGCGACCATATCGCCCAGCTCGGCGTTGAAGCGTGAGATGATCCTCTCGGCGTCCGGCAGCGAGCGCTGCACCGCGAGGTGAAGGGAGCGTGTGATCAGCGGCGCCGAGCCGAACGCCAATCGCGCTCGAGCTGCCTCTGCATGATCGCGGAGAAGGAACTGGATGACGAGGTCGTCCATCAGCGTGTAGTCCGCCTCACCGTGGAGGAGCTTCGCGACGCTGTCATCTCCGTCGTGCGAAGCAACGACGATCAGACCCACCGCAACCCGGACCGCTTCGCCATACGCGTATCCGGTGACGAGCGCGATCCTCTCGCCCGCAAGGTCGTCCAGCGAGGTCGCAGACACGTCGCTGCCCCGGCGCCCGACGAGGATCAGCCGGTTCTCGAGATACGGCTGTGAGAAGAGCAGCGTGCGTTCACGCTCCGGGTTCTTCCACAGAGCAGCGCTTCCGTCGAACTTGCCGCTCTCCAGCGCGGGGGTCAGCGTGCCCTCTTCCACGATGATCGTACCGGCGCTGATCCCGATGCGATTGAGAGCCTCCTCGACCAGATCGAGGGCGAAGCGCGGCGAGCCGTGCTCGTCGGTGAACGGCGACCACCGCGTCGACCCGAGCAGCAACTGCTGATCCTGCGCGGTCGCCGCGGCGGGCATGGCGAGGACCACGAGCAGCAGGACTCCGGCCGTCTCTCGAATCCAGCGAATCAGCCGTGACTGGCGCATGGGTCGTGAAGGGTCCGTTATCGCCAGGAGGGAATGGGAAGAAGCCGTCTGGCGTGAAGCAGAGATGAGAATGTCGAAAGCTGTCATCAAGACATGTGCAACGACACTCGATATGGCGCGCCCGGAGGGACTCGAACCCCCGACCACCAGGTTCGAAGCCTGGTACTCTGATCCGGCTGAGCTACGGGCGCGTGATGGGAAGTCTCGCTGCTACGCGATCATTGAGCCGGTGATCGCCGCGATGATCCGCTCCACCGCGTCGTCGGCGATGGCGCGCACTTCGGCCTCGGTGCGGTTCTGGATCGGATGCGGCACGTACACCACGTGCGGTGAGAATCCGAGAATGTCCGCCTGCGCCCGGTAGGCGCCCTCGAACGCGGTGGTGGCGATCATCGCCCCCGGCACTCCGCGGCGGTCGAGGTCCAGCATGTCATGCAAACTGCACGACGTGCAGGACCCTCAATCGGCAAGTGCTTCGACGACGACGTCGCACTCCTCGGCAATGGTCTGACCCACTTCCGGCGCCGCGGGCTTCGCGGAGGTGAGCTTCGCATAGTGCCGCACCGCGATCCCGCGCTCGCCGAGACGCAGGCCGAGCTGGTCGAGGAACAAGTCCCCCTTCGCCTTGGTGATGTCGAGCAGTCCCACCGTCAACCCGTCGAGCGTCGCCGGCAGGACGGCGGGTTCCCGGCCCGGAGGCGTCTGCTCCGAGGTCGGATCCAGCATCAATTCGCTTTCACTCATGTGCCAATCTCCCTGGTGATTGGATTGCTGCCGCGTTCCCCGACTGACCAGCCTGAAATCACGGCACTCAACAGTCCGGCAGGGCCACCGGCCCGCACCAGCAGCAGTCCTTCGATGAGAGTTCTGCCCCCACTCGCCTCGACGAGCGCGGACTTGATGCGCGAGCGGCTCCAGCCCCCCTCGCGGTAGATGCGGCAGTGCTCGGGCGTGATCAGCACGAGTGCGTGTCCCGGCAAGCCCTTGAACCCGACGCGCGCGAGCCACTCCCCGGTGTTGGCGACGAGGGCCTCCGGCGTCCGCGCCACCTCGTCCCAGATCCCGTGCACGCCTCCGCCCGCGAACAGGGTGACGGTGGACGCGTCGCGCGCGAAGCCGCGGTCCACGCGCAGAGGCTCCCAGCCCTCGTCCGACTCGTCCTCCGCGAGGCAGTACGTGTACTTGCCGGGATGTCCGAGGGTGGAGCGGTCGACCCCGCCGGGCCGGCCGCCCCCGACGTTGCGCACGATGAGTTGGACCGCCCGGCCGATGGTGGCGTTCGCGCGATGACCCTGACCGAGCACGTTGACGCCGGAGTTCATGCCGATGCGTCGCGCCATCGCCCCGCTCACCACGACGATGGGCGAGGCGAAATCGGTGGTCGCGAGCACACCGTGCAGCGCGAAGGCGGGATCGAGCGCGGCCTCGATCGCGGCGAGCACGACCGGGAAGTACTCGGGCCGACAGCCGGCCATGACCGCGTTCACCGCCGCCTTCTCGACCGTGCAGGGAGCGAGCGCGGGCGGCACCTCGCCCAGCACCTCACCCGCGCTCCGCGTGGTGCCCTGCAGCATGCGCAGGACCCGGAGCCGGGTCGGCGGCACCACCGGCAGTCCGTCGCTCCAGCCGCGGTCGTAGCAGGCTTCGATCGGATCCTCGGCGCCTGCGACCTCCACCGTGCGGGAGTCGAAGCGCACCCCGCCGTAGCGCAGCGCGAGCCGTTCCGGCACCCCGGGCTCGACGCTTCGCGACCCGCACCCCGGCCGGGACTCCGGAAGGCCGGCCCCGAGTTCGGGACTGCCGCTCAAGTCTTCCCACTCCCCGCGGTGCCACCCGATCGCGCGCCCGACTTCGCGCCCTCCCTGCACGCAGAGCAGGGTCGGCACCGTCTCGATGCCGAGCCGGTAGGAGTGCTCGAGCTCCCGGTCGTCGACCACGCCCGCCACTCCGCCGGGGAATCCGGGGTCGTCCTGGCTATACACGGTGAAGCGGTGTGCGCCGTCCGCGAGCTGCCGCATGACCGGCTCCACCATCGTGCAGGTCGGACACTCGCGCTTGGCGACGAGGATCAGGCCATCGGAAAGCATGGGGCTGGTGATCCTCCTCTCCTCCGTTTCTCGGGCGAGACCGTTGCTCGGTGCATTATGCCGCCCGCGTGCGCACGTTCAAATTGCTTTCGCGTTTTCATGGAAATGATGACCTCGGCTTCGGTGACGTCAGGTCGCGACGTACATCCGTAGATCGGAACCGTCTCTCCGCCTCCCGCTCCCGCAGCGTCCGCTTCATCACCTTTCCGTAGTTGTTCTTGGGCAGGGCCTCGATGCTCCGGTAGATCCGCGGCCGCTTGAAGCGCGCGAGACGCTCGATGCAGAAGCGGTCGAGCGCCGCCTCGTCGAGCGTCGCGCCGGCCGCCGGCACGACGTAGGCGACGACCCGCTCTCCCCACTCGCGGTCCGGCCGGCCGACGACCGACACTTCGGCCACGGAGGGATGGCCCACCAGCACCTCCTCGACCTCGCGGGGATAGATGTTGGCGCCGCCGGAGATGATCACGTCCTTGGAGCGGTCCTTGAGGGTGAGGAAGCCGTCCTCGTCGAAGACCCCGATGTCGCCGGTGTGGAGCCAGCCGCCCCGAAGCGTCTCCGCGCTTGCGGCCGCGTTGTTCCAGTACCCGGACATCACGGAATCTCCCCGCACCAGGATCTCTCCCGTCTCGCCGGCGGCGAGCGGCTCGTCGTGCTCGCCCGCGACCCGCACCTCGACCACGCTCTGGGGGGTGCCGACCGAGGCGAGCCGTGCAAGCCAGCGCGGGTGCTCTCGCTCCGCGTGGACCGCGGCCGGCAGTGCGGTGATCGTCATCGGCGACTCCCCCTGTCCGTAGAGCTGGGAGAGCTTCGGGCCGAAGCGTTCGAGCGCGGCCAGTGTGTCCTCGACGTACATCGGCCCGCCGCCGTAGACGATGAGCTTGAGGTTGGATGTGTCGGCGCCCGCGTCGCCGGCGAGCAGTCGCTTCACCATGGTGGGCGCGGCGAAGAAGGTGAGCCCCGGCCAGCGCCCGATGAGGGCGAACATCTCGTCGGGCTCGAACCCGCGACTCCGGGGAATGACGTGCAGCGACCCCTGCATGATGTGGGCGAGGCCGTAGAGCCCGGAGCCGTGGCTCATGGGCGCCGCGTGCAGCAGGCAGCGCCAGGGCGCGCCCGGGTCGACGTCCGCGAAGTAGCAGAAGCACATGGAGAGCAGGTTGCGATGGCTCAGCACCGCGCCCTTGGGCCGGCCGGTGGTGCCGCTGGTGTAGAAGAGCCAGGCCGGCTCCTCGGGCGCCCGCGCCGTGAGAGGAATCTCGTCACCCGCGAGCAGGCGGCGGTACTCGGGGCTGGCAACTTCGACAAACTCCGGCGGGTTCGCCCCGCGCCCTGCCGTCTCCAGGCGCCCGGAGAGCCCCTCGGAGAAGAAACATGCGCGCGCTCCACTGTCCGACAGGATGAAGGCGAGCTCGTCCGCGTGCAGCTTCGCGTTGACCGGCACCGCGACGAGACCGGCGTGCCAGCAGGCGTAGAGGACTTCCAGGTACTCCGGGCAGTTGGCGAGCACCAGCGCGACGCGCTCGCCCGGACCGAGCCGGAAGCGCGCAACGAGCGCCCCGGCGAGCCGCGACGCCCGCGCCGCGAGTCCTGCGTAGTCCAGGACCACTTCGTCCCCGAACGCGACTGCGGGGACTCCACCTCGAGCCCGCGCCACCCGCACCAGGTGATGGGCGATGTTCACCGGCGGCCCCCCACCCCACCCATCGCCGGGAGGACGCACGCGAGACTCATGCCGTTATCCTTGGCCACCTTTCAAGGACGACCGAGCCATGCTAGCGGAGCGCGAGCGCGCCTTTCTACTCGGCCAGCGGGTCGCGCGGCTCGCGAGCGCCGACGCCTGCGGCGTGCCCCATGTCGTACCGGTGTGCTTCGCCCTGGCCGGGGAAACGGTATACATCACCGTCGACGAGAAGCCCAAGCACCGGCCGGGGCGGACGCTCAAGCGGATCCGCAACCTGATCGAGAACCCGGCCGTGGCGCTGGTGGCCGATCACTACGAAGAAGACTGGCGGCGCCTCGGCTGGGTCATGCTGCGCGGCCGGGCCGAGATTCTGCACGAGGGGGAAGAGCACGATCGGGCGCAGACGCTCCTGCGCGAGCGCTATGCCCAGTATCGGGAGATGTCCCTTGCCGCCCTGCCGGTGATCGCGATCCGGATCGCGCGGGTCGCGAGCTGGGGCGACCTGAACGCCTCGAGACCGATCCCGACACCTCCCGGCGCCGCCTGATGAGCCGACCATGGTCAGGGGACCTGCCCGCGCTGTCGCGGAAGGAGTCCACAGAGCGGGCTCTCGCTGGCATGGAAAATCCCCCCCCTCGTTGTTTCGGGTGGATTCCCGCTTCCGCGGGAATGACGAGAAGTAGTTTCCGTCATTCCCGCGGAAGCAGGAATCTCCGAAAAACAAGAGGTTATGGGAAATTCCATCCGAGCGGAGCGGCGCCTATCCACGCCCTGCTACCGGTCAAGGATCCCGACAACGCCAAGCAGCGCCTCTCCCCCCTGCTCGATGCGCATGCGAGGCGCCAGCTCTTCGTCGCGATGCTCGAGGACGTGCTCGAAGCGCTCGCCGGCGCGGCGTCGATCGCGGAGATCCTCGTGGTCACCCGCCACCGCGACGCCCGCGCGCTCGCGAAGCGCTACGGCGCGAGCACGCTCGGCGAGACCCTGAACCTGGGTCAGACCAGCGCGGTGACCCTCGGGGCGCGATCCTTGAGCACCCGCGGCGCGGCGGGGATGCTCGCGGTGCCCGCCGACATTCCCCTCGTTCGATCGGAGGACATCGACGCGCTCGTCGCCGTGCATCCGCCCGCGCCTTCGGTCACCATCGCCCCGGCCCGGGACGATCTGGGCTCGAACGCGGTGGCCTGCTCGCCGCCGGAGGTGCTGCCCTTTCGCTTCGGCGAGAACAGCTTTCATCCCCATCTCGCCCGCGCCCGCGCCCTCGGGATCGAACCTGGCGTGGTCCGCCGGCCGCACCTTGCGCTCGACATCGACACCCCGGCCGACCTGCGCGCCTTCGCCGCGGCGCCCTCGCCCACGCGCGCCTACCGCTATCTCGAGGAATCCGGCATCCTCCCGCGCCTCCAGGTCCCGGCTGCCGCCACCCATGACGACTGATTATCTTCCGCCGCGCAATCGGCTCACCGTGCATTTCGCGCACGTCGCCTACCACCTCGCCGAACGCTTCGCCCGGCGGGAGACCGGCATCCGCCACTTCCAGACCTGGAACGTGGAAGACACCTTCCGGAGATGCGGAGAAGCGGACGTCCTGGTGCTCTCCGGCTTCTGGGACGACGCGATGCTCGACCACGCGGCGCGCCTTCGCTTCATCCAGGTCTGCGCGGCCGGGTACGAGCGTTTCGATCTCCGGCGCATCGGCGCGGCGGGAGTGCGCATGGCGAACGGACGGGGAGTCAACACCAACGCGGTGGCCGAGCATGCGATGGCGCTCATGCTCGCGCTCGTCAGGCACATCCACACCGGGCGTGACCACCAGCGCGCGAGACACTGGCGCGGGATGGTTTCGCAGCTCGATGCGCGAGAGGACGAACTCGCAGGCAAGTGCCTGCTCGTCTACGGGCTCGGTGGCATCGGCGCACGCCTCGCGGCGCTCGCCCACGCCTTCGGCATGCGCGTCGTCGGCATCAAGCGCGACACCCGTGCAGGCGCGGACGGCGCCGACGAAGTTCATCCCCCCGAAGACTTCCTGAACCTCCTGCCCCAAATCGACTTCGTCGCCCTCACCTGCCCCTTGAGCGAGGACACGCGCGGCTTGGTCGGATCCCGGAGCCTGAAGGCGATGAAGCGAAGCGCCTATCTCATCAACGTCGCACGCGGCGGATGCGTCGACGAAGCGGCGCTCATCGAGGCCCTGCACGCCGGCGAGATCGCGGGCGCCGGAATCGACGTCACGGTGGACGAACCCCTCGCGCCCGGCTCGCCCTTGTGGGAGCTCGAAAACGTCGTGCTCACCCCCCACACCGCAGGCGAGACCCGCCGCTACGAGGACAACGTCATCGACATCCTGCTCGAGAATCTCGACCGCCTGTGGCGGGGAGAGGAGAAGCTGCTGAACGGCGTCGTCTAATGCACCGTGCACGCCTGCATCCTCCGCGCGTCACGCGATTCGTCACCGGCGAGCATACGTCGAAGCCTTGTGCTTCGTGCGTGATGGAACGAAGCAGTGCCGGACGGCGAAATTCCCCTTCGTCAGAAACAACCGTTCCGCTGCAGAACGATCGACACGAGCATCCGGGAGACACCCATGCGCTGCACAGGGAAATGGAACTTGGTAGGCGGACCGGTCACCAGGTCGGCCATTGTCCTCCTGCTGACACTCGGCGCTCTGCTGGCGTCCGGCCCGCTGCCGGCAGTGGAGACCGGCCTTCGCCTCGATGGCCCACGCACGCAGGGCGCCCTGCTCCGCGGGCGCGTGGCGCCCGGCTCTACCGTCGAGTTCGAAGGCTCCTCAGTGCGGGTGTCCCAAGACGGATGGTTCCTCATCGGCTTCGGGCGGGACGCACCGCCGGAAGCGACGCTCGAAGTAAGCTACCCGAACGGACGGCGCGAACGGCAGATCCTCGCGGTGAAGCCGCGCGAGTACGACATCCAGCGCATCGACGGGCTGCCCGAGCGGAAGGTGACGCCGCGCAGCGAAGAAGACCTCGCACGGATTGCAGCGGACGTCGCGTTGGTGAAGGAGGCGCGCCGCACCGATGACGCCCGCACGGACTTCCTCGACGGCTTCGAGTGGCCCCTCGAGGGCCGCATCACCGGGATCTACGGCTCACAGCGGATCCTGAACGGAGAGCCGCGACGGCCGCACTTCGGCATCGATATCGCGGCGCCGACGGGCACGCAGGTCCTCGCGCCCGCCGGCGGCGTGGTGACGCTCGCTCACCCGGACATGTTCTTCTCCGGCGGCACCCTCATCGTCGACCACGGTCATGGCCTTTCGTCGGCTTTCCTGCACCTGTCTCGCATCCTGGTCGAGAAGGGAGAGCGCGTGGCGCAGGGGCAACCGATCGCCGAAGTCGGATCGAGCGGCCGCTCCACCGGGGCGCATCTCGACTGGCGCATCAATCTCTTCAGCCGGCGCCTCGACCCGGCGCTGCTTACAGGGCCGATGCCGGAGTAGCGCGGAAGGTATGAACCTGGACGAGTTTTCCGCTTCCACCCCTCGGGGTTCGATGAAGGCGCTATAGAGGCAGAGGAATCGGATCCCCGTTCCCTGTTCATCCTTGCCCGGCGACGTTCAGGCCGGTGGATTCCCGCTGACCAAGGGAATGACGGAGACCAAGCTGAACGCACTTCCTGTCATACCCGCGAAAGCCTGCCACGGACAGGTTCCCTGTCCCCGCTGTCGCGTAGGGAACATCGAGGGAGTACGCTCGTTCGTGTCGCCGGCTTCCGTCATTCCCGCGAAAGCGGGAATCCACCCGAAACGCCAAGTGGAGGGATTTGCCATGGAAGCGGGAATCCACCGGCTCCTCCCGAGCGCCTCGAGCCCCGGGGATTCAGAGGGTGTCGAGCACCGACCCTGCGAGCGCCGCTCCCCACTCGTCGCCGACGCGCCGGGCCTCCTCACGGAGCATCTGCGTCAGGCGCGCGGTCCGTTCGCTCTGATCCGGAAAGTGGGTGTACTGGTTGAAGAAGTCCGGTCGGGGCGCGCCGAAGAGGTTCAGCTCCTCCTCCGGATCCCGCTCGAGGTCGAAGAGCGCGTGGTGGCCGTGCTCGCTCAGAATGAGCTTGGCGCCGGGCGTCCACAGCGCGCGCTGCCGGTCCCACTCCCGGTCCGCAGAGCGATGGGAGCGTGAGTTGGCGGGGTAGCCGCCCTCCGACATGAGACGGTCCCACGTCTCGAAGCTGCGAAAGTCCTCGGTGTTCTGCACGTAGTAGCGCTCGCCGCCTCGCCCGCTCGCTTCCTGAAATAGGGTCCGCAGGGAATTGCCGTGCAGGTAATCGGGGATCTCGCAGCCCGCGAAGTCGAGCAGTGTCGGGGCAATGTCCTGCAGGCCGACCGCGCCCTTCACCGTCTTGCCGGGCACGACGTGCCCCGGCCACGCCGCGATGAGGGGGATGCGGATCGAGTCGTCATGGCCAGTGCTCTTGTTGTTCCGGCCCCGGTAGTTGAAGTGCTCACCGTGATCGCTCGTGTAGATGATCAGCGTGTCGTCGCGCGCGCCGATATCTTCGAGCGTTTTCAGAATCTCGCCGACGCAGCGATCGAGGGCGGTGACCGAAGCGTAGTAGCCGGGCCGGAAGATTCCCTTGCCCCGGTAGAGGCGCAGGTCCCGCTCCGGCGCGGTGTAGGGCTCGTGCGGGGGGCGGTAGGCCTGCACGAGGAAGAAAGGGCGTCGCTCGCCACGCAGGTCCCGCAGAAAGTCGATCATGCGACGCGTCTGCGCTTCGGGGATGTACTCGCGCCCCTCGATCCAGTGCCCTTCCTCGGAGTTGGTGGCGTCCCAGTGATCGGTGCGGGCGGGGCGTGCGTCGCCCAGGTGCCACTTGCCGAAGTAGCCGACCAGGTATCCCGCGTCGCTCAGGCGATCGAACGCGGTGGTCGGGGAGGGACTGTGCTCGAAGGCGTCATCGATGCCGTAGACGCAGTCCATGATGTCGTGCAGATGGGGGTAGGCGCCGGTCCACAGCGACGCCCGCGCCGGAGTGCACAAGGGAAAGGGGGTGAAGGCGTCGAGGAATCGCACCCCCTCCGACGCCAGCCGGTCGATGTTCGGCGAGTGCACGAAGACGTTGCCGTAGCACGCCAGCGAATCGCTGCGCTGCTGATCGCTCAGGATGACGAGAATGTTGGGCAGGCCCGGCATCTTGAAAAGCGGCCATGACGAGCCGGCCCGGAGACGGATCTCCGGGCCGGAAGCTTCGGCCGCTCAGAGCCTCAGGTCTCCAGCCAGCAGCGCTCGATCGGTCGGGCGCCTACCGTCGCTCGGGCCGCATCGGGCGCGGCACCGCCCACCGCGGTCGAGAAGCCGTCGAGGAAATCGTTGAATATGGGAATGATGCTGCCGCCTTCGTCGCTCAGCATCCTCTGCAGCTCCCAGTAGATTTCGCGGCGCTTGTCGAAGTCGAGCAGGGCGCGCGCCTCGGCCAGCAGGGCGTCGAAGTCGTCCCGCAGGAAGTGGGTCTCGTTCCAACCGGACTCCGACGAGTAGCCGAGCGTGAGCATCATGTCGGTGGTCTCGCGCCCGTTCCAGAACGACACCATGAAGGGCTTCTTGAGCCACACGTTCGCCCAGTAGCCGTCCGCCGGCTCCCGAACGAGGTTGATGGCGATGCCGGAGGCCTTCGCGGACTCCTGCAGCAGCAGCGCGAGATCGAGGCCGCCGGGGCCCGCCGCTTCGGACGCGCTCAAGTCGACGCTGAGCGAATCCATGCCCGCCTGCTGCAGGTGCCACTTCGCCTTGTCCGGATCGTAGGGCCGGATGGGCAGCTCGTGGTTGTAGAAGGGGTCGGAGGGGCCGATCGGGTGGTCGTTGCCGAGACTCCCGTAGCCGGAGGCGATCGAATTCAGCACGCCTTCGCGATCGATGGAGTGCTTGAGCGCCATTCGAACGTGGTTGTCGCTGAAGGGGGCGGCCCGAACGTCCATCGGCATGGTGTAGTGCTGGGGGCCGGGCGAGCGCACCAAGCTGATACCGGGCTCGGCGTCGAGCTTCGCGGCGAGACGGGTGCTGACCAGACTGGCCACATGCACCTCGCCGCTGCGCAGCGCGTTCATCCGCGCCGTCTCGTCGTTGATCGCGGTGACCTCGTAGGAGTCGACGTGGGCGCGGCCCTCCTTCCAGTAGTTCGGGTCGCGCTCACCCTCCGCCCGCACTCCGGCTTCATAGGCGGTCATGCGATAGGGGCCGGTGCCGACCGGGTTGGCCCAGTCGCTGTACTCGGCGGGCGTGATGCACAAGTGGAACGCGGAGAACACGTAGGGCAGGTCGGCGTTGCCGCCGGCGAGCTCCACGCGAACCTGGTGCTTGCTCGTCTTCTTGATGTCCGTGATGCTCTTCATCAGCCCCGCCGAGCCGGACTTGGTGTCCGGTCCCCGATGCCGGTTGAGCGAATAGATCACGTCGTCCGCGTCCAGCGACTTGCCGTTGTGGAACTCGGCGTCCTTGCGCAGGTTGAAGTGCCAGATCTTCGCGCCCGGCTCGGCTTCCCAGCTCTCGGCGAGCTCAGGGATAGCTTCTCTCTTCTCGTTGAGCTCGACCAGGTTGTTGTAAGTCGCCCAGCAGAGGATGACCTGCACGTTGTCGAGGGTGGTGAGGGGATCCATGGTGTCCGTGGTGTGGCCACCGGCGAGTCCGAGCTTGAGGGTGCCCCCGCGCCTGGGAGTGGCGTAGGCGGCGCTTGGCAGGGTCATGCCGAGCGCGCCCGCCGCGCCCAGCGCGCTCGTGGTGCTCAGGAAGTCCCGCCGGGACACGGAGCCGTTGCCGTGAAAGCGAAGTCTGTCGTGTCTGCTCATGCTGCTCCTCCGTTTCGTGAATGCACTCGATTCTCGTGGGGGTCGTACGTGGCCCCTATCGATTCTCACGTCTTCGAGCGGCACGGCACAAGGCGAAAGAGCGGCTGCGCCGCCCCCAATCAGGAGCCGGACCCTTGCCCGGCCGGAGCCGAGTGCGCGAATCAGCGCCTCGCGTAGCCGAGCAGCGTGTCGTGCAGCGACTTCGGAATCGTCACGCCTTCGCTCGGGGTGCGGGCCCGGGCCGTATAGCGACGCTGCGAGGGCAGGCGGGTGCCCTCCTCCTCGAGGATCCTGGTGAAGAGCTTCTCCGCGTGGGCGAGCTGGGCGCTGCGATCGTCGTGGGAGACGCAGCGCACCGGATCGATGGCGATCATGAAGTGCCCCCCGAGTCCGCCGACGCTGTCGTCGGGATTGCGCGCGTACTCCTCGAAGCCGAAGACGTCCCCGATGAGCGCACCCGCGAGCAGCTCCACCATCATGGCGATCGCCGCGCCCTTGTAGCCCCCGAAGGGAAGCTGGGCGCCGGCGAGCGCGGCGTCCGGATCGGTGGTGGGCCGGCCTTCGGCGTCAATCGCCCAGCCCTCGGGCAGCGCCTCTCCGTCGCGCTTGCGAATCATGATCTCCCCGCGCGCGCTCATGCTCGAAGACTGGTCGAACACGAGCGGAGGATGCCCTTCCCGGGGCCAGGCGAAGGCCATGGGGTTGGTGCCGTAGAGAGGCCTGGTGCCGCCGGCCGGGGCCACGAAGCAGATCGAGCTGGTGAACGCGAAGGCGACGAGGCCGCGCTCCGCGATCCGCTCCACCTCGGGCCACAGCGCGCCGATGTGGAAAGTGTTCAAGGTCGCCAGGGCGGCGATTCCGTGCGCCTTCGCCTTCTCGGCCAGGGGATCGACGCCGACTTCGAGGGCGAGAGGGGCGAATCCGCCGCACGAGTCCACCTGGACCACCGCGGGCGCGAGGTCCCGGACCACTGGCACCGCATCCACCTTTACCCGTCCCGTGTCGAGCGTCCGCACGTAGAAGGGGATGCGGAAAAGGCCGTGCGACTTTGCGCCGTCGCGTTCCGCCCGCTGAATATTGTCGGCGATGGCGCGCGCCTGGTCCGTGGACACGCCGCAGGCGAGCAACGCGTCGGTCGCGAGGCGGTGCACTTCATCCAGGCTGAGCCGTACTTCGTCACTCATGTCTTGACCTCTCGTGTTCCGGGTCTCGGGACTACTGTCTGATGCTATATGTCGTGCAGGCTACTGCCCTGCCCATAAATGGATTTCCGCATCCGCGCATTCGTGTTCGACCAAGCCGTGGATTCCCGGGAATCCGTCACGGCAAGCTCAGTAGACCATGGGGCCTACAGGGACGCGGCGGCGGCGCGGTCGGCGAACACGAGCGCCCGCTCTCGAGACACCCGACCCGCGGGAATGCTCTCATCGCCGTCGCACAGGCGGCGCAGCATCTCCGCCTTGCCCGCGCCGGTGAGCAGCCACAGCACGGTGCGCGCCCGGTTGAGCGCCGGAAAGGTGAGCGTCATGCGTCGTTGCCCCTGGTAGGGCGCGGCGGTCACCGCGACGTCGGCGCCGGTGACGTCGAGCACCGTGTCGCCCGGCACCAGAGAAGCAGTGTGCCCGTCGGCGCCCATGCCGAGATGCACCACGTCGAGGGTCGCGGGCTCGCCGGTGCGCGCGGCGAGGCGCGCCGCGTAGTCGCGCGCCGCGCGCTCCAGGTCCTGCGCTTCCACCGGCATCGCGTGCACCTGTGCGGACGGAATGGGCACTCGCGCCACGAGGCTCGACTCGAGGTGGACGAGATTGCGCTCGTCGCTTCCCGCGGGCGCGACCCGCTCGTCGACCTGGAAGATGTCGACCTGCTCCCAGGGCAGATCTCCCGCCTCGAGAACCCTGAGCATCTGCCAGGGCGTGGAGCCGCCGCTCAGGGCGAGCGAGAAGCGCCCTCGGGCGGCGATCGCCCGGCTTCCCGCCTCGACGAGAAAGCGTGCCGCCTCTCGCGCCACCGCGGGCGCGTCGTCCAGGATTCTGATGTCCAATCGGCCCCTCCGGCGCGCTACGAAATTCCCTTCCGGGCGGATATAGTGCTCCCCCACTCGGGCGGGGGAGCCTATTCTGCCGCAGCCCGGGAGCTTTTTGGGACCGGGGACGAGGTCGAACATGCCCGACAGCACCGAGCGCGCGCTCGCGCGCGCAGCCGAGGGAGAGCGGCTCCCGGACGCCTGCCTCCTCGCCCTCGCGAAACGTGCTCCACTTGAGACTCTGAGCGCCGCCGCGCGCACCGCGCGGGACCTCGCCCATCCCGGCCGGGTGAGCTATTCGCGCAAGGTGTTCATTCCCCTCACCCGGCTCTGCCGCGATGTGTGCCACTACTGCACCTTCGCGCAGACCCCGCGCCGGCTCGACGCACCCTATCTCCTCCCGGAGCAGGTGCTGGAGATCGCGCAGGCGGGCGCCGCGGCCGGGTGCCAGGAAGCCCTGTTCACCCTGGGCGACCGCCCCGAGGACCGCTACCGCACCGCCCGCGACGCGCTCGCCGAGCTCGGTCACGACTCCACCCTCGCCTACCTGGAGGCGATGGCCCGGTTGGTGTTCGAACGCACCGGACTCCTGCCCCACCTGAACCCCGGGCTGATGAGCGCGGGCGATCTCGAGCGCTTCCGCCAGGTGTCGGTCTCGTCGGGGATCATGGTGGAGTCCCTCTCGGAACGGCTGTGCGAGAAAGGCGGCCCCCACTACGGCTCACCCGACAAGGAGCCGGAGCGACGCATGGAGACGCTGCGCGCGGCGGGCGAGGCGGCGGTGCCCTTCACCACCGGCATCCTCATCGGCATCGGCGAGACGCGGCGCGAGCGGGTCGAGGCGCTGCTCGCGATCCGCGCGGTGCACGAGCGATACGGCCACATCCAGGAGATTATCGTCCAGAACTTCCGGGCCAAGCCGGGCACGTTGATGGCCGAGGCCCCCGAACCCTCCCTCGACGAGCACTGCTGGAGCATCGCGATGGCGCGCCTCGTCTTCGGCCCGCGCATGAGCGTGCAGGCACCGCCCAATCTGCAGCCCGGCGCCCTCACCGCCCTCGTGGACGCCGGAATCAACGACTGGGGCGGGGTCTCCCCGGTCACTCCCGACCACGTGAACCCCGAGGCGCCGTGGCCGCACCTCGCGGATCTCGAACGCGAGACCAACGCCGCGGGTCGGGAGCTGGTGCAGCGCCTCGCGGTGTATCCCGAGTACTGCCGGGACCGGGCGCGCTGGCTCGACCCCGTCTTCCACGCTCCGGTGCTCGACCGCATCGATGCCTCCGGCTTCGTGCGCGACACGCACTGGAGCGCGGGCAGCGAGACCATACCTCCGAAGGGCCGGGGGCGCGGGGGCGACGTGCCGGCCCGACAAAGCGGGGTTGCGGAAATCCTGGACCGCGCCGCGAGCGGCGAGGCGCTGGACGAAGCCGGGATCATGCGCCTCTTCGAGGCCCGCGGTCCCGACTTCGAACGGGTGTGCGAGGCCGCCGACCGCTTGCGCGTGCGGCGAAGCGGCGACGAGGTCAGCTACGTCGTGACCCGCAACATCAACTACACCAACGTGTGCTACTTCAAGTGCGGCTTCTGCGCGTTCTCGAAGGGCAAGCTGAGCGAGAACCTGCGGGGGCGCCCCTACGACCTCGCGCACGAGGAGATCGCGAGGCGCAGCGAAGAGGCCTGGATGCGCGGCGCCACCGAGGTGTGCATGCAAGGCGGCATCCATCCCGAGTACACCGGCGAGACCTACCTCGACATCTGCCGCACCGTGAAGCAGGCGGCGCCCGGCATCCACGTCCACGCCTTCTCACCGCTGGAAGTGTGGCAGGGGGCGACGACGCTGGGTCTCGATCTCGACACCTATCTCGGCCGCCTCCGGACGGCAGGGCTCGGCTCCCTGCCCGGAACCGCGGCGGAGATCCTCGACGACGAGGTGCGCGCCGTCCTGTGCCCGGACAAGATCCGGACCGGCCAGTGGCTCGAAGTCATGGAAGCGGCGCACCGCGCCGGCCTGCGCTCGACCGCGACGATCATGTTCGGCCACGTCGACGACACCCGGAGCTGGGCCCGGCACCTGCTGCGCGTGCGCGCGCTGCAGGCGCGCACCGGGGGCTTCACCGAGTTCGTCCCGCTGGCCTTCGTGCACATGGAAGCGCCGCTCTACCTCAAGGGCCGGGCGCGGCGGGGGCCGACCTTCCGGGAAGCGGTGCTCATGCACGCGGTGGCCCGCCTCGTGCTCGACCCCTGCATCACCAACATCCAGACCTCCTGGGTCAAGATGGGGCCGGACGGCGCGCGGGCCTGCCTCGAGGCGGGCGCGAACGACCTCGGCGGCACCCTGATGAACGAGAGCATCACCCGCGCCGCGGGGGCGTCCCACGGCGAGGAGATGGCGCCGGAGCGCATGGAGGCGCTGATCCGATCCATCGGCCGGCGGCCGCGGCAGCGCACCACGCTGTACGCGAGCGCGCCGCCGGAACGCTACCAGGCCTCCTTCGCGGCGCCGGCCCTGTGCGAGGTGGTGAAGACCCCCGCGCGGCGCTACGAACGCGGCCGGGAGCGGCGCCCGCTCGTGCGCCCGGGACTCGCTCCCGACGGCTCGCAGGGCACCGTCGCGGAGCGCCCGCCCAGGTGAAGCGGCTCAAGCAGCGAAAGTGATCGCGCGGGCATGGACCCGAAGCTGCGCACCCTGACGGTCTGCGCGGTGCCGGGGGTGCCGCTGGTGGAGCCGGGGGACGACCTTGGCGCGATTCTTCTGGCGGCGCTCGACGCGACCGGGCTTGCGCTCCGTGACGGCGATGTCGCGGTGGTCGCCCAGAAGATCGTGTCCAAGGCGCAGGGCCGCTACGCGCACCTCGACGACCACCCGCCCTCGCCGCGCGCCCTCGCCCTCGCCGAGGCCACCGGCAAGGATCCGAGACTCGTCGAGATCATCCTCTCGGAGTCGCGGGAGGTGGTGGCGCACGGTCCCAATCTCATCGTGGCCGAGCACCGCAGCGGCCACGTCATGGCGAACGCCGGAGTGGACCGTTCGAACATCCGGCATGCGCCCGATCGCGAGCGCGTGCTCCTACTGCCCGAGGATCCCGACACGGAGTGCGAGACGTTGAAACGCGCCTTCGATCGCCACTTCGGGGTGAACGTCGCCACCGTGATGAGCGACAGCGTCGGGCGGCCCTGGCGAACCGGGACCGTGGGGCTCGCACTCGGCTGCGCCGGCCTGCCCGCGCTCGAGGATCTGCGGGGTCGGCCGGACCTGCACGGCCGGCCCCTCGAAGTGAGCCTGACCGGGCTCGCCGACTCGCTCGCCGCCGCCGCCGCCCTCGTGATGGGCGAAGGCGACGAGGCGTTGCCCTTTGCGGTGGTGCGTGGCGCGCGCTGGCGAGGCGCTCCCGTCCCCGCTACCGCGCTGCTGCGTGACCGCGAGCTGGATCTCTTTCGCCGATGACGTACGCCGGAACTCGAGTTTCAGGGTTCAAAGTGCCTCGAATCAGGCAGTGGATTCCCGCATTCGCGGGAACGACGGCTATGGCAAGGAGGGCGGTTGTCACGGAATCAGGGGAGCTTGAAAAAACGCCGTCATTCCCGCGAATGCGGGAATCCACTTCTGCCAACGAATCCCGAAACTCGAGTTCAAAATGAGCGTGGTCGCCCTCTCCGGCGGCATCGGCGGCGCCAAGCTCGCGCTCGGGCTCTCGCGACTCGTGCCGGACGAACAACTCGTCATCGTCGCCAACACCGGCGATGACTTCGAGCACCTGGGACTGCACATCTCGCCCGATCTCGACACCCTCATGTACACCCTGGCGGGGCTCGCCAATCCGGACGCGGGATGGGGCCGCGCGGGCGAGACCTGGACCTTCATGGCCGCGCTCGAAAGACTGGGAGGCGAGGCTTGGTTCCTGCTCGGCGACGGGGACCTCGCCACCCACGTCGAGCGCACCCGCCGCCTCGCCGCGGGCGAAGTCTTGAGCGCGATCACCGCCGACTTCTGCCGGCGCCTCGGCCTATCCGCCCGCCTGCTGCCGATGTCCGACCAGCCGGTACGCACCGTGGTCCGCACACCGGATGGTGAGCTCGACTTCCAGCGCTGGTTCGTCGAGCGCCGCTGCGAGCCCGTGGTACGGAGCCTGCGTTTCGCCGGTATCGAAGATGCTCGGCCGCACGCGGAGTGGATGCAAGAGATCACCCACCCCGACACCGGCGCGGTCGTCATCTGCCCCTCCAATCCCTTCATCAGCATCGATCCCATCCTCGCCCTTCCGGGAGTGAAGGAGGCGTTGCGCGATGCACCGGCGCCGGTGATCGCAGTGTCCCCCATCATCGGAGGCGAAGCAGTCAAGGGACCGACCGCCAAGATGATGCATGAGCTCGGCCAGCCGGTCGCCGCGCACGCGATTGCCGCGCACTACGCCGGACTCATCGACGGCTATGTGCTCGACGAGGCGGACGCCGGAGAGGCAGACCGGATAGCGGTGCCCTGCCGGACGACCGCGACCCTGATGCAGCACGAGCGGGACAAGATACGCCTCGCGGGGGAGGTGCTGCACTTCGCCGAGACGCTGCGCCCCGGGTGAAACGCTGCACTGTACGCCCGACACCAACCCAGGATCCTTGCTCCGGTCGCAAGGGGGCGTGCCACGCTCCAATTCGGGCGCAAGCGTCTCACGCTCCTCCGAATCCCCGCTGGTCCGGCGCTCCCTGGGACATTCGGCTTTCTCTGGATTCCCACCCGCACGGAATGACCCGGGAGACGCACCCTACTCCGACGATGCGGGACTACTCCGGCGACGGCCCGGGCGTCTCGTCGCTTCCTTCCAGAATGCGAAGACGAGCCTCCAACTCTCGGTACGTGGGGAAGACATACCCGGTCTCCGGGTCGTGAAGGCGCAGCAGTTGTTCCTCCCGCGAGTCCCGAAGCTCCACTCCCAACACCTCGCTTCGCAGCGCCAGTGGCCCCTCCGGCGACCTCCTCGCCAGCACAGGATGGTAGACGCCTCCTCGCAGCCGAAAGCCCCGGAGCGGCGGATTCAGATACTCCGCTTTCGGGTCATAGAGGAAGTACTCGCTCACTCCCAGTCGAGCATACACCTCGCGCTTGCGCCCCTGGTCCTCGCGCCGGGTGCTGCGCGAGGTCACCTCCACCACGAAGTCCGGCCCCTTGGACTCCTCCCAGAGCAGGTAGGTATCCCGGTCCCGATCTGGCACGCCCAGTGCCACGAATACATCCGGCGCCACTACCGCCCGCGGATTGCCTTCCTCGTAGTACAGGAACATGTTCCCGCTCACGTAGACGGGACACCGGACCCCCGTTCTCAGGTGTCGTTCCAGCGCATCGATCAGGTAGGTGATGCACCGTCTGTGTACGGGCGTCTCAGCCATGGGCTGGCCGTCGGAGCAGGCATACTCCTCGGCGGCCGGCGGGACGATGGGTTGGCTCATCGGCAAGCCCTCCGAATCGAACGCGGCCCCTCATGCGGGACGCGGTCGAGAGGACGGTAGCACGACGAGATCCGCACTCTCAAACAGCTGAATCCCGGGTGTGCTCCGCACCCACCCCATCGCTCGATCCCGCGAATGAATCCGGAGCAGATTCCCACTTCACCGGACATGCGGCTATCGGCTATTCGCTCGAATTCATGTCGGCACTGGCCTACAGTCCACACAGTAGCCGGCAGGAGTCAGCAGTGCGCTCGGCGAAAAGGGCGCTATGGCACGAGAAGCTCTACGGCGGCAAACGCCACTCCCACCGCCGCTGGAATGGCCACCCCTGATGCACTGATGATCCCAATGAGGAACCACACCTTGACCTTTTGAATATCCTCTCGCGTCGCCATGAACCCCATCCGTGTCTCGATACGTGCGAGGCGCTCGCGGATTTCCCGGATTTCACGATCATGGCCACTGCCGTTCCCGGGATTTGAAGTGGTCACGGCTGGATCGCTCTCAACTGCGTTGCTTACGAGTTCTCGCCAACCCTTCCGGCAATTATGACGAGCTACAGCCCTCGACACAGGTAGCATCGAGGGCCATGCCGTCCCGTTGCGGGAGTTCGAGTGCAGTTTAGCGCGCCTCGGGGGGGACGGAAGTCGACCCTGCGCTCGAATACCCGTAGGCGTGCGCCTACCGGTGACGACGCGGATGCTGTCAGGAACGCTTGGGCGCGCGCCTACGCTTCCTCCCAAGCGCCGAGGGCCGCGTCCACCGCCTCGCCCGGCGGCGCGCGGAAGCCGTGGGCGCGCAGCACCGTCTCGAGCGCCATGAGGCAGAGCAGCACGCTGCGCTTGCGGCAGACGTAGCCCATGGTGCCGATGCGCCAGATGCGCCCGGCGAGGGGACCGAAGGAGGTCCCGATCTCGATGCCGAAGTCGTCGAGCATCATTGCCCGCACCGCGTCGCCATGCACTCCTTCGGGGATCAGGACTCCGGTCACGTTGGGCATCTTGTGGGCGGGGTCACCGAAGATCTCGAGTCCCATCGCGCGCAGTCCCGCACCGAGTGCCCGGCCCGCCCGCACGTGCCGTGCGTGCGCCTCGTCCAGCCCTTCCGCGAGCAGGATGCGCGCGCACTCCCGGGCCGCGTACAGCATCGAGGTCGCTTCGGTGTGATGATTGAGGCGCGCCTCGCTCCAGTAGTCCATCAACATGGCGAGATCGAAGTAGTTGGAGCGGATGACAGGCCCGCTCGCCGCCTCGAAACCGGAGGGCCGGATCCCTTGTTCGATATGCTTGCGGGCGAGCACCCGGGCCTCGACCCGCTCGTTGAAGGTGATGGGCGCGGAGCCCGGAGGCCCCGAGAGACACTTCTGGAGGCCGGTGCTCAGTATGTCGATGCACCAGTCGTCCACGCGTACGTCCATGCCCCCGACGGTGGCGGTCGCGTCCACGTAGAGCAGGGCGTCGTTTTCGCGACAGGCCGCCCCGATCTCCGCCAGGGGCTGCGCCATGGTGGTGGAGGTGTCGCCGTGCACCAGCGCGACCAGGGTTGGACGGTGTTTGCGCAGCGCGGCGATCACCTGCTCGGGCTCGAAGACCCGGCCCCACTTCGCTTCGATCGTCCTCACCTCGGCCCCGCAGCGCCCCGCGATCTCGCACAGCAGGTGGCCGAAGCGCCCGAAGACCGGCACCAGGACCCGGTCGCCGGGGGCGAGCAGCGAGACCATCGCGGCTTCGATGGCCGCCCTGGCGGTGCCGTCCACGAGGAAGGTCCACCGGTTGCCGGTGCGCAGCACCTCCCGGTAGAGGGCCATCACGTCGTTCATGTAGCCGGTGAGAACGGGGTCGAATTGGCCCAGCAGCGGCATCGACATCGCCCGCAGCACACGGGGGTCGGCCTCGACCGGGCCGGGGCCCATGAGCAGACGCGGAGGAGGGTTCAGTTCATCGGTGGGTTTGCCCATGAGCGTATCCGCAAGTACCGCTGCACAGAGGTCATGACCGACTGAAATGTAATCAATCGGGTGCCGTCGCGGTCTCTTCCGTGGCATCCTGACCGGTCGTTTTCACTTTGCAACCTGACCACGACAGCGAAGCGCCCCGCTGTCTCGGCTGTCTCGCAAGGAACGACGAGCGTTTCGACATCCATTGGAGAGCCGTTCGAGGGTCCGGGAAAACCATGAGAGATCTATTGATATGGCTTGTCGCGGGTAAGGGCAGCGGCCGGAACGCACGGCGGGAAGATCAGGATCCGGCGATGCGGAGCGCGGCTTCCACCGCATCCGCGTTCGATGCGGCGACGAGGACCCCGGCCCGTTCCAGAGTCCGCGCTTGCGCGGCAGCGTCCTGCGGGTCGAGCTCGGTGCCGCACACCGACGCCACGAGCACGGGATGTTCTGCGGGCGCCGATTCGACCGCGTACACGAGCGCGGCGGCCGGGTCGTGGTGGCAACCGGTGCCCAGCACGACGTCGATCAGCACCACGGCGGTATCAGGATCGGAGAGGGCCTGCGCGAGCGCCCGTGCCCGCATCGCGGGCTCGATCATGGGATGGGGCCGGCCCGCGGTGTACTCGTCCGCGCCGAGGTCGAGGAGGAGGTGTCCCGAGCCGCCCGCAGGTAGTCCCTCGCTTCCGGGCTCCAAGCGGGCGGCACGGTCAACGCCGGGAATGGGTGCATTGGAGCTCACCTGCTCCCCGGCGCAGCGCAGGATGGCCTGGGCTTCGGCGCAGAGCGTGCCTCCCGAGTAGAGCCCCATGATGCGTCCGGGGCGGGCG
>CAYQVB010000085.1:0-77651 GCA_964420925.1 uncultured Ectothiorhodospiraceae bacterium | reverse complement strand
CGAGGCGTACGGCGAGGTGGAAGGCGTGGAGTGGATCAGCGCCGGCGCCTGGGACCCGCTGCACATCTTCACCAAGACCCCGATACGCTCCCTCGCCGACATGAAGGGCAAGCGTGTGTTCGGCGTGCCCACGGCGGGCCGCTTCCTCTCCCGTTACGGCCTGATTCCGGTCACGCTGCCCTGGGACGACATCGAGGTCGCCATCGGCACCGGCGAGCTGGACGGCGTTGCCTGGTGCGGCTTCACCGAGGCCTATGAAGTGGGCTGGGCGGATGTCTGCAACTACGCGCTGCTCAACAACGTCACCGGTGCCTGGTGCGGATCCTATTTCGCCAACACGAAGAGTTGGAACGCCCTGACGCCGCAACTGCAGGAGCTGTTCCGGATGTCCTGCAACGACTCGCACTACTACCGCCAAGTCTGGTACTGGGGCGGCGAGGCCCAGCTCCGGGTCGAGGGCGAAAAGATGGAGCTCACCACCATTCCGGCAGAGGAGTGGGATCAGGTGGTGGAGGACTCCAAGGAGTTCTGGGAGGACCTGGCCTCCATCAGCCCGCGGACCCGCAAGGTGGTGGATGCGTTCCGCAAGTACTCCGAGGTCATGGAACAGGTCGGCGTGCCCTACCGCTATAGCTGAGGGCCCGTCCGTCGACGGCACGGAGGCCCCGGGGATCTCCTCCCCGGGGCCTTTCCGGCATCCGGGAGGCATCCCGCCTGTGCAGAGCCTTCACAGGCGGATCAACACCACCTCTCAAATCAGGGTGCGGGTGTAGCGCTCCTGCACGTCGTCGCACCAGTGGCGCGGTCTTCCTTCGACGCCGGAAGCGGCGAGGACCGTCGCGAAGTGTTCATCGTGCCTCCTGTCTTGCCTCGACCTCGATCGACACCGGCCGGCCCGCCCGTGCGGACTCGAGCGCCGCGAGCGCGAAGCGCAGGATCTGCCGGCCCTCCCGGGCAGTGAGCACGGTGCGCCCGCGTCGCTCCAGCACTTCGAGGTAGTGGCGCGTGGAGAGGATGAAGCTCTGTTCCCATCCGGTCTCCATGTCGCGGTAGGTGGTGAGCGCTCCGTCACGATAGAGGGCGAGGGGCGGCGGGTCGCCGAGGCGCCCGTGCCCGCAGTTGATCCAGATGACGCCGCGGGTACCCGTGATCTCCACGCGATCGTCCTGGGCATAGTGGCGGGTGACGATCTCCAGCTCCGGCGAATGAACCACCTCGATGTTGCCGATGCGCGGTCCGGGAAAGCGAAACGACACGATGGAGGGTGCGTCCAGCCAGTAGCCGTCTTCCCACTCGGTATGGCCGATGAAGGCATGGACCTCCTCCGCCTCCCCCATGAAGTACCAGGCAAGGGCGAACTTGTGGTGACCGTCGTCGAACACCAGCGGTCCGCCCCCGGACTGCTCGGGCCTCTGCCGCCAGGCGGTAGCACTCTCCGGCACTTCCCACGCGGTCTCGCTCCGCCCCGGATTGCTCTTGATGCGGATGGATAGCGGGGTGCCGATCGCGCCCTCCGCGATCAGTTGCTTCGCCCGGGCCACCGGCGGATGGAACACGAAGTTCTCGAAGACCTTGAAGGGGCGATCCGAGGCTTCCGCGGCCTCGACCAGGCGATCCGCCTGCGCCAGGGAAATGCACATGGGCTTTTGCAACGACACGATCTTGCCCGCCGCGATGGCTTTCAGAGCCGCGTCCAGGTGCAGGTGGTGGGGCAGCAGGATCTCGACGAGCTCGACCTCGGGACGTGCGAGCAGATCGTCGAGGTCTTCCTCGATCGCGACGCCGTCGAGCCCCCAGGCCGCCGCGCGCCGCTTCGCCCGCTCCGGGTCGCGGTCGCACAGGGCGACGATCCGCGCTCCGGGATTGGCCAGGTACTCGATCGCGTGCAGATCGGAGATACGGCCTGTGCCCACGATGCCGACTCCGATGGGACGGACGCTCACCGGGAAGCCGCCTCCCGCGCCCGAGCGCTGGCGGCGATGCAGTCCGGAACCGAACACCAACACGGACTCGCGATGGTTTCGGGGATCGGGCGCGGCATTGTCCAATCGGTCTCCGGGACGGCCAGCGCCCGCAAAATAGGCGCAACCCCGCGACCGCGCAAGCGCTCCGGTTGACACCGGACCGAACGATGCGATTGACTGCCGGGGCGCTCTCCGAGCGCAACGTCACGCACACCACTCAAGGGGGAAATCCCATGTCTTTGCTCAACCGGCGCGGATTGCTTGCCGCGGCCGCCCTAGTGCCCGCATTGGCGCTCGGCGCACCGGCCTTCGCTCAGGGCGGCGAAGTGACCATCTCGCACTACTTCACCGGCGAGCTCGGTCTCAAGGCGCTCAACGAGCAGATCGCCAAGTTCGAAGCCGACACCGGCTACACCATGAAGAACAGCCCGGTCGGACACGAGGATTTCAAGACCGACATTCTCGTGCGCGCCGCGGGCGACAGCCTGCCCGACGTGTTCAGCTACTGGGCAGGGGCGCGGACCCAGTTCGTCGCCGACTCCGGCAGTCTCCATCCCATCGACGAGATGTGGAATCGCGAGGGCCTGGACGACATCGTGGCGAAGTCGGTCGCCGACAGCGCCACCATGTACAACGGCCAGCGTTACCTGGCGCCCTTCAACTACCACTACGCAGGCATGTTCTACAACAAGAAGGTCTTCGCGGATGCCGGCGTCACCGACCTGCCCTCGAGCTGGGACGAGTTCCTCGCCCTGTGCGAGACGCTGAGGAGCCATGGGGTGGCGCCGATCGCGCTCGGCTCCATGCACCGGTGGCCGGCACAGTTCTGGTTCGACTATCTCCTGCTGCGCACCGCCGGACCGGACTATCGCGCGAGCCTGATGAACGGCTCCGCCGCCTACGACGATGCCGAGGTCCAGGCCGCGATGGCGCTGTGGAAAGACCTCACCGACAAGGGGTACTTCGCCCCCAACTCCAACGCCGACACCTGGACCGATGCCTCCGACAAGGTGGCGCGAGGCGATGCAGCGATGACGCTGATGGGCACCTGGATCACCGGCTACTGGAACGGCATCGGCCTCATGCCCGGCGAGGACTACGACTTCTTCCCCTTCCCCGCGATTGCCGAAGGGGTGCCGGGCGCGGTGGTCGGGCCGGTGGACGGCTTCGTGATTTCCAATGATGGAGGTAACCGCGCGGGCGCCGAAGCCTTCCTTGCCTACATGGCGTCCAACGCCGACGTGCAGGCGAGCTGGACGGATGCCTTCGGAGCGCTGTCGGCCAACGTCAACGTCGACCCGGCAAACTACAACGACGTCATGCAGCGGGCCTTCGCGACCGTTGCCGCCGCCGAAGTATTCGCATTCAACTACGACCTCGCGACGCCACCTCCGGTAGCCGAAGTCGGCCTCTCCATGTTCTCGCGCTTCATGGACGATCCGAGCCAGGTGGACGACATCCTGGCCCAGGTCGCCGAGGACGCGGCAAAGGCGTTCCAGGAGTAACGAGCGCTTGCCCGAAGACCGGATGCCGGGGGTAACCCCGGCCCCGGTCCGCCCCACGTCGAGAGCAGGCGGGATGGAGCGGGACAACCGTTTCTGGCGGGTCGTTCTGCTCGCCCTGCCGCTCGCGGTGTTTGCGGTCTTCGTGATCTGGCCGCTCGCGAGCTCCTTCTTCTACAGCTTCACCAACTGGAACGGCTTCAACCCGAACTACGACTTCGTGGGGCTTGCCAACTTCCGGAAGATCTACACCGACAAGCTCTTCTATCAGGCTGCTATCAACACCGCACTGTGGATGATCTCGGCCATCCTGCTGCCGACCGCGCTCGGACTGGGGCTGGCCCTGCTGATCGACAGCCGCGTGCCCGGCTCCGCCGCCTTCAAGTCCATGTTCTACCTGCCGATCTGCCTCTCGGCAGTCGTGGTGGGGCAGATCTGGGTCTGGATCTACCAGCCGGACTGGGGACTGCTGAACACGGTCCTGGAAGCGGTGAGCGGCGAGCGCTCCCGCTTCGCGTGGCTCGCCAAGCCCGATACCGCGCTCTGGTCGGTAATTGTCGCCTGGTCGTGGCAGCAGACCGGCCTCTCGATGGTCATCTTTCTCGCCGGCCTCACCACCATCCCCGAAGACCTGCTCGAAGTCTGCGAGATCGAGGGTGCGACCATGGCCCAGCGCATTCGCCTCGTCGTCATTCCCCTCCTCACCCCGGCGACGGTGGTGGTCATCGCGCTCAGCGTGATCAACTCCCTCAAGGGCTTCGACATCCTGTACATCATGACCGGCGGCGGACCCTTCAACAGCTCCGACACCCTGGCCATGCACATGTACAACGAGTCCTTCAAGAAGTACCTGATGGGCTACGGCAGCGCGATATCCGTGGTGTTGTTCCTGATCGCGCTCACCATCATCCGCATCTACTTCCGCCAACTGCGCAAGGTGGACCAGCTCTATGGCTGACGCGGCGGCCCTGGCCCCGGCACGTGCGCCCTTCAATCCGTGGCCGGCGGTCATCTTCATCGCGCTCGTATGCCTGGCGCTCCTCTTCCTCGCGCCGACTGCCGGCGTGCTGCTCTCTTCCATCAAGACCACCCGAGAGATCGCGCTCGGTGCGCTGTGGTCGATCCCCGCCGATCTGTACCTCGGCAACTACGCGGAAGTGCTGGCCAATCCCGCCGTGCACCGCTACCTCCTCAACACGGTGCTGGTCTCCGCCCCCGCCACCATCGCCTCGATCGCGCTGGGCGCGCTCGCGGGCTACGTGTTCGCCAAACTGCCCTTCCGAGGCAGCAACCTGCTCTTTCTCGTCATCGTCTCCGGCATGTTCTTTCCGCCGCAGGTGATCCTGATTCCGCTCTTCCGTCTCTTCAACGCGATGAGCCTGATCGACACGTTGTGGCCCCTCATCGTGATCCACACCGCGATGGGGATTCCCATCTGCACCTTGTTGATGCGCAATTTCTTCGCCACCGTTCCCAACGCCCTGCGCGAAGCCGCGATCCTGGAAGGCGCGAACGAATGGCAGGTGCTGACCAGGGTGGCGCTGCCGCTCAGCCTGCCGGCGCTCGCGGTGCTCGCGACCCTTCAGTTCACGTGGATCTGGAACGACTTTCTCTGGCCCCTGATCTTCACCCAGTCGGACGAGAAGCGAACCATCATGCTGGGCATCGTGAATCTCAGAGGCCAGTACTCGGTGGCGTGGGGAGTGCAGGGAGCACTGTCGCTGATCGCGAGCCTCCCGACGCTCGTCGTGTTCCTGTTCTTTCAGCGCTACTTCATCAAGGGCATGACGATGGGCGCGGTGAAGGGCTGACGATGGCACGCCTCGTGATGGAAGAGGTGTCCAAGCGTTTCGGCGCGGTGCTCGCCGTCGACGGCGTCGACCTCCGGATCGAACACGGGGAGTTCGTGGTCTTCGTCGGGCCTTCGGGTTGCGGCAAATCCACCATGCTGCGCACGATATCCGGGCTGGAGAGTGTCAGTGCGGGGCGCATCCTGATCGGCGATCGCGACGTGACCCACGTCGCCCCGTCGCGGCGCGGAGTGGCGATGGTGTTCCAGTCCTATGCGCTGTTCCCGCACCTGACGGCAGCGGAGAATATCGGCTTCGGACTGCGACTCGCGAAGGTTCCGAAGGACGAGATCGCCCGCCGCGTTACCGAAGTGGCGAAGACCCTGCAGATCGCGGCGCTGCTCGATCGCTATCCGCGGCAGCTCTCCGGCGGCCAGCGCCAGCGCGTCGCGATCGGGCGCTCGATCATCCGCGATCCGGAAGTCTTTCTCTTCGACGAACCGCTCTCCAACCTGGACGCCGCACTGCGGGTGCGGATGCGCCTGGAGATCGCCCGACTCCGGGATCGCCTGGACGCCACGATGATCTACGTCACCCACGACCAGACCGAGGCGATGACGCTGGCCGACCGAATCGTGGTGTTCAACGAGGGGCGGATCGAACAGATCGGAGCGCCGGTCGATCTCTATGATCGGCCGGCCAACCTCTTCGTCGCGGGGTTCATCGGCGCGCCTGCGATGAACTTCATTCCCGCGGAGATCGAGGCCGCGGAAGGAAGGCAATCGCGAGTCCGCTTCGGGCCGGTCTCGCTTCCGCTCGAGCGCGAAGCGGCGCCGAGACGGGTGACCTTCGGCGTGCGCCCCGAGCACCTGTCGGTGGCGGCGGAATCGGAACATGACTTCAGGGGGCGGGTAGAGATTGTCGAAAAACTCGGAGCGGAGTCGCTCATCTATCTCCAGACCGACTTCTCGAACGCCCCGGTGACGATGCGCATTGCGCCGGAACTCGACATCCGCTCCGGCGAAGAGATTCCGGTTCGAGTAGGGCGCAGCCGCTTTCACCTGTTCGACGCGACGGGAAGCATCCTCCGGAGCCGGTGAAATCGCTGCGTGGAGGCGCTCTACTCCAGATTCCGGGCTTGACGCCCCTGCCAGTCAGCCAGTGGCGTCATTTCCTCGCGTGCTATGCTCGATTCTCGTCGCATGTGCCTCCGGAGAACCTGCTCATGAGCGAACCCTTTCTCGTCGCCTGCGTGCAGAACCGGGCGAGTGCGGACATGAATGCCAGCATTGCGCAGTGCGAGCGCCTGATACGGGAAGCCCATCGACGCCGCGCCGATCTCATCTGTCTGCCCGAGTTCCTTTCCTGCCTCGACATGCGGGAGCGCCGCCTCGAGGTGGGCATCCTTCCGGAAGACAGGCATCCCGCACTCGCCCGTTTCCGCGCGCTCGCCGCCGAGCTCGAGGTCTGGCTGCTGCTCGGATCGCTTGCGATCGAGGCGAGGCCGGGACGCGCCCACAACCGCTCCTATCTGATCGATACGGCGGGAGCGATCGTGGCGCGCTACAACAAGATCCACATGTTCGACGTCGACCTCGAAGGCGGTCAGAGCTTCCGCGAGTCGGAGGTCTTCGAGCCGGGCCGCGACGCGGTGCTGGCGCCCACGCCCTGGGGCCAGCTCGGAATGACGGTCTGCTACGACCTGCGATTCCCCTATCTCTACCGCATGCTCGCGAAAGCCGGCGCCGGCATCCTCAGCGTGCCCGCCGCATTCACGAGGACGACGGGCCAGGCCCACTGGCACGCCTTGCTGCGCAGCCGGGCGATCGAGACCGGGTCCTGGGTCGTCGCCCCCTGCCAGTACGGCGATCACGGGGAAGCCGCGACGTACGGACATTCGCTCATTGTGGACCCCTGGGGAACGGTGCTCGCCGACGGCGGCGAGACGGAGAACGTGATCGTCGCCGAGGTTGACCCGGCACGCGCAACCAGGGCCCGTCGCATGATCCCGGCACTGCGCAACGGCCGCAGCGTGCAGGCGCCCGCACCGGTGGCGGCATTGCGCGCGAGCGCGTGATCGACGGATGAACGAACGGTGCCGGAGCCGCCCGCGCGGGGCGATCCGGCGCCGGTGTGGAGCCGCGCTGCTCTCGCTGGGCCTGCTGCTCGCCGCCCCGGTCCTTCCCGCGCAGACTGCACTCCCCGCGAACCTCGTCGCCTTCCTCGAGGCCTTCGACTACGCCTTCCGCCACCACGACCGGGACGCCGCAGTCGCCCTCTTCTACTGGCGCGGGGTGACCGACCGGGATCGCGCGCGCATCATGACCCTGATCGACCGGGATCTCGCCTTCGATCTACACGGGGTGCGCCTCGTTCCCCCTGGCGACCGGCCCCAGCGCTTTGAAGTCGAAGGGGTCTTCATGCGCCGCAACCTCCCGGTCGTGGCACGCCTGCTCGTGCGCTTCCACGACCCGGACGGCAAAGCACGCTACTCGCTGCACGATCTCGGTCTCGAGGACGATGCGTTCTACATCGTGCTCGCCGCGCCCGAGACCGGTATCTGAGTTTCGGGCTCGCTTCTGCTTGGGCCGCTTTTCGATCGATTGCCGGCTGGGCAAGGGACTTCGGAAGCTCGCCGAACATCGCCGAGGCCGTGCAGGACGGGCTGTAGAGGCGAAGCGTAGCGCGCATCCACCGGCTGTCCGCCGATCTCGCCGAGCCGAATGCCGGAGTCATTGGGGACACTTCGTTGTCGTTGCGACCGCGATGCCGGGGTCAAAGAGTCCCGGTGCGGGTGGGAATCGCATAGAGTTGACGCTGAGATGCTCAGTTTCCGCATGAACGAGGAGGCTCGAGAGTGGACAACCTCAAGATTAACGGCGCGCGCCTCTGGGAGAGCCTCATGGAGCTCGCCCGGATCGGCGCCACCGAGAAGGGCGGGGTGTGCCGTCTCGCCCTCACCGATCTCGACCGGGACGGCCGGGATCTCTTCGTGCGCTGGTGCGAGGAGGCGGGCTGCACCGTACGGGTCGACCAGGCCGGCAATATCTTCGCGCGCCGCGGGGGCCGCAGCCCCGAGCGCCCCCCGGTGATGACCGGCAGCCATCTCGATTCCCAGCCCACGGGAGGGAAGTTCGACGGCGCCTACGGGGTGCTCGCCGGGCTCGAGCTGGTGCGCACCCTCAACGACTACGGATACGAGACGGAGGCGCCCATCGAAGTCGTGGCGTGGACGAACGAGGAAGGCTCGCGCTTCGCGCCCGCGATGATGGCCTCGGGGGTCTTCGGCGGCGCCTTCGAACTCGATTTCGTGCTCTCGCGCACCGACACCGAAGGCAAGACTTTCGGCGACGAGCTGCAGCGCATCGGCTACGCGGGTGAACACCCGGTCGGCGGATTCGAGGTCAGCGCCTACCTCGAGGCCCACATCGAGCAGGGCCCCATTCTCGAAGCAGAAGAGAAGACGGTCGGCGTCGTGACCGGCGCCCAGGGGCAGCGCTGGTACGAGATCGCGGTGACCGGGCAGGAGGCGCACGCCGGCCCCACTCCGATGCGGCGCCGGCGCGACGCGCTGGTCGGCGCCTCGCGCATGGTGGACGCGGTCAACCGCATCGGCCTCGACCACCAGCCCCATGCCTGCGCGACGGTCGGCATGCTCCAGGTGTCCCCGAACTCGCGAAACACCATTCCCGGTCACGTGTTCTTCACTGTCGACTTCCGCCACCCGGTGGAGGCGACGCTGGCCCGGATGGATGCCGACCTGCGCGAGGCCTGCGCCTCGATTGCGAAGGAGGCAGGGCTCGAGGTCGACCTGCAGCAGATCTGGCACTTCCCGGCCACTCCCTTCGACGAGCGCTGTGTCGGGGCGGTGCGCGAGGCGGCCTCTGAGGGCGGCTTCTCCCACATGGACATCGTGAGCGGGGCGGGACACGACGCCTGCTACGTGGCGCGGGTCGCCCCCACCGGGATGATCTTCGTGCCCTGCGAGGACGGCATCAGCCACAACGAGATCGAGAACGCGACGCCCGAGGATCTCGCCGCCGGATGCCAGACCCTCCTCGACGCCATGGTCCGGCTCGCGGGCGCGGACTGAACGCCTCCACGAACTCCCCGGCCCTCCCCATCGGTTCGCTGCCTGACCTCCAGGGAAGTGCACGCGCGATCCCGCAATGGATCGCGCGGACTTGGCGACCAGTGCGGTCGGTGAATCGTGAAGCGGCCGGCGCTCAGCCCGACTCGCCCGCGCTCGCCATCGCGTGCACGTGGTAGGGCTCGCGCGCGAGCCCGACGCAGAAGCGGGTGATCGCGCTTTCGAGGGCTTCGGCGCCGCGCCTCAGCTCAGCACCGGAATCGCGCAACGACTCCACCGACTCGTCGATGCGACGGCGCACTTGCGCCACGTCGATTCCCCGGAATCCGTCCGGGCCGTAGCGCAGCTCGCCGCCCACCATCACGCGCTGCACCGCGCACCCCTCCTCGACGTGCACGAGCTGGTTGACGGGATCGTTGAGAGGCCAGTAGTTCACGTGCCCGAGGTCGATGAACACGATGTCCGCGAACGCGCCCGGCGCGAGCCGGCCCAGCGCATCGCCGAATCCGAGCACCGCGGCGCTCCCCGCGGTGGCCATCCCGAGCACCTCGTCGGTACCGAGCCACCGCGCGGGATCGTGCTCGCGCACCCGGGAGACGAATGAAGCGATGCGCATCGCCCCGAACATGTTCTGGTTGTCGGAGCAGTTGCTTCCGTCGGTGCCGATCCCGACGTTGACCCCCGCCTCGCGCATCTCGCGCGCGGCGGCGATGCCTGAGCCCAGGCGCAGGTTGCTGCCCGGGTTGTGGGCGATGGAGGCCCCCCGGCCGGCGATCCTGCGGATGTCGTCGGGGTCGAGCCACACGCAGTGGCCGCCGGTGAAACGGGGTCCGAGGAAGCCGAGCGCGTCGAGATGCGCGGTCAGGGTGCGACCATACTTCCTGAGCCCCGAGACCGCCTGGATCTTCGACTCGGCCAGGTGCATGTGCAGCCCGACCTCGTACTCCTTCGCGAGGTCGCGGCACCGCACGATGAACTCGTCGGAGCAGTGGAGGGGCACGGTGGGTGCGAGCGCCGGACGTACCCGATCGCGATCGACGCTCCACTCGTGGAGGATTTCGCGGCAGGCGGAAAGCGTCGCTTCCATCGGCGCGAGACGGCTCTTCTCCGCGGCGGCGCGCAACGGCTCGGGAAGCGCATCGAGCAGGTCGGGGATCGCCTGGTAGAAGGTGTGGTCCGCGACCATCGGCGCGAGCACCGCACGCACTCCCGCGTCCCGGTAGCCCCGCGCCGCCGCTTCCAGACCTTCGCGGCTCGGGACGGGAAACTCGAAGTAGAGGTCATAGCAGGCGGTGCAGCCCTTGGCGAGCATCTCCAGGCCGTTCTGCAACGCGCTCAGATACTTGTGCTCCAGGCTGGGGGCGGCGTTCATCCAGGGGCCGGCGTTGAGCAGCAGCTCCAGTGTCCAGCGGTCGCCCGCCCCTTTCGTGAGCGCCCCGTGACCGTGGGTATGCGCGTTGACGAGACCCGGCATGAGCAGGCAATCGGCAGCGTCGACGGTCCAGGCTTCGGACGGGGCGGGGAGTCCGGGAGGCCCAAGCGCCTCGATGCGGTCGCCCGCGATCAGGAGGTCACCCGGCACCGCACGGCGACCGGAGATGTCGAGAACGCGGCCACCGCGCACCACGGTGTAGGCCGGTCCGGGAGAGGTTGCCGCCATCGCCTCGTACGGAATCCGCGGCTCAGGACGGCGTCGACGACGCCCGCGGGTAACGCACGGCGACGATCTCGACCTCGAGGTCGCCCGCCGGACGCTTCCAGATCGTGCTGTCCCCGACCTCGCAGCGCAGCACCGCCCGGCCGATCGGCGAGCGCCAGCTCACCCGGCCGGCTCCCACGTCCACCTCGTCCTCGCCCACGATCGCGAAGCGATGCGTCTCGTCGTTCTCGTCGACCAGCTCCACTTCGGCGCCGATGCCGACCTGAGTGCCGGGCGCGTCGGGAGGCTCGACCACGATGGCGCGCTGCATCCGCTCATTCAGATAGCGAAGGTCCGATTCGACCCGCTGCAGGTCTCCCTTGCTGCCGAGGCGCTCCGGCGCCTCGGCGAGCGCACGCCGCTGCGTTTCCAGCGCCGCCGCCCGAACGCGCAACGTCTCCAGCCCGCCGGGAGTGATGTAGTTGGGCGCGTCGCTGTGCCGGCGCTCGGGCAGCGCATCGACGACCTGGTCGCCGTCCGGCTCCTTGACGAAGGCGCGGCTCATGCCACGCATGATGGCGGGGTGGGGAGCCTCGGGCAAGGTCGGTGCCGGTCTCACCCTTCCGGATGAGGACTTCCTCGCTCCAGTGGCGGGATTCGAACCCGATCCGAAACGCCGCGTGACTTGCAGATTTCGAGGAGATGGATTCCCCCTCACCAAGGGAATCCATCTTCATGCCACCTGGCCCGCAGACTTCGACTGCCGGGTCGCTCAGTCGGGAAAGCGCATCGTGAAGACGTTGTCGGCCACCGAGTAGTCCATGTATCCGAGCCGCGCGATGGGCCGAAACTTCGACATGTCGACCATGCCCCGACTCAGGACTTCGTCGCTGATGTGCACTCCGACCACCTCGCCGATGACGAGCCCGTTGCGCACCAGCGGATCCGGGTCCCGGCAGGGGAGATCGATGGTCCGGTAGTGCACGCACTCGAGATGTATTGGCGCAGCCTTGACCCTCGGCGGACTGACCAGGGTCGCGGGTTCCGCCTCCAGGCCGGCGTACGCGAACTCGTCCACGTCGGGAGTGGTGGTGGCGCTCGAAAGGTTCATCTGCTCACGCAGATCGAAGGTCGTGAGATTGCACACGAACTCGCCGGTCTCTTCGACATTGGCGATGGTGTCCTTGCCACCGTGGGGATGCCGGCCCCCGCTTCCGAAGGCGACCATGGGCGGGTCGGTGGCAACCGCGTTGAAGAAGCTGTAGGGGGCGAGGTTCACCACCCCTTGCGCACTGATGCTCGAAATCCACCCGATGCAGCGCGGCACCACGCAGCTCTTGAAGGGATCGTGCGGCAGTCCGTGCTCGTTGTTTCTCGTCTCGTAAAACACGCCTCGTCTCCGGTACCGGTCGTCCGCTGCCGCCGCGCTCAATCGAAGCGCGCGCCTTACGAAGACGCGGGGCTCAGTGGCGAGTATGGGCGGCCGGAATCGTGTTGGGCGGATCCTCGATCATCAGTCCGCGCCGGGTGCGCTTGCCGACGAGCACGCAGGCATTCGCGAACGCATTTTCCGCCTCGCCCATGCACCAGTCCCAGTCGGCGGGATTGGAGTTCTGCTGGGTGCGCCAATGGGCAGCGATGTAGATTTCCCCCAGCTTGAGCTCGACCACCCAGTCATGCCAGGTAACGTCGGGGTTGTGGTCTTCGACGTACTCCTGCTTGGCGAGACGGCAGTGGTTGCCGCTCAGATTGTCCACCGCGTTCGTCTCCTGGGTCACCAGAGCGTGATCCACGCAGGTGTCCCAACCGGTGTGGACACCGTCCGCGCTGGGAAAGAGCGCGTGAATGATGGCGGCCGGGGTGAGCTGCACCTTTATCGGTGCATCCCAATCCGGCTCCACTGCGGTGTCGGTTTCGCTCTCTGTCATCATCCCTCTTGCCTCACCCAAATGCCGGAGTTCATCGAGTCGCCCACCGCTCTGCGCCGGCGAACGCCCCTGTCATCACCTTGCGAGCTCATGAAGGGTCGGGTTCGAGTCCGCCGCGCTTTGCGCTCGCCTGCTCGCGTGACGACTTCGCGCCCTCCCCGGAGGATGAAAGCCCGATCTCTTCGTCGAGCACGGTGCCGAGCCCGTTCAGGCAGCGCACGTAGTAGTTGAAGCTCGCGCAGATCTGGTTCGCCTCCACGATTTCGCCCGCGTCGACCCCCGCGTCACGCAGCGCCGAAATGTCGCTCTCGTCCATGTCCTGCGGGCGCAGGGTGAGCTTTTCCGCGTAGTCGAGCAGGGCAAGCGTCTTGTCGTCGAATTCGCCTCTCGGCACCGCCGTCCAGAGCGCATCGAGGATGCGCTGCCCCCGTTCCCCGTCCGGAAAGTCCGCTACGAAATTCGCCCCGTGATTGAGAAAAGCGTAGCGGCATCCGGTGAGGGCGGCGGTCCAGGTCGCGATGAGCTCGCCGCGCCATGCTTCGAAGCGGTTGTCCGCACAGTGCAGCACCGCCTGGTAGAGCAGGTCCGAACCCTCCATCGTCTCCGGGCGGAGGCTGTGGGCGCGGTAGAGATTGTGGATGCGTCCGTTGCGCGCGGTGAGCGCGTCGTAGATCTCCCGGGTGCGTCCGCGCGCGTCCTCGGGCGAAACGGTTTCGATCCAGGCGACCGCCTCGGATGTCAATGCTTTGCCTCCTCGATCAAGGCCATTAGGCTAGGGCGCGCAAGGTTATCAGTCGCAACGGGAGAAGGTCGATGGCACGACCGGCGCCGAATGAGGTAAGACGAGTCGCGTGCGTGGGCACGGGTACGATTGGAGGAGGCTGGGCATCGTTCTTCCTGTCCCGCGGAATGGACGTGGTGGCCTGCGACCCCGCCCCGGACGCCGAGGACTCGTTGCGCGAGCGCGTGGCCGCGGCGTGGCCGAAGCTCGAGCAACTCGGGCTTGCGCCCGGCGCGAGCCAGGACCGGCTTCGATTCGAGCCCGATCTCTCGGCTGCGCTAGGGGACGCGGAGTTCGTGCAGGAGAGCGTGTTCGACCGCGAGGACCTGAAAATGGAGGTCTTCGAGCAACTGGACGCGGCGGCGCCTGCCGACGTCGTGCTCTCGAGCTCCTCGTCCCAGTTCCTGCCGACTCGGATCGCCAGCCGCTGCCGCAGGCCGGAACGCTGTATCGTCGGCCATCCCTTCACGCCCTCCTACCTCCTCCCCCTGGTCGAGGTGGTAGGCGGAGAGAAGACCGATTCGGAAGTGCTCGACTGGTCAGTTGCCTTCTTCGAGGCTGCCGGCAAGCACGCACTGCTCCTGCGCAGGGAGATCGAGTTCTACGTGTCCAACCGCCTGCAGCACGTCATCGGGGAAGAGATCCATCGCCTCGTCGATGCGGGCGTCTGCAACTACGCGGAGGCGGACCGCGCCGTGGTGTGGGGCCCCGGCCTGCGCTGGGCCTTCATGGGTCCCCTGCTCTGCCAGCACCTCGGCGGGGGTCGAGGCGGTATTCGCGGCTCCATCGCGCACTTCGGTTGGGGAGGACCCCCTCACCTCGAAGCGCAGGCGGTGGAGGAGGTCGAAGCGATGTCGAATCACCAGGACATGGCGACGCTCGAATCGTGGCGCGACGACAACATCCTGTCGATGCTCGAGTCCTTCCGCCCCCTCCCTTCCTCCACCTGACGCCGCGGCCCGCTCCTCCGGCCGTCGTCCGGATCCTCCGCCGATGCACCTCCCCTTCGGCTCACGGGCCGGAACGGCTCGCGAATCCCGAACCTTCGCGGGCCGACGTCCACGATGAACGCCGGCCGCCTGGATCGTCGCGAGCGAATCCGGGCGGTCACCGCGATCAGCGTTTCGCTGGCGGTGGCGGCCCTGATCCACGGCATGACCCTGCCCCTGCTCTCGCTGATCCTCGAGCGCCACGGCGTCGACGAGACCACGATCGGGATCAACGTCACCGCCCAGTACCTGTCGGTCTTTCTTGCCGCGCCCTTCGTGACCCCGTTGCTGCGCCGCTTCGGCCCGGCCTCGATGATCTTCTGGGGCCTGGTCGCGTCGGTCGGGGTCTTCATCGCACTGCCCGCCTATGTCGATGTCTACGTGTGGTTCGCGCTGCGCCTCGTGCTGGGCATCGCGCTCAGCTTTCTCTGGATCGCGGGGGAGGCATGGGTGTGTCACATCGCCGAGCAGCGAAGCCTGGGTCGAACGGTGGCGGTGTACGCCACCGTCATCTCCATCGGTTTCGCGCTGGGGCCGGCGTTGCTCGCATGGATCGGGACCGAGGGCTGGGCGCCCTTTCTCGTGTGCGCCGGCCTCATGGCGGCCGCGGCGGTGCCGATGGCCTGGTTCCGGCGCGGCTCACCGCGTCTCGAGGGCCGGCCCTCCGCCAGCCTGCTGCGCTTCGTGGCGCTCGCTCCGGTCATGATGACCGTCTACATGGTGTTCTCCGGCGCCGACGCGGTCATGCTCACTTTCCTTCCCATCTACGGCACCGGCGCCGGTCTGCCGGAGTGGCAGGCGATCTCCCTGCTCTCGGTGCTCGCGCTCGGCGTCGTCATCAGCCAGCCCCCCATCGGGTGGCTGGCCGATCACATGAACGGCATGCTGCTGATGTTCTTCATGGTGGCGCTCATGGCGCTCAGCACCGCCACTCTGCCGCTCGGCATAGCCCACACTCCGTGGAACGTCGTGATCATGCTCGGATTCGGGGCCGCGATGGGTGGCGTCTACACCGTCTCGCTCGCGATGATGGGCAGGCGCTTCAGGGGTCCCGACCTCGGCCAGGCCGCCACCGTGCGCAGCATCCTGTTCTGCGTCGGCGCCCTGCTCCTCCCCCCCATCTCGGGAACCGCCATCGACTGGTTCGGTCCCGATGGCCTGCCGGTGTCGCTCACCGTCATGCTCCTGGCGGTGCTGCCGCTGCCTCTCGTCGGCCTCTTCCGCCGGTGGATCGCCTGAGCGCGGGCGCGTGATGGGGAGAGGGGGTTTTGATCCCTCCGACGCGAAAAGGCCCTCGGCGGGGATACGCCTCCCGTTGACGGAGTTTTTACCAAGGCGGACACTTGCCAGAGCCTTCGAGTCGGCGCTCGACCGCGGGGGAAGAGAACATGATCGGATTCGGTTCGACTCCACGCGCTGCCCGAAGCGCCCCCCACTTGCAAATCCTTGTCACGGAGGCCGCGCAGAGCCGTGTATGACCTGATACTCAAGCGAGGACGCCTGCTCGATCCTTCGCAAGGGCGGGACGAGACCTCCGACATCGCCTTCGAGAACGGCCTGGTCGCCGCGATCGAGGAGCACATCGACCCCGGAGACGCCCGCGAGGTCCATGACGTGTCGGGCCGACTCGTGACCCCGGGACTCATCGATCTGCACACGCACATCTACTGGGGCGGCACCTCGCTCGGAATCGACCCGGTGCGCTACGCGCGGCAGGCGGGCACCACCACCATGGTGGATGCGGGAAGCGCGGGCCCCGGCAACTTCCACGGTTTTCGCGCCCATGTCATCGAGCGCACCGAGCCGCGCATCCACGCCTATCTCAACATCTCCTTCGCCGGCATCTTCGCCTTCAGCCACGAGGTGATGGTGGGCGAGTGCGGCGATTTCCGGCTTCTCCATCCCGAGGTTTGTCTGGATGTCGCGAAGCGGCATTCCGACCTCATCGTCGGCATCAAGGTGCGGGTGGGGATGGCCGCGAGCGAGGGCCAGGGCGTGGCACCGCTCGACCTCGCGCTCGAAGTGGCGGACGAGGCCGGGCTGCCGGTGATGTGCCACCTGGACAACCCGCCGCCGAGCCGCCTCGAAGTGGTGAGCCGCCTGCGTCCCGGCGACGTGATGACCCACTGCTTCCGCCCATTTCCCGGTGCGCCGGCCCGCGCCCGCGACGGTGCGGTGCGCGAAGAGATCATCGCGGCCCGCGAACGTGGCGTGCTCTTCGATATCGGACACGGCGCGGGCTCCTTCGGCTTCGTGACCGCGGAGGCGATGCTCGAAGCCGGCTTCCAGCCCGACTGCATCTCGAGCGACGTGCACACGCTCAGCATCGACGGACCCGCCTACGACGAGCTGGTCACCCTGTCGAAGTTCCTCGCGCTGGGCATGCCCCTCCCGGACGTGATCGCCGCCGCCACCCGGGGCCCGGCCCACGCCATCGGGAGGCCGGAGCTGGGATCGCTGGCCATCGGCACGCCCGGCGATGCGACGGTTCTCGAGATCGCCGAGGGCCGTTTCCAGTTCGAGGACGTCAAGGGACTCACCCGGGAAGGCACCCGACGCCTGGTGCTCGAAGGCATGGTGCTCGGCGGCCGCTGGTGGGAGGAGGACTGAGCCCAATCTTCCCCCGGCCGACGCCACCTCGGAGGCCCGTTCGCGTTCATCCCCATTCCGAGTCGCGATCTTTGGCGTCAACACAGACAGCAGCGCCTGTCGCCGACTACCGGGCGCACCTCGATACCTGGTTCGAAGCACACATCAAGTTCATGTGACTGATCATCCATGACTTATCCCTTCGACGTCGCCGCTACGTCCTGCCCGATAACGACATCGTCACCGGATGCGCAAGTCTGGTTCGACCGCGGGTTGGCGTGGATCTACGGCTACAACCACGAGGAGGCGGTGCATTGCTTCCGCGAGGCCCTGTCCCGTGATCCCGGTTGCGCCATCGCCTGGTGGGGAGTCGCACTGGGCAGCGGCCCCTTCTACAACATGCCGTGGGAGTGGTTCAGCGAGGCGGAAGCCATCGAGGCGACGGCAACGTGTCACCGCGCGGCACAGCACGCCCTCGCCGCGTCCGACGACGCCTCGGAGCGCGAGAAGGACCTGATCCACGCAATCGCCAGGCGTTTTCCGAAAGATCACCCGGTCGCGCCGGAGGAGTTCGCACGTTGGGAGCGTAACTATGCCGACGCCATGCGTGAGGTGCATGGCCGGTTTCCCGACGACCACGACGTTGCCGTGCTCTTCGCCGAGGCGCTGATGACCCTGACGCCCTGGAAGCTGTGGGACACCCGGACCGGTGAGCCCGCGCCCGATGCCGCGACTCTCGAAGCGCTCCACGTCGTGGAGTCGGCCCTGTCGCAGCGCAAGGCCGGGCGCATGCCCCCGCATGCCGGCCTGCTGCACATGCACATTCATCTGCTCGAGATGTCGTCCCACCCGGAAGGGGCGCTCGCTTCGGCGGAATCTCTCGTCGGCGTCTCACCCGATTCCGGACATCTCGAACACATGCCCTGCCACATCTACGCGCTGTGCGGCCTCTACCATCGTGCCGTCGACGCCAGCGCTCGCGCCATCGCCGCAGACCGGAAGTACCTGGAGTACGCGGATACGGCCATGTTCTACACGACCTCCATCTGCCACGACCTCCACATGATGATGTACGCGGCGATGATGGGGGGGCGTCTCGCCCCCGCGCGGGAGGCGGCGGACGAAATGTGCGCGCTGCTCACCCCGGACCTGCTCGGCACCCGGAAGCCGCACATGGCGGTGACGCTCGAGGGCTATTGCTCGACCCGGATGCACGTCCTGGTGCGCTTCGGGCGGTGGAAGGAGATCCTCGATCAGGCGCCGCCCTCCGATCCGAATCTCTATTGCGTCACGACGGCCATGCATCACTACGCGCGCGGTCTGGCGCACGCGGCGCTCGGAAACACGCAGGAGGCGGAAGGCGAACGTGCGGCATTCGCCTCGGCGACGATGCGCGTTCCCGAAGAGCGCCTCTTCTTCAACAACCAGGCGCGACACATTCTCGGGGTCGCGGAAGCCATGCTGGACGGGGAGCTGGCGTATCGCCGGGGCAGCGTCGACGCGGCGTTCGACCACCTGCGTGAGGCCGCGCACCGCGACGACAATCTCTACTACTCGGAGCCCTGGTCCTGGATGCATCCTCCCCGTCACGCCCTCGGCGCCTTGCTGCTGGAGCAGGACCGGATTGAAGAGGCCGAGCAGGTCTACCGTGCCGATCTCGGGTACGACGACACCCTGGATCGCTGTGCCCGACATCCGGACAACGTCTGGGCTCTGCATGGCTACGCCGAGTGCCTGCACCGGCTGGGAAAGACCGGGGAGGCCGCCATCGCGTCGCAACGCGCCAGCGAGGCGCTTGCGAATGCCGATCAGACGATCACGGCGTCATGTTTCTGTCGAAGGAAGAACCACCCGCTTCCATCGCACGCAAGCGGCGCTTCGTGGATGGTGCAGGAGCCCCCGACCGACAACGCCTGAGTGCTCGGTCTCCGCCCGGACGGCGGGACCCATGGCGGCCCATCGCCTCATCCCGGTCAGCCTGGCACTCGCTCTGACTGAACCGAAGACCTGCTGCGCGTCGTTGCGCGCTCAGGCGCTCGCGCCCTGCCCCGGCGCGGTGGCGTTCACCAGGCACGCCATGTTGCCGGACGGGTGCTTGTTCTCCCGCATGAGCTGGTGGGCCTCGCCGATCTCGTCGAAGGAGTAGGTCGCGGAGAGGCAGGGGTCCACCTTCTTCTCGGCCACGAGCCGGGTGACTGCCGCCGCCTGCTCGTCGTTGGAGAGGTGGCTGCCCTGGAAACGCTTCTGCATCATCCAGTGGTAGCGCAGGTCCAACGTCACGTTGTAGCCGGTGGTGCCGGCACAGATGACGATCATGCCGCCGGTCGCGCAGACGAACCCCGACGTGGGAAGCGTGCTCTCGCCGGGGTGCTCGAACACGATGGTCGGGCTCGCCCGCTCGCCCAGCACCTCCCAGATCGCCTTGCCGAAGGCGCGCGCACCCTTGATGAAGTCCCGGTACTCCGGACCCGCGGTATCCGGCATCGTTCCGAAGTGGTCGAAGTTTCGCCGGTCGATCACCCCGACCGCGCCGTGGTCCAGGCAGAACTGCCGCTTGCTCTCGTCGGAGACGACCGCGACCGCCCGTCCCTTCAGGGCAGAGGTGATCTCGAGCGCCATGCTCCCGAGGCCGCCGGCGGCGCCCCAGACCAGCACGGGATCTCCGGCCTCGACCACGTTCGGCGGCCAGCCCATCAGCATGCGGTAGGCGGTGGAGGCGCAGAGCAGGTAGCAGCCCGCCTGCTCCCAGGTCAGGTGCCGGGGCTTCGGCTGGCACTGGTGCGACTGCGTGCGGGCGAACTGGCAGTAGCTGCCGTAGTTCGTCTGGTAACCCCAGATGCGCGTGCTCGGCGCAAGCATCGGATCACGGCCGGAGAGTACCCAGGGATCGTCGGGGGCCCACCAGCCACTGTGCACGACGACTTCGTCGCCGACCTCGACGTTGGTGACCTCGTCGCCGACCGCCCATACCAGCCCCGAGCAGTCGCTGCCGCCCGCGTGGAAGTCTTCCGGCTCCCCCTTCTTCTGGCGGTCCGCAATCACATCGACGGGATAGCCGAGCGCCGCCCAGACGTTGTTGTAGTTGATGCCGGTCGCCATGACGTAGACGAGCACGTCCTTCGGGCCGAGCTCCGGAGTGGGGATCACCTCTCGCTGCCACGCCTTCGCGGGCTCCCCGAAGCGGTCCTGGCGGACCAGAAAGGCGTGCATTCTCGACGGCACCTCCCCCAGGGGAGGACGCTCGCCGAGGTCATAGAGATCGCTGCTGCTCTTGGCCATGCTCGCTCCTTGCCGGTTGGCCCAGGTCGGTACTCGCCGAAAGGCGAGCGATTGTATCGGAGAAGGCCGACATCGAGGCAAAGCGGAAGGCAACGCGCGAGTGCGGCACAGTGACGAGACCCGACTTCCTCCACGATGCGGAGGGTCCGGACCCACGACTCGGGTCGGGCAAATGCCCTGCCTCTTCGTCCGGCACTGGTTGCATAGCCGCGCTCGGAGCCGGTGGATAGCCGCTCAGCAGGCCGCTTGCGCTCCGGTCATGAAGCGGTCGCGATTCACCACCACCCGGTGGTGGAAGCCCGACATGACCAGGACGCCGGACTGGCGCACTTCACACGAGAAGATCAAGCGCCTCCCCCGGATCTTGGTGAGATCGCATCGCACGCTGAGCGTACTCCCGACCCGAGCCGGAGCCAGGTGATCGACTTCCACCCGCACCCCGACCGTCGCCTCTCCGGCCTCCAGTCCGTGCGCGACCGCGCCGTGACTCACCTCTTCGAGGAAGAGGATGAGCGCGGTGGTGGCGACCACGTCGATGCCGGCATTCCCCACCGCCGACGCGGTGTGATGCGGCTCGGGCACGATGTCCTCGCTCCTGCTCGTTCCGGGCGGCAATTCCTGCATGGTGATGAAGCGAACGCATGAGACGCCGATCAGGGCGAGGCGATGATAGCGATGCCGATCCCGCCCGGCCAAGGATCGGGCAAAAGTGGCGAACTCACCCTCGGGGCGCGCCGCGCCGGACACGTTGCGGTATCGTTGCCCGATCCGGGTTCCCCCCGCAGTCTCTTCCATCCCGCGTGAACAAGCCCAGGGTCTACATCGACGGACAGTCCGGCACGACCGGTCTCAGGATTCGCGAGATGCTCGATTCGCGAGACGACATCGAGCTGCTCCTCATTCCGGAGGCGGAGCGCCGCGAGCGGAGCGCCCGAGCCGATTACCTCACGCGCGCCGACCTCGCGATCCTGTGCCTGCCGGACGAGGCGGCGGCAGAAGCGATCCGTCTCGCCGGTGACAGCGAGACGCGCCTCATCGACACCAGCACTGCGCGACGCATCGACTCGGAATGGACCTACGGGTTGCCGGAGCTGTGCTCCGGGCAGCGCGAAGCGATCCGGAACTCGGCGCAGGTGGCGAACCCTGGCTGCTACCCGCAGAGCTTCATCCTCGCGGTGCGCCCCCTCGTCGAAGCGGGCGCGCTCCCGGCCTCGACTCCATTCACGGTGAACGCGGTTTCCGGTTACTCGGGCGGCGGGCGGCAGATGGCGGAGCGCTACCGGGCCGCACCGGCACCTTCCCGACCGGGCGATGCCGGCATCCCGCTCTGCCTCTACGGGCTCGATCAGGGACACAAGCACTTGCCGGAGATGCAGCACTACAGCGGGGCCTCGCGGCCGCCTCTCTTCGTGCCCTCGGTCGACCACGCGTGGTGCGGAATGCTGGTGAGCGTGCCGCTGCCCGTCGCATCCTCGCAGGGTCTCGGCCGCGAGGACGTGTTCGAAATCTGGCGGGCGCGCTACGCGGTAGAGCCCTTCGTGCGGGCGCTATCCCCGGAAGAGGCCGACGGCGCCCTGCGGGACGGCAAGTTCCTCGACCTCGAAGCCTGCAACCACACCAACCGTCTCGAGCTGATGGTGTTTGGTGACGCCGCTCGCGGACTGATCCTGGTAGGGCGCCTGGACAACCTCGGCAAGGGCGCGTCGGGCAATGCGGTGCAGTGCATGAACCTGATGCTGGGCTTCGACGAGCACAAGGGGCTCCGCGCCTGATTCTCGAGGAGGAACATCGCCGCCTCAGACCTCGCGAAAAAGCAGGTTCTCCTCGAAGGGAAAGGTCGACAGCAGCTCGCAGCCGGTCTCGGTGACCAGCACCTGCTGCTCCAGCTTCACGCCTTCGTAGCCGCCGACCTCTCCCATGTAGCTCTCGATGCACACCGTCATGCCGGGCTCGAAGGGACCTTCGTTGCCCTTGGTCTCGAACACGTCGGCGAACGCGATGCCCGGATGCTCGTCGGCCATGCCCACGCCGTGGGCGAGCGAAGAGTAGCGCTGCGGGGCGAACCTCTCGGGGATGGGCCAAGCCCGCTCGGCGAACTCCCTGAAGCCGAGTCCGGGCTTCACCAGGTCCACGTTGTGGTGAATCTGGTCCCAGGCCATGCGATAGAGGCGGCACTGCTCGTCGCTGGGCCGTCCCGGCCCGCAGAAGACGCTGCGCGAGATGTCGGCGCAGTAGCCGAAGGGGCCGATCAGATCGGTGTCGTAGCTCACCAGCTCGCCGGGGCGGATCACCCGATCGCAGGACTCGCGCCACCACGGGTTGGTGCGCGGTCCCGAGCTGAGCAGCCGGGTCTCGATCCACTCGCCTCCCATCTCGATGTTGGTCGCGTGCAGAATCGCCCACAGCTCGTTCTCGGTCATGCCGCCGCGCAGCGCGTCGTGCATGCGCGCCATCCCCGCCTCGCAGGCCGCGATCGCCGCCCGCATGCACTCGACCTCGTCGGCGGACTTGATCTCGCGCGCATCCTCCATCGGCCTCTGGCCCTCGACCATCTCCACCCCGTGGCTGCGCAGCGCGTCCACCCCCATGAAGTCGCAGTGGTCGGCCGCGAGCCGCATGTTCCCGCCGCCGTGGGTACGGACCAGCTCCGCGATCTCCGCCCCCCACCTGCGCGCCCGGTTCGCGCATTCGGCGCCGCCCCCGAAGTAGAACCACGACAGCGCAGGGCGCAGCTCGTCGATGGTCTCGATGCCGTCCGCGAGGTGGAAGGCGTTGCCGTACTCGAAGAGCACCACCGGCCCCTCGGTCGCGATGAAGCAGTAGCGCGCCGCGTTGTGCAGGGTCCACACCGACATGTTGCGGCTGCCGGTCGCGTAGCGGATGTTGATGGGGTCGAAGAGCACGACGCCGGCGAGATCGTGGGCCCGCAACTGCTCCCGGACCCGGCCGAGCCGGTACGCGCGCATGCGCTTCATGTCGGGCCGGGCCTCGGTGTCGATGAGGTCGGTACCCAGGATCCCGGCGTTCCGGGTCACGTGGTCGGCCGCCGGTCGCGGCACGGGTCCGGTCAGACTCACGATGGGGTCTCCTGCAGCTCGGGGGGTCGTTCGAAATCCGAGAATCGTACGCGCCGGTATCCGGTCAGACGGCTTCCGCCGCCTTCCGGAAACGCTCCACCGCGTCCCAGTTGAGCTCGATTCCGAGGCCCGGCCTGGTCGGCAGGGGGACGATGCCGTCGACGAACTCGAGGTCCACCGCAACCAGCTCCTTGCGCAGAGGCTCTTCGCAAAGCTCGGGGGGCAGAAACTCGAAGAAGGGACAGTGCGGGACGGTGAACGCGAGGTGGGCGGTAGCCGAGGTGGAGATGCCGGTCTTCCAGCAGTGCGGCACGATCAGCCGGCCGCGCTCCTCGGCCATGCGGCACACCGCCATCGCTTCCGTGAGGCCGCCGACCCGTCCCACATCAGGCTGCGCGACGTCGATGAGGGCAGTGTCCATCAGCTCCGCGAACTCGAAGCGGGTCGCCTGCAGCTCTCCGCACGCGATTCGCATCGGCGCCTCCTCGTGCAGGCGCGCGTACTCGTCGAGGTTGTCGACCCAGATTGGCGTCTCGAGGAAGAAGAGATCGAACTCCTCCCAATCGCGAACCGTGCGCAGCGCGGTCTCGGCGTCCTCCCACAGGTACTGAACGTCCACGATCAGCGCCATGTCGGGACCGATGGCCTCGCGAACCGCCGCCACCACCTCGGTGTGGCGCTCGTAGGGCTCGTTCAGTCCGGCGTGGGCGAAGGGACCGTTCATCGTGACCTCGGACTTGACCGCCCTGAAGCCCAGATCTCTCGCCCGCCGCGCCCAGGCGGCGAGGCTGTCCCGGTACTCTTCGAAGGTGTGGGCTACCGGCTGCAGGGAGGCGTAGGGGTAGACCTCCTGCCTGGCGGGGCCGCCCAGGAGCTCGTGCACGGGCTTGCCGAGCGCCTTGCCCTTGAGATCCCAGAGCGCCATGTCGATGGCGCCGATGACATGGATCACCGCTCCCCGCCGGCCGTCCATGATGGTGCCCTGGTACATCTTGCGCCACAGCCCTTCGATGTCCATCGGATCTTCACCGACGAGGATGGTGGTAAGCCCCCGGCTGAAGGTGTGGGTGCCCGTCGCCTCCACGCACGCTCTCGCGATCCACGGGTTCACGTCGCTCTCGCCGATTCCGGTGATCCCTTCGTCGGTATGCACCAGCACCACGAAGGAGTCCTGCGCGGACGAGGTCAGGGTCGGGTCATAGCTCGGCGCGAGCAGCACCAGGCATTCGATGGCCGTGATCTTCATGAAGCGTCTCTCGGCGATTGGTGGAAGGCGGGGAGAATGGCCGGGACCGATCGGATCGCTCAGGTCCCACCCTCGTCCTCGCCGGCGGGGGCGTCCACCTCGGTGCGGATGATCTCCTCCACGCGCGCGGCAAAACGCCGGGCGGGAAACTTGGCGTTGCGGGTCAGCCTCACTTCCGCCGCCGCGAGCAGCAGGGCCGGATGCAGGCGACGCGGACTCGCCTCGTCGCGGCCCAGAATCCACTCGTTCACGCTGCCGCTCTCGAGGAGCTGCATCAGCGCCCAGAATCGGAGCTGAAAGTTCGCGAGATGCGGGTAGTCGCGTCCGAAGTGCCGCGCCACCGCAACTGAAATCCACCGGAGAGGATCGCGGCGACCGGGATGCGAAACCGGTTGCACGAAGGGCGGCCTCACCGCCGGCTCCTCAAGGGACTGAAGCGCCTCGTTCGCGACCTCGAAGCCCAGCACGAAGTCCTGCCACGGCATCGGACCGAGGTCCCGCTCGGGGGATGCGGATTTGGGTTTCCTGGCCATGTTCCGAACCGGCGCGTCGGGCGCTCTGCAGAGAGTGCGCGCATGATACCGGCATGACCCCGAAGCCGAGAACGTGGCTGGGAACAATCTTGACGAGGTCATGGCCCCCGCCCCCTTGTGGCGGAGCCCGCAGGGTCGGAGTACGCTGCCCCTGCCCATCCGCACTCGTCGGGGGTATCCGGGCATGAACGACCGCGACCGCAGCGCAGACCTTCCCTCCGATCGCCTCATAGTGGGAATGAGTGGGGCCTCGGGCGTCATCTACGGAATCCGGCTGTTGGAGATCCTGCGCTCGATGCCGGTCGATACCCACCTCGTGATGTCGCGGGCGGCGGAAATGACGATCAGCTACGAGACCGAACACAAATCGGCCGCGGTCAAGAAGCTCGCTTCCCGCTGCCATCCCATCGGGGACGTCGGGGCTTCGATCTCCTCGGGTTCCTTCAAGACGCGGGGCATGATCGTCGCACCCTGCTCGGTGCGCACCATGTCGGAGATCGCGACCGGAGTGACCTCGACACTGCTCACCCGCGCCGCGGATGTCGTTCTGAAGGAGCGCCGGCGTCTCGTGCTGCTGGTGCGCGAGACGCCCCTGCACACCGGACACCTGCGCACCATGCTCGAGCTGTCGGAGATGGGCGCGGTGGTGATGCCGCCGGTGCCCGCCTTCTACGCGCGGCCGACCTCGGTCGAACAGATCATCGATCAGTCCCTGGGACGCGCCCTCGACCTCTTCGGTCTGGACGCCGGCGTCACGCTGCGCTGGGGCGAGGACGTCGGCGCCGGCGCGGCCCGGCGCAAGTAGGCACACCTGACTCGAGGGCTCGAAGATGTCCGACAAGAGCGACAACGCATGGGGGGTTGCGCAGGACGCGGCCGCGCTGCACCGCGCCGCGATGGTGTGGGACAACCACGGCGGCTTCGCGTATCACCGGGCATCGCACCTCGAGGAGTTGAGCCGCTGGGTGTCGTCGGGCGTCGACTACCTGTCGATCAATGCGGGGTACGACGTCATGCCGTGGACGCTCGCGGTGGAGGCGCTGTCCCGGTATCGCCACTGGGTGCGTGCACACGACGACGCCGTGGTCGAAGTCAACACCGTCGAGGACATTCACCGGGCGAAGCGCGAGTCGAAGATCGCCGTCGCGTACGACCTCGAAGGCATGGACGCGCTCAACGGCGACGCCGGGATGGTGGATCTGTACTACAAGCTCGGTGTCCGGCAGATGCTGTTCGCCTACAACCGCAACAACCTAGCCGGCGGCGGTTGCCACGACGAAGATGTCGGGCTGACGCCCTTTGGCCGGGACGTCATCCGCGAGATGAACCGGGTCGGGATGGTGGTGGATTGCTCCCACAGTGCATACCGCACCACGATGGAGGCGATGGAGGCGTCTACCGCGCCCGTCATCTTCTCCCACTCGAACGCGCGACGCCTGTGGGACCACGAGCGCAACATCCGCGACGACCAGATCGTGGCGTGCGCGCAGACCGGGGGTGTGGTCGGCGTGACCGGAGTGGGCCTCTTCCTCGGACCCGGAGGCGCTACCGTCGAGCACCTCGTCGAGCACATCGATCACATGGTCTCCCTCGTCGGTCCCGAGCACGTCGGCATTGGAATGGACAGCATTCTCGAGGCCGAGGCACCCGGTTCCGGCATTCCGCACAACCCGAACTATTGGCCGGAGCGCCAGTACTCGGGCGCGAGCCTCTCGAGCTCGACCTACATTCCGCCCGAAGCGTTCCCGCGGGTAACCGAAAAGCTGCTCGAGCGCGGTTACAGGGAATGGGACGTGCGCGCCATCCTGGGGGAGAACTTCCTGCGGATCGCGAGCCAGGTGTGGCAGCGGGCGTGAACTGCGTACGGCCCGTAAGCAGCAAGCTTTCGGGCCGTATCCTGACGGTGCCTCAAATCGTCGAACTTCCACTTTTCGTTGGTCTTACCGGCCCGCCCAATCGAGCGCAATCACCACGCAGGCAGGGGTTGCTGACCGGTCCGAGAAGCGTCACACCCAGGTTCAGTGGGCTGTTCGGCGCATCGAAGCGCCGGTGCGCCGGCGACAGGACGAAGGGACCGGGCGTGCGGGGGTAACGAGCAAGCTTCGTCGCATCGGGCGGGATCCTGCCCTCGATGAGAATCGCAACACCCGATAGGCAGAGTCCGACATCCCGGCAGCCTCTGCGCGTACGACGGTCGAGCCATTCGCTGACCCACGGCCCTTTCCCCCTTCCTTCGCACTGCGATAGTGTTCGCAGGAACGAGGGCGGCTCCGAAGGACCTCGAGCCCTGCGGAGCGATGGTGGTATCCGACCGGCGCTACGCTCGAGAACTCCGTGAGTATGAATGCCGACGGGACAGGGTGCTGACAGGTGGATCCCACGACTCAAGTCATCACAACGGTGGGCAGCACCCTCGCCATCTTCGGCGCTTTTGCCGCATGGCTCATCCGCTACATGGACCGGCGTTTTGCGGAGGTCAAGGCAGACACCCGACGCCAGCTCGAAGACCACAAGACCGAAACGCAACGGCACTTCGACGAACTCAGGGCAGATATGCAGCGGCAGTTCGCTGACGTGCAGCGGCAGTTCGCTGACGCGCAGCGGCACTTCGCGGAGGCGAGGGAGGACACGCGACGAGGATTCCACGAGATGCGCGAGGACTATCGTCGCCTCGAAGACAAGCTCGACGCTCACGGGGAGCAGATCGCCGACCTCCGCCAGGATGTGGGCAGGCTTCAGGGAGTGGTTGAGCGAAGCTTCCAGCCGGACCGTTTCACCATGGCAGCGGGGAGAGAGGCAGCGGTCGGGGAAGGGGTCCGCGAGACGAGGACGAGCTACGTCGCCGGGCAAGGGGGACGGGAATCGAGGCAACACGAGGACACGTAGGCCCTTCGGATTGCTCGGTCCTTGCCGTGCTCCGGCCTCGGACGCCGCGCGAAATCGGCGCTTCCCCGAATCGTGAGTGCTCCCGGAAAACGCGCTCGGCGCCCTGAACGGCGAAGGCGAGAGTCGTTGGGCGGTGTGCGGATCAGGCTCCGTTCACCGCGGGTGCGGCGCCTGCCCCCTTTGCGAAGCGTTTCGCGTCGGCCGATGCGTATCTCGCCATCGCGCGATCGAGCGCGACGATCGCTTCGAGCTTCTCGATCGCTTCCTCGAGACGCCGGCCCGGAATGACGCAGGTCATCTCTTCGGAGCGCATCCCGGTTCGGGATCGACTGAGGGCGCAGCCGACGCTGGCGGCGACCGCGCCCTGGTCCTTCGCCATCGCCACGATGTGGCACTGCGGCTTGCCCTCGATCGGCATCTCGGGGAATGCGCCCTTGAGTGTCATCAGCGCGAACCCGTTGATTCGGAGAAGCACCACGTCCGGCTCCCCCCGGCTGTCGGCCAGCGGCCCGTAAACGACCGCCCCCGGCTTCTCGGAGAGGTGCGGAAGCCCCATCACCGCCGCCTCGTCGACCCAGCCCGCGGCGAGGACGGCTTCGACGTCATCCATCGCGGCCGCCTCCTCCAGGGTCACGAACCCGTGCGTATAGCTGCCGACGCTGCAGTTGGCGTGATCGGCTTTGACAGTGGCGAAGGTATCGCTCGCTCCCCGGATCCAGAACACGCAGCCGGCCGGCACCTGTCCGGTCCGGCCACGCTCGTTGGGCTCGGGATAATCGGGCTCCAGGCCCTCGACGCACGGGTCCTCGCCCGGGGCGTGAAAGGAGATGGCCACCGGCGCCGCGTAGGGTTTGAGCGCCGAAACCAGACGATCGTTGAGTTCCCGCCAAGGGGTGGGCGATGCGTCGTCCGCAGCCTTCATGCCGTCGTTACTCCGTGGGCTTCCCTTCCGCGATTATAGGGAGTCCCGCGCGGCGTAGATGAAGACGGACGCTGCCGCCGCAATATGAACGCGAGGCAAGCCGCGCATCGGTGTTTGGACAAGGCGAGAGATGGCCATACTGCATGGAGATGCCTGTTCATTCGTCCTTCATGGCCAAAACTGCCGACGGTGGATTCCCGCTTGATGAAGCATCCTGTAACCCGTTGAATACGAAGGGAGTCGGTTTTCGGGAGAAACGCCTCCGACCTTCGGCTCCTGCGATGCTTCTTGCCCGACCGCGGGACGGCCCGCGGCCGTGGCCGGCTCGATCAAGGGAACGACGGAGTCTGGACCGGCGGCAGAACAGTGGATTCCCGCAACCGATCTCGTGTTCGCACGTAGAATGCCGCTCGGAATGCAGATGACCGGGCGCGACCGGGAAGCGAGTGGAAGGCATGGGAGGAAGCATCGGATTCATCGGACTCGGGCGGATGGGCCGGCCGATGGCTTCGAATCTGGTGCGCACAGGCTTCGCGGTCGTTGTCTACGACATCGTCCCGGAGGCCGTCTCCGCCGTCGTGCGCCACGGCGCCAAGGCGGCGTCGAGCGTGGCCGAGCTCGCACGCAGCTCCGATACCGTCTTCACCGTGCTCCCCACCCATGTGGAAGTCGAGCAGGTCCTGCTCGGTCCCGAAGGGGTCGTGGCTTCCGCGAGCCCCGGCACGCTGGTGGTGGAAATGAGCACCATCGCGCCGGCCAGCACCGACCGCCTCGCCGCCGCGCTCGCGGAAGCCGGGATGCGTTTCGTCGACGCGCCGATCGGGCGCCTGGCGAGTCACGCCGACCGCGGCGAGTGCCTGTTCATGCTGGGGGGAGACGACGCGGACTGCGACGCGATCGAGCCGATGCTGGCCGCGATGGGCACCGACATCCATCGCTGCGGCCCGGCCGGCTCCGGCATCCGTACCAAGCTCATCAACAACTACCTCGCGATCACTTCCTGCCAGATGAACGCCGAGGCGCTCACCCTGATGCAGGCCTTCGGGCTGGATCTCGACCGCAGCCTCGAAGTCATACACGGCACCACTGCCACCAACGGCCAGCTCCGGATGAACTACGCCACGAAGGTGCTTGCGGGCGACATCGAGCCCGGCTTTCAGATCGATCTCGCGCACAAGGACCTGAGCCTCGCCCTCGAGGCGGCGGGAGCGGAGCGGGTGCCGATGACCCTGGGGGCGGCCGCCCGGGAGAGCCTGAACCTCGCACGGGCCGGGGGCTTCGGAGGCAAGGACTTCTCGGCCCTGCTCGACGCGCTCTGCGAGAGCTGTGGAGAGCCACCGGTACGTTTCACCCAGAAGCCCGGGCCGGAGTGATAAAGGAGGATGCGCACATGGTGACTCACCGCGGCGGATGCCATTGCGGAAGAGTGCGCTACGAGTTCGCGGCGGAAACGGATCTCGTAGTGTCGGAGTGCAACTGCTCGGTGTGCAGCAAGTCCGGGTACCTCGGGGTCATCGTGCCGAAGGAGCGTTTCCGGCTCCTCTGCGGCGAAGAAGATCTGAGCGAGTACACCTTCAACACCGGTACTGCGCGGCACCGCTTCTGCCGGCACTGCGGTGTGAAGTCGTTCTACGTTCCGCGCTCACATCCAGACGGCATCAGCGTGAACCTGCGCTGCATCGACGAGGGAACGGTGCGCAATGTCGATCACCGGACTTTCGACGGTCAGAACTGGGAACATTACTACCCGAAGGGAAGAGCGGAGAGTTTTCCAAACTGAATCAGGGAGTGATTCGTCCACTGCCCGAACTCCATTCGAACGAGGAGTCCGCCATGGAGCGCAAAGCCCCGATCGTCAATCTCGCCGATCTCCTCCTCGAGCCGTACGGAAAGGGGGCGCACTTTGCCGCGATGCTCGGGAAAGTCGGCGCAACCCTCGGCTCCCGCCAGATTGGGTGCACGCTGGTGGTGCTGGAGGCCGGAAAGCGGGCGTGGCCCTACCACCTGCACTATGGGCAGGAGGAACTCTTCGTGGTTCTCGAAGGGGAAGGCACCTTGCGTTACGACGATGACGAGTACCCCGTCCGGGCCGGCGATGTCATCCTGACTCCGCCCGGCCCGGACACCGCCCACCAGATCGTCAATACGTCTGAGAGGACACTGCGCTACCTCGCGCTCAGCGGAATGCAGCTCCCCGACGTCTGCTACTACCCGGACTCCGGGAAGTACGGCGCGTACTTCGACGGAGGAGAGGAGAACCGCTTTGTCGCCAGGCGATCGAGTGCGCTCGACTATTGGGACGGCGAACCCGTCGACGGCACTCCGACCGTCCCGCGAGAAGGCGATCGCTGATCCGCCTTCAGAGGTTCAGGGCGCTTGCTCTCGCCGGGACTCCACTCCCTGACCAGGACTGCCCCGGCGGCCGCCGCTCCGCTCGCCGTCCCCCGCCTGGCACGGCGCCCGGCTTCTCAGTCCCTCGTCCGTGAAGTCTCAGGCAAGATGACGAGGTTTTTTCGGGATTCGTGGATTCCCGCCCCCGCTCTTGCCGGGGGCAGGCTCTGCGCGGGAATGACAGGCAACGGTCAGAACGCCATTCCTCGTCATTCCTGCGCAGGCGGGAATCCAGGCTCTTGGTTCCGGCCAGGCCGGATTGGGCTCCCGGCCGCGCACTGACATGATCTTCGCGCGCCGGACGATGGACGATCGCGTGTGGCGGGAAGCCCTCGGCGAGTTCCCGGTGTTCGACCGCTTGACGGATACCGAGATCGAGCGCCTGCGGACGCTGGCGGACAAGTTTCTGCGCCAGAAGTCCATCGAGGGAGCCCAGGGGCTGGTCATCGAGCCGTGGATGGAAGCCGAGCTTGCCGCACAGGCCTGTCTGCCGGTGCTCAATCTGGACCTCGACTACTACCGGGGCTGGCGCTCCCTCATCGTCTATCCCGGCGGCTTCCTCGTGCGGCACAGCTACGAAGACGAGGACGGGGTGGTGCACGAGGTCTGCGAAGAGCGGGTTGGCGAAGCGTGGGAGACCGGCCCGGTGATCGTCTCCTGGGAAGACGTCGACACGGCGCGGCGCGGAGGAGATGAAGGGTTCAACGTCGTCATCCACGAGCTCGCCCACAAGCTGGACGCCTTGACCGGCAGCACCAACGGGCTACCCCCGCTGCATCGTGACATGGACCCGGCCCAGTGGTCCTCAGCCCTCGGCGAAGCGTACGAAGCACTCTGTCGCTGCGTCGATGAGGGGGACCCGCCCCTGATCGACGAGTACGCGGCGGAGAGCCCGGCCGAGTTCTTCTCCGTCGCAAGCGAGTACTTCTTCACGCTTCCCGACGAACTCCGTGACGCCCTGCCCCGGGTCTACGAGCAACTCGCGCGCTTCTATCGCCAGGATCCCTCCGCCGCTTCCTGAACGTGCGGGTATCGGTGATCGGTGAAGCCGGTGGATTCCCGCTGACCAAGGGAATCCACCGGCCGCGATTGTGGGCACGGACAAGGAACGAGCAGGCACCACCTCCATGCGGCTTCGCGATTGTCCGCCCCGTCCGGCCGCCGATGACCGCGCGCTCCGAGGTGAAGAAGTTCCTCCCCGGCCCTGCGCAATGAACGGCGCCTCGTCCGGTGCGCGGGAATGTTGCGCACGGGCACCCGATCATGTGAAAGCCGCCCCGTTGACGGCGAAATGCGTGGCGATGCTCGCGATGTAGCCGAGCAGGATTGCCCAGCTCCACTTCAGGTGGGCGAAGAAGGTGTAGATGCCACGGGCCTGGCCCATTACCGCCACTCCGGCGGCGGAACCGATCGAGAGCATCGATCCGCCCACTCCCGCGGTGAGGGTGACGAGGAGCCACTGCCCGTGGCTCATCTCCGGCGTCATCTGCAGGACCGCGAACATCACCGGGATGTTGTCGATGAGCGCGGACAGGAATCCGACCAGGATGTTGGCCGCGGTGGGGCCCATGTCGATGTACATGATCTGCGAGAGCAAGCCGAGGTAGCCCAGGGTGCCGAGGCCACCGACGCACAGGATGATCCCGTAGAAGAACATCAGCGTGTCCCACTCCGCCCGTTCGAGCGACTGAAAGATGTTGAACGCGGGCGTGGCGGCGGATGGCGCATGCTTCGAGTCCCGCTCCACCTCCAGCGCCGCGCCCACGAACTCGTCGTCGCCCGGCGCGACCGGACCGAAGTCGTCGCGGCGCTTGAGATAGTAGCCGTAGAGCTTGAGGAGCCCGAGGCCGGTCATCATGCCGAGCACCGGGGGCAGGTGCAGGAAGTTGTGCGCGCTCACCGCCATCGCGATGGTGAGAATGAAGAGCCCCACCACGACCCAGGCGCCATACTGCACCCTCGCCACCTCGCCAGTGCGCTCGGGCAGCCCGGCCGGGACGGCAAGGCTCATGATGGCGGCGGGAATGATCCAGTTCACGAGAGAGGGGACGAAGAGCACCAGGAACTCCTGGAACTGCACGATGCCCTTCTGCCACACCATCAGGGTCGTTATGTCGCCGAAGGGGCTGAAGGCGCCGCCCGCGTTCGCGGCGACGACCACGTTGATGCAGCCCACCACCACGAAGCGGCGCTCCCCGCCGCCCACCGCCATTACCACCGTCGCCATGAGCAGGGCGGTGGCGAGGTTGTCGGCCACGGGTGACATGAAGAAGGAGATCACCCCCGTCACCCAGAAGATGCGCCGCAACGACCACCCCTGGCTCACGAGCCACACGCGGAGCGCGTCGAAGACTCCCCGCTCGTCCATCGTGTTGATGTAGGTCATCGCGGCGAGCAGGAAGAGGAAGAGCTCCGCGAACTCGAGCAGGTTGTGCCGCACCGCCGCCTCCGCGGTGTGGGTGTCGCCGTGCTGCGCGTACACGAAGGCGACGAGGGCCCATATGACGCCCGCCGCGACCATGACCGGCTTGGATTTCCTCAGATGCAGGGTTTCCTCGCCGATGACCAGCACGTAGGCGAGCACGAAGAGGACGAGGGCGAGGATGCCGACCCAGTGAGTGGTGAAGTCGAGGGTTCCCGCGACGGCGGCAAACGCCGGACCGGGGATCAGAGACAGGATGGCGGCGGCGAGCGCCGGGCGCACGAAGGATACGAATGACATGTCCAGCGGTCTCCAGGTACGAGGAAGGTTGTCGGGATCCAGTGGTGGATTCCGCGCCGCGACACACCTCCACTATCCGGTCTTCCAGAACTCCTGCGGCGCGATACCTGCCTGCTCGAGGGTGGCTCGCAATATACCTTCAGGCACATCGCCGGGATGATGTTGCAGCGCGAATGCTCCACCGGCATTGGATCCCGACCTTCAGCAGGTCCCTTGTCGCTGGCCTGCACCGCCGGCAAGATCCGGGCCGGTCCGTGTCCGGGCCATCCCCCCGCCACCCTCCTCCTCCATGACTGCAACGCTCGCGGCGACCTACCGCCGGTTCATCCTCGGCCGTCCTCGAAGCGTGCTGGTGGTGCTGGCCCTCATTTTGCTCGGCGTGGGCGGACACGCCCGCGACTTCCGTCTCGATGCGTCGGCGGACTCCATACTGCTGGAGAGCGATCCGGACCTGAAACGCTTCCGCGAGGTGCAGAAGCGCTACCGGACCCAGGACTTGTTGGTGGTCGCCTTCACTCCGAGTGCAGAGCTCTTCTCCGACGCCTCGCTCGCCACGCTGGGAAGCTTGCGCGACACGCTCGCCGGGGTCGAAGGGGTCGACACGGTCACCACGATTCTCGACGTGCCGCTGCTCGAAAGCTCCGACGTGCCGGTCTCGGAGCTCACGGAACACATTCCCACCCTCGAGACGCCGGGAGTCGAGCGGGGCCGGGCGAAGGAGGAGCTGAGCCGGAGCCCCATCTTCCGCGAGCTGATTCTGAGCGCGGACGCGCGCACCACCGCCCTGTTGCTCTCCCTGGAAGACGACCCGGAGCTCGAATCACTACGGACCCGACGCCAGGAGCTGCTCGCGGCAAGCGAAGGGGGCGAGCTCGACGACGCGGGCGCGCGGGAGCTCGCGAGGGTGCGGGCGGAGTATGAACGCGCCCACCGCCGCGCCGGCGAGCAACGGGGAGCGAGCGTGGCGGCAGTCCGCGCGGTGCTCGCGCCCTACCGCGATCGCGGGACGCTGCACCTCGGCGGGGTACCGATGATCACCAGCGACATGATCGATTTCGTGCGCAACGACCTCCTGGTGTTCGGCGGCGGCGTGCTGGTATTCCTGGTGGTGATGCTCGGCCTCGTGTTCCGGCGCCCGCGCTGGGTGCTGCTGCCGCTCGCCTGCTGCACCTGCGCCGGCCTGTTCATGGTCGGCCTGCTCGGGATGGTGGGGTGGGAAGTCACCGTCATCTCGTCGAACTTCCTCGCCCTGATGCTGATCATCACCCTCTCGATGAATGTCCACCTCGTGGTGCGCTACCGCCAGCTCCGCCGCGACCATCCGCACCGGGATCACGTCGATCTGGTGGCGATGACCGTGGAACGCATGGTCCGGCCCTGCCTCTACACCGCGCTCACCACCATCATCGGGTTCGGATCGCTCGTGTTCAGCGGCATCAAGCCGATCATCGACTTCGGCTGGATGATGAGCATCGGCCTCGCGGTGACTTTCGTTACCTCGTTTACCCTCTTCCCCTGCGGGCTCGTGCTCCTCGGTCGCAGCGCGGCAAGAGACGTGCCCACCGGAGCCGAGTTTCGCTTCACGGCGCCTCTGGCCACTCTGAGCACCCGATCCGGGGGGCTCGTCCTCCTCGTGACGGGTGCGCTGGCCCTGCTGAGCCTGGTGGGGGTCTCCCGGCTCGAGGTCGAGAACAGCTTCATCGATTACTTCAGCGAGGAGACGGAGATCTACCAGGGCATGCACCTCATCGACCGCGAGCTCGGCGGCACCACTCCGCTCGACGTGGTGCTCGATCTCGACGAGGCGCGGATCTTCGGCGAAGACGACGAAGAAGATGACGAAGAGTGGTTCGACGACGAGTTCGAGGACGAGGACTTCGCCAACGACCCCGCCTACTGGTTCACCACCTTCAAGGTGCAGCGCATCAAGGCGGTCCACGACTACCTCGATTCACTGCCCGAGGTGGGCAAGGTCCTTTCTCTCGCCTCCGCGGTACGCGTGGGAGAGAGCCTGAACGACGGACGCGAGCTCGACAGCTTTCTCCTTGCGTTGCTCTACCGGCGCTTGCCCGAAGAGGTGCGCGCCGCCCTGATCGACCCGTACATCTCCATCGAGAACAACGAAGCGCGCATCTTTGCGAGAATCCTCGATTCCCGGCCGGAGCTCCGTCGCGCGGAGCTCCTGGAGCGAATACGGCACGACCTGAGGGAAGAGCTCGCGCTGGAAGAGGCGGACGCATCGGTCACCGGCCTCCTCGTGCTCTACAACAACATGCTGCAGAGCCTCTATCAGTCTCAGATCTCGACCCTGGGCGCGGTGCTGGCGGGCGTGGGACTGATGCTCCTCATGCTCTTTCGCTCCTTCACCCTCGCCCTCATCGGCATTCTGCCCAACCTGCTCGCCGCGGGCCTCATGCTCGGCCTCATGGGCATCGCCGGGATACCGCTCGACATGATGACGATCACCATGGCGGCGATCACGATCGGGATCGCGGTGGACAACAGCATCCACTACCTGTACCGCTTTCGGGAGGAGCTTCCCGGTTGCGGCGACTACGTGAGCACTCTGAAGCTCTGCCACGCCAACATCGGGCGGGCGGTGTTCTACACCTCCTGCACCATCATCTTCGGGTTCTCCATCCTGATACTCTCGAACTTCCTTCCCACCATCTACTTCGGAGTGCTGACCGGGCTCGCAATGCTGGTGGCGCTGCTCGCGGCCCTCACCCTGCTCCCCAAGCTGATACTGGTGGTCAAGCCCTTCCCGTCCTGAAGCGTCCCCCCGAGCCTTCCATGCCCCGATTCTCCGCGCACCTCTCCATGCTCTTTCCCGAGCACCCCTTCCTCGATCGCTTCGCGCCAGCGCGCGAGGCAGGCTTCGAGGCGGTGGAGTACTGGTACCCCTACACGTATCCGGCCGAGCAGCTCGCCGAAGCGCTAGACCGCCACCGGCTGCGACAGGCCCTCATCAACCTCCCGCCCGGCGATATCGACGCCGGCGATCAGGGGCTCGCCGCGCTGCCCGGGCGCGAGGACGAGTTCAGGGAGGCTTTCGAGCTCGCGCTCTCCTACGCGCGGGTGCTGGACTGTCCCTGCCTCCACGCAATGGCGGGAAGGCCTGGCGCTGCTGAACCGGGGGCCGCCCGGCGCACCTACATCGCCAATCTCCGTTTCGCGGCGGAGCGCGCGGCCGTGGAGGGCCGGAGCGTGGTCATCGAGGCAATCAACGCCCGCGACATGCCCGGCTACTTCCTGCGCTCCACCGGCGACGCGGCGCGGGTCATCGAGGAGGTCGATCGGCCCGGCCTCGGACTGCTCCTCGACCTTTACCACTGCCAGATCATGGAAGGCGATCTTGCGGTACGGGTCCGTGAGCTCGTCTCCATCACGCGCCATGTGCAGATCGCGGGGGTGCCGGATCGCCACGAGCCCGACATCGGCGAGGTGCACTACCCCTACCTGTTCCGCCTCCTCGACTCCCTCGGCTACCGGGGATACATCGGCTGCGAGTACAACCCGAAGGGAGACACCCGGGCAGGACTCGCCTGGCTCGACCGGGCGCGCGGCCCGTGAGCACGGAATCGCCCTTCGGCGCGCTCGCCGGACTGAAGGTGGTCGACCTGAGCCGGGTGCTCGGTGGCCCCTACTGCACTCAGATCCTCGGCGACCACGGCGCGGACATCGTGAAGATCGAGCCGCCCCAGGGCGACGAGACCCGCGACTGGGGCCCGCCCTTCCACGAGGGCGACGCCTCCTACTTCATTGGCGTGAACCGCAACAAGCGCGCCATGGCGCTCGATCTCCGCCGCGAGGAGGGCCGCTCGGTGCTGCTGCGCCTGCTCGAGACGGCGGACGTGCTGCTCGAGAACTACCGGCCGGGCACGATGGAGAAGTGGGGCCTCGGGTACCACGATGTGCTCCGGGAGCGGTTCCCGGCCCTCATCCATGCGCGCATCAGCGGTTTCGGGTCCGAAGGCGCCTACGGCGGATATCCCGGCTACGACGCGGTGGTACAAGCGATGTCGGGCATGTTCAGCGTGAACGGCACGCACGAGAGTGGCCCTACCCGGCTCGGCATCGCGCTCGTCGACATGGGCACCGGCCTCTACACCGCAATCGCGATCCTGATGGCGGTGGTCGAACGGCATCGCTCCGGGTGCGGCCAGTACCTCGACATGACGCTCTACGACAGCGCGATCGCGCTGATGCACCCGCACGTCGCCAACTACTACCTGAGCGGCAAGGTGCCGGGGCTGACCGGCAACGCCCACCCGAACCTGAGTCCCTACGACAAGTTCAGAACCCGGACCACCGAGATCTTCGTGGCCGCGGGCAACAACCGCGCCTTCTCGCGCCTGTGCGCCGAGATCGGCGTGCCCGAGCTGGCGGAAGACCCGCGCTTCCGGGACAACCGCGATCGCCTCGCCCACCCGGAGGCGCTGCGCGAAGCGCTCGAGGAGGCGCTCGCCGAAGTCGACGGGTTCGCGCTGTGCGAGCGCCTGTTGAAGGCGGGCCTCGTGGCCGGCCCGGTGATGGACACCCGCGAGGTCATGTCGCATCCCCACACCGCGGAGCGCGAGATGGCGGTCGAGCTCGACTGGTACCGGGGCAGCGGTACGCCCATCAAGATGTCGCGCACCCCGGGCGAAGTCCGCCGCACGCCACCGCCCTTCGCCGCGCACACGCGCGAGATTCTCGCCGAGCACGGCTACTCGGAAGAGGAGATCGCAGCGCTGGTGGGGGACGGCGTAGTGCCGGATGTGCGCCGCGTCTGAGGCGCCAAGGCAGCAGCGACGGAAGCGACTCAACATGATCGGCCTGCTCACCCAGGGCGAGTTCCTGCTCTTCGCCATCATTCTCGCGGCGATCGTGGCGTCCCTCTCCTTCCACGAGTTCGGACACGCGGCGAGCGCCAAGCTGCTCGGCGACGATACCGCCGAGCGTCACGGGCGGTTGACCCTCAACCCTCTTGCCCACATCGACCCGATGGGGCTGCTGATGGTGGTCGCAGTCGGGTTCGGCTACGCCAGGCCGGTGCCGGTCAGCCCCGCGCGCCTGCGTCACGCGTGGGCCGAGGCGACGGTCGCCTTCGCCGGCCCCTTCGCGAATCTGATTCTGGCGGCGCTGTGCGTCAACGTCCTCGTCTGGGGGATGATGAACGACGTCGCCCTGTTCGACGAGCCCGCGGCGAGGGTGTTCTTTCTCTACCTCGCGCGCATCAACCTGCTGCTCATGCTCTTCAACCTGATACCCATCGGCCCTCTCGACGGGCACTACATCATGCAGTGGCTGCTTCCTCCCGGACTCGCGGTGCGCTACCGGGACCTCAACCGACGCTACGGAAGCTGGGTTTTGCTGGGGCTCATCCTGCTTGCCGTCGCGGGCGTCCCCGTGTTCAGCTTCCTCGCCGGACTCAGCGACCGCCTCCTGCCTTACCTCACGGTCATGTAGAGACCATCAATCCGAAGGTGTCCGAATCGCCGCCCGCACGCGCCAGGAACTGCGCCCGCCAACGCCAATGAACACAGGAATCCGCAACGCGACCGGACCCGCTGATGATTGAAGACGCGCTCCTGTCCATCGGTCTGCTCATCGTGGTGGCGAAGCTGGTCGAGGGAGGTCTGCGCCGCTTCCGGGTGAACGCCATCGTCGCGTACACCGCGACGGGGATCCTGCTGGGACCGGTGGCCCAGATCATCCACCCCACCGGCGAGATTCAGATTCTCCTGGGAATCGGCATCTTTCTTCTCTTCTTCCTCATCGGTCTGGACGAGCTCGACATCTCCGGATTCATGGCCGCGGTCCGCGGCCGCTACTTCGTCGCGGCCACCCTTTCGGTCCTCATCCCCTTGCTCGCCGCGATGGCCGTCACCTCGGACATCGTCTACGACTTCGGGCTGGGACTGAGCTTCACCGAATCCATCGCTCTCGCCGGGATCCTCTCGCTGACCAGCCTGGGTCTCGCGGCCAAGGTGCTGGTCGACGAGGGCCACCTGCGCGAGCCGATCGGGATCCGGATCTTCACGACCGCCCTCATCGCCGAGCTCATCGCGCTGCTGCTCGTAGGGCTGACCATCGGCGAGCACACGGCGCAGATGAGCTGGAGCGGCGTGCTCGTCCTGCTCGCACAGATTGCCGGCTTCACGGTGGTGACCTGGGTGCTCGCCAGCCGCGTAATCCCTCCCGCCATCGTGCTGCTGCAACGCCTCCTGTACGTGCCGCAGCTCTCCTTCGGGCTCGTGCTCGGCGGACTCTTTCTCACGGTCGTCGGCGCCGAGAAGATGGGGCTCCACGGAGCCCTGGGGGCCTTGCTCTTCGGGGCGGCGCTGTCCGGGATGCCCTACCAGGTTCGGCGCGACATCGCCCCGGGGATGCGAAGCGCCGCCGAGGGGCTCTTCGTGCCCCTGTTCTTCGCGGCGGCCGGGCTGCACATGAGCCTGTCCTTCACGGAGCTGCCGGGACTGACCATCGCGGCGCTGGTGCTCGTTCCCCTCGTCGGGAAGTTCGCGGGCGCTCTCATCGGCGCCCTCGTGGCCCGACTGGACACGCCCTTCGCACTGGCTACCGGGCTGATGGCGAAGGGGGTGGCGGAGGTGGCCTTGCTGCTCGTCCTGCTGGAGACGGGCGCGATCGGGACGGACGTCTTCTCCCTGCTCGTGCTGATCATGTTCGGCTACATCCTGCTGACCCCTCCGGCGATCAACGCGGTCATTCATCGGACCAAGACATCGCAGTCGCCGCAGGTGCCCGACTCCATTCCGCCCTCATTGGCCCGCTTCGCCCTCACCGACATCCACGTCGGAGACATCCTCGATCGCACGCGCACCTACCCCGGCACCGAGCTCTCGGTCCGCGCCTTCGCCGACCGGTGGATAGTGCCCCACCAGCAGGACTACGTAGTCGTGGACGAGGGCGAGCTCGCCGGAATCGTGCCGCTCAGCATGCTCCGCTACGTGCCCAAGGAATCCTGGTCGACGACCCGGCTCGACAGGATCGTGCGCCGCGATCCTCCCGTGGCATGGCCCGACGAACCGGTGGAAGACGTGCTGCAGCGCATGACGGAGCAATCGCTGAGCGTGCTGCCGGTGATGGACCGGAAGTCCGGGGCGTTCGTGGGGATGATCACCAGTCAGGAGATCCTCGAGCTCATCATCGCGGAAGCGCGCGGCGAGCACTGAAAGCCTGGCCGCTTCGGCCTGGCCGGCCGGGAAGGCTCCGAAACCAGCGCGGAAATCGTCGAGAGACTGCTTCCGCAATCGGTTGCAGCGAAGAGGAGTTGCGCCCGTTCCCGCCTGCAGCCGCAGGGGCGCACGATTCGGATTCGACGCTGGTGCGCGGTGCTCCGAGGCGGTTGCACGCCTTCATGCGGAATTTCTCGATTCAGTACACTCCGGGCGAGTCGGTGAATCGGGAGAACGCGCCATGGGGCTCGCGGGCAAGGCGGTACTGGTGACCGGAGCCACCTCGGGAATCGGCGCGCAATGCGCCCGCGCATTCGCCAACGAGGGCGCCAAGGTGATGCTCACCGGGCGCAACGCCGAACGGGGCGAGGCGCTGGCATCGGAGCTTGGCGGCGGCAACGCCTTCTTCGTGCCCAATGATCTCGGCACCTCTGCCGCCGCAGACGTGATGGTCGCGACGTGCGTAGAAAGTCTCGGCAGCCTGGACGTGCTCGTCAACAGTGCGGGCGTCATCCACCACCGCAACGCGCCCGGGACGAGCGACGCCCAGTGGGAAGAGACCATCGCCGTCAATCTCAGCGCCGTGTTCTACCTGAGCCGGGCGGCGGTGCGCGTAATGGTGCCTGCCGGGGGCGGCGTCATCGTCAACATCGCCTCCACGTGGGGCATCGTGGCGGGTGAGGGAGTGGCGGCATACTGCGCGTCGAAGGGCGCGGTCATCGCGCTCACCCGCGCGATGGCGGTCGACCACGCCCGGGAGAAGGTCCGCGTCAACGCGGTCTGTCCGGGTGCGGTGGACACCCCGATGCTCGTCCACGAAGCGGCGCAGGTGGGCCTCAGTCCGGATGAAGGTCGGCGTCTCTGGGCGGCAGATGCGCCGAACCGGCGCCTCGCGAGCGCCGCGGACATCGCCGATGCGGCAGTGTTCCTCGCCTCGGACCGGGCCCGACACATCCACGGTGTCGCCCTGTCCGTGGACGGAGGGGCAACCGCGCTATAGCAGCTCCAGTGCGGAACGGGCGCCGCGCGGGAACTCCTCGTCGAAGCGAGTCTCCAGGCGCGTCACCCGTTCCCGAAGATTGCCGAGATCGGCGCGGACCTCCCGCACGTCCTCGCGGATGCGGTCTTCCATCGACCCCATGTCCTCGCGGACACGCGCCTCCATCAAGCGCATGTCCTCACGCATTTCCTGAAGGTCGCCGCGGAGACGCGATTCCATCGCGTTCAGGGATGTGAACAGACCGCCCCCGAGCGCGATGATCGCCACGGCGAGGGTGAGCACGGCAATCCACTCCGGCGCCCAACGTCGGGGACTTGCGTTGTCCTCAACCTTCATCGCGCCCGCTCATGCTGGTCACGTTCCCTCGACAGGCCAGGATCCCAGTATAGCCACCGCGGAACGCAGTCCTGCGGCCTCCCGGCCCTTGGGCCGTGCGCCGGGGCCTCGGCGTTTGTAGGCCCGCGCCCCGAAAGACGAGCGGCCGGGCGCCGCATTTCACGCACCGACGCCCGAACCACGTATCCCGAGTCCCTACATCGCCAGCCACGCCCGCCAAACGTCCTCGTTGGCGGCCATCCACTCGCGCACCACTTCATCTATGTCGCGCTCCTTGACGTCCACTTCGAAGACCATGGCCGTCTGCTGCTCGTTGGTCATCTTGAAGTTCCGGATGAAGTGGTGGACGTCGGGGTGACGGTCCTTGAGGGTGACGCTGCCGAAGTTGTAGGGCAGCTCGTCCGGCCAGTCGCAGGGTTCCACCCAGCCCTGCTCGGCATCGAAGCATTCATCCGTGTACTCGGGCAGCCGGAGCTTCACCAAGTCGTACTGGGCGTGCGTCCAGTGCGGCTCCCACGAGAAGAGCAGCAATGGCTCGCCGCGGGAGTAGGCGGATTCGAGCTCCGCGAACTGCGCGATCTCCGTGCCGAGCACCACGGGGTGGTAGTCCAACTCCAGCTTCTCGACCCGAAGCTCGTCGCCGGCCTGCCAAGCGGGAATGGGACACGCGAGCAAGCGCCCCTTCGGCGCGGTCTCCGGTGTCGCGAAGAGCGCCTTGTACTTGTTGAGCTGCTCCCAGCTCTCCAGATCCGGGGCCGTCGCCTCGATGCCACGGCTCTCGTCCCCCTCGATCATGTAACGCGGGACGTACCAGCCGCTCTTGCCGACGAGGCCGGTATCGCCGAAGTACTCGACGGAGCCGTCTCCTCCGAACTCCGTAATGTAGTTGTGCCGCTCCGGGGAGTACGTCGGCCAGAACTCGAAGGCGATGTCGATGTCACCGGCGAGCATCGCTTCCCAGGCGGGAGGGCCGGCGGGAAGGAACACGTACTCGACTTCGTAGCCCAGCTCCTCGCTGACGATGATCTCGGCAATCTTTCCCTGGATGAGGTTGCCGGTCCAATCGCCCTCGTGGAACTTGATCAGACCCTTCGACCCGGCCATGGACACGCTTGCGAACAGCGCAAGCGCCGCCCCGGCAACCACGGCCGACAGCCTCCGCATCAGCTTCTTGTCAAACATCCTCTTCACTCCTTTGTGAAACATCTTCTGTTTCCAGCTTGGGGGTGGGCCGGGCATGATCCGCATACCGCGCTCCCCCTCGAACCTACATGGGCAGCCACGCGCGCCAGAGATCCTCGTTGGCAGCCATCCACTCGCGCACGACTTCTTCGACATCGCGCCCGTTGACGTCGACCTCGTAGACCATGTCGGTCTGCTGCTTGTTCGTCAGGTTGAAGCGGGTCACGACATGGTGGGCATCGGGATGACGGTCCTTGAGAGTGGGACTCCCGAAGTTGTAGGGGATGTCGTCCGGCCAGTCGCAGACCGCATCCTCCGTCCAGCCACCGCCCGCGTCGTCCCAGCACTCGTCGGTGTACTCGGGAAGGCGGATTCGCACCATGTCGTACTTGGCGTGGGTCCAGTGCGGGGCCCACATGTAGATGAGAACCGGGGCGCCGCGCGCATAGTGCGCCTCGAGCTCGGCCCATTGCGCGACCTCGCTGCCGAGGAGCACCGGTTCGTAATTCAGCTCCAGGTTCTTGACCCGGATCTCGTCGCCGACCTGCCAGGCTGCAATCGGGCAGGCCACGAGACGCCCCTTGTCCCCGGTTTCCGGGGTCGAGAAGATCGAGGCGTACTGGTTGAGCTGCTCCCAGTCCTCGAGTTCCGGCGCCGCAGGCTCGATGCCGCGCTCCGCGTCGCCCTCGATCACGTAGCGCGGCACCCACCATCCGCTCTCGCCCACGAGTCCCGTCTCGCCAAAGAACTCGACCGAGCCGTCGCCGCCGAACTCCGTGATGTACTCGTGGCGTTCAGGGCTCGCCGTTGGCCAGAACTCGAAGGCGACGTCGATATCACCGGCGAGAATCGCCTCCCATGCGGGCGGACCGGCGGGGAGGAAGATGTACTCGACCTCGTAGCCGAGATCCTCGGTCAGGAGGATCTCGACGATCTTTCCGTTGATGAGATTGCCGGTCCAGTCACCCTCGTGGAACGTGATGACGCCCTTGGAATCGGCCGAAGACACCGCCGAAATCAGCGCCATCGCCAGTGCGGCGGCGGCGAGTCGAAAGCGCCCGAGCAGCCTGGTGGTTTTCATACCTTGCCTCCTGAGTTCCCCTTGTCAACCGAGTTGCGTGCAACTCCACCAAAATTCGAGCCCAAGATTCAAGACTGGAGCCCGAGCGCCGTCTGCCGCTGCCGGCTCCAGGCTTGCGTGATGCGGTCCATGACGACCGCGATGAAGACGATGGCGAGCCCCGCCTCGAAACCCTGGCCGGTGTTCACCACCGACAGGGCGGTAAAGACCTCCTGGCCGAGTCCCGCGCCACCGATGAGCGGGGTGATGACCGTCATCGCGACGGCGAATATGACCGCCTGGTTCACGCCCATCATGATCGAGGGAATCGCGAGCGGCAGCTTCACCTTGGTCAGCGTCTGCAGGAACGTGGAGCCGAAGGAGTGCGCCGCCTCGATCGACTGCGCCGACACCTCCCGGATCCCGAGATTCGTCAAGCGGATGAGCGGAGGCACCGCGTAGATCACGGTGGCGATGACCGCGGAGACCACGTTGCCGCCGAAGAACATCAGGACCGGCACCAGGTAGACGAAGGGCGGCATGGTCTGCATCGCGTCGAGGATCGGGCGCACGATGGATTCGAAGACGTTGCTGCATGCGGCGAGGATCCCGATCGGCAGCCCGATGATCATGCAGATGAGCACCGAGGCGAGAATGGTCGCGAGCGTGAACATCGAAACCGACCACAGGTCGACCGCACCGATGAAGAGCAGGCAGGCGACCGAGACCAGCGCCACCGTCCGACCCGCCGACATCCATGCTACGAGGGCGACGATTCCGGTGAAGTACCACCAGGGCAGCCAGGCCAGGAAGTCCGCGAGCGGGTCGAGGATCCAGTTGAACACCGCCCCGCGGATGAAGGTGGTGAAGGCGTAGAATCCTTCGTGTACCTTGAGCTCGTTGAGCGCCCGGTCCACCGGCTTGCGGATCGAGTACTCCCACGCCTCCGGGAAGGCGCCGAAGCTCGCGAAGTAGCGATCGATGACGACGAGGCCGACGAGCAGGGCGAGGCTGGTCACGAAGAACGCGTGGCGGGTGATGAGGTTTCCCAGCCCACGAGCGCTGTCGTCACCGGAGATCAGGCGTGCCCCCCGCTCGACCACCCAGGCGAGGCATCCGGTGAACCCGCGCGATATCGCGCCGACCCCCGCGTAGACCAGACCGATTGCGTGTTCAATCGCGCGCGCGAGGGGCTGGTGCTCGAAGCGCTCCGGGAGCAGGCGGAAACGCGACATCGCCCGCCCTTCCCGCGCCTGGCTTATCGCGTAGCCGAGCCGGTCGAACAGGACCGCCATGAAGACGATGCACAGGCCGCCCTCCAGCGCCCACCCGACCTTGATCCGCCGCAAGGCCCCCCACACCTCGTAGCCGAGGCCGCCGGCGCCGATGAAGGTCGCGATCACCACCATGCCGAGCCCCATCATCACGGTCTGGTTGACGCCCATCATGATGGAGGGCATCGCGAGCGGAAGCTGCACCTTGACGAGGATCTGGGCGGTGGTGGAGCCGAAGGCGCGGGCCGCCTCCACCGTCTCCGCCGAGACCTGACGGATGCCGAGGTTGGTCAGGCGCACCGCGGGCGGCAGTGCGTAGATGACGGTGGCGGCCACCGCCGGCGGATCCCCGATGCCGAAGAAGAAGATAGCGGGAATGAGGTAGACGAAAGTGGGCATCGTCTGCATGGTGTCCAGGATCGGGCGCACCACCGACCACAGCACGTTGCTCTGCGAGCAGGCCACCCCGACCAGCACCCCGATGACCACCGAGAGGATCACGGAGATTCCGATCAGGCCGAGCGTCTCCATCGCGGGCTTCCACATGTCCACCACGCCCCAGAAGACGACCGCCACCACGCAGAAGATCGCCAGGCGAAGGCCGCCGTAGCGAAGCGCGACGAGCGCGATGCCGAGGGCCACCACGAACCAGGGCACTCCGAGCAGAAAGTCTTCCGCCGCCCCGAGGGCTACCGCGAGCCCTTCGGAAATGCCGCGCGTGAGCCAGCGATAGTGCTCACGCAACCAGTCCTCGATCGCGTTGACCCACTCCGCGAAGGTGAAGCCCTGGACCAGGGCCTCGGGGAAGGTCTGGATCGGGAGCAGATCCAGCTTTGCCATGCCGAGCAACAGGGTGAGCCCGACGACGACCGTTCCCCAGCGATGGATGTCTCTCAGCATTGCCTTACGCGCGGCGGGGTAGCGCCCGCCAGAGGGTACTCCCCGGCTCAGCCTTCGGATCCGGGCACCGGAGGAGCACAACGTGCTGACGCTTCGGCGAAAGCCCCCCCTCGCGCATGTCTGAAGCTTTCCATGACCTCCTGTTTCTCGTGGACTCCCGGTGGGGTTGCCGCCCTGGACGAAGCGGGAACTCCGATTCGGGACTTACCGAGCCCAACATCCGTTCGCCAAAGCTCCCGATTCTCTCATGGGTCCGGCCCAATGGACCGACCAGTTACTCCGCAGCGAGCCTCCCCGTCCGCGACGGATTGCTTTCGACGCCGGGGCAAGCACATGATCGCCGCGCCGCCCCGCCGCCTCCGCGCGCGGAGAGAGAATCCTAAGGGCAGGGCCGGCGGAGGGGCAACCGCGCGCGCAGCGCCGGAACGCGCCCCGCCGGTACGAGAGGACCAAGAGCGCAGGCCATGAAGAAGAGCTACGACTACATCGTCATCGGGGCCGGCTCCGCCGGCTGCGTGATCGCCTCGCGCCTGAGCGAAGCGGCAGGGATCCGCGTGCTGGTGCTCGAAGCGGGCAGCGCAAAGCGGCCGCTCATGTCGCGCATTCCCGCCGCGCTGGACTACGCGCTGCACGACGACCGCTACAACTGGTACTACCACACCGATCCGGAACCCTACATGGAGGGGCGCCGGATGTATTGCCCGCGCGGCAAGGCACTGGGCGGCTCCTCGGCCATCAACGGCATGATGTTCATCCGCGGCCATCCCCTCGACTTCGACGGCTGGGCCGGCAACGACCTGCCCGAGTGGTCCTACGCGCATTGTCTTCCCTACTTCAAGAAGTACGAGAACTACGACCGGGGCGGCGACGACTACCGCGGGACGGGCGGCCCCCTGCACGTCACCACCGCCCGGCCGGAGCGGGCGCTCGACCGGGCCTTTCTCGAGGCCGCGCTGCAGGCCGGCTATCCGTACAGCGAGGACAACAACGGCTACCAGCAGGAGGGCTTTGGCGTCACCGACCGGACCATCCACCAGGGCGAGCGATGGAGCACCGCGAGCGCCTACCTCCGGCCCGCCATGCAGCGCGACAACCTCGACGTCGAAACCGACACGCTCACCCGCCGCATCCTCTTCGACGGCCGGCGCGCAGTCGGAGTCGAGTACTCGCGAGGCGGGGAGACCCTCGTGGTCCATGTGGATCGCGAAGTCATCGTGTGCGGGGGCTCGATCAACTCGCCGCAGATCCTGCTCCTGTCAGGGATCGGCGATGCCGCGCATCTCCGCGAGCACGGTATTTCGGTGGTGCAGCATGTCCCCGGAGTGGGCCGGAACCTTCAGGACCACCTCGACCTGCGCGTGCAGGTCAAGTGCAAGCAGCCGGTGAGTGTGTATCCCTCCACCAAGGGGCTCGGCCGCCTGGTCTCGGGCGCGCAATGGTTGCTGACGAAACGCGGCGTGGCTTCCAGCAACCTCTTCGAGGTGGCGGGATATATCCGCACCAACGATCGGGTGCCCTATCCCAACCTCCAGTCCGGCTTCATGGCGGCCGCCGCGCACTACGACGGCAGCAAGACCTACCCGGGCCACGGCTACCAGGCGCACCTCGACCTTATGCGCCCGACGAGCCGGGGCCGGGTGCGGCTCGCGTCCGCGGACCCGAGGCGACCGCCCTCGATCGTGTTCAACTACCTCGAGACCGAATCGGACCGGCAGGAGGTCATTGACGGCCTGCGCCTCACCCGGGAGATCCTCGCCCAGAAGGCATTCGAGCCCTACGACGACGGCGAGATCAGTCCCGGCGCGGACGTGCAGCGCGACGAGGAGGTGCTCGCCTGGGCGCGCGCCACCGGCGATACCGAGTACCACCCCACCAGCACCTGCACCATGGGCACCGGCGACGACGCAGTGGTCGACGGTGCGCTGCGGGTCCACGGTCTGGAGGGCCTGCGGGTCGCCGACGCCTCGATCATGCCGAAGGTGGTCACCGCCAACACCAACTCGGCGACGATCATGATCGGCGAGAAAGCGGCCGACATCATCGCCGGGAAGCCGCCGCTCGAGCCCCTCTACGTGCCGAGATACGAGCCGAGGCGCCGGGCGCGAGGCTAGGGAGAGAGATCATGAACGAGACGATGGCCCGCAACCGCACCCTGGAGGATGCAATCGCGGACGTGGAGGCGCGCTACGTCGCTGCGAACCCGGAGAGCCAGGCGCGCTACGAGCGGGCGCTCAACTCGATGCCCGGCGCCAACACGCGCACCGTGCTCCACTACGACCCCTTCCCGGTCACCCTGGTCAAGGGCGAGGGAGCGATGGTGAGCGATCTCGACGGCCACACCTACCGCGACTTCCTGGGCGAGTACACCGCCGGGCTCTACGGTCACTCGGAGGATGCGATACTTTCCGCCCTGCACGAAGTGCTGGACGGCGGTCTCGTGCTCGGGGGACCAAATCCCTACGAGGCCCGCCTCGCGGAGCTCATGTGCGACCGCTTCCCTGCCGTGGACCAGATTCGCTTCTGCAACTCGGGCACCGAGGCCAACATGATGTGCGTGTCGCTCGCGCGCGCAAGCACCGGACGGCGACTCATCCTGGGCTTCCACGGCGGCTACCACGGGGGACTGCTCGCGTTCCCCGGCCGCGGCACCTCGCCGATGAACGCTTCGGGGGAGGTGATCCTCACCGACTACAACGACCCCGAAGCCGTTCGGCGCGCCTTCGCCGAGCACGGCCCGGATCTCGCGGCGGCGATTCTCGAGCCGATGATGGGTGGCGGAGGCTGCATTCCCGCCGAACCGGAGTTTCTGGCCGCGCTCCGGGAAGAGACCGAGAATCAGGGCGCGCTGCTCATATTCGACGAAGTGATGACCTCACGGCTCGCGCCCGGCGGCATGCAGGAACGCACCGGAGTCACCCCCGACCTCGCCGCCTTCGGCAAGTACCTCGGCGGCGGGGTGAGCTTCGGGGCCTTCGGGGGACGCCGCGACCTCATGGCCCGGCTCGACCCGCGCGACCCGCGCTCCTTCACCCACTCCGGCACCTTCAACAACAACGTTCTGACGATGGCGGCGGGGCTCGCCGGCCTCGAGAAGGTGCTCACTCCGGAGGCCACGATCCGCTTGAACGAGTCCGGCGATCGCCTGCGCGCGCGCCTGCAGGACGCGGCCGAGCAGCGCGGGGTCGCGGTGCGCGCGATGGGACTGGGGTCCATGATCTGCCTGCACTTCCAGGCGGGCGAGATCCGCAGACCCGCCGACACGGAAGCGACCCCTCCCGCCGCGCGGAAGCTCTTTCAGCTCGAGATGAACCTCAAGGGCTTCTACCTCTCGCGGCGCGGCTTCATGAGCCTCTCCCTGCCGCTCACGAGCGAGGACCACGACGACCTGGTGGCGGGCTTCGAGGACTTCCTCGAAGAGCACGCTCCGGTGTTGCCGGCACCTTAGGGCCGATCGGCGAGAACCCTCACTTCAGGGTCTTCGCGACGAAGCGCTCGGTCGCGGCCACCGTCTCCGGGGAAGTCCACATGCGCGCCACGTCGGCACCGGTCGCGTCGTCGTTCTCCCGGATGCGGTCCCGGATCGGGGCGCGCAGTTGCCGCTTCGTGAGCGCAAACACTTCGGGGCGGACGCTGGCGAGCCTGCCGGCGACATCCATGGCCTCGGTTTCCAGGGTCTCCGGCGAGGCCAGGGCGTCGACGAGACCCGCTTCGAGCGCTTCGGCGGGGCGCAGGGTCCGCCCACCGCCGATCAGCATCTGGAGATGTGCCGGGGAGCACGCGAAGCGCAGGATTTCGAGCGCGGCGGCGGGAAAGGGCACTCCGACGTAGAGTTCGGGCACCCCGACGCCCGCCCGCTCGTCGTCCGTCATGAGGCGTCGGTCCCCGCAGCAGGCGAGGATGCACCCGCCCGCGATCGCGTGACCGTTCACCGCGGTTACCACCGGCTTGGGGTGGAAGAAGACTGATTCGAAACAGCGCACCAGGGCCGGCAGGAATTCGTGCAGGTAGTCCACCCCTCCGGCGACGGCGCGCTTGAGGTCGACTCCGCCGGAGAAGAATCGGCCGTGCCCGGTGATCACCACCGCCCGGCTCGGAAGTCCCTCGATCTCCGCCATGCGTTCCGCGAGCGCAGTGCAGAACTCGATGTCCTGCGCGTTCGCCTTGCCGTGCTCCATGCGCAGCACGCTGATCCCGTCGTGCGTCTCCAGTCTCAACATTCTTCGCTCTCCGTCATCGGTTGAGCCGGTGGATTCCCGCTCCCCACCATTCCCGATCCGTCAGAACCCGACTTGGTCCCCACCCTTGAGCGCGAGCATCGCCCGGGCCTCGTCCGCACTCGCGACCTCCATCGACAGGTTCTCGATGATGGAGCGCACGATGGAGACCTGCTCCGCGTTGGAGGTGGCGAGCCGTCCCTTGCCGGCATAGAGGCTGTCCTCGAGCCCGACCCGGACGTTGCCTCCCATCATCGCGGCCATGCTCACGAAGCTGAGCTGGTGCCGTCCCCCCGCGAGCACGCTCCACTGGTAGTCGCCCCCGAAGAGGCGGTCCGCAATCCGCTTCATGTGCATGAGGTTCTCGTGGTCGGCGCCGATTCCGCCCAGGATGCCGAAGATGGTCTGCACGAAGAGGGGCGGATGGACGAGGCCACGGTCGAGGAAGTGCGCGAGGTTGTAGAGGTGCCCCACGTCGTAGCACTCGAACTCGAAGCGCGTGCCGCAGCCTTCGCCCAACTCCTTCAGGACGTACTCGATGTCCTTGAAGGTGTTGCGGAAGATGAAATCGCGGCTGTTCTCGAGGTGGGCGCGCTCCCACTCGTACTTGAACTCCCGATAGCGATCGAGCATCGGGTAGAGCCCGAAGTTCATCGAACCCATGTTGAGCGAGCACATCTCCGGCCGGGCGCGCAACGCGCCCTCCAGGCGTTCGGCCAGGGTCATGCCGTGACCGCCGCCGGTGGTGACGTTGACGACCGCGTCGGTCGATTGCTTGATGCGCGGCAGGAACTGCATGAAGACGTCCGCGGAGGGGGTGGGTCGTCCGTTCTTCGGATCGCGGGCGTGCAGGTGAATGATCGATGCGCCCGCCTCCCAGGCCCGGATCGAGTCCTCCGCGATCTCGTTCGGCGTCAGCGGCAGGTGCGGCGACATGGTGGGGGTGTGAATGGAGCCGGTGACGGCACAAGTGATGATGACCTTGTCTCGGCGGGCGACCATTGCTCGATGCTCTCCTCGTTCGGCATGCCGGCGGGCGGCAAAGCTTTGGCGATTCGGACGCGTTTTTCCAGCCCGCCCGCCGCCGCGACCCGATTCTCCGGGTCGAAGCTTCGCACCGCGAGCGCAGTCACGTCGTGGCGCCGTCCCGGTGCACCACTCACGCTTTCATGGCAAATCCCCCCACTCGCCCTTTGTCGTGGATTCCCGCTCATCAAGGGAATGACGGAAACAGACGACTCGAACGTACGTGCTACGTCGATGTTCCCTTCGCGACAGCGGGCACAGGTCCTCTGGCATAGGCAGGCTTCCACATCGCGCAGACGTGGAGTCCTCGTGCAGCTACCTCTTCCCCGGAAGCTGTGCGAAGCTGCCGCGGGCCGCGAGCGGGCCGGCCGGCAGCGGAGTACGCACCCATGGACAACCATCGCCACGGCGGACGGATCCTCGTCGACCAGCTCGCCATCCAGGGCTGCGACACCGTCTTCTGCGTGCCGGGCGAGAGCTACCTCGCGGCCCTGGACGGCCTCTTCGAGCACCCGTCGATCCGCACCGTCGTGAGCCGGCACGAAGGGGCGGCGGCGATGATGGCCGAAGCCCACGGCAAGCTGACCGGGCGCCCCGGAGTGTGCTTCGTCACCCGGGCTCCGGGCACCGCCAACGCCTGCGCCGGCCTGCACGTCGCACACCAGGACTCGACCCCGATGATCCTCTTCATCGGCCAGGTCGGGCGCGACGCGCTCGACCGCGAGGCGTTCCAGGAAGTCGACTATCGTCGCTTTCTCGGTCCGCTCACCAAGTGGGTGGCGCAGATCGATCTGACCGAGCGCATCCCGGAGTACCTGAGTCACGCCTGGCACGTCGCGAAGGCCGGCCGGCCGGGACCGGTAGCCCTCGCGCTGCCCGAAGACATGCTCTCGGCGCGGGTCGCGGTCGAGGACGGCCGTCCCGCGGCGGAAGTCTCGCCCAAGGCGACGGCGGAAGACCTGCGCCGCGTCGCGCAGATGCTGAGGCGGAGCACGCGGCCGCTGCTCGTGGTGGGCGGGCCGGGCTGGCGCCCGGAGACGGCGGAGCGGGTCGCGGCCTTCGCCGAGCGACTCGCGCTGCCGGTCGCGGCGGCGTTGCGCCGTCAGGACTACGTCGACAACCGCCGCGCCTGCTACGTCGGCGATCTCGGCCTCGGCATCAGTCCCGCGCTCGCGCAACGGGTGCGGGACTGCGACCTGCTGCTCGTTCTCGGATCCCGCCTGGGCGGGTTCACCACGGGGGGCTACCGCCTCGTCGAAGTACCCAACCCGCACCAGCGCCTCGTGCACGTCCATGCGAGCAGCGAGGAGCCGGGACGGGTGTACCGGCCCGACCTCGCAGTCAACGCCTCGCTCGCTTCGTTCGCGGCGCGTCTCGTCGAGATCGACGGAATCGACCCTGCACCCTGGCGCGACTGGTCGCGGGCGGCGCGCGTCGACTACGAGCGCTGGACGGAACCGGCGGAGACGCCGGGCGCGGTGAAGCTCGAGTCCGTGCTCTGCCACCTGCGCGAAGTCCTGCCCGAAGATGCCATCGTCACCAACGGCGCGGGGAACTACAGCGCCTTCGTTCAGCGCTACTACCGCTACCGCGCCTACCCCTCCCAGCTCGCACCCACCAGCGGCTCCATGGGATACGGCCTCCCCGCCGCCATCGCGGCCAAGCTCGTCCACCCCGGGCTTACCGTGGTGTGCTTCGCGGGAGACGGCTGCTTCCAGATGACCGGCCAGGAGCTCGCCACCGCCATGCAGTACGGGCTCGCGATCATCGTCATCGTCGCCAACAACTCCCTATACGGCAGCATCCGCATGCACCAGGAAGTGCACTACCCCGGCCGCGTCATCGCCTCGGAGCTCCACAACCCGGACTTCGCCGCGCTGGCCAGAAGCTACGGCGCGCACGCGGAGACGGTGACGAGAAGCGAGGACTTCCCGGTCGCCTTCGAGCGGGCCGCGAGCGCCGGACGAGCGGCGTTGATCGAGCTTCGTACCGACCCCGAGGCGATCACTCCGACCCGGACGCTGCGCGACCTTCGCCGGTCCGACGCCGGATAACCGGAACGACGTCGTTCCTCGATCCCTCGCTTCGTCGGAGGATCTCCGCCGCCGCAGCGCCATGGCATGCTTCCGGGTACGACTCGAAAACGGGTCCGGCGCAATATACTGCCCCTTCCTGTGTGCAGCCGGAGAAGAGCCCATGCCCACGTCTGGCAAGTCGCCCGTGATGCCCACGATGCGATACCGCGATGCGCCGGCCGCGATCGACTGGCTGTGCCGGGTGCTCGGATTCTCGAGGCACCTCGTCGTGCCGGATGACGATGGCGGCATCGCCCACGCGCAACTCACCCTCGGCGACGGCATGATCATGCTCGGCAGCGAGCGTGACGACGCGCATGGGCAGTTGATGAGCGTGCCGGGCCCCGGAGGTGCGAACACGCAGTGCGCCTACGTCGTGGTCGACGACCCGCATGCGGTGCACGAGGGGGTGGTGGCGGCCGGCGCCGAGATCGTATCTCCCCTGGAGAACCCCGAGCACGGAGGCACCTTCTTCGCCTGCCGGGACCCGGAAGGTCACGTCTGGAACATCGGCTCCTACGACCCCTGGGCCGCGCCGGAGTAGCTCTTCTTCACACCCTTTCCAGGCTCCAGAGAGTCACCGCCTCGGGGCGACGCAGGAACAGGCCGCCCCCGATGGGGACGAAGTCGCGCCGGAGCTGCCGGCGATACCAGCGGGTGCTGCGCAGGCAGACCTCGTCGTCGGTCCGGGTGCGGTCGCAGTTCTCCTCCCAGTCCTCGCGCGTGAGCGCGCCGAAGTAGAGCGCGCCCTGGCACAGCGTGGCGAGGTTGTCGATGGCGACCCGGGCATCGGCGTGCCCCAGGTACTGGATGACATCGTTGCAGATCACGAGATCGAAGGGCTCTTCCGTCCGATAGTCGAGCACGGAACCCCGGATCCACCCGTGCTCCTCGCAGAGATAGTCGCTCACCTCGACGCCGGTGCAGTGCGCCATCGGATACGCGGTCTGCACCCCGGCCAGCGTGCGGCCGAGGCCGCAGCCGATGTCGAGGACGCGCGCCACCGGAAGCCCGATGTGCGCGAGATAGCTCGTGATGAAGGCGGCGCGGCGCAACGCGTCCTCGGGCGTCTCGGCCCGGGTGCGGGTGCTGCGGTAGAAACGCTCGTAGTAGTCCTCGTCGAAGACCTGGCGGATTGCCTTGGCGCTCATCCTTCCCTGGGTCCTTCCCGCTCGGAATCGGGTGCATCCGAAGGTGATCGATCGGCGCGCGGTGCGCCGCCGGCCACCTCGATTTCGGCGCGTAGCATCCTCTCCTTCGGCGAAGCGTTCCCGGCCGCCGGGTGACGCGGCCGGGACCTTCCGGTCAGCCCGACCAGAGTCCCTCCCGGCGCAAGTCGTCCATGGTCTCGACGATGCTCTCGCGCAGCACGCCGACCAGCTCGTCCACCTGGCGCGTCGTCATGGTGAGCGGCGGCGAGAGCACGTTCAGGTGAGCGATGGGACGCACGATGACCCCGCGCTTCTGGGCATGGGCCGCGATGCGGTTGCCCACCGCCGCCTCTTCGGGAAGCAGCGCCTTGGTCTCGCGATCGGCGACGTTCTCCACGCACATCATGAAGCGCTTGCCGCGCACGTCGCCGACGATCGGGAGATCCCGAAGCGTGGCGAGCTGCTCTTCCAGGTACGGGCCGACTTCCAGCACGTGACCACAGATGTCGTCGCGCTCCATGATCTCGATATTCTTGAGCCCCGCGGCGCAGCACACCGGGTGACCCGAGTAGGTGAAGCCGTGGGTGAAGAGCGCGCCGTCGGCCTGCGGCACGCTGATCACGTCGTAGATCTCATCGGAGAGGATGGTCGCCGACAGGGGCAGGTATCCCGAGCTGAGGCCCTTGGCGCAGGTGATGATGTCGGGGACGAAGTCGAAGACGGGCTCGGAGGCGAAGAAGTGTCCGAGGCGCCCGAAGCCGGTCACCACCTCGTCGGAGATGTAGAGCACTTCGTACTTCTCGCACACTTCTTTCGTGCGCCGGTGATAGCCGGGCGGCGGGACGACGACCCCGCCCGCGCCCATGATGGGCTCGGCGATGAAGGCGGCGACGTTATCCGGCCCCAGATCGAGAATGGCGTTCTCAAGGTCCGCCACCTTCTCGTCGCAGAAGGCATCCATCGACATGCCCTCGGGGCGGCGGTAAGGATTGGGGTTGGGGATGTGTCGCACGAGGTCCGGCGCGAGGTCGAAGCCCTGGTGGTCGAAGGCGACTCCCGTCATCGACATCGCGAGGTAGGTGCTGCCGTGGTAGCCGTCGGTGCGCGCGATGATCTTCTTCTTGTTCTTCTTGCCGAGGCGGTTGAAGTAGAAGTGAATGATGCGGATGGCGGTGTCGTTCGACATGGAACCGCCGGTGCCGAAGAACACGTGGTTGAGGGGGCCCGGCGCGAGCTCCGCGAGCTTCGCGGCGAGCTCCGCCGCGGGCGGGGTGGTGATGTGGCCGAACGTCGAGTAGTAGGTCATGCGCCGCGCCTGCTCCGCGATCGCCAGCGCCATCTCCTCGTTGCCGTAGCCGATGTTGACGCACCACAGGCCGCCGATCCCGTCGAGGTAGCGCGCGCCGTCCGAGTCGTAGACGTAGCAGCCCTCCGACTCCGCCACCACCAGCGAGCCCTGCTCCTTGAAGGTGGCAAAGTCCGTCCACGGATGGACATTGTGGTCGCGGTCCTTGCGCCAGAGGTCCTGGGTGTCGTACCTCAAGTTCCGCATCGTCGCCGCCATGTCGCGCTCCTTGTCCGGGTGCCGTTCGGCGGGCCACTATACCATCGCACCCGCGTCCCAAAGCGCGGCGGGGGACGTGGAAGCTCGGGAGATGGCAGTGGCGACTCGCTTGGCCGTCGCCGCGACACGGCGGCGCTCCGGTAGAATCGCGCCCGGCTGATTCGACGCCGGAACGAACTTCAAACCAGCAGGATGCAAAGCGCGGGAGACATTCGGATAGCGCCGCTGTCGGGCGCGCTCGGCGCGGAGATTCGCGGTGTCGACCTCGCGGCGCCGCTCGGCGAGTCGTGCTTTGCGGCGATCCGCCGGGCCTTGCTCGACCACCTGGTGATCTTCTTTCCCGACCAGGAACTGAACCCCGATCAGCAGCGCGACTTCGCCGCCCGTTTCGGGGAAGTCGACGAGGAGCCCTTCGTCTACCCCTTGCGCATGCCCGCCCTCGAAGGCCACCCCGAGGTCTACCAGATCGTCAAGGAGCCGCGCGACCGGTCGCTCAACCTGGGAGGATTCTGGCACGCCGACGTGACCTACCGGGAACGTCCCAACCTCGGCAGCGTGGTGTACATCAAGGAAGCCCCGACCCACGGCGGCGACACCCTGTTCTCGAACCAGTACCTTGCCTGCGAGACCCTGTCGGAGGGCATGAAGGAGATGCTCGAGGGGTTGCGCGCGGTCCACACCTCGGCGATGCCCTACGGAGGCGAGGCGGCGCGCTTCCCCGCGGTTGCCCGCGAGCACGCCCCCCGACCCGAAGACCGTACCTTCAACGCGAGCACCCATGCCCGCGCCAGCACCGAGGTCATCGAGCACGAGCACCCGGTGGTGCGCCGCCATCCCGAGTCGGGCCGGCGCTCCCTCTACGTCAACCGCGCCTTCACCTCCCACTTCAGCGGCATGAATCGCGAGGAAAGCCGCCCCCTGCTCGAGTTTCTCTGGCGCCATGGGGAGCGGCTCGAGTTCACCTGCCGCTATCGCTGGCGCCACCACTGCCTCGGCATCTGGGACAACCGTTGCGTGCTGCACTTCGCGCTCAACGACTACTATGGGCAGCGGCGCGTCATGCACCGTATCTCCATTCACGAGGCATCCCGCCCGAGCTGACCCGAGCGATGACATCGGAATCGCATAGCGACGCGGTGCGAACCGGCGCGTTCACCTACATGGCGGCGTCGGTGACGAGCTCGCTCTACCGCAACGGCAAGGTGTTCACGCGCCGGGACGCCGGCGGCACCGACAGCGGCACGACCGGCGTCGATCTGGAAGAGCGGCAGATGCCGGTTCATGACGCACGGCGCCTCCGCGGATCGCAACGCCCCACGCTCGACGTCAACGGCTTCGAATTGCTCGAACACCCCCTGGAAGCCGGCGATGTCGACTTTCTGAACCACGACGAGGTGGTGGGCCGCTACTACCCGCAGTGTGCGAGCATCGTCCGGGAGGCTACCGCTGCGCGCCGCGTCGCAGCCTTCGACCACAACATCCGATCGGCTTTCGGCAATCGGAGCGGGCGCCGCAGCGAAGGCGGGCAGCCGGTGCAGCCTCCCATACACCTGGTGCACGGAGACTACACGCTGGCCAGCGGGCCGCAGCGCTTGCTCGACCTGGCCGGACCGCCCACCGGCAATGACACGTACCGCACCCGGTTGCCGGAGGGCGCTACGCTCCTCGACGAGACGAGCGTGACGCGCACCCTCGAAGCGGGCCGCTTCGCGATCATCAATCTCTGGCGAAGTATCTCCCGCGAGCCGGTGGCCGTCCATCCGCTCGCGCTCTGCGATGCGACGAGCGTACATCCCGACGATCTGGTGGTCTTCGAGGTCCACTACGCCGATCGGATCGGCGAGAACTACTTTGCGAAGCACTCCGACGAGCATCGCTGGTACTTCTATCCCGCCCTGACCCGAGACGAGCCGCTGCTGATAAAGCAGTGGGATTCGGCGGGAGGTCTGGCGCGCTCGAAGGGCGTGAACGCGGACGCGGCGAGTCCGGACGTCCCCTGCACCTTCAGCTTTCACAGTGCGTTCGAAGACCCGACGACCGCGCCCGACGCGCCCGATCGCTGGAGCATCGAGGTGCGCTGCGTGGTGCTTTACGACTAGTGGCAATGTCTCACCGATTTTCGTAGCGAGGGCGCCAAGGTGCCGCGATAGCGGGGCGCACGGACCGAGAGACGCTGTAGGGCGAGCCGGAACCAGACGAAGTGCCGGTGGCACTTCGTCCCGGCGAGCGGGCAAGCCAAGGATGGCTTGCCCCGGCCTGCAAGCGGAGCAGGGATTGCGGAGCGCAGCAGGTAGCCGACACTACGTCGAAGCGGCTCGAGGGAGTCCGGCCCGCTAGCGCGAGCAGATTGGTGTCCGCAGCAGGAAATCGGTGAGATAGTGCCGCTAGATCGGTCGAGCGAGCTTGCGCCGCAGCAGGGCGTGGAAGGCGTCCGTGAGCCTTCTCGCAATGGGGTCCGGGAGCCATTGCCACGTGCCGTTCACGTTGACCTCGAGCAGCTCGAGTCCTCTACCGGTCGGAATCGCATCGATAACTGCGTAGCAGAGGCCGAGGCCCTTCACGCATTGGCGAAGCTCCCCGAACCAGGCGTCGTACCGGTCGGTCAACGAGAACTCGTCCGGCGTTCGTGCCTGATCGCGAACGTCCGGAAGCCGAATCTTGTCCTGCACCTCGATTCGCACGGCGTGCACCTCATCCTCGAACACGTAGAAACGCACTTCGTGGTCCGACAGGAGAAGCTCCTGGTGCATTCGCGGCGTCCCATCTTGATGTCCGGCAATGAGCTCGCTCACCGCGCGCAACTGCGTTGAATCCTCTTCATCCGGGTCCCCACCTTCAGAGATGTACTTGACGATGAGTCGATCGGCGGCCCGATGCTCCTCCGGGGAAATCGCGAAATCGTTGGTGACCAGCCCCGGAATGAAGCGCAGGCGTTCGGAGCGCAAGGCCGAACGCTGGTGGAGCTTGTTGCAGGCGAGGCGCGATCGGGCGGGATGGTTGATGCACGCGCCATAGGTCGGCAGCGTGTTTTCCAGCAATTCCGTGACTACGCGCCATTGCCGATGCGCGAATGAGGAAGGTCCCCCGCTGTCGTCGGGAGGCCGCAATGCGACATCCTCGAGCTCGAACGAAACGGGGAAGTAGACGAAGACCCGGCCCTTGGAGAGATCTATCCAACCCGTGTCGGGCTGGTGAATGCAAATGCGGCGCTCGCGGATACAGATCTTCGTCGCGGGCTCGCCGAAGGTCAGGACCGCAACATCGATGTCCGGGTCGTTGGCGGCGAAGCGTTCAGTCGAAAGATAGTCCCCGAGTGGCGCGCCGCGCGCCGGATAGGCGGATCGCGTCACGAAGAACACGATATCGGCGTTGCGACACTTCAAGTCGGCTGCCTTCCGAGGGTCTCCGCCCGCGGTCCATCCACCAGGAACTCTCCGCTGAACGCCGTCCATGGCGGAAGCCGACCCCGCAATCTGGGAAGGGAATTCAGCAACGGATTCCCGCGGACCAAGGGAATCCACGAAAAACGAGGGAGCACGACAATTCCCCTGCAAGCGCGCTCAGTTTCGCCACATGGATGCTCATGCAACATGACACGAGTGTCCGCGTCGGGTCAGGGCAAGTCCAGTCCCGGGGGGTCCGTGACCGTCGCGGAGCCTGCGCCGAGGGGGCTCGACCGGTGTCGGCGTTCCTTTCGCAGCATACGTGCCCGGCGTATGCTCCCGACCCAGGGAGACTGGATAGAGGGACGGTTATCGAGGAAGTTGTTTTCGAAAGAGAGGACGAATCATGGCGACATCACGTGAGCATCCTTACATCGCGAAGCTCCGGGGCTACCTCGGAGAGGGGCGAATCGGGCGCCGGGAATTCCTGCGCACCGCCACCCTGCTGGGGTTGTCGGCGAGCGCGGCCTCGATCATGGTCGGGGGAGGGCCGATACGAGAGGCCAGGGCGGCGCTGCCCAAGGGCGGCACGCTGAAGATCGGCAAGAAGATCTTCGAAGTCACGAACCCCCATATCTTCAAGTGGCACTCCCAGGCCAACGTCTGCGCCCAGGTTTGCGAGTACCTGGCGCGCACCGGCCACGACAACATCACCCGCCCGCTGTTGCTGGAGCGGTGGGAGCCGAGCGCGGACCTCAAGACCTGGACCCTGCACGTACGCAAGGGCGTCAAGTGGCGCAACGGACGGGAGTTCACCGCCGACGACGCGATCTGGAACCTGCAGCACGTGCTCGACCCGGAGACCGGATCCTCGGCGCTCGGACTCATGAAGGGCTACATGCTGGAGGAGTACACGGACGACTCGGGCAACAAGACCACCCGCCTGTGGGACGCCAATGCGATCGAGCGCATCGACTCCCACACCCTGCGCCTCAACCTCAAGGTTCCGCAGCTCGCACTGCCGGAGCATCTCTACCACTACCCCATCGCGATGCTCGACCCGGAGGAAGACGGAGTCTTCGGGGTGGGCTCGAACGGCACCGGCGCGTTCGAGCTGGTCGAGTACGAAGTCCAGAAGCGCGGTCGCTTCGTGGCGCGCTCGGACTACTGGGGCGAAGGGCCCTGGCTCGACGCCATCGAGATCGTGGACCTGGGAGACGACGCCGCCGCCGGGATCGGCGCGCTTGCGTCGAACCAGGTGCACGGCATCGAAGAGGCCGGCATCCATCAGCTCGATGCGCTGCAACACATGGCGCACCTGCAACTGTACCGTGCAACCTCGGCCGGAACCGCAGTCGTTCGCGGCAAGTGCACCCAGCCGCCCTTCAACGATCCGCGGGTGCGCATGGCGTTGCGTCTGGCCACCGATCCGGGGCCGGTGATCGAGGGGGCGGTGCGGGGCCTCGGCACCGAAGGCGAGCACCACCACGTGTGTCCCATCCACCCCGAGTACGCAGAGCTCCCCGCGATGGGCCAGCATCCCGAGGAGGCGAAACGCCTGCTCGCGGAGGCGGGCTATGCCGAGGGCCTGGAGTTCGAGATCACCGCGCGGGATACGGACTGGGTCAAGCAGGCGGTGCAGGTCCTGGTCGAGCAATGGAAGGCGTCCAACATCCAGGCCAAGATCAACATCGTGCCGCTCGCGTTGTGGGGGGAGCTCTGGGACAAGGCCCCGGTCACCTACACCACCTGGGGCCATCGGCCTCTCGGGGTGATGGTGCTGGGACTGGCCTACCGCAGCGGAGTCCCGTGGAACGAATCGGAGTACGCAAATCCGGACTTCGATCGGATCCTCACGGAGGCGGAAGGGACCTTCGACCTCGAAGACCGGCGGGCGCTCACCGCGCAGCTCGAGAAGATCATGCAGGAGGACGGGCCGATCGCTCAGCCCCTGTGGCGGAACGTCTTCACGTTCATGGACAAGCGCGTGCAGGGATTTCGCATGCACCCGAGCACCTTCATGTACGGCGAAGAGCTCGGTATCGAAGCCTGATCCGGCGACGACGGCCGATCACCCGGCGGGCAGGGAACACTCCCGCCCGCCGTTTCGGCCCCGTAGCGCGGCCGAGCCGGCTATCGCCCGGGGTGACGTGATGAAGATGGCCATAGTGATGTGCCCGCCCGGACTCGAAGGCGGCTCGGGCGACGAGTGATGGCGGCGTTCATCATCAGACGCTTCGCCCTCATGGTTCTGATCATGGCGGTGGCGTCGTTTCTCGTGTTCGCGATCATGGAGTTCTTTCCCGGGAACGTCGCCAGCAAGACCCTCGGGCAGTACGCGAGCCCCGAGCAGAAGGCGATTCTGTTCAAGAAGCTCAACCTGGACGACCCGTTGCTGGTGCGCTACGTGCGCTGGATCGGCGTACTCACCGGGGTGATCGAGGATCCCTTGAGCGATCCGGAGCTCGGACTCGGGTTTGCCGATCCGCGTGGCCACCAGTACTTCGGCAACTTCGGCTACTCCATCCTGTTCAAGGCCCCGGTCAACGACATCATCTGGGACCGGCTCGCCAACACCGCGCTGCTCGCCGCGATCGCATTCGCGATCATCGTGCCCCTGTCACTGGTGTTCGGAGTGGTGTCGGGCATGCGCGAGGGCACCCGGACCGACCGGGTGCTCTCGCTCACCGGAGTGACCCTGATCTCGATCCCCCAGTTCGCCTCCGCCGTCATCCTCATGTCGATCTTCGTGGTCTCGCTGCGCTGGCTGCCCGGCACCAGCCCGCTCGTAGCGAGCCCCGAGTGGTCGGTGGCGTCGCAACTGGTGCTGCCGGTGACGGTCCTGGTGCTCTACGACTTCGGATACGTGGCGCGCATGATGCGCGGCTCGATGGTCGAGGTGATGACCAAGGACTTCATCCGCACCGCTATCCTCAAGGGGCTGCCTTATCGCACCGTGATCCTGCGCCACGCGCTGCGCAACGCGATGATCACGCCGTTCACGGTAATCCTGCTCCAGGTCAACTGGCTGATCAGTGGCGTGGTGGTGACCGAAGTGGTCTTCGCCTACCCCGGATTCGGGCGCCTGCTGCTCGAAGCGGCGTTGTTCGGCGACATCACTCTGGTCGAGGCAACCACGGTGGTCGCCCTCTTCGTCGCGGTCACCACCCGCTTCATCGGCGACGTGGGCTACATGTACCTCAACCCGCGCATCCGCTTCACCTAGTCTCTCATCAAAATGAAGAAGATTCTTCGTGACCCGTGGATTCCCGCTTGCGCGGGAATGACGGGAGGTAGTACCCGGTTTGGCCTTCGTCATTCCCGCGCAATCGGGAATCCACCCGAGCCGAGGTGGCGGGGAAACTTCTACGCCAGCGGGAATCCACGAACCCGGTTCCGGCCACGCCGGGTCGTGACCCGGCGATGAACGGGACCGCCACCGGCAACGGCGGCGAGCGGGCATTCGTCGGCCTGCTCTGCTCGCTCGGACAAGTGCGGGAGTCGCCGGCGGCGATCGTGGGCGCGGGACTCGTGGGCCTGTGGGTGCTCATCGCGATCTGCGCGCCGCTGCTCACCGCCTACCACCCCAATGCGCAGGACTTCAGCGCCCTCGCCGACCCCACTCCCGGGTGGTGGGGAGCGCCACACTGGCTCGGCACCGACCATCTCGGGCGCGACATCTGGTCGCGCCTCATCTGGGGCGCCCAGATCGTGCTGATCCTGGCCCCGGTCTCGGTGCTCTGCGCCTACCTCGTCGGCGCCACCATGGGCATGGTTGCCGGCTACTTCGGAGGCTGGCTGGACGATGCGATCGGCTTCGTCGCCGACATCGTGCTGTCCTTCCCCGTGTTGATCCTCTACATCATCCTGATCACCACCTTCGGGGCGTCGGCGCTGAACATCATCTTCGCGGTCACCTTCGCATCGTCTCCCGGCATCAGCCGAATCGTGCGCGGCCTGGTGCTCGACCTGCGCGCCCAGGAGTACGTGGAGGCCGCAAAGCTGCGCGGGGAGAAGCCGTTCTACATCATGGTGGTGGAGCTTCTGCCCAACGCGCGGGGACCTCTCATCGTCGATGCGTGTCTGCGCATGGGCTACACCACCATCACCATCGGCATTCTCGGCTTTCTCGGCCTCGGCCTGCCTCCGCCGGACCCGGACTGGGGCGGCATGGTGAAGGAGACCAGCGCGATGATCCTGGTCTGGCCGCACATGGCGCTCTTCCCCTGTCTGGCCATCTCGAGCCTGGTGATCGGCTTCAATCTGCTCGCCGACGGCATTCACGAGCTCTCCCGCAGCGACTGATGGCGGCCACGCATTCACGAACGCGCGGGAGGCTCGGCGCCCCCGAGACCGCAGTGCTGCAGATAGAGGACCTCGGCGTCTCGTACTTCGTGAGGTCGGGTGCGGTCCCGGCGGTCCCGCAGGTCTCCCTCACCATCCGCCGCGGCGAGAGCGTCGGGCTGGTCGGCGAATCGGGCTGCGGCAAGACCACGGTGGCGATGGCGGTCATGCGCTACCTCGGCCGCAACGGCCGCATCGTGCGGGGCCGCGTGCGCTTCGAAGGGCGCGACATGGCCACCCTTGCTCCGGCCGAGCTGCGGCGCATCCGGGGCTCGGAGATCGCGATGGTGTACCAGGAACCGATGAGCGCGCTGAATCCCTGCATGCCGGTGGGATTCCAGCTCATGGAGGTGCCGATGGAGCACGAAGGGGCGTCGCGCAAGGAGGCGCAGGCCCGGGCGGTCGAGATCCTCGGGGACGTGAACATGCCGGATCCGGAGGCGGTGATGCGCCGCTATCCGCACCAGCTCTCCGGCGGACAGCAGCAGCGCGTGGTCATCGCGATGGCCTTCCTGTCCAACCCCTCCCTGCTGGTGCTCGACGAGCCGACCACCGCGCTCGACGTGACGGTGGAAGCGAGCGTCGTCGATCTCATCGCGGACCTGCGGCGCAAGTACGGCACATCGTTGCTCTACATCTCGCACAACCTCGGTCTGATCGTGAAGGTCTGCGACCGGGTGTGCGTGATGTACTCGGGCGAGGTGGTCGAGGAAGGCACGATTCACGAGGTCTTCGAACACACCCGCCACCCCTACACCCGCGGCCTGCTGGAATGCATCCCGGATCTCGACGCCGACAAGCGTTCACGCCCCCTGGTCCCGATCCCGGGCCAGCTCGCATTGCCTCACGAACGAGCCCCGGGCTGCGCCTTCGGCCCTCGCTGCCACCACTTCGCGGCAGGCCGATGCGATCGAGGCGCGCTCGAAATGGAGTCCCTGCCGGAGAGCGCCACGCACCGGGTCCGGTGCCGGCGGTGGAAGGAGATCGGGCGCTCTCCCCCACCGCCGGCGGCCGCTGCTCACGACCACGCGTCGCTCCCGGAACGGGCACTCAGAGTCGAGCGCCTCGACAAGTTCTACGAGCAACGCGACATGTCCTTGAAGGCGGTGCTGTCGGGAACCTCCAGGCGCTACATCCGGGCCAACGAGCAGGTGACCTTCAACGCGAGGCGCGGTCACACCCTCGCCATCGTGGGCGAATCGGGCTGCGGCAAGTCGACCTTCGCCAGGGTACTCACCGGTCTCGACACCGCGACCGGGGGCGAGATCGAGTTCGACGGCGAGCACATCGCGATGATTCCCGTCACCCGTCGCCGGCCGGAGCTCATCGCGGCCCTCCAGATGGTGTTCCAGAACCCCGACGGCACGCTCAACCCGAGCCGTTCGGTGGGCTCGGCGATCGGCAGGGCGATTCGCAAGCTCGGCGTCGCGAGCCGGCGGGGGGAGATCGACGAGCGGGTCGGCGAGCTGCTGGAGATGGTGCGTCTGCCGCGCGCGTTTGCGCGTCGCAAGCCCCGGCAGCTCTCGGGGGGACAGAAGCAGCGCATCGCGGTCGCCCGCGCCTTTGCCGGCAATCCTGCGATGGTGATCGCCGACGAGCCGGTCTCGGCCCTCGACGTGTCGGTGCAGGCGGCAATCATCAACCTGCTGATCGAGGTGCAGGATCGCCATCGCACCACCATGCTCTTTATCAGCCACGATCTCGGGGTGGTGCGCTATCTCTCGGATTCGATCGTCGTGATGTACCTCGGCCAGGTGATGGAGTACGGATCGGCCGGGGAAGTGCTGGAGCCTCCCTACCATCCCTACACCGAAGCGCTGCTGTCCGCGGTGTCGGTGCCCGATCCCCGGGTGGAGCAGAAGCGTATCCGGCTCGAGGGCGAGATCCCGAGCGCGCTGGCCCCTCCGCCCGGCTGCCGCTTCGCCACCCGCTGCCCGCGTCGGATCGGCGAGATATGCGACACCGAGCCGCCCCCGGTGCAGGAGACCGGGTCCGGACACCGCATCCGCTGCCACATCCCGATGGGGGCGCTCGGAGAGGTCGAGCCGGTCATCGGCGTCACTTCGCGAAGACGGGAGAAGCGGCGCGGGTGAGTCGGCCATCCGGCGCCTTTGACGCGAGGCCGAGCTCCCGCGACGCGGCGCGGCCGAGCGTCGCGTGATACGTTCCCCGTCCCTCGAAGGGTGTCGAAGAGAGGCCAAGGCATGGACTCCGCTGCCCTGCACGAAGACGCCATCGTCATCGATGGACTGATCATCTCGAAATGGAGCCGGTCCGTGTTCGAGGACATGCGGGCGGGCGGACTGAGCGCGGCGAACTGCACCTGCTCGGTCTGGGAGGGGTTTCGCGCGACGATGGAGAACATCGCGCAGTGGAAGCGTTGGTTCCGGGAGCACGACGACCTCCTCATTCCCGTGCATTGCACCGCGGACATCCGACGCGCGAAGGCAGAGGCGCACACCGGCGTCATCCTCGGCTGGCAGAACACCTCTGCACTCGAGGACCGGGCCGAGTTCGTCGAGCTGTTCCGGGATCTCGGGGTGCGCGTGATGCAGCTCACCTACAACACCCAGAACCTCGTGGGCAGCGGTTGCTGGGAGTCGCACGACGGCGGGCTTTCCGACTTCGGGCGCGATGTCATCGACGAGATGAACCGATGCGGGGTGCTGGTGGACCTCTCCCACGTCGGCCCGAAGACCAGCGCAGACGCGGTGTGCCATTCGGCGAAGCCGGTCGCCTACACCCACTGCTGCCCTTCCGGAATCATGGAGCACCCGCGAAACAAGGCGGACGACGAACTGCGGGCGGTGGCGGAGCGGGGCGGGTTGATCGGCGTCGCGACCTATCCGCCCTTCCTGCCCTGGGGCGACGAGACCACGGTGGAGCAGTGCGTTGAGGTGTTCGAATACGTGATCGACGTGGCCGGCGAGGATGCGGTCGGGGTCGGCACCGACTTCACCCAGGATCAGGACCTCGCCTTCTTCGAGTGGCTGCGCCGGGACAAGGGCCACGGACGCCTGCTCGTGCCGGGCACACCACGGGTTCCACGCCTCCCCGATGGTCTGGCCAGGATCGGAGAGTTCCCCAACCTCTGCACGGCGATGCTGCGGCGCGGCTGGAGCGAGTCCCGCGTCCGGAAAGTGCTGGGCGAGAACTGGCTGCGCTTCCTCCGCGACGCGTGGAACGAGTGAGAGGGGCCGCCGTCCGGGGCCCCGACCCGGTTCGCCTCAGTACTGGTTGAGCTGATAGATCTCCAGGTGCGCAACGCGCAGGCGCCTCCCCAGCTCGCCCACCAGGACATCGAGCAAGGACAGCGCAAGGGCCGGATGGGCCTTCGCGAGCCGCTCGAAGCTCCGCCGTTCGAGGATGTGGAACTCGCAGGGCTCGGTCGCGACCGCCGACGCGGTGTGCGTACCCGGAACGTTGAAGCCCGCCCCGCCGAAGACCATGCCCGGCCCGATGCGGGCGAGACGGCTGTACTGCTTGCGCCCGGTGCGCAGGCGGATGTCCACGATGCCGCGCCCCACGACATAGAGCATCCCGCCCCGCTCGCCGGCCCGATAGACCGCGCTGCCCGCCCCCACCGTCTTCCTGCGCATGAAGGCGCTCAGAGTGCGGACCTCTTCTTCGTTCAGCCGTGCGCAGAGCTCCGAATCCGCGAGCGCACAGGTCTCCCGGGAAGCGGGCGTGCGCACGCCGAGCTCCTCGAGCAGTGCGTTCTCCGCCTCTTCGAACGCGACATCGGAGCTGCGGTAGGTGCGCACCCGCACTCCGTCATCGCGAAGGTGCGCGCGGCGCAGCGCCTTGCGCACATTGCGTCCGAGGCCGATGTACCGGTGCACGTTGGCGAATGCCAGCTCGCCTCCGTTCTCCCGCGCGCGCCTCGCCATCTGGTGCAGAAGCCTCGCCCCGCTCAGGTCCACCCGGGAAACGCGGCGCAGAGAGAGAATGATGCGCCGTCCGGCGTTCAGGTCCGGCTCCATTTCCTCGAAGAGGCGATCCGTGGTGCCGAAAAACAGCGCACCGCGCAGCTCGTAGAGCACCACCGCGTCGCCGTGCTCGTCGAGCGCGTCCCGCTCGCGCGCCGAGCGATCGCGCTGTGACCGGTGGGTCCGCGCCGTAACCCGGCGAAGGACCACGGGACGCCCGATCTGGTCGGCCATGTAGCGGATGATCATGATCAGCACCCCGGCACCGACCGCCACCATCAGGTCGAAGGCGACCGTCACCGCGGTGACGAGCAGCGCCACCAGCGCGTCGGCGCGGGTACGGCGGCGGCGCCACCACGCGAACACATCGAGGCCGAGCAGCCCGATGGCGGCGTGCACGACGATTGCCGCAAGCACGCTTCGCGGCACCCAGCTCGTGACATCGTGGAACACGAGCACGAGGCAGGCGAGGGCCAGCGCGCAGCCGACGCCGGAACGCCGCCCTCCCCGGGCTTCCGCCGCCACCATGGTCGCGGCGGTGGTCCCCGCCCCGGCGAGCCCGCCTCCGAGTCCACACAGCACGTGACCGACACCCTGTCCCACGAGCTCCCGTCGGGCATCGTGGCGCCGGCCGGTGCGGGTGTCGACGAGCACGCAGGTCAGCAGCGTATCGAGCGACGCGAGCACGCACAGCGCCACCGCCGAGGCGAACACCAGCCCCCAGGGCAGATCGCGGGGCAGCGTCCACCATTCGACCACCACGAAGGCGTCACTACCGGGAAGTGGACCCACGAGCCAATCCGCATCGGCCACGCCGCCGGCAATGGCGCGGAACGCGTGGAATGCGGCGGTACCCGCGATGAGCCCGAGGAGGGGCGCCGGGACCGGGAATTGCCGGCGGCTGCCGAAATGCATGCACGTGATGGCAAGCACCGAGGCAAGGAGCGGCTCCCAGGCTACGCCGAGTCGGCCGCCATGCCACAAGCGTCCCCAGGTTCCGCCGGTGAAGGGATCGATCTGGCCTGCAATCATGAGGAGACCGGACCCGGTCATGAATCCGGCGATGACCGGAACCGGCATGAGCTTGATGATGCGTCCCCCGCCGCTGAGGCCCACGATGGCCTGCATGATGCCGGCGAGGACGATGACCACACCGAGCGCCTGCAAGACTTCCGGCCCCTGGAGACCCGAACGCGAGAAGGCTCCCGTGATGGCGACCAGCAGCACCAGTATCGGCCCCGTCGGTGCGCTGATCAGCGCGGACGTGCCGCCCGCGAGCGACGAGGCGAGGCAGAGACACACCGCGGCGACGAGGCCGGCGAGCGCACCCAGAGCGCCACTACCAATATGGGGCTCGTGCAGGGATACGCCGAAGGCCATGGACTGAGTGAGCACGACCGCCGCGGCGGCAGCGCCCGCCCACAACTCGACCCGATACGGGGTCCCGTTTCGTCCGATCACCCCCTGCAGCCGTCCGTCGCCCTTTCACAAAATTGTAACAATTCTGTCACATCATCCCTGATCACGGTCAACTCGAAGACCAGCCCGAGACGAGGCGCGTGCCTGCCCCGTGCCGAAGCTCAGGCGATGAGAGCGCCGAACAGCACGCCGGCCGCGACAGCACCTGCGATGCCGAAGCACACGTAGGCGAAGAACACTTCCCGTCGCACCAGCGACCACACCGCGACCATGGCCGGAATGCAGCTCACCGCGCCCGCAACCATGAACGCCATCGCCGAGCCCGCGCTCATCCCCTGCTCCATCAAACCGGCAACGAGGGCGGGAGCGGCGTAGCCGTTGAGGTAGGCGGGAGCGCCGACCAGCGCCCCGACCACGATGGCCGAGAGCCCTTCGCCACCCACCAGGCCGGCGATCGCCTCGGCCGGTACATAGGTAATGAGCAGAGCCTCCAGCAGGTAGGCGAGCGCGAGCCACTTGACGAGGAATCGGGCGCTCGCCAGCGCTTCCGAGCGGAAGGTCGCCATGCGTTGCGCCTCTTCCCAGAATCGCCATACCGCCGCCGCCTCGACGTTCGCTCGAGCCCCACCGCTTCCGCAGCCGCTTCCGCATCCTCTGCCCGCACCCTCGCGCAACGGAGAGGCGAAGGCGCCGCCGTAAACCAGCAGGCGAACTCCGAAGCCCCCCAACAGTCCCATGCCGACCGCGGCGACCGCCTTGCCCACCGCGAAGTCCCAGCCGAGCGCGGCGGCGGTGATGACCACGGTGGGCGGGTCGATGAGGGGTGAAGACAGCCAGAACGCCATGATGGCGGAAAGGGGCACGCCGGCCGCGAGGAGACCGGCGATGAAGGGGATCACCTCGCAGGAGCAGAAGGGAGCGAGGCCGCCGAAGAGGGCCGCGAGCACGATCATCCGCGTCTCGCGACCCTCGAAGGCGCGGGCCACGAGCCCCTCGGCCCCGGTCGCCTTGAGGCCCGCGATGAGCAGGACCGCGACCGCGATGTAGGGCAGGGTTCCGCCGAACGCCTCGAGTGCGATGTGCAGGATGTCCTCGAGGCTCTCCGGATCCAGCAACGCCACCACGAGCGGGATGGCGACGATGAGTCCCCAGACGGAGAGGAGGCCGCGGGCGTTGGCGCGCAGCCCGTGCACGCTTCGCAACACGAGCTCGGTCATGGCCTCAGCTCTCCAGTGCCGCCCGCGCCGCGAGCGCCTGTGGCGACGGCCGCGCATCCGTGCAGCACTCGTCCAGCAGGAAGGCCGCAAGGGACTCGATCCGAGCGTATGCAGCGCGGCTGACTACCGCCCGGCCCCTCCGTTCCTGCTCGATCAGCCCACCCGCGGCGAGAAATCGGAGGTGGTGGGCCAGGGTGGAGGCGGGCAGGGCCACACGTCCCTGGATCTCGCCCACCGTGAGGCCCTCGGTGCCGGCGCGGACGAGCACGCGCAGCACCATGAGCCTCGGCTCCGAACCGACCGCGGCGAACCCCTGCGCCGCTTCCTCCACCGCCAGCGCGGGCGCGCTCGGTGGTTGGAGATGTCTGTGTCCATCCATATAACTAGTTTTGTAGTTACTTGAGTCGGTGTCAACCCAAAATCGAAAAGCATCCTCGTAGATGCCCGGCGTTGCACTCGCTCGATCTCGCCGTCGCTTAAGGACTGCGATCGATCCGGACGGGTGGCCGCCCTCGCCCTCCTCGAAAGCGCGCGGAAAGAGGCCAACGCCGGCGGAACGCGCGTCAGCCGGTGAAAGCGGGTTCGGGTAGCCCCCGGACTCCGACATCGAGGGCGAGCAACCTGCCGGCCAGAGGCTGGGATTCGAGCTCGTCTTCGCTCTGCTCGAAGCGGGCGGTGGTGACGTAGAGCACGTCGAGGTTCTCGCCACCGAAGATACAGCTCGTCGGCTGGCGTACCGGCAATTCGATCACTCGGTCGACCCGGCCATTCGGAGCGTAGCGCACGACGCGCCACCCGTCGTACTGCGCGCTCCAGAGGAATCCCTCGGCATCGACGGTCGAGCCGTCCGGCAGGCCCGGCGGCTCGATCCGCGCGAAGACGTGCGCGTTCGAGAAAGTGCCGTTCTCGAGATCGTAGTCGCAGGCCCGAATCAGCCGGGTGCCCGAGTCGCCGAAGTACATCACGCGGCCGTCCGGGCTGAAAGCAACACCGTTGGCGATCACGAGCGGTGGCCCCATACGCCGGCAAGAGTGATCGGCGTCGAGGCGGAAGAGCGCGCCCTTGGGCTCGATGCCGGGCGAGTGCATGCTGCCCGCCCAGAATCGGCCCTGCCGGTCGCACTTGCCGTCGTTCAGCTCGGTATCGGAGTGATCCGGATCGGGATCCACGATGAAGGTCAGGATGCCGCCCGCGGGCTCGAAGAAATGAAATCCGTTGGCGCATGCCGCGGCAAGCCCGCCGCCGCGACGCGCGACCAGGCAGCCCGGCGTCACGGCGAGACTCCAGCACGATGACTCGCCGCTCGCCGGGTGGTGGCGGAAAACCTTCTTTTCCGCCCAGTCCGTCCAGTACAGGCACTGTTCGCCGGGCACCCACATGGGCGACTCGCCGCACACGGCGCGGTATTCGGTCACGGTGGAGAAGGCGGTCACGGCGCGCAGGAACGGAGCGACCCTCGTCGATGCGCGGGCGAGACTAGCACAGGTTCGATACCGCGCATTCGCCGGCGGAACGACCCGGAAACTCCATGCGAAAACGCCCTCGCCTCCGCATCGTCACCGGAGTATGGAACGCGCATTGCGCTTCCCACTTTGATGGTAGTTCCCCCACTCGTTGTTTCTCGTGGATTCCCGCTAAGGACACTGATCCTATTAAAGTTTCCAACTTCATCACGGGCGCAGTTGGTAGTTCCAGCCACTATGGAGCATCGGTTCGATGTAGTGACCTCCGTAACCTGGAAATTCAGTTACCGACACCCTCCTAATCAAGTCAATAACGGGAACAAACGACTCGAACGCGTGTACTTCCTCGATACTCCTTGCACGACAAGGGAGACGTTTCCCTGGCCATGGCGGGCTTCCGCACGGCGAGAAGCGTGGTTCAGGCTCGAACCAGGCTCACGCCTCGAGTGGTGAGCTGGACCGTGACCTCGACGCCGCTGGCCAGTGGCGCATCGATCCGGTGCTGAATCACGAACAACTCTCCCAGCGCGGTCTCCACCGCATACTCCATGTGGCTTCCCAGGTAGACCGCTTTCGCCACCGTCCCCGGAATCCCCGCGCCGGTGCGGCGCGGCTCGAGGACCACCGACTCGGGACGAATCGCGACCTTTGCCGGACCGGGAGACCGGCCGCGCCGGTGAAGGCGGGTCTCCACCGGCCCGATGCGGACCGTGGCCGTCGCGTCGTCCACCGCGATGATCTCGCCGTCGACCAGGTTCGCGTCACCGATGAAGTCGGCAACGAAGACATCCGCCGGCGACTCGTAGAGCTCCTCCGGGCTCCCTTCCTGTGCGATCACCGCTTCGTTCATCACGATGATCCGATCGGAGACCGCGAGCGCCTCCTGCTGATCGTGAGTCACGTAAACGGAGGTGATGCCCAGCTTCTGCTGCAGCTCTCGGATGTCCTCGCGCACCCGGCGGCGAAGCTTGGCGTCGAGGTTCGACAGGGGCTCGTCGAAGAGCAGCACCTGAGGCTCCAGCACCAGGGCGCGCGCTACCGCCACCCGTTGCTGCTGGCCTCCCGACAACTCGCTCGGCATGCGCTCACCGAATCCGGAGAGCCCCACCAGCGCCAGTCCCTCATCAGCCTTCTCCCGCACTTCGTTCTTCGGAAGGCGGCCGACATTCAGTCCGTAGGCGACGTTCTCCTGCACGCTCATGTGAGGGAAGAGCGCATAGGACTGGAACACCATGCTGACATCGCGCTCGGTGGCGGAGAGCCGGGTCACGTCGACCTCGCCGATCCGGATGGTGCCCGAGCTCGCCATCTCCAGTCCGGCGATGAGGCGCAGGGTGGTGGTCTTGCCGCAACCGGAGGGACCGAGCAATGTGACCAGGGTCCCCGGGGCAATCTCGAATTCCAGATCGCGCACCGCGACCACCTCGCCATAAGTCTTGGTCACGCCTTCGAATCGCACCGAGCCCTGGGGCTTGCCGCCGGCCATCGTCCGCCCTCCTTACCCCGCCGCGCCCCGAGCCGCAAGCTCCGCGCCGGCTCCGCGCCGGCCGAGGCGCCGCTCTCCGACCAGGACCTGGATCAACAGGATTGCGGCCAGCATGACGAGGATGAGCACCGAGGAATAGGCGATCGACAGGCCGTAGTCGCCGTTCTCCACCCGGCCGATGATGTAGGAAGTGGCCATGTCGTACTCGGCGCTGACGAGGAAGATCACCGCGCTGATCGCGGTCATCGCACGCACGAAGCTGAACACCAGCGCCGCGATCACGGCAGGGCGAAGCAGGGGCAGCACCACCCGGCGCAGGGTGCCGAAGCTGCTCGCGCCGAGGGTGAGAGAAGCCTCGTCGAGATCCCGGTGGATCTGGCTCATGGCGGCGATGCCGGCGCGCACGCCGACCGGCATGTTCCGGAACACGAAGCAGATCACCAGGATCACCCCGGTACCGGTGATCTCGATGGGGGGCACGTTGAAGGCCAAGATGTAGGCCACGCCGATGACGGTGCCGGGGATCGCGAAGCTCAGCATGGTGCCGAACTCGAAAATGTCCTTTCCCACGAAACGCTGCCTCACCAGGATGTATGCGGTGAGGAGCCCCACCCCGGCGGTCAACGGGGCCGAGATGGCGGAGATCTGGAGCGTGGTCCAGAAGGAGTTCCAGGCCGCCCCGCTCCACACCAGTCCGTGCTCGCCCGTGGTGACGGAGAACGCATCCACGTAGTGCTGCAACGTGAAAGAGTGATCGTAGCCCCAGAGCTTGACGAATCCGCCGAACATCACCATTCCGTAGATGACCGCGGTCAGCGCCGCCCAGGGCAGCACCACCACGTAGACGCAACGGCGCAGCCACTCCGGTATCCGCACGTGCACGCCGGAATCGCCCTTGCCGGTGAGGGTGGCGTAGGACCGGCGTCCGAGCCACCGGCGCTGGGCATGGAACGCGGTCAGCGTGAATGCGAGCAGGATGATGGCAAGGACCGCCGCCCGGCCCTGATCGTGCTGGGCGCCGACGATGGCGAAGAAGATCTCGGTCGAGAGCACTTCGTAGTTCCCGCCGAGCACCAGGGGGTTGCCGAAGTCGGCGAGGCTCTCGATGAAGCCGAGGAGGAAGGCGTTGGCGAGTCCGGGCCGCATCAGGGGCAGGGATACCGTGCGGAAGGTGCGCCAGCGATCGGCGCGCAGGGTGAGCGCCGCTTCCTCCATGGACGGGCTGACGCCCTCGACCACGCCGATGAGCACCAGGAAGGTGATGGGGGTGAAGGCCAGAGTCTGGGCCAGCCAGATGCCGGGCAAACCGTAGATCCAGCGGCTCGGCTCCACCCCGAACACCGCGTGCAACGCTTCGGTGACGGCTCCGGAGCGTCCGAAGAGCAGGATGACCGCGAGCCCGATCACGAAGGGCGGCGTGATGATGGGCAGCACGGTGAGAACCCGCAGCAGGCGCTTGGCCCGGAATCCGGTCCGGGTGACGACGAGGGCGAAAGCGAGACCCAGAAGGGTGGTCGAGACCCCGACCAGCACCGCCATCCACAGGGAGTTCCAGGCCACCCCGCAGGTGAGCGATCCCCTGAGGCAGTCGAGTCCCCAGATGGTGGGAGACAGGAATTTCTGCGCGAACGCCGCCGGTGCGAGGTTGCCCGCGTCGTCCTGGAAGGCGCTCAGCAGGATCGTCACCACGGGAAAGAAGATGAAGGCGGCGATGAGCGCGATCACGAAACCGATGGAGCCCACGACGAACACGTCGCCCCGTATCAGGCCGCGCGCCGCCACTCCGCGCGTGAGCAGGAACAGGAAGGCGCCCACTACGAGCACCGCGCCGTAGCCCATGCCGAACTGCCGATCCCCCAGGGGGCCGAAGGCGCGTTCGAGCAGGGTGAACTCCCAGCCCGCGATGCCGATGGCAAAACCCTGGCCGAGCACCGCCAGCAGGCCCAGCGCGCCGATGCCGATCAAGGCGTTGGCGAATGCCGGGTCGTGGGGACCCCGCCTCGCTACCGCGAGCGGCGCGAGGAGGAGGAGGGCGAGGGGCGCCAGCCACCAGCGCTGGTGCGCAAGCGCCTGTACCAGGCCCGGCGCCTCGTCCCTTCCGAACGGAAACCCGCCGAGCCAGGCGAAGCTCCAGAAGCCGTCGTAGAGGGCATACCAGGGCAGGATCGCGAATCCGATCCCGCCGACGACGCACCACAGGGTTACGTTGCGATCCATCCGCATCGCGAAGGCGGCCGCGTCCACCGGGCTTCCGCGCAATGGTTCCGGGGGCGGCCGCATCGCCGCCCCCGGAACGAGATTGCCGCCTCGGCTATTGGGGCAGGCTCTTCACCTCGGCATCCCACTTGGCGAGCAGGCGTTTGCGCTCCGCGGACGATCCGTACTTGGCGAAATCGTAGTCGATGAGCTTGATCTCACTCACCTTCGGGGCCTGGGGAGGAGGTTCCACCGCGGAGTTGGAGGGCACCTGGTAGGCCTTGGCCTGGGGCATCAGCGCCTGCGATTCGGGGCCGAGAGCCCAGTCGTAGAAGGCCTTGGCGCTCTCCATGTTGCGGGCATTCTCGATGATGCTCATCGAGCCGATCTCGTAGCCGGTGCCCTCGCAGGGAGCCACCGGCCGAATCGGAAAGCCCTTCACCGCCTGGGTCACCGCGTCGTGCAGGAAGACGATGCCGATGGTGGTCTCGCCTCGCGCCGCCGCCTTGATCGGCGCCGAGCCCGACTTCGTGTACTGATTGACGTTCTTGTGCAACCCTTTGAGGTAGTCGAAGCCCCCGTCTTCTCCGAACAACTGCACGATGGTGGCGAGCGTGGTGTATGCGGTGCCGGAGGAGTTGGGGTTGGCGATCTGCACCTCCCCCTTGAAGGCGGGGTCGATGAGATCCTTCCAGCACTTGGGCTCGGGCAGGCCCTTCTCCGCGAGAAGCTCGGTGTTGTAGCCGAAGCCGAGCGCGCCCATGTAGATCCCTACCGTCCGGTTCCCCGCCTGTGCGGCCTGCTGCTGCGCCCAGGGGTGCAGCGCATCGAGCATCGGTGACACGTAGTGGGCGGTCAGCCCCTCCTCCGCCGCCTGCAGGTGGGGATCGCCGGTGCCGCCCCACCACACGTCGCCCTTGGGG
>CAYQVB010000084.1:0-46054 GCA_964420925.1 uncultured Ectothiorhodospiraceae bacterium | reverse complement strand
CGGCGCGGTGATGTGGACCCTGATCGGCCGGTTCGGAATGGGGCTGTTCCTGCCCGAGGACAGCAACTTCTTCTTCATGCGCTTCTTCGTGTGGTCGACGAACCCTTTGCTCAGGTTCTTCGCGCCGGTGACGCCCGGTTTTCTCATTCCGCCTGTGGTTCCCCTGTTCGTCGCCTGGTTCTTCTTCATGATCCGCTTCTACCTGATGCCGTGGCTGCTCGGATACTCGGTGATGGGGATGCTGTCGTTTCCGCTCGAGAGCGAGCTCGCGCACAGCATTGCTCGGGTCATCGGGACGTTCGTGAACTGAGCGTCGCTACGCGCCGCGGCAGCGAGCCCGCTTCGCGGCTACATGCGCCACACCGTGACGGCGGGCCCTTCGGGACACGAGCTTCGCGGACCGGGGGAACGAAGTGGCGGGGGCCAGAGACGACCCCCACTTTCTTCAAGGCGAAGCGAGCGAAGCCCTCAGGGCCGTCTCGCCGAGCGGCTCACCGACGTGAAACAGATAGTCGCCGCGGACCGTGCGTGCCGGCACCCGGCGGCACAGCACGATCCCGTCGGTGGAAAAACGCACCTCGGCGCCTTCCCGCTCGGGATCGTCGACCGGATGCACGATGCCCGCGACGTCCCCCGCCTGCACTTCGTCCCCGAGCCCGACCCGCGGCTCGAAGAGCCCGTCCATGGGCGCGGCGACGAAGTCGCGGCGGTTCCGGACCCGCAGGAAGCGGGTCCGGACCGCGGGTGGCGCACCGTCAGGCTCCAGCACGCCGACGTGGGCAAGCCACCGCCGCGTCCCGGTGTCCCCGACTTCCAGGGCGTCGAGCCCCACCGTCCCTCCCCCGCCCAGCTCGGTCGCGAGGCTCGCCACTCCGTGACGGTCCGCCGCGCCGGAGAGCGAGCGAGAGTCCGCGGTGCCGGAGACGACGGTGGTGACCGGCGCTCCGAACGCCTTCACCGCATCGATCTTGGCCGCCATCAGGTCCCGACCCCCACCCACGACGAGGTATGCGCAGGGCAGGTACTCCGACACCTTGCCGCCGGAATGCAGATCCAGGGCTGCGTCGCACATCGGCAGCAGCACCGTCTCCACGTAGTGCGCGATGGCGAAGGTCGGTGTGCCGCCCGCATCCCCCGGAAAGGCCCGGTTCATGTTGCCGCCGTCGATCGGGGATACTCGTGAATCCTCGAGGACCGCAGGGTAGTTGAGAGCCGGTAGCACGACCAGCCGGCCGTGCACGTGCTCGGGATCGAGCTCGCGAACCAGGCGTCGCGCGATAATCTTGCCTTCGTGCTCGTCGCCGTGGTTGCCGGCGCTCACCAGCGCGGTGGGTCCGCGACCGTTGGCGATGCACGCGATCGGGACGGGGATGATCCCGTAGGCGTGGCGGTTGTCCGAGTGCCGGACCTCGAGCCTGCCCACCCGGCGCCCGGGCGATTCGAGGTCGATGGTGCAGTGGATGCGGGTTCTCTCGGCGCTCATGTCGTCACCGCCTTCATCGCCGGTCGAGCGTTCGAGCGTACCGCGAGCCGGGCCACGGATCGCTCGAGCCTGCTATCCCGAGGTGGTAGTGTCGTTCATGCCGAGATTGCGCTCGATGGCCACCACGTCCGCGGGGCGCTCGAACGGAGAGGGCACGGGCTCGCCACGGGACCGCTCGCGACCCACCGAGGCGAAGAAATCCTCGAGGCCCGCCGGCGAGATGACCCACAGCATGACCAGGTCGCCGTCACCCTCGTTCACGATCTCGTGCTTCACATCCGGACCGAGGAAGCACGCGGTCCCCGGAACAATCGGATGGCTCTCGGCGTCCACGACGACTCTTCCCAGTCCCTGGAAGCAGATCTGAAGCTCCACCTGCGTGCCGTGCGAATGGGGCCGCACGCGCCCGCCGGGTGCTATCGTCTGGTAGCCCATCGACAGCGTGCCGAAACCGGTGTCGGACGGCACGAGCTTGGGATCGGCGTGTCCGTTCGCCGGCATCGGCTGCCACCAGGACGGTCCTTCCTCGGGCTGCACGACGAGTCCCCGCCCGCGAGCGGCTTCTATCGGATCCATGGCGTCTTCCTCGCTTTTCAAGGGCACCGCGAGACTTGCGGTGCTACGCCGCATTATCTGCGGGCGGGCGGAGGATGGCGATGCTCGGGCTTTGGGTCGGGACGGCATGTCGAGATTGGATACTGGCGGAGGCCGCCATCCAGATTGTTGCAGGGTTGCACACCAACGATCATGCCCTGGATCCCTTCTCCCTGATCTCTTGTTGCACGTTGCCCCGACCGGCGACAATCCGTCAGGTGGACCGGGACGAGGCCTGACACGATGACGGGGAAGAGCGGCGATGCGGGGGCACGCGCTGCGACCGCCTCCACCTGGAACTGGCATCCGCCCCTTCCGCTTGTGGGCGTGCCCTACTGGGACTGGCCACCCCGGCCTCTGGCGGTACTGAAGTGGCTGGCGGCTTACTTCCTCAGACCCACTGACCGCTTGATTTGCCTGCTCTTCGCGCTCGTCGTCGGATTCTGGCTGCAGCCGGTGACCGAAGCCCAGGCGGTGCTCTCCGCCGACTGGATGCTCTGGGTGTTTCTGCGCAACTTCGTGGCGCTGGCCACGGTGGCCGGGGGACTGCACCTCTGGTTCCACACCTTCCGCTGCCAGGGCAGCGACCTCGAGTTCGGCCCGCCCGACCCGGGAAGGCGCCGGGGGTCGCGATTCTTCCTGGGCCATCAGACCTGGGACAACATGTTCTGGACGATGGCCTATGCCGCGCCCGTCGCGACCGCCTGGGAGGTGCTGGCGCGCGTCATGTACGCGAGGGGCGTCTTCGTCCAGATCGATTTCGCGGGCCACCCCATCTGGTTCGTGCTCCTCTTCCCGCTGCTTACCCTGTGCCAGAGTGCGCATTTCTTCGTCATCCACCGGGCGCTGCACTGGAAACCCCTCTACCGATGGGTGCACGCCGTCCATCATCGCAACGTCTCCCCCACCTCCTGGTCGGGTCTCTCGATGCACCCCTTCGAGCACCTGCTCTATTTCTCGACAATGGCATTCTTCTTCGTGCTGCCGAGCCACCCGGTGCACATGCTCTTCCTCTTCTTCTTTCAGTTGCTGGCCGCCCCGTCGGGCCACTCGGGCTTCGAAGCCGTCAGCATCGCAGGGCGGCGCGTGCTGTCCTTGGACACCTTCTTTCATCACCTGCATCACCGGTACTTCGAGTGCAACTACGGCAGCGGCGAGTTTCCGCTCGACCGGTGGCTGAGAATGCGCCACGACGGCTCCGAGGAGGTGACCACCAGCATCCGCGCCCGCCGGCGCGCCATGCACCGAGCATAGGGACTAAGGAGCACGGCGCCTCACCAGGATTGGGAACAGCATCGTCGTGAACGGCGTCCGTCCCCTGCGACACGCCGCTGGACGGCACGGTGCCACCGCCTCACCGGCTCGTCATGGCGGATTTGGAGCGGTCCTCGAGGATCCTTCGAGGAGCGGGCAGCATCTCCGCCGCCGGCCCGTACACAACGCCTGCTCCGCCGCTCCGGGAGCTCGGTGAGCCCGGGCGCTCAATCGCTTGGCAACGCGTGCCACTCCTCGAAGGTGATGGCGCGGCCGGGGTAGGCAGGATTGGCGAAGGGCCAGATGTCGGCAACCCAGGCACGAACGCTCCGATAGAGCTCCCCGTCGAGGCCGCTCTCGAGCTCGTCCGCGCGCACCCACATCTCGACCTTGCAGTCGTGGCCACCCTTGAGGGTGGGATTGATGTAGACGCAGCCGAGGCAGCGGCCTTCGTCGGGCGTCATCATGGTGTAGGCGAACGAGGAACGACGCGTGAACTCGCGCTGATGCCAGCCGAGATCGACGAGGTCGTCCTCGATGGTGAGCCCCTCGGGCCATGAGCCGCCGCCTTCCCGACTGAAGGTCGTGCGCAAGTGCTCGACGCTCGACATCACGGCATCGTAGTCCTTGACGAGATCGTTGACCGACAGCATCCGCAGGCGGAAACGCGGATGCTCGAGGACCTCGGGCACATCGAAGTCGTCGGGGACGAGGCAGTGGCGATCGCGCATGGCGTCCTCCCGTTCGGATCGGTCACAAGCTCCTGGACAGTGGCGGGCGTAGTGTACGCGTCACCGCACAACCTCTGCCGGGCCCGACCCGCTCCCAGCAGCTCTTGCACGCCTCTCTCCGCTCCGCTCGTGTTCGTTCACTCGCCGGCTACGACACGCCCGTTGACCCAGACTTTCCGGATGTCCTCGCGGCCGGCGTTGTAGACGATCTTCTGGAGGACATCTTCCAGGCTGTCGGCGTCCGGCCAGACCATGAGGTTGCTGCCGGGCCGCCGGGTGTCCACGAGCATCGCGTCGAAACGGTAGCCTGGCTCGAAACGGCCGACCGGGAGCTCGAGCGCTTCGCCGCCGCCCGCAGTCGCCAGCCAGAAGGCGGTGCGAAAATCGACGCGCGAGTCGGGCCGCCCCCGCTCGGAAGCTTCGAGAGCGGGATCGACTCCGTCCTCGAGCGCGCGGGACGCGTTCACCGCATGCCGGCAGGTGTCCAGGATGGAAGCACTCGCCCCTCCCGAAATGTCGGTGCCCAACCCTACCCGCAAGCCCTTGTCGAGAGCGGCACGGAGCGGGAACACCGCGTTCGAGAAGTAGTAGTTCGAGAGCGGGCAGTGGGAGATGCCGGCACCGGCCTGCCCAATCAGATCCATGTCCGCGCCGCTCAGGAGGACCGCGTGGCCGAGGATGGTGCCGCGGCGCAGCAGGCCAAGGTTATCGAGGCTCCGGGTATCCGTCCTGCCGTAGCGTTCCAGCACGAAGGCGTGCTCCCAGTCCCCTTCCGAGCAGTGGGTTTGCACGAAGCATCCGCTCTCGCCGGCGAGGGCGCCCAGCCCTTCCAGCAGCGGGTCGGTGCAGGAGGGGATGAAGCGAGGCGTGATCATCGGTTGCACCCGGGCATTCTCGTTGCCCGGCCGCGTCCGCACGTAGGCGATCAGATCCCGAGTTCCCGCAATTGCGGCGGCGGCGGACGGATCGCGGTAGTAGTCCGGACACTGCGCGGGGTCGTCCATCGCCACCTTGCCGACGAACGCGCGTTGCCCCTTGGCGAGGCAGATGTCGGCGAGGCGCATGGTGCTCTCAAGGTGCACCGTCGCGTAGTAGACGGCGGTGGTGGTGCCGTTTGCGAGCAGGGTCTCGACGAGCGAGGTGTAGACGCGCTCGGCGAAGGCGGAGTCCGCATACCGGGCTTCCAGCGGAAAGGTGTACTTGACCAGCCACTCCTCCAGGGGGAGATGCAGGGACTTGCCGAGCTGCGGCCACTGCGGCGCGTGGATGTGCAGGTCCACGAGTCCCGGCAGCAGGTAGCGGCCCTCGCCGAGCTCGCTGAGCGTGCCGCGGCGCCGGCCTTCGGCCACCGCCTCTGCGTGCCCGGGCTCGCCGTGGCGATACAGCCCGTCGATGCTCCCCGCCGCGTCGACCGAGACCACCGCGTCTTCCAGGATCTCGATCTCTTCGCGCCGCGGCGCGTGCATGAAGGTGCCACGAAGGGCAAACCCGGTGCCGTCATTGCTCATGTCCAGACCCTTCCGTTTCGTCACTCGATGCTCGCATACAATCGGCGTCGATCGGGCCGGAGCCGCCATCGCGATGATCAGCGTCCTCACCCCCACCGGCACTTTGGGCTACGGGTTCGACCCGGAGGCGCTGGCGCGCGGCATGCGCCTCAAACCGCACGTCATCGCGGTCGACGCCGGGTCCACGGATCCGGGCCCCGCCTACCTGGGCTCGGCCGAACCGCTGTGCTCGCGCCGGGTCGTGAAGGGCGAGATCGCTCAACTTCTCGGCGCGGCGCGCCATGCCGGGATTCCGCTCGTCATCGGCAGTGCCGGCGGCTCGGGGCGCGGGGAGCTGGTCGACTGGACGGTCGAGATCGTGCGGGAGGTTGCGCGCGAGCAGGGGCTCCGGTTCCGCCTCGCCTGGGTCTACGCCGACATCGCGCACGAACGAGTCGAGCAGGCGCTCGCCAAGGACGAGATCGAGGATTTCGAGGCGGGTTTCGCGCTCACCCGCGAAGCGCTGGATGGCACCACAGCCATCGTCGCCCAGATGGGCTGGGAGCCCATTGCCGAGGCCCTCGATGCGGGGGCCGAAGTGGTCGTCGCCGGGCGCGCCTGCGACGATCTCGCAATCGCCGCGTACCCGATTGCCGCCGGCGCCGACATCGGGCTTGCCACTCACATGGGGAAGATCCTCGAATGCGGCGCATTCTCCGCCGAGCCCTTCGCCATGGACGTCATGATGGGCTTCCTCCACAACGACCACTTCGTCCTGGAGCCGGGCAGTCCCGCGCGCAGGGCCTCCCTCAAGTCGGTGGCGGCGCACAGCCTCTACGAGCGCGAGAACCCCTTCCTGCAGCGTGGCCCGGGCGGCTCGGTGGATCTCTCCGATTGCCGCTTCGAGGCCGAGGGCGAGCGCCGCGTGAAGGTCTCGGGGGCGCGATTCCTGGAAGACCCCGTCTACCGGGTGAAGCTCGAAGGCGCGGGCCTCACGGGGTACCGGACACTGTGCATGGCGGGCATCCGTTGCCCCACGATGATCGAGCGGCTCGACGAGCTGCTGGAGAACGCACGGCGCCGGACCGTCGAGCACTTCGCTCCCGACCCCGTCACCCCTTCCTTCCGGGTGTACGGGCGAGACGGCGTCATGGCGGATCTCGAACCCTCCCGAGGCAACGGGGGCGCGCACGAGCTGGGGCTCCTGATGGACGTCACCGCGCCGACCCAGGAGCTCGCCCACGCCGCCTGTCACTTTCTCTCCGGCCACCTCCTGCACGTCGCCTGGCCGGGCCAGGTGAACACGTCGGGAAATCTCGCGTTTCCCTACTCGCCCTCCGACATCGACGCGGGCGCGGTGTACGAGTTCACGGTCTACCACCTGATGAAGACCGAGTCGCCGACCGAGCTCTTCCCCATCCACTGCGACGATGTCTGAGACCAGGCCCCTGGCCGAGCTCGCCGCGATCATCCGCAGCAAGAACGCGGGACCCTTTCGCCTCACCTTCGACATCCTCTTCGACGACGAGCCCGCCTTTCTCGCGGTGGTTGCGGCCGGCGTGATCAATCCGGACGCCGTGGCGGCGCTCTTCGGCGTCGAACGGACCCAAGTGTCGTCCATTCACGTCCTGCCCGAGGGTCTCGCGATCAAGATCACCCTGCTCCGACCCCGCGCGCAGTGCGCCCCGGGCGAGACCGACGTCTACGGCTGCCAGCAGCACGTGCCGCTGATGACGCTGCCCGTTCCCCTCGAAGGGAACTACGTCCCGCCGACCGCCTGAGCGTCGCGTGCGGCAGATCCCCGGCTCCTTGACATCGGTGTTCGGTCAAGGCGCTACAGGAGAAATGGAATGGGACTTTCTCTCCTTTTCATCCTGGATCTGTGGCGGTCAGGTTGATGGATACCCACGAAAAACGCAGCAACCACGCATGCGTCATGGACGCTTGTGAATGCCTGAAGTGACGAGTCCCGCATCGCCGATCCGCCTGGAGCTCCGGGGCATCCGCAAGGCGTTCCCCTCCGTCGTCGCCAACGACGGCATCGACCTCGCCGTCACACCGGGGTCCATCCACGCGCTGCTCGGCGAGAACGGCGCCGGCAAGAGCACGCTGATGAAGATCGTCTACGGGGTGATGCGCGCGGACTCCGGCCGGATCCTGTGGAACGGCGTGTCCGCCGACATCGCGTCCCCCTCCGACGCGCGGGCGCTCGGCATCGGCATGGTGTTCCAGCACTTCTCGCTCTTCCCCGCCCTCAGCGTGGCGGAGAACATCGCGCTCGCCCTGCCCGGCGCGCGTGATCTAGGCGCAGTTTCGGAGCGCGCCCGGCAGGTCTCCACCCGCTACGGCATCCCGATCGATCCCGCGCGCGCCGTGCACACCCTTTCCGTCGGCGAACAACAACGGGTCGAAGTGGTGAGAAACCTGCTCCAGGAGCCGGAGCTCCTGATCATGGACGAGCCCACCTCGGTGCTGACGCCGCTCGCGATCCGCGAGCTCTTCCGCATGCTGCGCCAGCTCGCGGCGGAGGGAAAGAGCATTCTCTACATCTCCCACAAGCTCGACGAGGTCCGCGATCTCTGCGACACCGCGACCATCCTGCGCGAAGGCCGGGTGGTTGGCCGCGTCGACCCGCGGCAGGAGAGCACCCGCTCCCTGGCGGAACGGATGATCGGATCGGCGCCGCCGGCACTGCGCCGAACCCCGCTCTCACACCGGCATCGCGAACGTCTCGGCATCGCGTGGCGGGCCGGCTCACCCGACGATGCGGGCGGCCTCGCGCTCCGGGACCTGCACCTCGAGGTGGGTGGCGGCGAGATACTGGGCATTGCCGGGATCGCGGGGAACGGCCAGTCGGAGCTGCTCGCGGCGCTCAACGGCGAGACGCGGGCCGCTTCGGCGGACGCGGTACGCATCGACGGCGAGCCGGTGGGGCGCCTCGGCGTCCGCGAGCGCCGGCGCCGCGGCCTGGTGTACGTGCCCGAAGAGAGGCTGGGCCGGGCCGCGATACCCGGCGCCTCGCTCGCGAAGAACGCGCTGCTCACCGGATACCATTGCGGGCTCGTGGACCGCGGCTGGCTGCGCCTGCGCGCCACATCGGCGTTCGCCCGGCGCTGCATCGACGCCTACGACGTGCGCTGCGGCGGAGAGCACGCGGACGCGCGCACCCTCTCCGGCGGCAACCTCCAGAAGTTCGTGGTGGGGCGCGAGCTGTTGCAGTCGCCCTCCGTCGCGCTGGTGGCCCAGCCCACCTGGGGGCTCGACGTGCGGGCGGCCGCCGCCATCCGCTCTTCGCTCCTCGAGATGCGAAGCGCGGGGGTGGCGGTCCTGCTCGTCTCCGAAGACCTGGACGAGCTCTTCGAGCTCTCGGATCGGATTGCGGTCATCGCGGGGGGGAGGCTTTCGCCGGTGCGCCGCATCGACGAAACGGACGTGGAGGAGATCGGCCGCTGGATGGGCGGAATGCTGCCGCCCGCCAATCCCCCGCCCGACCCGCGGGAGCGAGGCGATGCGGCTTCGGCTTGAAGCGCGCGCGCAGCCCTCCCGGGCGATGCGCTTCGCGGCGCCCCTCGTCGCGGCGGCTGCGAGCATCCTGTGCGGGAGCGTGCTCTTCGTGTTCCTCGGCCTGGAACCCCTCACCGTCTTCCGGGCCTTCTTCCTGTCACCCTTTCGCGACCTCTACGCCATCGGAGAGCTGAGCCTGAAGGTGGCGCCACTCGCGTTGTGCGGGGTGGGGCTCGCGATCGGCTTTCGTGCCAACGTCTGGAACATCGGGGCGGAAGGACAGCTCATCCTCGGCGCGGTGGCCGGCGGCGGTCTGGCGCTTGCGTTCCCGGATGCGGAGGGCGCCTGGCTGCTCCCCGCCATGTTCGTCGCCGGCGCGCTCGGAGGCATGGCCTGGGCCGCGGTGCCCGCCTTCCTCAAGGTCCGCTTCAACACCAACGAGATCCTGGTGACCCTGATGCTCACCTACGTGGCGGGCCTCCTGCTGAGCTACATGGTCTACGGGCCCTGGCGCGCCGCATCGGGCTACGGCTGGCCGGAGTCCGAGCCGCTGCACCAGGCGGCGCGGCTGCCTCGGCTGATCGAAGGCGCCCGCCTCAATCTCGGGATCCTGGTCGCGCTGGCCGTCGCGGGCGCGGGATGGCTCTTCGTGACGCGGAGCTTTCTCGCCTACCAGATGGAGGTGGGAGGCATCGCGGCCGGAGCCGCCCGCTATGCCGGCTTCGATCGCGGGCGCATGATCTGGCTGGGACTGCTCGCGGGCGGCGCCTGCGCCGGCATCGCGGGAGTCGTCGAGGTCGCGGGGACCATCGGCAAGCTCCGCGAAGCCGTCTCGCCCGGATACGGCTTCGCGGCGATCATCGTCGCCTTCCTCGGCCGGCTGCATCCGGGCGGGATCCTGCTCGCGAGCGTGCTGATGGGGCTCTTCTACGTCGGCGGCGAGGCGGCGAAGGTGTCCCTGGGACTGCCCACCGCCATCATCGGCATGTTCCAGGGGATGCTGCTCTTCTTCCTGCTGATGTCCGACCTGCTGGTCACTTGGCGGATACGCTGGCGACCCCCCACGGTGCAGGCGGCCGGTGCCTGATCTCGCTCTGGTCGCCGCCATCGCCGCCGCCACCCTGGGCGCCGGCACTCCGCTGCTGCTCGCCGCGCTCGGGGAGCTCGTGAGCGAGAAGTCGGGAGTGCTCAACCTCGGCGTCGAGGGCATGATGCTGATGGGCGCGGCACTCGGCTTCGCGGTCGCCGCCGACACCGGCCACTTCCTGCTCGCAACCTTGAGCGGCATGCTGGCGGGCGCCGCGCTCGCGTTCGTCTTCGGGTTCCTGGTCCTGACCTGCCGCGCCAACCAGGTCGCGGCCGGCCTCGCGCTCACCATATTCGGGATCGGCGCATCGGCCCTGGTCGGCGCGGGCTATACCAGCCGCGCGCTCCCCGCGAGAGCGGCCAGCGATTCGACTTTCCTGTCCGACATCCCCCTGCTCGGACCCCTGATGTCTTCGCTCGAGCCGCTCACCTGGCTGTCGCTCGCCTGCTTCGCCGGGCTCGCCTGGTTCCTCCGTCGCAGCCGTCCGGGCCTGATCCTCCGTGGAGTCGGAGATGCCCCGGAATCGGCGCATGCGCTCGGCTACCCGGTCATCGCCATCCGCTACCTCGCGGTGCTCTTCGGCGGGGCGATGGCCGGACTCGCCGGAGTCTTTCTGTCCGTCTACTACACCCCGACCTGGGTCGAAAACATGACCGCGGGTCGGGGCTGGATTGCGGTCGCGCTGGTGGTGTTCGCGAGCTGGAGACCGGGCTACGTGCTCGCCGGCGCCTATCTCTTCGGCGGCGTCACCATCCTCCAGTTCCACCTCCAGGGGGTGGCCCTCGCCTCGCAGATCTTCTCCATGCTGCCCTACCTCGCGACCATCGCGGTGCTGGTGGCGATCTCGCGCAACCGCGCCACGACGCGCCGGCACGCGCCCGCCTCCCTGGGAGTGCCCTTCCATCCCGAGCGATGAATGTGGGCACTGTCTCCATACCCCGGGCTCGCGAAGGCGCCGCAAACTGTCATTCCCTCGGCGAGCAGGCCACGATCGGGAGGCCTGCCACCGCGGTCACGGAAGGAAGTCCAGCAGCGGCTTCCCACTGGTCCAGGGAACCCGCTGATTCAAAAGAAAATCTTCTCGGATCGGACCTACTCGTGGGTTGCCCGCGTCATTTCCGACGAGTAGGGTGAAACGCACGGACGGGCATCCGACCAGCGAAACGAAATCACAACGACCGGAGAGAAGTCATGTTCAGCCCCAGAGCGACACTTGGTGCAACCCTCGCGGCTTCCATTCTGATGCTCGGCGCGGCGCAACCCGTTGCGGCGCTCGACCGGGTGAAGGTCGCCCTCGTCTACTTCAGCCCGGTCTTCGACACCGGCTGGACCTTCGAGCACGACAAGGGCCGCAAGAAGATGGAGGAGATCCTCGGCGACAAGGTCGAGGCCAAGATCGTCGAGAACGTCGCCTACGGCCCCGACTCGCTGCAGGTCATCCGTCAGCTCGCCGCCGACGGCAACCACCTCATCCTCACCACCTCCTTCGGGTTCATGGATCAGACCCTGGAAGCGGCGGAGCTCTTCCCCGACGTCAAGTTCATGCACCTCGACGGCTACAAGAGCCGCGAGAACATGGCGACCTACTCGCTGCGCTACTACGAGCCCTCGTACCTTGCCGGAACTGTCGCGGGAGCGATGAGCGAGGGCGACACCATCGGCTACGTGTCCTCGTTTCCCCTGCCCGCGGTGCTGCGCATCATCAACGGCTTCACCCTCGGCGCGCAGAGCGTGAAGCCGGGGGTCAAGGTCAGGGTCATAGAGGTCAACTCGTGGTTCGATCCCGCCCGCGAGCGTGAGGCGGCGGACGCGCTCTTCGCGCAGGGCGCCGACGTGGTCGGGCAGGTGACCGACTCCAGCGCGCCGACGCTCGCGGCGGAGAAGGCCGGCAAGCTCGTGGTCGGCTTCCACTCCGATCGGACCAGCTTCGGCCCCGCCTCGCAGCTCACCGCCATCATTCCGATCTGGGGCGAGTTCTACGCGGAGATGGCCCAGTCCGTGCTGGACGGCACGTGGACCTCGCAGGCGCACTGGCGCAGCATGGCCCAGGGCACCCTCGGGCTCGCCCCGCTCGGCGAGATGGTGCCGCAGGACGTCAAGGACCTGGTGGCGGAGCGCACCGCGGCGCTCGTCTCCGGTGAGCTGCATCCCTTCGCCGGACCGATCCGCGACCAGTCGGGGACGCTGCGGGTGGCGGAAGGCGAAGTGATGCCCGATGACGCGCTCTACCTCATGGACTGGTACGTGGAAGGGGTAGAGGGCAAGCTGCCGGAGTAGTCACGTGCCGGATGCACCGCGGTGATTGAAGACCGCACCGTTCTCGACGAGTGGCACGCGGTAGCCCGCGCGAGCGATGTCGCCACGGGGAAGCTGGTCGCGGCGCGGCTGCTGGAGGAGGACCTCCTGCTCTGGCGCTCTTCCGCCGGGGTGGAGGCGTGGCGCGATTTCTGCCCGCACCGGGGCGCGAAGCTGTCGCTCGGACGGGTACGGGACGACCGGATCGTGTGTCCCTACCACGGCATGGAGTACGCGGCGGGCGGACGTTGCGTGCGGGTGCCCGCCCATCCCGGGCGCTCGCCACCCCGGCAGGCCCGGGCCACCTGCTACCGGGTGACCGAGCGCTACGGCCTCGTGTGGGTCTCGCTCGGCGCGCCCTCGGGCGACGTGCCGCCCTTTCCCGAGGCCGACAACGATACCTATCGTGTCTACGTCGGCGGCCGCTACGAGTATGCGACCAGCGGATACCGGGCCATCGAGAACTTCTTCGATCTCGCCCACTTTCCCTTCGTGCACCCGGGTCTGCTCGGAGACGAGGCGCATCCCGAGCTCCCGGACTACGACGTGGAAGTGACGAACGAGGGCCTGATCGTCACGAACACCCGTTTCTGGCAGCCCAAGCCGACCAACACCCTCGACATCGACGGCATCGACGTGAACTACGCCTATCACGTGTCCCGACCGCTGACCGTTCGCTTTACCAAGGACATCGGGCTGCGCACCGCGAGCGGCGCGCCGATGCGCGAGGCCCTGGTGCTCACCTTCGCGCCGGTGACCGAGGAAAGCGGCGTCGGCTGGGTGCTGCTCGCCTCCAACTACGACGATCAGTACGGACAGAAGGAGATCGAGGAGTTCACCGACCTCATCCTCGGCCAGGATCTTCCCGTCGTGGAATCACAACGTCCCAAGCGCCTGCCGCTCGGTGAGAACGACGAGCTGAACGTGCCCGCGGATCGCACCTCCGTCTACTACCGCCGCTGGCTCCGCGACCTCGGCGTCACCTACGGCACCATCCCGCCGCGTTCCGATGGCGATCGAGATCACGGCAACCGAACGCGAGAACGAAGGATGGGCCTGACATCTCCGTAGCAGGTGCCAAAGGCACTCGGAGGACCCAAATGTCGACAAAGACGATTGTTTCACAAGCAACTTCCTCGTTGATCGCCGTTGTCCTCGTTGCAGTACTAATCTTGCTTTGGAACTGGGCTTCAGAAGGAGGACTGGTCCGTGTTTTGGGCGGCATCACCGAGCAGGAACTCCAGGAGCCGGAGTGGAGGGATGCCTTGCGCGGCGAGAGAGGTGAGCCCGGCGAGCAGGGTGATGCCGGTGAGCAAGGCGACCCCGGTGAGAAGGGAGATCGAGGCGCGCAGGGCGATGCCGCATCCTTCCCCGTCGGGGCCGTGGTTGCATTCGACCTGCCCGATGGGTGCCCAACGGACGAAGGATGGCAGGACTACGACAAGGGAGCGGGGCGCTTCATTGCCGGCATGGGACGTCATGCGCCAAGCGACCGATACGGAAATCCGGTAGAGGAACTCACTCTGGGCCAGGTGGGCGGCCATCGAACACACCGACTGACGGAGCCCGAATTACCCGCACACTCTCACAGGTATGAGTTCTCGTCGGGCAGTGCCCGACGTGCAGAGGGAGGCTTCACTCGAATCGAGTTTGGTGCGAAGGACAGGATCCGCTTGACCGGATCGACAGGCAAGAATGCCCCGCACAACAACCTGCCTCCGTTCATCGCACTTCGTTACTGCATATTTGTCGGACAGTAGCTGCTTTCCCGCCCATGGGTTCCGGATCCCGCCACCCTCGGGGCAAGCGGGGGTGGTGGGGTTCATCCCGCGTTTGCGCCTTTCGCCTCGTCCTCCTCACCACCCCACCGCCGCCCCGTCGCAGCGGGGCTCGGAGCCCGCGACGAGGGCGCCGCTGTGCGGGTCCCGGGCGATGATCTGACCGCCGCCGAACAAGGAACGCTCGTATCCGTCGACGATTCGCACCCGGTGGCCGCGCTCCTCGAGCGCCTTCGCCACCTCCGGGGCGACACCGGCCTCCAGCCCGACCTCGCCGCTCCCTTCGACGTCGATTCGAAAACGCAATGCATCCAGCGCGTGCTGCGGATCCAGATCGAAGTCGACCAGGTTCGAGATGACCTGGAGGTGTCCCTGCGGCTGCTGGAACCCGCCCATCACGCCAAAGCTCAGCCACAGCTCGCCGCCGCGCGTGGCGAGCGCCGGAATGATGGTGTGGTAGGGACGCTTGCCGCCCGCGAGGGCGTTGGGATGGTCGGGATCGAGGGAGAAGTTCGCGCCGCGATTCTGCAGCAGCATCCCGGTGCCGGGCACCACCAGCCCGCTGCCGAAGTCCGCGTAGATACTGTTGATCAGGGAGCAGGCATTGCCGGCGCCGTCCACCACCGTGAGGTAGACGGTGTCGCTCGCCCCGCCCGGGTCGCCGAAGTCGACGTCGTCCATGGCCCGCGCGGGCAGGATCGACGCCCGGCGCCGCGCCGCATAGGCCTTGGAGAGCAGCTCCCGCACCGGCACATGTACCCGCACCGGGTCGGCGACGTAGCGGAACGCATCGGCGAACGCGAACCGCATGGCCTCGATCAGGTAGTAGTACCGATCCGCGCTCTGGGGACCCATGGCGGCAAGGTCGAAGCCTTCCGCGATGTTCAGGGCCAGGAGCGCCGCGAGGCCCTGGCCGTTCGGCGGGCATTCCCACACCGTCACGTCGCGATAGTCGGTGCTGATGGGGTCGTCCCACGTCGAGTAATGGGAGGCGAAATCCGCCGCGCTCAGGCAGCCGCCGTGCCGGCGCACGAACTCCGCGGCGCGGGACGCGAGGGCGCCCTCGTAGAAGGCGTCCCTGCCTCCTTCGGCGATCTCGCGCAGGGTGGCGGCGAGCGTCGGTAGCCGCATCACCTCGCCGAAGCGCGGGGCCCGGCCGTTTGCGAGCATTTCGCCGCCCGAGGGCAGCCTTCTCAGCATCGGCTCGGCGTCGCGCCAGGCGGTCGCGATCACCTCGGGCACCACGAATCCCTGGCCCGCCAGCTCGATGGCGGGGGCGAGCAGGTCCGCAAGCTCCATGCGGCCGTAGCGCCCGAGCAGCGCCGTCCATCCGTCCACCGTGCCGGGGACCGTCACCGATGCGCCGACGCCCTCGCCCTCCGCCGGCACGCGGTCGAATCCGCGACCCCGGAGCTGCTCGATGTCGGCGTCGCGCCCGGCCCGCCCGCTCGCATTCAGGGCCGCGACCTCGTGCCTGCTCTCGTCCCACACCAGGGCGAACAGATCGCCCCCGACGCCTGTGTTCTGGGGCTCGACCACGCCGAGCGCGGCCGACGTCGCCACCGCCGCGTCGACCGCGTGGCCGCCCTGCATCAGCACCTGCAGACCTGCCTGCGCGGCGATCGGATGACTGGTGGCGACGATGCCTCGCCGGGCGGTGAGCGCCGAGCGCCGCGACCGGAACCAGGTCATGAGCGATTCCCTCCTCCGGCACCGGCCGGCAGAACTCCCCTGCGCCGCCGACAGGGCTTCAGCTCATTGCCAGGGGCGTCAGGTAGCGGCGTTCCAGCAGGCGAAAGATCCACGAGATCGAGTACGTGATGAGGATATAGAGCACCGCGGCGCTAATGAAACCCTCGTAGGCGACGTAGTAGCTGCCGTTGAGCGCACGCCCCGCCCCGAGGATGTCCACGATGGTGATGGTGCTCGCCACCGCGGTGGCGTGCAGCACGAATATCATCTCGTTCGAGAGCACCGGGAGGGAGCGACGCACCGCGATCGGCAGGACGACCAGCAGCAGCATCTGGACGCGGTTCATGCCCATCGCCCGGCCGGCTTCCACGACTCCGGCCGGGACTTCGCGTATGGCGCCCCTCAGTATCTCGATGAGGTATGCCGTGTTGTTGAGGATCAGCCCGAGAATGAGGCAGTACATCGCCTCGCTGAGCACCACCCACAGCGGGGTTGCGCGAATGAACCCGAACTGACCCAGGCCGTAGTAGATGATGTAGACCTGTACGAGCAGCGGCGTGCCGCGCACCACGCGAGTGTAGCCGTGTATGACCCAGCGCACGCCCGCCACCTCGTACGCTCTCAGCACCGCGAGCGGCAGCGCGATGACGAAGCTCGAGGCGAAGACGACCACGATCAGCATGAGAGTGGTCTTCACCCCCGAGTAGAAGAGCGTCCAGTTCTCGATGATGAGGTCGAACTGCACGTCAGACAGTCCGCCAGCCCCGCTCGGCCCAGCGCAGCATCGCCGAGAATCCGCGTTCGGACAGCAGCGACAGCGCGAAGTACACCGCCGCCACGAGGATGAGAAAGACGAAGGGTTCGTGGGTGGAGCGGCCGGCCACGTTGGCGCGGTAGACCATGTCGTGCAGGCCGAGCACGGAGGCGAAGGCGGTCGCCTTGAGGAGCACGAGGAAGTTGTTGCGAAAACTCGGCAGCGCATGGATCACGAACTGGCGCCACAGGACGAGTCGGAAGGTCTGCCACGCGCTCAGGCCCAGAGCGCGGGCCGCGTCGCGCTGGCCCGACGAGATTGCGAGGTAGGCGCCGCGGAAGGTCTCCGCGGCGTAGGAGCCGAACACGAAGCCGAGGGCCAGAACCGCGGAGGCGAAGGCGCTGAGCTCCAGACGCTCCCACCAGCCCGTCATCTCCCCCAGGTCGTTGAGCAGCATCTGGCCGCCGAAGTAGATGAGCAGCATCAGCACCAGCTCCGGCAGGCCCCGGACGATGCTGGTATATGCGTGGGCGACTCCGGCAAGAGCGCGCGACCGCGACAGCCTGGCCGCAGCCGCGACGGCGCCGAGCAGCGAGGTCAGCAGGATGGAGCACAGCGCCAGTGCCACCGTGAGCCAGGCGCCGCCGAGGACCTGGGGGAAGTAGGGCAGGAGCTCGGTCACCGGGACGCGAGGTCAGCGTGGTGAGGACCCGGGGCGCGGGCCTTCGTCGGTGGAATCGGGCCGGTCGCGGCGCATCACGCGGCACCCCGCGTTCGGGAGCCCCGCGGGCGAGGCTCCCGATGCGGCGCTCCCGGGCTCAGAACCCGTAGATGTCGAACGTGAAGTACTTGTCGTTGATCGACTTGTAGACACCGTTCTCGCGAATCGCCTTGATCGCCGCGTTCATCCGGTCCCGAAGCGCGGGGTCCCCCTGGCGCAGCGCGATCCCGGTGCCGACGCCGAAGAGCTCCTCGTCGTAGTGGGTGCCCCCGATGAACTCGAAGTCCTGTCCCGCCTCCTTGTTGAGGAAGCCGAGCTCCACCGCCGGCGCGGATGCGAATCCGGCTTCGAGGCGCCGTGCCGAGAGATCGAGGTACACCTCCTCCTGCGTGGGATAGGTGCGAAGATCGGCGTCGGGATAGTGCTTCGCGACGAACTTCTCCAGCGTCGTGGCCCGCAGCACGCCGATCTTCCGGCCCGCCAGGCTTTCCTGCGTGTCCGTGAGCCCGCTGCCCTTCAGGGCGTAGAAGCGGGCCGGCGCCCGGTAGTAGGGGCCGGCAAAGTCGATGATCTTCATGCGCTCCTCGGTGATGCTCATCGAGGCGATGATCACGTCGTACTTCTTCGCGAGCAGCCCGGGGATGAGGCCGTCCCAGTCCTGCTCGATGATCTCGCACTCCACCTTCATCTCCTCGCACAGCGCGTAGGTGAAGTCGATGTCGAAACCGACGAGCTCCCCGTCGGCGGTCTTGAACGCAAAGGGCTCGTAGGCGGCCTCGGTGCCGACGAGCACCTTCTCGGCGACGGCGTTCGTCGCAAACGTGAGCGCCAGGATCATCGTCGCGATTGCTCTTCTTGCCATTCGAAGTTTCCTCCTTCTCGCAGGTTTCCAAATTCACATCGTCTTGGTGCCGGGAGTAACGCGCCGCTCGCACGGCTCACGCGACCGATCGCCGCGTTCCGCCCCCCTGACGTTTCTCGAAATGCTCCAGGACCTCCTGTCGCGCGGCCCTCACAAGGCACCGCATCTCATCGGCAGCCCGGTTCGGCGGCCACGCCTCCACCGCCTCGATGAGCGAGGCATCCTCCTCGACCGGAGGCACCGCTTGCGATATTAGTGGCATTCGCTCCACGGTCGCCACCTTGCAGGAAGTTCTCGCGACGGCCGCCGGACTGTCGACACGGGGCATCGATTCGATGGCAAACACCTCCCGGATGGCGGACCGATCGATTCACCGCATGGTCGTCAAGCGCGGCACAGCGATTCCCCGACCTCACGCGCGCTGACAGCCAGGCCAAGGCGGCCGGACCACCGGAGAGAACCATCGCGGTGCCCGCAAACGGGCGCCCGGGGCTTGCGTCGGACTACCGCATGGAGCGTCCGGGTACGGAGCGCCAGAGGGTTCCGGCCTTTGTCAGAATCCTGGCGCTAGTGTGCGCCAGGCAATCGATGCTCGAAACGCTGCACCGCGGGGCGACGCCGACCGGCCCTTGTGCCAGACGATGGTCTCGTTGCGACGCGATCTGACGTGGAGCAGAAACACCGCGCCCCCGTAATCGTGGGACTTCACGATGTCGCGGTAGCGGAGGCTCGCGAGCCAGCGCTGTTCAAGCAGGAATCCGAGCACGGCCGAGACTGCGGGATCGGCGGTCGTGTCGTCGGGCAACTGCAGCGTAAGCGGGCATTACGATTCTTATTGGAACGTCTAATGTACCAGGTGCGGAGCGCAAGCAACCCATCTATCGGGTATGGTCCGTCCGGTTGTGAAAAATGGAACAAGCCCGTTGCTACGCCGCAGCCCCGCGCCGGCGCGGAAAGTGGCACGCAGGCTTGACGCACTTCCCGAGGCGCCTTGGCAAAGTCGGGCAGAAGCACTTACCGCACTCTCCACAGACGGGATATTGGAACTGCGTGGAGCCGATCGCCAAAGGGGATGCTGGCTTCACCGTCATACAATACTATGCCGCGGCCGAAACGGTTGCCGGCTGCTCTTTGGAGTTTGCGCAGTCCACGAAAGTCTCTCGAACTCACCGACGCGGCCGCCTTGATCTCCACGCCAGCGATGGTGCCGGAGGCCTGCTCCATCACGATATCCGTTTCGGCGCCGTCCTTGTCCCGAAAATGGAAGAATCCGGTGGGCGTGTCATGCCAACTCGCTTGTCGTCGCAATTCCTGAAACGCAAATGTTTCCAGAAATTGTCCCAGCAGAGCTCTGTCTCTCGCCAGGGCCTTGGCGTCGGTGCCGAGCAAGGCTGCGGCGAGGCCGGTGTCGGTGAGATGCAACTTCGGACTCTTGACCAGCCGCTTCAGTCGATTGCAGTGCCAGGCAGGGAGCCGTTCCAGCAGGAAAAGCCTCTCCAGGAGCGTGACATAATCCCCGATTGATGGCCGGCTGAGCTCGAATGGGGAGGCCAGACTGCTGAGGTTGAAGAGCTGAGCCGTGTGTGCTGCCGCGGCACGCAGGAGCCTTGGCAGCACGTCGAGCGAGCGGACCCGAGTTATGTCTCGCGCATCGCGCTGGACGAGCGCCTCCACATAGTCGCGATACCAATTGGCCAAGCGTCTTGGGGTGGGACGCGCCAATGCCGCAGGATAGCCGCCGGCGGCGATCTTCTCGACAAGCCGGCTTCCGAGACGCTCGCATTGGAACATCGGGAAGCCGTCGCCGAACAAAGCGTTCAGGAAGTCCGCGTCGGGACGAGATGGGTTTGAATGAACCGCAAGCTCGAACTGTGTCAAAGGATGCAAGGGGACGATCTGTATGCGTCCCGCCAGCGAATCCGACAGTTGGGGGACAAGAAAGACATTGGTGGAGCCCGTAAGGAGGAAACGTCCCGGAACCCGCTGGCGGTCCACGGATATCTTGATCGCCTCAAAGAGCTCGGGAACACGCTGGACTTCGTCGAGGATGACGCGCTCCGGCAAGTCAGCGACGAAACCCGTCGGGTCCGCCCGGGCACCGTCTCTTGTGACGGGATCGTCAAAGCTGAAATACCCGTAGTCCCGATTCTCCTGAGAGTATCCCCATGCGGGCGCATTGCCGCCCCAAGTGGGGTAGTTCGGCGCGCAGGTGATCTGAGCGAGAGTAGTCTTGCCGCACTGACGGGGTCCGTGAATCAGCACGACCGGTGAGTCCTCGAGCGCTTCGACGAGCCGGCGCTCGACTGGCCGGGGATAGAAGACCGGATTTGTCATCGGCCAAATGTAAGATCAGTGTGCGGCTGATTACAATATTCCTTCTCGGCCAATTGAAAGAAAATCAGCGGGTGCAGTTGAGCGAGCGCTCGGTCGGCGCGTCCGGCGAAGCAACCGCGTGTCGTACCCGGGCACCCGGCGGTCGGTAATTGCGAACACGAGCCAAAATGGCCACGATAGCCACATGAAGGAAATAGCGGCCAGAGAAGCCAAGAATCGCTTCGGCCATCTGCTCGATGCTGCGCAGAGCGCGCCCGTGCGCGTGACCAGGAAGGGCCGCGCGGTCGGCGTGATGATGTCGGTGCAGCAGTATGAGCGGCTTCGGGGCGCCGCGTGGGAGCGTCTGACCGCGACTATGGACGCCCTGGGCGAGGAATCCTCCGCGAAAGGCTTGACCAGGGCCCGGCTCGAAGCGCTTCTGGCGGATGAAAGCTGAGCGTGTCGTTCTAGACACCAACGTCCTGTCCGGACGTCGGGCAGGCCCGCGAAAGAAACCGTATCGCCTTGTCGGCCGCGTCGATTCCGCTGACCAACGCTCCGTTCACCGAGGGCAGGCGCATGTACTCGCCCGCGAGAAATAGTCCGCTGCAGTCCGGATGCTCGCTATGTCGCATGCGCTCAACCTCCCTCAACATGCCGCCAGGCGCCAGACATACCGCCTCCGGCCAGCGATAGACGCGGCTGAACAGAAGGGTTTCGGGGAGGCGGATTCCGGACCGGCGCAGCCCGGCGATCGTATCGCGCTCGATTTTCTCGTCGCTCGACGCCAGCGGGTCGCCGGCCCGACCCCCTGCATCGAACAGGAACGCGCTGAGATAGCTCCTACCCGGGGGCGCCGAATGGGTGGCCTTGAGGGTGCCTTCGTTGCAATTGACCAGGGACAAACCGACCCGCCTGGGAAAACTGACACCGAACCAGCCGTCCGGCAGCGTCGGCCGGTCGGTGCCGAGGACCATGTGGCAGCCTCTGGAATAGGTCACGGTGTGCAATACCCGGCGCGTGCTCTCGGGAAGGTCGGGGGCGATCTTCAGCGCCACCGTCGCGGTCGTGGCGCAGATGACGGCCGCCGCCTCGACGAAGCCATGGCCGGTCATGACCCCCGTTACCCGTCCCTCCTGGACGACGATCCGCTCGACCGGAGTCGAGACCCGGATGTCCTTCCCGCAGCTCTGCGCCAGGGCTGCCGCGAAGGAGCCGATGCCCTTCCGGGGCGTCAACAGCTTGGCGGAGGGGTCGAGAACGAAGAGCCATAGCAGCGCCATTCCGAACGCGGCGCCGACATCTTCTGGATGTCCGAGCGTGAGGGTGGTGACATTGGATTGGAGCAGATCTTCAAGAAGCCCGGCTCCGCCGCGCCTTTTCACGACATCGGAAATGCTCTCTTCGGTATCGAGGTCGAGAATCTTCGAATGATCGGAAAAGCTCAGGTTCTTTCCTTGAGACCTCAAATACGCGACGAATCGGAAAGCCTGGCAGAGGCCCTTGAAGGAAAGAATCCTGGACAAGGCCGCGAGATTCTTCATGGCCCGAATTGCGGATCGATCGTTCTTCAGGGCATGAAACCGGTTCCTGCCGAAGTAGCCGATGGTGGGAGAAAACGTTTCCAGAGGAACGCCCAACTCTTCGCACAATCCAATGGCTTCGCGGCAGGTCGCACTGAACATCTGCGCACCGGTATCAATGCGGCAGCCGTGGATCTCGTCGCCCGCCATACGACCGCCGACACGAGGCCCTGCTTCGAACAGCGTAACGTCGATGCCCTGACGACTCAGCGCGTAGGCAGCCGCCAGCCCCGCCGCGCCGCCACCGACAACGATGACGTTCGCCAAGATGTTTCCTCCCGCATCGGCCGTGGGTTCTCGCAGGCCCGGACGGGATGACGTCCGGTATCTGCCGAAGCAATCATTCCGTCAAACTGCCTGCCCGGCTCCGCTACGTTCCGCCGAACGGCCAGTTTGGCGGAGAATTCGTCGATGCACTAGCAGTGCTACTGCAGTACCCGCGCACCCGTCGGTCAGCCATCGGGCATGGGGAAGGGGGCGTCCTCGAGGAAACGGCGCACCACGTTCTCCGAGATCCGGGCCACGTTGTTGTCGTAGCCGTGGTTTGGCAGACTCGCGCCCCAGGCGATGGAGCCCACGGAGAAGACGGCTCCGCCTCCCGGGGTTTCGAAGAAGGTCATGTCGGCGCGCACATCGGGATTCTGGGCGCCGTCCATGGCCGCGTGGTGAAAGCCGGTCTCGTCGGGCACGAGGTAAGTGTTCGGCGAATGACCCTCGGAGCTCGCGACCACCAGGGCGTGCGTCGGCGTGCCGAGCATCGGGTCGACCGCGTCAATCTCGGACCCGCTCGCACCGCCGCCGAGAATGCCGAAGTCACCGATCGGCTCCTCGTCGCCGATACCGTCGAAGATGAAGCGCGCTCGGGCGTCGAAGCTCGCCCGGGTGCGCCGGTAATGGCCCGATGCGTCGAATCCAACCGCGACCGTGCCCACGCCCACCAGGGCCTGCGGCGCCGTGCCGAGCCGGCGCCACAGGCCGCCGTACTCCCCGGTGAGCTCCAGGTAGTACTCACCGGGCTCCTCGTCGCGGTAGCGAATGCCATCCTCGGCACGGCGCAGCTCCACCACCCCGGGCATCCGCGACGACAGCGCGCAACGCCAGATGAACCCGTTGCCGCCGAGGTAGGCCAGCCGCCCGCCACGCGCGAGCCAGGCCCGCAGCCCGTCCCACATCGGGGTCGTGTAGTACTCGGGATGCGCGCCGGTCAGCACCGCCCGGTAAGGCTCGAGCAGGGCGACGCCCTCGGCGTGGAGATCCTCGTCGGTGATCACGTCGTACTCGATGCCTTTCGCCTCCAGCCAGCCCAGGATGTGGGTGTCGGCGTTGAAGCCCCACAGCGGTGTCTTCGGCGCCAGGTTGAGCACCGGGCGCAGTCTCGACGCGAAACGCACGCCGCTGCCGTCGGAATGCGTGTCGTAGGTGGACAAGCCGAGCTCGGTGTGCTCCTGCAGGAAGACGTCGCCGCGGTCGAGAGTGGTCCAGAAGGACTCGGCCACCTCCGCGTAACGCTGGTGCAGGGTCCACTGGTAGTTCGAGTACGCCATGTAGGTGACGGTGGAGGCGAGGAAGGCGAGCCTGGAAGTGGCGGTGCCCCGCGGCGGGCGCACGAAGAAGGTCACGTGCCACTCGTCGTCATCGGCTCGGAGGCGTGCCGCATACACGCCGCTCGGAAAGTCGTCCGGCACTTCGTACTCGAAGTCCGCGTCCCAATCGGCGTCGTAAATGTCGTCATCGTGAAAATGGATGGCCCCGTACTCCTCGGGCGCATGGCGCCAGCTCTGCTCCCGGCCGCTCCAGTTGTGACCCTTGCAGCCCCGAGAGGGCAGATTGACCGTGCGCCCGTGAAGGCGGCCGGGACCGAGATCGCGGATCCTGTCCGTTCCGATGTCGCGAGCGAAGTCCCAGGCCCCGACGATGTCGGTATCGTGCTCGTGGGGCGTCGGATCCCACGCCACCGCCACCCGCTCGGCCTCGGACAGCGCGCGTCCAATCAGGCGCGGCCGGTCGATCTTGCCGTTGAAGTGACTTCTCGACCCGGGCCTTCCCGCCGGCAACGTGGCCGGCAAGGCCGCGAACATCAGGGGGGCGCCCCTTGGATGGGTGACGGCGTCGCGCTCGGCCCGAGTCGCGCCGCTTCCCGCCTTCAGGTTCTCGAGCGGGGACGCCATGGGCTTCTGAACCACGCGCAGCTCCCGGGTCGAGGCGTCGTACGAGCCCGAGACCAGGTACCAGCGTCGCGCGGTGAGCGGCGTGCCGGTGCCGACCTCGGTGCGTCCCCCCCTGCCGTCACCCACCCGCAGCGCGAGTGCGCCGGCGTCGTCGATCAACAGCGCGAACCCGGCCGCCGGGTCGTCCTGCCACCGGCTGATGAGGGCCTGCTCTCCCTTGTCGGGGGTCGTCGGCCAGATCCAGGCCTGCACGGTGAAGCTGCGGAGCCCGGCGAGCGCCGGGGAATCGGGTACCACCACCCAGGATCCCACGTCGATGGGCTGCCGCCGGCCCGGGTACTCGCCGTTGAAGGGCGCCTCGATCTCCTCCTCGCGGTAGAGGTCGCGATCGGGGTCGTCGTCGCCACAGATGATCCGGACCAGGTCGGCGCGGTAGCGATCGGGGCCGTAGGCGCTCACCATGAAGCGCAGAGTCTCGCCCGGCACCACGCTCCAGGCATTCGGGTAGCCGAGTATCTTCTTCACGGGTGCAACCCCCCGGTCGCTGGCCAGCGTCTCATGCCGGGTCTCTCCCGGTGACGGTCTCGAAGCGCCTCCTGAACACCTCCCACACCCCTTCGTGGTAGTCGTGAAAGACCCGGTCCTCGCAGAGCTCGACCCTGGCCCCGCGCTGTACCGGCATCCGGGCGAGCACCCACTCGCGGCCGCGGCGGGTGCAGACGAGGATATGACGCTCAGCCATCGGCATCACGCGCAACCGGTTGACGAGCAGCGCGAGCTCCGGGCTGTAGGGCCCTCCGGGATTCCTGCGGAACTCGTCGATGAGATCCGTTCTCGACGGATCGATCTCATACATTGCGCTGCCTCCTTGTCCGCCTCCTTCGGGGGGGACTCAGCCGCCAGATCTCACCGCTTCACGGCTGCGGATGCGAATCTACAAGTCTCGAAGCCTTGCACCACGTCAGACCACTACGAGATCCCGGCGCAGACTCGACAGGACCGTGAGCCCCGTCTCGGTCATCAGCAGCGTCTCGATGTAGGCCGCGCCGCTGCCGCCGGGCCAGTCCTCCCAGACGTCGAACTGGTTCTCGAAGTTGAAGACCATGCCGGGTTCGAGCACCCGGTCCGGGTGTTCGGCGCTCGGTTGCGGCCGGTGCACGCCGACCCAGTCCGGCGGCACGGCGATACCGAGCGAGTAACCGCCGATAAACCAGACGTAGGGGCGGAGGCCATTGTGGTCCGTGTGCCGGTCGCCGAGCTCCTGCACCCTGCTCCACATGTCGCCCGGCCGCACACCGTCGACGATGGCGTCGATGCAGCCCGCCGCCTTCTCCATCAGGTCGCGCCATCGGGGGTCCGGCTCGCCGACCGAGAAGGTTCGGTTCAGGTTGACGTGGTAGCGGTGAAAGGAGCTGCAGAAATCGACGAAGACGAGATCTCCCTGCCGGATGCGCCGGTGCGTCGGCGGGCTGTGGTGAGTGCCGGCACGGGGACCCGATCCGATCATCGTACGGATGCCGGGATAGCCGCCGCCGGCCTTCATCATCGATTCGGCGATGACCGCCTCGATCTCGGTCTCCATGATGCCGGGCTCGATCGCGTCGCGCACCGCGCACATCGCCTCGTCGGCGATCTCCGCGGCACGCCGAACGTGGGCAATCTCGCGCGCTGACTTGACGAGCCTCAGCTCCTCGACCAGCAGCGAGCCGTCGGCCGTGGTCGCGCCGATGTCCTCGAGCGCCTCACCCAGCTTGGCGATGGTGCTGGCATGGGGCGCATAGCTCCATGGCTGCAGCGCGACGCGCTTGCCCGAGAGTCCGAGCTCTCTCGCCTTGTCGGCGATTGTCTTGATCGCGCCCTCCGTCGGGCCGTTCTCGAGCCAGACCACATCGCGAATCTCCGGCGTGGTCGAGACGATGGTCACGTGGGCCGAGTGGTCGAAGAAGATGGTCTTGGCCGACGCCGCCCGTACCAGCATGCCCGTCAAGTTCCGGAGGTGGTACCAGATCATGTCGTAGCCGGTCAGCCAGGTCAGATCGGCCGGCACCGTCACGTAGATCGCATCCAGTCCGGCGGCGCGGAGCGCCGTCCTCACCCGGTCAAGCCGGGCGGCATGCTCTTCCGCAGGAAAGGCTTGCGGCCAGTCGACCTGGTCGCGCAGGTAGTGCTGCATGGTTCCGGTCCCGGTGATCTTGTCGAGCTCTGGCTCTATGCGATCAGCCTATCTCTTGCGTCAATTGGTCAACTGCCACTTCCGTGGGTGTGGTCCCGGGGTCCGGTAGGAAATCGATGTGCTTTGCCGCTCGGTCGACGTATAAAGTACCCGTTGGACACACGCCATCTTCGTCGAATCGTGCAACGATGCCGTTGAGATCGCCGTCAAGCGTGTACCTCGGATCGTCATCACAGTTTTCGCTCCCGTAGAAGTCTCCTCCAAAGGCTCGGAAGACAACCCACGGGTCGCCGGTCGCCTCGCGTAGCGCAAGCGCCACAGGACATCGGTCGACCTCGTTTGGCCACGCGCGCGACACGTGATCCTTTCGCAACGCTACGGCATCGCCATTCGGGCGCTCGACCCGCGCCCACGGGCATCGTTTCCAGAGCTTGCGCAGTGAACGAGGCAGGCCCGAATGTTCCGCGTCGTGAGGGTTGTACCACGGCCAGTCGTAAGCGTGCCGCCAGTGGCATGTATGCGTGTTGAGCGCCGTCCGCAATGGGCGCCATTCGCACCCGACGAGCAGCCCGCAGCTTTGGTCGCGGTACTGGGTGAGACGCCACTCATGCTTGCCGATCTGCATCGGTGCAGAACGTCGGACAATTGACCCACTTTCCGCGAAAGATACGCTGCGATCCATGGCAAACACTCCTCCGGTTGATTGGGGTAGCTCTCATCCTGACGATGAGAACCGTCCGTCTTGGACTGTGTGGTGCCCGTGTACGGAATCGCGAGTCCACTCGCCGCGAGATTATAGAAAAGACGCTGTACTTCGAAACTTTGCATATCTATGTTCGAGAAGTTCCGTGGAAGGTCGAGACCTGCTGTGTCGAGGAACCCAAACATATCTATTGTGCAGCTCCTTGAGCCCGTGCAACAACATAGGGCCATCTTCTTCATCCAGGATATCTCGCCGAACCTCCACCACAAGGTCCGGACGAATCCCAATGAACATCCTGTCAAACGCAGCGTGATGCAGTTTGCACAAGGCAAGACCGTTTCTGACTTCAGGAACCCCCTCCGGTTCGCTGTCCGGCACAATATGCGCCGCGTCGAGGAGCTCACGGTGTCTCAGGCGACACAGTGCACACTGCTCACGATAAGCGTGTAAAACCCGCTCACGGAATGACTGCTGATGCAGTCGAGCCTTGAACGCTCTCGTCACATACCGCCTTACCCCTGCTTCCGGATATTCGGACACTCCGATCTCGTTGGTTCTTTCGTCTACACGCAGAATGGAGTGGTCCTCAAGCTGTAAAGTGAAATGCAGAGAAGCAGGATTGTCGTGAACGACGAACACTGGCCATGCCGGAAGATAGCGGCCCTTCAGGACGCCGAAGAAGTAGACCAACGGAACCCTTCGGCGCATGAGTTCACGCAAGCCGGCGTTATCCCGGTGACCTGGATCGGTCCCTCTGTACGCATACAGGAACTGACCCGCGGAACCCTCCCGGTCATCGTACGGGCCGCGATGTACCGTTCTGACGCTCAGCGGCAGTCCCATCACCTTCGGCTTGAAGATGCCTTGCATGCTCACGAGCGGCACTCTCGTGTCGCTCCACGTGAATCCCTCAAGGAGCAATTTCCAGGGGAGGACCTCCCCGTGACGGGCGACCTGCGCTTCGAGCCACTGAAAGGCGGCTATCCGAACTGCCGTATCGGTCACTGCCAATGCCCGTCAATGAGGCCGCGGGGGAACGCTCTGTAGCGACCGTTCGCGACCGACACCCGGCTCGCATGGGTGGAGCAGAGCAACAGATCGGCACGGTCGAAGAAACCCACCGAGCGGGCGGGTTAGCATGTGACTGTCGGGCATCGCCTGCCGCAGGTCGAGTGTCGAACATCCTTGCGCCGCCTCGACGTTGCGCAAGGCGGTGGGAAAGAACAGCTCTTCTGGAACATGGCTCAAGTAACCCTCTATCTCCCGGCTGATGTCCTCGACACCGCTCGCAAGTGCGCCGATCAGGAAAACAGGAGCTTGTCGGCATGGGTGAGCGCGCTCATCCGCCACGCCACGACAACCGAGTGGCCCGAGAGTCTCGTCAAGCTGCTTCATCATGGGGATGGGGATCTCGTCGAGCCCGCCGACCCGCCACCGAAGGACGTGAACGCCTTTCGCTGATGTGGCCGTTCGACACCAGTGTCTCCATACTGTTGATCAATCGGACGGATGCGGGGAAGGGTGTCCGGTTTTGAGATAGAAGTCCGGTAACCGGGTCGCCACGCCTGACCCGCAATCAGGTGGCCGGAGATGCCGGCAGCAACCTCTTTGCCGTCTCCAGAAGACGGTCCTTCCAGGCAACCCGATCGAGCCAGTGCTCGGGGATGCCGCTCAGACCGTAGAGGGCACCGGCGAGCTGCCCTGTCACTGCCGCAACCGTATCGGCATCGTCGGCCAGGTTGGCGGCGAGCAGCACCGCGCTGCGAAAGTCACCGGTGCGGGCGACCGACCAGAGGGCGGCCTCGAGGGTGTGTACGACATACCCGCTGGAGCGAATCGCGTCTCTTCTGCGCCCGCGCCAGCTCCCGGCGACGAGGTTGGCAATTGCGGGGGCTCCCTCGAAGGGTCTCGGCGCCAGGAGAGCGACGCGCGGCGACCCGGCGATGGCATCCGCCAGCAGCTCCGCGAAGGCCCGGCAGGCGTCGACCGCTTCCTCGGCTCCGTGGGTCGTCCGGGACTGGTCGGCGGCGGTGTCGATGAGACGCGTCCGGTCGTTCCAGAAACGCACGGCGACCGGGGCGAGCCGCATCAACGAGCCGTTGCCCGCGGTGCGCGGATCGGTCGACCCGGCAATCGGGTCCCCGGTCCGCGAGTACCGATCGAGCGCCTCGCAGGTGGCATTGCCGATGTCGAAGCAGGTGCCGGTGCACGAGTACTCGCCGTTCCGCCACCACTGCGTGAAGCGGTCCATCAGGTCCCGGCAGTCGAGCGTCCCGGTAGCCGCCAGGCTGTCGGCGAGCGCAAACGCCATGGCCGTATCGTCGGTCCAGGCACCGAGCGGCAACCCAAAGGGGCCACCGCCCGTCATGTCTTCCAGGCGCGGCTGCGCGTCGCGGGCGGTGAATTCGAGCGTCGTGCCCACGGCATCGCCAATCGCGAGACCGAGGAAGGCGCCGAGCGCCCGGTCGCGGATTCCGGCCGGGGTCCGGGATGGCATGGACGGTGTTCGCACTGAACGTTGCGCGACATGCGCCTCCTGCTCTGCGGTCTCGATGGCGTCCGGGGATCGTGCGTCTCGCACGCGACGGATCGCCTCGTCCGGGGGTGCGCCCAGCTCCACCAGCAGGCGGGCGGCGACGGTTCCGGCGCGGCCCAGACCGCCCTTGCAGTGGATCAGCACATCGAAGCCCAGTCTCAGCCGATCGCGCATGGCCTCGCCGGCGACCACCCAAGCATCTTCGAAGTCTCGACCGGGCGGGCATCCATCGGGAATCGGCGCATGCATCCATTCCATGTGCCTGTCCGCAACCGCACGGGGAAGGCCATGCACGGACAGATGGTCGAGCTCCTCGCCAGTGATCAGTGTAAGCACGGCGCTTGCTCCCCAGTGCGCGATCGCGTCGAGGTCGGTGTCCAGATCCCGCGCCCAGGATCCGGACATGCCGTCGGGATCGGTCTTGCCGGGGCACAACGTGATGCCGATGCGGCCGTAGCCTTCGCCGGGTGTTACCGAGGCGATACGGAGTGGGCTGGACGCGCTGGTTCTGGCTGTCGGCATAAACTCGCTGCTTCGCAGACTCAGGTCGCTCAGGCGATTACGCTGACCGGCGGGCGTTGCGCGAACCACTCTGGGCGCTCGGCCTCCACCACTGCGGCGAGGCGCAGCAGCAGGTCCTCGCGGCCCGGCCCGGCGTAGAGCATGGCGCCGACCGGCAGGCCGTCACGGTCCCAGCCTGCGGGCAGGGAGATACCGGGCAGGCCCGCCTCGTTGCCGGGCATGGTGTAGCGGCAGGCGTCGGCGAGGCGCCCGACCCAGGCGTCCAGGGCATCGTCGTGCAGGAGGCTGTAGGGTCCGTTCGCGGTCGGCACCCGGATCGCGTGGGTAGGGCAAAGCAGCAGGTCGGCACGGTCGAAGAAGCCTGCGAACTTCCGTGTAACGGCGTTGTTGTCGGCCATCGCCTGGAGCAGGTCGAGAGTGGAGTACGAGCGCGCCCCCTCTACGTGACGCCACGCGATGGGCGAGAGCAGCTCTTCGAGCGGCGTGCCGGGGGCGTGCAGCTCGGCCAGCGGCAGGTAGTTCATCCGGGAGCAGATCCACTGCGTGATGTAACCCTTCCACATCGCCGGCCAATCGCAGAGATCCGCGTCGTCGGCCTCCTCGACGTGGTGTCCGAGACCTTCGAGCATGTGCGCAAACTCGCGAACCTTGGCCGCGACCTCGGGGTCGCAGGCCCCCTCCCGACCCCAGGCCCCGGTCGATAGCGCGATGCGCAGGCGCTCGGGCGCGCGAGAGAGCCCTTCGAGCCAGGAGCCTTCGGGGGGAGCCATCGGATAGAAGGTGCCACCAGTCGGCTTGCGGTGCAGGTCGTCGAGCACCGCGGCGCTGTCGCGCACCGAACGGGTGACCACGCCTTCGACCGCGATGCGCCACGTGTACTCGCTGTGGTTGAGCGGCATCGAGACCCGCCCTCGCGATGCCTTGAGCCCCACCAGACCGCAGTATGAAGCGGGGATTCGGGTCGAGCCGCCGCCGTCCGAGGCCATGGAGATCGGGGTCACGCCGGCCGCGACGAGGGCGGCCGACCCCCCCGAGGAGCCGCCCGGCGTGCGCTCCGGGTTCCACGGGTTGCGGCTCACCTTGGTCCGGTCGAGGTACGCGGTGGCGGTGTCGAAGGTCATGCCGAACTCGGGCGTGGTCGAGCGCCCGAGCGGAATCAGGCCGGCGCGCAGGAAGTTCTCGACGAGCGGGTCGGTGACTTCCGATACGTTGCCCCGCATCAGGCGCGAGCCCGCCTCCTGAGTGCGTCCGGCCATGCGCGAGCCGAGGTCCTTGAGGAACAGGGGCACGCCGTAGAGCGCGCCTGCTGTCGCGGGCCGGTCGGCGTTTGCGTCCTGGATCACGTCCTCGAAGATCTCGAGCACGCCTTCGAGCCGGGCGTCCACGAGTTCCACGGCTGCTACCGCCTGGGCGACCACTTCGTCTGCCCGCAGCTCCCCTCCGCGCACGCGCTCGGCGAGGGCAATGCCGTCGTGCGCGAACCACTCCGTCCAACTCATCGCCAGTTGCTGACTCATCTTTTTCGGTACTCCTGCTGCGCTGTGTCGCCTGTTGCCGGTTGGTCCTGGGCTCCACCGGAATCATGAACCGCCCGCGCACCGCTCGCCACATCCATGGCCGGTCAAGCCGAAGCCTTCCCGCTTGAAGGAAGTGGTCCTGACTGATCGCCCGTCGTGAATTCCCGCGAAGGCGGGAATTCACCAGTCTGACTCGTGCCAATGAAGGATCAACGGGCGGCGGGGGAGCCGGCCCCCCTTACCTTTGAGCAGTATCTCGCTTCGTCTGAACACCCGCGCCTGCCTTCCAGGACGCGTCGCCCCCGCTCCCTCCTTGCACGCGCGCCGCTTCCGGGGCGATGCTGTCGGCCCACCACCACCGGCGCCGCGTCGAGTGCTGCATCGGCCTCCCCGCGCTGGCGATCGGATTGCGGCGTGATCCACGGCACCTCAACGCAAGCGCTCTCATGAGAGCCCCGAGCCGCCCCCGCTCGGCGATCATCGGCATCGCGTTCATGGTCGCTGCCGGGTGCGTGGTGTCACTCAACGACGCGACCGTGAAGTGGCTGTCCACCGAATTGCCGGTCGGACAGATTGTCTGCCTGCGTGCCGCCGTGGCCCTGATCCTCGGCCTCGTCTTCGCGTGGCGCGAGAGCGGACACATCTCCTTTCGCGTGTCTTCACCGCGACTTCAAGTGCTGCGCGGAATGCTCGCGGCCGGCGGGATGTTTCTGTTCGTGATGGGACTGCGCCACCTGCCGCTGGCCGACGCAGTCGCGATCCTCTTCGCGGCCCCGCTCTTTTCCTTCGTGCTGGCGGTGATCATTCTCGGGGAAGGCCTGAACGCGCGAAGGATTCTCGCCGCGCTCGTGGGTTTTGCCGGGATCGTGGTGATGGCGCGCCCCGGCACGCCGCATTTCTCATGGGTTCTCCTCCTGCCCCTCGGCGCGGCTCTGTGCGGCGGCCTGCGGGAAGTCATCACCCGACACCTGAGTCACCGCGACGCATCCTCCTCGACCTACCTCGCCGGGACCACAGTGGTAGTGGTCGCATCGCTCGCGAGCATCGCCTTCGGCTGGGAGCTGCCAAGCATGCAGCAGCTCCTGCTCCTCGGGCTCGCGGGGGTGCTAGTCGGCTTCGCCGAGTACTTCATGATCGAGGCCTATCGGAACGCCGAAGTGACCCTGGTCGCGCCCTTCGTCTACACCAGCATGGTCTGGGCGAGCCTCTTCGGATACCTGATCTTCGGCACCATCCCCGGGCTCGCGGTGGTGGCCGGCGCCGCGCTGATTATTGCGAGCGGTCTCTACCTGTTCCGGGCGGAAGCAGGGGGAAGGACGGCCCGCTTTGCCCCGCGTCGCCGACGGTCCCGCATTTGATAGCCCTCGGTCACTGTGATAAAGGTCGCGCCGGTCCGCCCCGGCAACCGCAACCTTCGGGCTGACACCCCTTTCGCAGGAGAACACATCATGAAGCTTGTATCCCGTCGAATTTCCCTCGCGGCCGGCGCCCTGCTCCTTGCGGGCTTCGGCTCGTCCGCAATCGCCGGCGAGATAATGGTCCCCATGGAGGGCAAGAGCGCGCTGGTCGACCAGATCAAAGAGAACGGCGAGATGAGGGTGGGCGTCGCGATCGCCCCGCCCTGGCTCGGCCAGGACCCCAACACCGGCCAGTACTTCGGTGCCGCCTTCGAGATTGGCCAGCGCATCGCGATGGAGCTCGGCGTGGACATCACTCCGGTCTCCTCGGGCTGGGACGTGATCATCGCCGGCATCCAGGGCAACCAGTTCGAGCTCGCCATCGCGCCCCTCTTCGCGACTCCGAAGCGCCGCGAGGTGGTTGACTTCGTCAACTGGACCGCGGCCGGCACCTGCTACATCGTGCTCCAGGACAGCCCGATCATGACCTTCGAGGACATGAACCAGCCGGGCGTGCGTATCGGCACTTACACCGGCACCGGCACCGAGCACGGCATCGTCGACAAGTACACCGAGGCGACCATCGACAGCATCGTGCAGCAGGTGAGCGGCGCGCACCGGATCGAGGACGTGCTCACCGGGCGCATCGACGTCGCGCCGATCGACGACGCGCTGGCCTTCGTCATGGCCGCCGAGTACCCCGAGATCCGGATCATTCCGGAGAGCCCGGACTACTGCATCAACAACTCCGACATCCCCTTCCCGGTCGGCATGGCCTTCAACTACGGCGATCCCGAGTTCAAAGCCATGCTCGAAGCCATCGTGGCCGACATGCAGGATCAGATCGAGGCCTCGATGGTCAAGTACAGCGACCCGCAGTACATCAAGCAGTAAGCGGTTCCGGTCTGCCCCGCGCCCTGTCCGCCTCCCCGTGCGGGCAGGGCGCAACCGACAACAACGCTGATTCCCCCGCCCGCACCGGGCGGGGCGCACAGGAGGCCTGAGCGTGGAGTGGAACTTCGCCGCCGTGTTCGAGCACCTCGGCTTCCTGATGGCCGGGGCCGTGATCACGGTGCAGGTCTCCGCGCTCTCGATGGTCATCGCGATCTTCCTCGGGCTGGTGATCGCGCTGGTGCGCATGGCCCCTCTCGCACCGCTTCGCATCATCGCGAGCGTCTACATCGACATCTTCCGCAGCACCCCGCTGCTCGCCCAGCTCGTCTGGATCTACTTCGCGTTTCCCATCCTGACCGGCATCCGGGTCAGCCCCTTCGTCGCCTGCACCATCTCGCTCAGCCTTTACGCGAGCGCCTACCTCGCCGAGATCTACCGCGCCGGCATCCTCTCCATCGCGAGCGGACAGCGCCACGCGGGCCTCGCGCTCGGCATGACGCCCCGGCAGGTCATGACGCGCGTCGTGCTGCCGCAGGCGGTCACCCGCATGCTCCCCCCGATGGGGAGCCAGTTCATCACCCTCTTCAAGGACTCCGCGCTCGTCTCCCTCGTCACTCTGCAGGACCTCATGTGGAGCGCGCAGTCGCTCGCCGCCTTCACACTGCGTACCGTGGAAGTGCTGACGGTGGTCGCCATCATCTACATGGCGCTCACCATCCCGCAGGCGTTCATCGTCAACCACCTCCACCGGCGCTTCGGCGTGGACTGAGGCGGAGCGAGGACGATGCAATACCAGTGGCGCTTCGATGTGGTGTGGGAGAACTTCCCGATCATGCTGAGCGGCATCGGGCTCACGATCGCGCTTTCCATCCTCAGCATGCTCGCGGGCGCCGTCCTGGGGATGGTGATCGCGCTGGCCCGCCTCAGCCCGTGGACGTGGCTGCGCGGCCTCGCGTACTGCTACACGGAACTCTTCCGCACCACTCCCCTGCTGGTGCAGATCGTGTGGGTATTCTACGTCCTGCCGCTCGTCACCGGCATCGCCTTCTCGCCCTTCTACTCCGGCCTCGTCGCGTTCGGCCTCAACATCGCGGCGTTCATGGCCGAGATCTACCGGGCCGGGATCACCTCGGTGGGGCGCGGGCAGACCGAGGCGAGTCTCGCGCTCGGCATGACCAACGCCCAGGTGATGCGCCGCATTCTGATCCCGCAGGCGGTCACCCGCATGATCCCGCCGATCGGGACGATGTGGATCAGCCTCTTCAAGGACACTTCGCTGGTCTCCGCGATCGGGGTGACCGAGCTCATGTACCAGGCGCGCTTCCTCGCGGTGGATACCTACCGCCCGGTGGAGATCTTTACCATCTGCGCGCTGATCTACTTCGTGATCACCTTTCCCCAGTCGATCGGAGTCAACTGGCTCTACCACAAGTACCGTACCCGGGAGTGACGAGGAGCGCGCAGGACGATGGCCGACGTAGTGGTTCGCGTTGAGGATCTGCACAAGAGCTTCGATGCCCTCGAGGTTTTGAAAGGGGTCTCGATGGAGGTGCAGCGCGGCGAGGTGGTGGTCATCATCGGCGCGAGCGGGTCCGGCAAGAGCACCTTCCTCAAGTGCCTCAACCGCCTGGAGGAGCCCAACCGCGGCCGCATCTTCCTCGAGGACGTGGAGATCACCGATCCCAAGACCGACCTTCCGAAAGTGCGGCGCAACATCGGCATGATCTTCCAGCAGTTCAACCTCTTCCCCCACATGAGCGCGATCCAGAACGTGATGGAGGGGCCGCGCACCGTGCTGAAGATGTCGGGGGAGCGGGCTCGGGAGCACGCCGCGCAACTGCTGGACAAGGTGGGCCTGAGCGACAAGCTGGAGGTCAAGCCGGGCCAGCTCTCGGGTGGCCAGCAGCAGCGCGTCGCGATCGCCCGCGCGCTGGCAATGGAGCCGAAGGTGATGCTCTTCGACGAGGTCACCTCGGCCCTGGACCCGGAGCTGGTGGGCGAGGTGCTCTCGGTCATGAAGCAGCTCGCCGACGAAGGCATGACCATGCTCGTCGTCACCCACGAGATGCAGTTCGGCGAGCGGGTGGCGGATCGGGTGGTGATGTTCGACGAGGGGGTGATCCTCGAGGAAGGGCCGCCCGACAAGATATTCCAGCGCGCCGACAACGAACGCACCCGGCGCTTCCTCAACCAGCTCCACTGGGAAGGCGATTAGCCTTTCCCTTAGCGGTGAAGTCTCGTGCAAAACGACAAAGATAGTTCGTTATGCGTGGATTGGCCCCCCGCTTTCGCGAGGGCTAAAGGCTTCCGCGGGAATGACGGGAAACACACAGAACGCCACTCCGCGTCATTCCCGCGCATGCGGGAATCCACAAACTTGATTCCGGCTACGTCGGGTTGGATCCCCGTCCCATGCTGAAGCAGGAGCTCGACACCCCCACTCTGCTCGTCGACCTGGACCGGGTCGAGCGCACCATCGCGAAAATGGCCGCGTTCTTCCGCGGGCACGGGGTCGGCTGGCGACCCCACACCAAGGGCCAGAAGGTCCCCGAGATCGCGCACCTGGAGATCGAGGCGGGCGCGCTCGGCATCACCTGCGCGAAGCTCGGCGAGGCCGAGGTGATGGCCGACGCCGGGATCCGGGACATCCTCATCGCCAACCAGGTGGTGGGACGGCAGAAGGCGGAACGCCTCGCGGCGCTGCTCGATCGCGCCGACGTCGTGGTCGCGGTCGACAGCATCGCGAACGGCGAGGAGCTCGGCGCGGCGGCGCACGCGCGCGGCAAGCGCCTGCGGGTCATCGTGGAAGTGGACAACGGCATGCAACGGGCCGGCGTCCCGCCCGGAGAACCGACGGTCGAGCTTGCCCAGGGCCTCGCCGCGCTCCCGGGCCTTCGCTTCTGCGGAGTGATGGCGTGGGAGGCGCATTGTCTCGGCCGGCCGATGGACGAACGCCGGCGCTGCTGCGAGGAAGCGGTGGGCACCCTCGTCGCCACCGCCCGCCAGTGCCGGGAGGCGGGGCTCGATGCGGAGATCGTGAGCTGCGGCGGCACCGGCACGTTCCGGATCACCGCCGGCATAGAGGGGGTCACCGAGATCCAGGCGGGCGGAGGGATCTTCAGCGACGTGCTCTACGAGAGCTGGGGCGTGGACCACCCCCTGGCGCTGACGGTGATGTCCACGGTCACGAGCCGCCCGATCCCGCAGCGCATCATCACCGACGCCGGGCGCAAGGCGATGAGCATGGACATCGCGACCCCGCGCCCCATCGGACTCGAGCACGTCGAGAAGGTAGCCTTGAGCGCCGAGCACGGGGTCGTCACTCTCTCTCAGCCCAACACCTCGCTCAAGGTCGGCGACAAGCTGGAATGGATCGTCGGCTACGGCGACACTACCGTCTTCCTGCACGACGAGATGGTGGCGACCCGGGGAGACCGGGTCGAAGCGACCTGGCCGGTGCTTGCGCGCGGCAAGATCAAGTAGCCCTCGCCGGCGGGCGTGTGCGCCGGCGGAGAATCCGGAAACCACGGACCCTTCGCGCCGGCAGCAGCGCGGACACGCACGGGAGGAGCCGACATGATCATTGACGCTCACGCCTACTGCTTTCCTCCGCTCGGGGAAGCGAACGGATTTCCGAGCGCGGCGGAGCACCTGCGCTACGTCCAGCGCGAGATGGCGGACCACCACCAGCCGGTGTGGCGGCTGCGCGACCGCGCCCGGGTCGGGGACAACTCCATGCTCGCCGACCCCGACGACGGCACCCTGTCCGGACTCAAGGACGTGGCGTTCCGATCGGGCGGCCACGGTCGCTTCGCGTGGACGGTGGACGGAGAGGACTACACAAAGCAGTACCTGCCACCCTACATGAGCGATCTCTCCCATTCCGCGGAGACGATGGTCGCGCAGATGGACTACACGGGCGTGGACCGGGCGGTGCTGCACACCAATCCCATCATGGGACTGCTGAACGACTATCTGAGCGAGTGCGTGCGGCGCTTTCCCGACCGGCTCATTGGACTCGCGAGCATCAAGGAGTGGGAGATCGACACCGACCCCGAGGGACAAGGGCTGGAGGTGGAACGCGCCTATGGAAACGGGCTCGCGGGGTTGCAGTTCGTGGTGAACGCCCGGTTCCGGTGCGGAAACCACGCGCCTTGGGACGGCCCCGACTGCCGGTCCTTCTGGGACGGCGTCGCCGCGCTCGGTCGCCCGCTCCTGTTCACCATCCTCCCGCCCGCCTCACGCCCCCACCTCGAGGGATATCTCGAGGAGCTTCGCACGTGGCGGGGCTGGCTCGAGCGCTACCCCGACCTGCCCGTGGTGCTCACCCACGGCTTCCCGTGGCGGATGTTCATGGACGGCGACCGGGTCTCGCTCCCGGACGCGATCTTCGATCCCTTCCGCGCCTCCGGCGCGAAGCTGCAACTCCTCTACCACATCTCACTCGGCAACGTGTGGGACTATCCCTATCCGCAGCTTCACTCCACCACCGAGCGGCTGGTGGAGGCGCTCGGCTCGGAGCGCCTCATGTGGGGCACCGACATGCCGAACGTGGAGCGCTTCTGCAACTACCGCCAGACGCTCGACACCTTCCGGGTGCACCACCGCGGGGTCATCGACGAGCGCGACATCGACAACATCACGGGCGAGACCGCCCGGCGCCTCTTCGTGGGCGAGGGATAGCCGGAGGCCCCGGTTTCGCGTAAGGGTGTTCCGATAAAGTGGGAAATGACGGAAGCGCATCGAGGTGCCTGCTCGTTCGTCCTGATTGCCACAATTGCCGCCGTTGGATTCCCGCGTGCGCGGGAATGACAGCAGGTGACGACCGGAGCGGATGCCGTCATTCCCTTGATTAAGCGGGAATCCACGAATCACGAACGGTTCTTGGTCATTCTGTACTAGACCTCACGGATAAGGGGCGTCCCGCGTACGGCCCGAACGACGCAAAGGGAGGGGTCGCGATGAGACTCGAAGAGGTGCTGTCCCACCCGCCGCGGGTGCTCACTCCGAAGCAGCGCGGGTTCTACTTCGAGCAGGGATACCTGCACCTTGAGGACTTCGTCTCCCCCGAATGGATCGAGCGCCTTCAGCACGCGAGCGCGCGCCTGGTCGAACAGAGCCGGCCGGTCACCGAATCGAACGAGATGTTCGTGCTGGACCAGGGCCACTGCGCGGAGGCGCCGCGCCTGCGACGGCTGAATCGCGCGGTCGACTACGACGACGCCTTCTGGGAATACGCGTCGAGGTCGCCCCTCCCCGACCTCGCGGCGGACCTCATCGGGCCGGACGTCAAGTTCCGCGAGTCGCTCATCAACTTCAAGTGGGCAAGGGGCGGGGACGAGGTGCGCTGGCACCAGGACCTTCCCTACTATCCGCACACCAACACCTGCGCGATCCTGATGCTCACCTGCCTGGAGGACGTGGCGTCGGACCAGGCTCCGCTGATGGTGGTGCCGGGCAGCCACCACCTCGGGCTGCTGGAGCACTACGACCGCGAGGACCGGTGGCTGGGCCGGGTGTGCGACGAGGACCTCGCGCGCGTTCCCGTCGAGGAGGCGGTGGAGCTGACCGGTGGCGCCGGCACGCTCATCGTGCTGCACGGCTGCATCGTGCACGGCTCGCGCCACAACCACTCGGACCGCAACCGCCCGCTGCTGACCTGCGGCTACTCCGCGGCCGACGCCTTCTGCTACACCCCCTTCGCTTCCGGTCAGGCGAGCGGCTACGCCTGGCGCATCGTGCGCGGCAAGCCCGCGAAGTACGCCCACCACGAAGCGGTACGCTTCCGGCTCCCGCCCGACTACTCGGACACCTTCACCTCCATCTTCGAGATGCAGAAGGGCCAGCAGCCCAGGCGCGCTCGCGCGAAGGCCGGGCCGGCCCTGTCCTGAAGCAGCCGGGCTCGTGATGGCCGGAAAGACCGGCTCGCGTCGCCACGCGATGCAGGGGCAGGGGCAGCAGGTGGCCTCAATATGCAAGGTGCTGCGCAATGATCTCGAGCACACCATCCGGGAAGGACTCCGGCAGGCGCTCGGCCAACGCGGCTGCATAGGCGAGACCGGGACAGCTCTCCGCAAGCATGACAGGGTGGCCTGATCGAGGAGAGATCAGACCTTCCTCGAGGCGACGCGGGAACTCTTCTGCGTGACCGGGCCAGGGACGGTTTGGTATTGCTTCCCCATACTGAGATATATGGGTAATATGGCTTCATGAAGACGACGCTCGATATCCACGACGAACTCCTCGCGCGAGCCAAGCGGCATGCCCGTGAGACCGGGCGCCCGCTGCGCGCGGTGGTCGAGGAAGGGCTGCGCAACGTGCTCTCCTCATCACCGCCTCGTCCCAAGTACACCCTCCCCGACCTGAGAGTGGGCGACCCGCTTGCGCCCGATCCTCTCGAGCAGTACTCCTGGCCGGAACTGCGTGAGCTGATCTATGGCGATCCCGGCACCCGATGATTGCCGTCGACACCAACCTGCTCGTCTACGCGCACCGCCGGGAAGCGCGTATGGGTCATGTGGCGCACACGGTCATGGTCGAACTCGCCGAAGGGAACAAGCCCTGGGCGATCCCCTGGCCGTGCTGCTACGAGTTCCTGAGCGTGGTCACCAACCGCCGCATCTGGAAAGATCGGGCCACGACACCGGAACGTGCGTGGCGCCAGTTTCGAGCCTGGACCGCTTCACCGACGAACCGCATGCTCGGTGAGACAGATGACTTCGGCGATATCCTGGAGCGCTTTGTGAAACGCCCTCACGTCGTCGGGGGGGTGGTGCACGATGCCCGCATCGCCGCAATCTGCGTCGCGCACGGCGTCGAGGCACTGCTCACCCGGGACCGCGACTTCTCGTTGTTTCCGGAACTGAGGACCCGCGACCCCTTCGATTTCGGCACTTGACGACCCGGGGTCGCCGAAAGTGTCCGGGCGGGAACCTGGCGAAGGTCTTTCGCCTCGAAGGGGTGACCCTCCGCCACGCCGACTGCCTGATTGCCGCCGCCGGCATCGGTGCGACGCTCGCGACGGCGAACGTCGATGACTTTCCCATGAACGAAATCGAGGTTCAACACTGGTCGGCCGGAGCATGAGGCCGTCAACCAGTGCGGAAACCGAGATCAGTACGGGCCGGGAACGATCGGGGAGCCGTCGCGAAAGCGGTTCAGACGAAATCGCGTGAGGTCGTGCCCCGGTGAACGTCCCTGCACGAGGTCCGCGAGGACGTGACCGGCTCCGGGTCCGAAGCCGAAACCATGGCCGCTCAACCCGGTGCCGATGAAGAAACCCCGGGGCGAGGCCGCCTCGCAGAGATAGGGCACGGCGTCCGGAGTTACGTCGATCATGCCGGCCCAGATCTCCGCGATGCCGAGCTTCGCGATCCACGGCGCGCGCCGCGGCAGGCGCTCTTCCAGGCGGCGGCGCACGGTTTCCGACGGGGGTGGATTCACCACGCGCATGCGCTCGAAGGGGCTCGTCTCGTCCCCGCTCCAGCGTTTCTTCGCCCCCCAGGCGCCCGGGTAGTCTGCCGGCGGACCGATCTTGAGGCGGAGGTCTCGGGCCGATGCCTTCATCAGCTTGAGGTACTTCGTGAAGTCCTTGAAGGAGCGGGGCGCCACGTAGTGCTCCGCCAGGTCCCCGGTGGAGACGGTGTAGCCGCCGTCGGCGCGGCGACGTATCGAGAGGCCGGGACTGGACACGTTGGGCAGGTCCCGGTCCGCATCCAGATGGGTGCGTGCGGCGGTCGAGCGCACGATGAGCTGGGGCAGGTCGACTCCCGCATTGGCCGCGAAACAGGTCGACCACGCGCCGCCGGTGAGCACCGCGGCGCCGGTGCGCACCCTGCCCTTTTCGGTCACCACCGCACTGACCCGTCCATCCTGGGTCTCGAGGGTACGGACCGCGCAGCCCTCGATGACGGTGACCCCCTCCCTTCGGGCGGCGCGGGCGAGGGCGGGAACTGCAACGAAGGGCTCGGCCCGGCCGTCGCTCGGGGTCAACATGCCGCCGATCCAGTGCCCCGCGATCCCGGGGACGAGCGCCGCCGCCTCCCGCGCGGTGAGCATGCGGGTATCGAGCTGGTGCTGCTTCGCGATGTCGTACCACGACTCGAAGCGGGCGAGGTCCGCTTCCTTCTCTGCGAGGTAGAGGCAGCCTGTTTCGGTGAACGCAGCATCCTCCTCGCCGGTCTCCTCCGCCAGGCCACGCCAGATGCGGTTGGACTCCATCATGATGGGCAGCTCGGCGTAATCGCGTCCCTGCTGCCGGACCCAGCCCCAGTTGCGGCTGGACTGCTCGCCCGCGACCCGGCCCTTCTCGCAGAGCAGCACCCGGACCCCGCGCCGGGCGAGGAAGTAGCTGGTAGTGGTTCCCGCGATGCCGGCCCCGATCACGACCACGTCGACCGCATCGGGGAGCGGATCGGCGAAAGCGATGGGAGTGGCCTCGCTGATCATGGGCATGGCGGTGTCCGGTATCCCACGAGCCCGATCCCTGCTACCCGTGGCGCCGGGGGCCACTGATGAGCAGATCCAAGACCAGGGAAGCGTGCGTCAGGTCTGCGACGCCTGGAAGATGCTCTCGATCGACGAATCGAGCATCGCGTTGAACTCGGTCTCGCTCTGCCCCGCGTTCAACCCTTCCGTCAGCGCACGCGAGAAGCTCGCGACGACTCCTCGATTGCGCGACATCCGCGCGTTCGCCTCCTCGCGCGTGTAGCCACCGGACAGCGCCACCAGTTTCAGCAACTTCGGATGGCTTACGCACTCCGCGTAGAAGTCGTCCTCCTCCGGCAGGGTCAGCTTGAACATCACGCGCTCGTCGGGGCCGAGCCGGTCGAGATGCGCCAGCAGCTCCGCTTTCAGCAGAGCCTCGGCCTCGGCCTTCTCGGGGCTGTGGATGTCGATCTCCGGCTCGATGATCGGCACCAGGCCCGCCGCGACGATGCGGCGCCCGATCTCGAACTGCTGGTCCACTATCGCCTTGATCCCGGCGGGATTCGCGAGCTTGATGACCGAGCGCATCTTGGTGCCGAAGACCCCGTTCGCCTTCGCGCGTTCGAGCAGACCGTCGAGCTCCGGCATCGGCTTCATGAGCTGCGCCCCGTCGGCCTCGGGGGCAAGCCCCTTGTCGACCTTGAGGAAGGGCACGACGCGCTTTTCCTCCCAGAGATAGCGGGCCGAAGGCCTGCCGCCGATCTCGCGGTCCATGGTGTTCTCGAAGAGGATGGCGCCGAGGATCCGGTCGCCGTTGAAGCTGGGACTGGTGATGATGCGGGTGCGCATGTCGTGGATGATCGAGAACATCTCGTCATCGTTCGTCCACGCGCCTTCCTCGATGCCGTAGAGGCGCAGCGCCTTCGGCGTGCTGCCCCCGCTCTGGTCGAGCGCGGCCACGAATCCAGGCTCCCCTTCGATCTTCCCCAACTGCTCTTGCGATGTGCTCATGATCCTGTCTCGTCTTGCGTTCGCGCTTGCTTCCGTGGCGGCGAATGTGCGCCCCCGCGGTGCACTATGGGTTCGGACTAAAGGCTAGTCCCCGGCATGAGAGACGGCAAGGGCGGAGGCCGGCACATACAGGAGCATGTACGGAAAATCCCCCCCTCGTGGATTCCCGCATACGCGGGAATGACGGGAACAGGCGACTCGAACGTGCGTGCTGCCTCGATGTTCCCTCCGCGACAGCGGGGACAGATCCCCTGGCCTTGGCGGGCCTGTGCGGGAATGACGGGGACAGGCGTTCGGCGTGCCATTCGCCATTCCCGCGAAGCCTTCAGCCCTCGCGAAAGTGAGGTTCAGTCCCCACGGAGGCGGGGAGCGGGAATCCACCGGCTCAACGATCACGGATGCCGAATCGCGACCGGCGGAGGAGTCTCAATTGCGCAGGGTGCACTTTCCGTTGCGGATGACGTGCACGCCGCGCGCTTCCACGCGGCACTCGAAGGAGACGACGTCACCGTCCATCCACATGTCGGTGGTGATCGCGTCGCCCGGAAACACCGGAGCGGAGAAACGCGCCGCGAGGCCCGCAACGCGGGTATGGTCGTAGTCGCAGGCGACTTCGACGAGCGCGGAGCAGGCGACCCCGTAGGTGCACAGTCCGTGCAGGATCGGCGCCGGAAACCCGACCTTTCTCGCCAGGTCGGGATCCGCGTGCAGCGGGTTGCGGTCACCGGCCAGCCGGTAGAGCAGGGCCTGGTCGGGCCGCGTTTCCCGCACGTGGTACGCATCGGGCGGGCGCTGCGGGACGGCGTGGGGCTTGGGGCTCGGCCCGGTCGCTCCGCCGAAGCCGCCGTCGCCGCGGGCGAAGATGCTGCGGGTCAGCGTGAAGAGCGGCTGGTCATCGGCGGCGTCTCGGGCGGTCGTTTCGGCGTAGATGAGCGCACCCTTGTCCCGGCCCTTGTCGTAGGCTTCGACGACCCGCGCGTCCGCGACGAGCTCCGCGGCGGCCGGAAGCGGGCGGTGCAGCAGCAGCTCCTCTTCGCCGTGGAGCACCCGGCTGTAATCCCAGCCGCAATCCTTCAGGAGGGGCACGTTGGCCAGGGTCGAGGCCATGCTCGGCAGGGTCTTGAGCGCGCCACGCTCGAAGACGAAATCGAGCTCCTTTTCATCGAGCGGATCCCGCCCCATGCCGACCCCGAGCGCATAGAGCATCGTCTCCTGGTCGCGGTAGCGGTAGACCCAGCCCCTGCTCTCGAGGGACATGAGGTGCCCGTAGTCGATTGCCATCAGCGGCCCCCTCCGTCACAGACGAGAAGCTGCCCGCTGACGTAGTCGGACTCCGGAATGCAGAACAGATAAACGGCGCCGGCCGCCTCCTCGGGCGTGCCGCCCCGTCCGAGCGGCACGGTCTGTGCTATCGCGGCGAGACGGTCCCGTTGCACCCCGACCGCGATCTCTCGTCCCGCGATATCGACGCTCGCACCCTCGTTGTCCAGGGCCTGCGTAAGCCGGGTGTGCACCAGGCCGAAGGCGACCGCGTTCACCGTCACCCGGTAGCGGCCCCATTCCTTCGCCAGCGTCTTGGTGAGGCCGACCACCCCGAGCTTGCCGCTCGAGTAGTTGGCCTGTCCGGCGTTGCCGTAGACGCCGGAGACCGACGAGATGTTGACGACCTTGCGGTAGACCGCCTTGCCTTCCGCCGCCTCCTGCTTCGCCGCCGCCCGAATCGGGCCGGCCGCGGCACGGAGGATCCGGAACGGCGCCGTCAGGTGCACGTCGATGACCGCCTGGAACTGATCGTCGCTCATCTTCTGGATGACGTTGTCCCAGGTGTAGCCGGCGTTGTTGACGATGATGTCCGGGGTGCCGAAGGTCTCCACCGCCAGGTTGACGAAACGTTCGCCGAAGTCGGCGGCGGTGACGTCGCCCACGCAGGCCACCGCCTGGGAGCCCATGTCGTTGATGCGGGCGATGGTGTCCCGAGCCGGCGCCTCGTCGAGATCGTTCACCACCAGGCGCGCCCCTTCCGAGGCGAGCTTGCATGCGATCGCCTGGCCGATCCCGCGGCCCGAGCCGGTGACCAGGGCCACTTTTCCGTCAAGGGTTCCCATTGCTCCCGTGCGCTCCTTCAATGCTGTCCACGCGACCCGGATCCGGGCCGGGCGGCGAACTGTAGACCAACCATTCGAAAGATACGAAGCGCGAGCTCACTGCGTTTACATGTGGTATCTCGTAACCCTTTGAATATAAAGGAATCAGATTTTCCGAGAGAAGCACCTCCGATCGTTGGCGGCTCCGCTGTTCCTTCCCCGACTGCGGAGCGGCCGGCCGCCGTGGCCGCTTTTCTGGTCTTCAGCCCGGGTCGTGACTAGGATGCAGCCCACCTCGATACGGGAGAGAAGAAGCGTGCCCGACTCCAAGGTCGTCCTGACTGAGATGCGGGACGGCATCCGCATCATCACCCTGAACCGGCCCGAGAAGCTGAACGCCGTCAACCAGGCGCTCATCGACCAGCTCCTCGAAGCGACCCGGGCCGCGAACGCCGACCAGCACACGCGGGCGGTGCTGCTGCAC
>CAYQVB010000083.1:0-20107 GCA_964420925.1 uncultured Ectothiorhodospiraceae bacterium | reverse complement strand
GCCGAAGCGGTGCTTCCAACGCGACCCGGACGGCTCGGGTGGATGCCCGCTTCCGCGGGAATGACGGGAAGGGGTTTTCGTCATTCCAGCGGAAGCCTGCCGTGGCCAGGGGACCTGCCCCGCTGTTGCGCAAGGAGTATCGAGGCAGTACGCGCGTTCGAGTCGTGTGTTCCCGTCATTCCCGCGGAAGCGGGCATCCACGCAAAACGACGAGTCGAGGCCGATGCCGTGGAAGCGTGAAATGTTCCGGGTACCAGAACCCGGGCAACCCCTCACGCGGCGCCTCGACCTGGATGCCGGGGTCGAGACGAGGGGAGGACTCGTCATCGGGAGGTGTCCAAACGGACCTCAGAAAGGAAAGAGCCCCCTTCCGTCCCCGGAAGGGGGCTCTCGTCTCGGCGCCTGTGAGGAGGGGGTCAGGCGACGAGGCGGAAGTGCTCGTCATTGACGGCGGAACGCCGGGATGTCGCCACGGTGTCGAGATGGCCTCTCCACCGCGTCGGGTGTGCGTGGCGGCGCCGTGCGAGCTCGTCGAGGGGGAGGTTCCGGCCCGCCACCTCGATCAGATCTCCCCGCTCGAGGCCGATGTCGGCGAGCATCCGCGGGTCGAGACGCTTGAGGGCGTCGAGGGTGCGCCGGCGATGCGCCTTCTCCCGCAGGCTCGAGCGCAGCCCGCGCAAGGCGGCGATCGCGCCGGAGACCAGTTCGGTCAGCGGCTCCGTCAGCCCGATGAGTCCCGGGAAAACGCCGGTGTCCATCACTGCTTCCCGAGTTCCCGTCGCAGAGCGATGTTGATGGTTCATGGGATTCTCCTTGGCGTGTGCGCCGCTCGTAGCAAGTGGTCGAGATGCTTTATGCCCGATGCGGGGGAATGGGGAAATTGGTGCTTTCCGGTGGGCGTCTTTCGGTTTTCCGAAAAGCGCAGGCGTTCCGGACCGGCTTCGGCACGGCGTCCCGGCCGGTGACGCGTTGCGCGCCGGGGCGCCGCACCACGGGCGCCGCCGTCGCCACCGGTCTCATGCCGCGTGAGGTGTGCTCCCGCCTCCGTCCGGGCGCCGTCACCCCGGCCAAACCCCGTTCTCGCGCGGGGCGGGCTCTCTCAGTCGATTTCGACGAGAGGTCCGCCTCTTCCCGGCAGCACCTCGCCGATCGTCGCCGCGTCCTCGTAGCCCGCCTCCTGCAGCGCGAGAACGCATGCGCCCGCGCACTTCTCGGGGACGCTCGCGAGCAGTCCTCCGGAAGTCTGGGGGTCGTAGAGGATGGGAGGACCGTCCGGATGGGTGCTGCGCCGGCCGAGGCGGGCCTTGAATGCCTCGTTCCCCGGGTGAAGGGTGCTTCGGAATCCCCGCTCGAGCAGTTCCCCCGCGCCGGGCAGAAGGGGAATCAGAGCGGTGTCGATTCGGGCGCGCACTCCGGATGCCTCAAGGATCTCGACGAGGTGGCCGAGCAGTCCGAAGCCGCTGATGTCCGTGCAGCCGCTCGCTCCGTGGGCGGCGAGCAATTCCGCCCCGATACGATTCGAAAGCCGCATCGAGGCGAGCGCGCCCTGAAGCGTCCCCGCGCCGGCCCGAGCCCTCATGTCGGCCGCGAGTATCACCCCGGTGCCGAGCGCCTTGGTGAGTACCAGACGGTCTCCGGGGCGGGCACCGCCCTTGCGCAGCACCGCGCCGGAGGCGACGAATCCGTTCACCGCGAGCCCGAACGACGCTTCGGGACCCTCTCCGGTGTGGCCTCCCACGAGCGCCGCGCCCGCCTCCCGGAGGGCTTCCGTCGCGCCGGAAAGGAGCTGGAACAACTCCTCCTCCTGCTTGTCGGCGCGACCGTAGGCGAGAGTCACCATCGCCTGCGCGGAGTGCGCCTGCGCGCCCATCGCGAAGAGGTCGCTCAGACAGTGCACCGCGGTGACGTGGCCGAAGACATAGGGGTCGTCCACGAAGGGCCGGAAGTGATCGACCGATTGCACGAGAAGGGTTCCGGGCGGCGTTTCGAGGATCGCGGCATCGTCGGGGGTGCCCAGGCCGACAATCACGTCGCGGCGCGTCCCCGGGTCGATGCGGGCGAGCGCCGCGCTCAGGACGGGGCTCGCCACTTTCGCGCCGCAGCCGCCGCAGTGCATCGCGTCGGCCGGCGCCGCTTCGCCGGGGACTCCGGGAGCCGGGGCGCTCATGGACGGCAGCTCCTGGTAGCGGCGCATCCAGCGCCGATCGATCCAGTCCTTGAGCCGCCACACCCACTGTCCCTGGAGGGCGAGGCCGCCCCACGAGGCCACCGCGTGGGGGCGGCCGGTGGAGATCAGGGCAAGCGTACGGCGCTGGGCGCGAAAGGGCTCCGGGTTCTCCCCGGTTGCCGTTCTTCTCAGGTTCTCGGCGAGCACCGGACCGGCCCGCACCGCGTACACGCCCGACTTGGCGAGCGGACGCGGGGTGAACGCGGCGATGTCGCCGGTCGCGAACACGTTGGGGTGCGAGGTGGATTGCAGCGTGTCACGCACCCGCACGAAGCCCATCGCGTCCAGGTCGAGGCCGGTGTCGGCGAGCCATGGGGCGGCGGAGGCGTGGGTCACGAGCACCGCGGCATCGAAACCGATGGACGGGGCGCCCGCGAACCTCGCCTCGCCCTCCGACAGCGCGCTCACCCGGTGATCGCATCGAAGCTCGATCCCGGCGGCCGAGAGCGCCGCGCGCAGGCGACGCCGGGCTCCCGCTCCGTGCCCCGGCAGCACTTCCGAGTCTGCACAGACGATCGTGATGCGGGGCCGATCGAAGCGTGCCGCTTTCCCCAGCCGCCGGTCCAGCGAGAGAGCCAGCTCGACCCCCCCGGCGCCGGCGCCGATGATCAGCACACGAAGCGGAGCGCGCTCGCGCCGAACCCGTTCCTCCAGGGCGGCGAGGCGCTCGAGAAAGACGTCCACCGGCTTGACCGGCATCGCCCACTGCGCCGCACCTTCGATCCGGTCGCGGTTGGGAAGCGAGCCGATGTCGAGCGAAAGGAAGTCGAAGGCGACCGGCGGGCGCCCCTTGACCTGCACCAGCCCCCGTTCGAGGTCGAGCCCCCGCGCCGTTCCGTGGTAGAGGCGAGCCCCGGCAAAGCTCGCGAGGTTGCGGAGATCGATGTGCGCCTCCTCGTGGCGGTAGTGCCCGGCAACCAGCCCCGGCAGCATCCCGGAGTACGGAGTCAGCAGGTCCTGGCTGACGAGGGTGACGCGCACTCCGGGCGGCGGGGTCATGGCGAAGCGTCGCAGGACCTCGACATGGCTGTGGCCCCCGCCGACGAGGACCACGTCCGTGCCGACCGGGCGCGGCCCCGACGCCGAATCCCGGTCCCCGTTCACCCGGCGTTCAATCGACCGCGCATGAGCGCGGGGGATTGCGCGAATACGAAGGCCCGTGAATTGTTCCGGAAACCATTTCCGGCCTCCGCCGGCCGCGCCGCGCTCAGTCGAAACCGTAGAGGGCGGCCGCGTTGTCGTGGACGATGCGGCGCTTGGCCGCCTCCGGAACTCCCGCGAAGGTGCGCTCGATCACCGCACGCGAGTGGGGGAAGGTGCCTTCGTCGTGGGGATAGTCGCTGCCCCACATCAGGTTTCCGGCGCCCGTCATGTCCAGGTTGCCGAGCGCGCTCGGGTCGTCTCCGAAGGTGACGTAGCCCTGGCGCGCGAAGTACTCGCTCGGGCGCAGGTCAAGCTTGGGCTGGATCCACATGTGTTTCTTTTCGTACTGCTCGTCGAGGGCGTAGAGCAGCCAGGCGAGCCACCCGGCGCCGCACTCCACCACCACGAACTTGAGTTCGGGGTGCCGCATCGGCACCCCTGCGCTGATGAGCAGGGAGATGGGGCTCATCCCGTCGGCCATGCGCATGACCATGAAGTCCAGAGCGCCTCCCACTCCTTCCAGCTCCCCCCAGTCCTCGGGGTACAGATCGTGGTCGTTCGTGAACGCGTGCAGCGCAAGGACCAGTCCGGCATCTTCCACCGCCGCCCACAGACGCTCGTACGCCGGCCGGTTGTAGGGCCGGCCCTTAACGGTGATCGGAATCTTGACGCTGCGGTAGCCGAGGTGCGCAATCCGCTCGACCTCCTTCACGGCGGCGTCGATGTCGGATACCGGAAGCGCCGCCACCGGAACGAAGCGGTCCGAATGGGGTCCGAAAAGCTCCATCGCCCAGTCGTTGAAGGCTCTTGCCACGCACATCTGGTACTCGGGATCCGGCGACATGTAGAGGGCCAGGGTCTCGTTCGCGTAGATCACCTCGGCGTCGATTCCGTCCCTGCGCATGTCCTCGATGCGCCGGTCGAGATCGCGGCCGCCGCTCGGGTCGGAACGGAACTCCCGCTCCCGGTCCTCGCTCGTGGCCGCGCTGTCCGCGACGTCCAGCCGGCGCGGCTTCTTGCCCTCCATCACGTAGTAGCGCGCGCCGTCCCGCTCCTCCAGGTGCGGAACCCGGTCACGGTACTTCCGGGGGACTCGCTCGCGGTACAGGAGGGGGTCCTCCTGTACGTGGGAGTCGGCGGAGATGACTTTGAGTTCCGACATGTGGGGCCTCGCTCGAGCGGCGCAGTCCATCCATTATGCGTCAAGGGTCGGCGCGGCTTCGCATTCGTGTTCGGATCGCGCGAGAGCGCCAACCTGCGCGGAGGTGCCTGCTCGTTCGTCCTTCGATGCCACGACTCCAGCGGGAATCCCCGGGCTCAACCGATCACGGATGCGCGGCTCCGGGCTCCCCGATACCGGTCACGCCGCCGGCCGTGCGGGTGCGGGCGCCGCATCCCGGGCCTCGAGCGCGGCCCGGACCCGCGGGATCACCCGGTCCGAAAGGAGATCCAGGCAACGCATGAGCTTTCGCTGTTCCAGGCCATGCGTGCCGATTCCGATGAGCAGGGTCCGAATCCCGGTGAGCTCCCCCAGCGCGACGATGTGCTCCGCAACGTGGTCGGGGCTGCCCGCGATGAGGCTTCGTCCCTGCAGGAAGTCCCAATCGAGGCGCATCTCGGGGCTCGCTTCCTCGCCGGGGTCGAGATGGGCACGCAGCGCTCTCCAGGGGTCTGCGGCACGGTATCGCAGTGATCGCATGAGGGCGGGCTCGTAGTCTCTGCGCGCCTCCTCCATCGTGGGGGCGACGTACACGTTGCGAAGCACCCCCCAGTTTCGCGCCGGTTCCGCCAGTGCCTTCCCCCGGTCTTCGAAGACCCGGGCGTAGCGCTCGATCCACTGCTTGAGCATGCGCGGGCTCTGCCGCCAGGCGAGCGCCTTGAGGTCGAGCTCGGCGCACACCTCGACGGAAGGCGCGCTGGAGACCGCCATCCAGAAGGGCGGATGGGGTTGCTGGTAGGGCTTGGGGACGACGCACAGGCGGTGAATCCTGCCCTCGCGGATCCACACGGGATCCTCCTCGACCCCCTCGCGGCTCGCCCAGGTGACCCCGGCGGGCGGAAGCTCGAAGTGCTCGCCCCGGTGGCTGAAGAACCTCTCGGTGCACGCCTTGCGCACGATGGCGAGGCTCTCGGCGAACACTTCCCGCGAGCCTGCCTCGTTTCTGGGGTCCGCGGCGGGGTTGAAGGTCACCACTTCATGCGGCTGGCTGGCGCGGCCGAATCCGATCTCCACGCGGCCCCGGTGCATCTGGTCCAGCAGCGCGATGTTCTCGGCCGCGCGAAGCGGATGCCAGAGAGGGAGCACCACCACCGCAATTCCGAGGCGGATGCGGCGGGTACGGGCGCCGAGATCCGCCGCAATCATGAAGGGGTTGGGCGAGTTGTCGTGACCGCTCGGGCCGAAGTGGTGTTCGCCGAGCCACACGTGGTCCCAGCCCGCGGTGTCGCAGAAGGCGGCCTGTTCTCTCAGGTCGTCCAGCAACCCGGCGTAGTCTCGATGCGGAGGCTGCTCGAGGAGATTCACATATCCGAACTGCATGGGTGCTCCCCTGTCGTGCGCGCCGCGAGTCTACCCGGAGTGGGCGCTCATCGCTCGCAGGTCCGCGTCCGATGCGCAGGAATCCAAGGGTCCGCCTCGCACAATGCCGCGGGGGCCGGAAGCACGAGACGGATTCGGCGTCGTGGACGAAGCGGGCCAGGCGCCGTCGTCCGGGAAGTCCGGGATCCGCATCGATTTGGAGAAGGAGGGCTCGGCGTTCGGCAGGCATGTGACGAGCATGGCGGAAGGGGGTGGGAGTCGAACCCACCGGACGCGTCTGACACGTCCCAACGGATTTGAAGTCCGCGCGGGCCACCGGACCCGATCCACTTCCACGTCTCGCCGCCGAAACACGTCGCGGCGACGCCTCGCGGCAGACACCGCCGCGGATAAGTGAGCGATGCGCACATTACTCCATTCCTGCCGCCGAATGTCACGTCAAGTTTCTCGGCCTCAGGACCGGGGATGGGTAGCCCCTTATCCGTGAAGTCTCATGCAAGATGACGAAGATTGTTCGTTGCTCGTGGATTCCCGCGTGCGCGGGAATGACGAAGAACACGCAGAACGCCACTCGGCATCATTCTCGCGCGAACCGACCCTGACCAGGGGCTCGTCCCCGCAGTCGCGGAAGGAACATCGAGAGAGCATGCATGTTCGAGTCTTCTGTTCCCGTCACTCCCGCGGGAATCCACGAGATTGGCTTTGGCTACGCCCGATCGGGCATGACCCGACCCCCTCCGCCGCCTTTCGCAGGTCTTGGGTCCTCACTCGCCGGCGGCGCCGAAGAGTTCGGACGGCGAGCCCACCACGATGCGCCGGTCACCGAGACGCCGGGTGAGCCCCGCCACATCGAAGTGCTCCAGCACCTGGATGGTGAGGTTGCGCCCGATGCCGGAACGATCACGGAAGGTCGCCGCGTCGAAACGTCCGTTCGGATCGTCCTTCGCCAGATCGACCGCGACCTGCGCGAGAGAGGCGAGCGCACCGGGATGGAAGTAGCGATTGTCCGCCACTCGAACGAGCTGGCGGCGTCCGACGCATCGCTTGAGGAAGGCGAGCAGGGCCGGCTTGGTGACGCGCAAGGAGGCCGACACTTCGCTCACTACCGGTGGCCTCGTGGCGCGGGGACCGATTTCCGACGCGATTGCGCGCCAGAGTCGAGCGTCGTCGCCACTCAATTGCGGAGTGTGGTCCGGCTGCCTCACCGACTGGCCGTCCCGAACGACTCGGCCTTCTCGAATCAGGGCGCGCAGCGCCGGCAACGCAAGGCGACGCGGGGCGCAGTCCGCAATCATCGCGCACAGAGTGCCCTCGTCCGGGCCGACGTGATCGAGGTGTCCGGCGTGCCACTCGCCAAGCGCGCTCGACAGGGCCGCGCGCACCTCTCCCCAGCGATGCTCCGAAAGCCCCACCGTGCTCCGCCCGACCCGGACCTCCGTCAATCCCGATCCCTGGAAGAGGTCGTCTGCCTGCGCGGGTTCGAGGTTGCGTGCGGCCGTGAACTCCGCGAGATCGAGACCCTCGGGGCTGCACTCGAGCACGGACTCGAGGGCCGTGGCATCGTCTCGGGTGTCGAGCGCGCGCAGGGCCGCGAGGCGAGGCGGCCGCGCCCGGCCCCGTGCGGGGGGAAAAGGGTCGATCACGCGGCCGCCGCCCAGCGTGCGGCGTCCGGACTGGTCCCTGATGATGCACCGGTCACCGGCTGCGGCATGGGTCGGCCTCTGCAGATGGAGTTGGGCAAGAGCGCTCTGCCCGGGGGCCAGCTCGCGACCCGCAAGAAGCGCGACGCGAGCGCTCGTGAAACCGGAGCCGAGATGCAGGTGCACGCGGGTCCAGTGACGCAGCGGTCGACCTTCACTCCCGAGCAGACGCAGGCGCACGTCGATGCGACGGGTGATGCGATCCAATGTCTCCGTCACCACCCAGTCGCCGCGGTGCAACTCGGCGCGGCCGAGTCCGGCTCCGCTCAGATTCAGGGCGAGGCGTTGTCCGGAACGACCGGCGCGCGCTTCCCGGTGACCGGCCTGCATTCCCCGAACCCGCACCGCAACCCCCTGGGGCTGCACGAGGAGTCGATCGCCCACCGCGACCCGGCCGGCGAAGGCGGCCCCCGTCACCACCATTCCCGCTCCCGCGACGCTGAACGCCCGGTCGATCGCGAAGCGGAAGTTGCCTCGGCAACTGCGCTCCCGGAGGGCGACGGCGCTCTCCTCCAGGAGCCCGGCAAGCGCTTCGACGCCCTCTCCCGTGAGGGCGCAGACCGGCAGGACCGGCGCTTCCGCGAGCGCGGTCGGGGCGAGGAGGTCGCGCACCTCGGCCCTCACCTCGCAGACGCGCTCGGCTCCCACCCGGTCGATCTTGGTCAGGGCCACCGCGCCCCGTTCGAGACCGATCAATCGCAGGATGTCCAGGTGCTCGCGAGTCTGGGGCATCACCCCGTCGTCGGCGGCGACCACCAGGAGTCCGAAGTCGATGGCGGCGACGCCGGCGACCATGTTGCGGATGAACTTCTCGTGCCCGGGCACGTCGACGAATCCGAGTGTGGTTCCCGTATCGGATTCCCGGTAGGCAAAGCCGAGATCTATGCTGAGACCCCGCGTCTTCTCTTCCGGCAGGCGATCCGTGTCCACGCCGGTGAGCGCTCGAACGAGCATCGTCTTGCCGTGATCGACGTGGCCGGCGGTGGCGATCAGCATTGTGTGCTTTCCCTGGCGTCCCCGGGGAAGCCCCTCGCGTATGGGGTATCGAAGGTGATTCTATTCGGATCGGCGGCTTCGACCATGCCGTGCGCGGCGGCGCCGGGCTCCACTGGAGCGGGAATGGTCGGGATCGACCTTTGTGACTTCCGAGTGAATCTCGAGGGCGATGGACGTTGAAATGGCCACGTACTCCGGAGCGCCAGCGATCGACAGGGGCGCAGGTCGAGATGTGGCTTCTGGAATCATGCGGAGGTTGGCGATCTTGTCTGCTTCGCATAACACCCGGCTTTCGATAAATTTCCGCGCGGGAAGAAGTGAAGCGCCACGTGGCGAGGAGAAACGATGGGAGAGCGTGTGAACACGGTTCTGACGATTCCGAGGCCGGGGGAGGTGAGGCTGGTGGATCGCGCCTACCCTCGCATCATTCCCGGCTACGTGCTCGTCAAGGCGCTCATCGCGCCCATCTGCATCGAGCACCAGATCTACCGGGATCACACGTTCGAAAAGGAATCCAACGACCGCGAGCACTTGGGACACGAGGGCGTGGGAGAGGTGGTCGAGGTCTGCGACGGGTCGCGCTTCGAGCCAGGCGATCGGGTCATCGTCTACCAGGGACGGCGTTGCGGAAGGTGCCTGCCGTGCATGCGGGGGTTGAGCCCTACGCATTGCGACTTGCACGGAAAGGCCGGTCCGGACCGCGCCCACTACAGCCATGAGCGCGCCTGCGGCAACGACTCCGGCGGGTTCGCGTTCGCCAAGTACCGGACGGTACCCGAGGACATGCTGCAGCGCATTCCCGACCGTCTCTCGTTCCGGCACGCGGCAGCCGCGAACTGTGCCTGCGGTTGCACCTTCTCGGCCCTGGAGACGCTGGGAGTCGGAGCAGGCGATCACGTGCTGGTGGCGGGTATCGGCTTCGTCGGATTCGGTGTCATCATCAATGCTCTCCATCGCAAGGCGACGGTCATCGTGCTGGGACGAAGCCCCTACCGGATGGACGTATGCCGAAAGCTCGGCGCGCATCACATCATCGATCCGGACACCTCGAACTGGCTGGAGCAGGTCCGGGAGATCACCGGCTTCAAGAAAGGCGTCGACCATGCCTTCGAGTGCTCGGGCTATCCCTTCTACCAGCAGAGATGTCTGAGCGCGATTCGCCAGTACGGCCAAATCTATTCATTGGGCTTCGTGCCCGGATCGCAGGAGAGATACCCGCTGCACGTGCTCGACGATCTGCTCAACAAGCACGCGACGTGGACCGGGGGGCACGACGTGGACGTGAATCACCGGGATCGCTTGCTGACCATGCTGCTCGACGAATCGGTGCAGAGGAACATCGACCGGATGGTGACCCATGCGTTTCCCATGTCCCGGGCGGCGGAAGCCTTCGAGGTAGCGCTCACGAAGCGATGCGGAAAGATCTACCTGTATCCGCACGAGGAAGCGGTCGACTGAATGCGCTTCGCCACGCTGCAAAGAGCGCCGCTCCCGAGGCCCGACACCGATCGTCATGACACGAGGTGAACGCGTCAGGACCGTGTTGCTCCATCCCCTGGAGACGACGCTCTGCGTGTTGCTGGTCACCATCGTCGTGGTCATCTTCGCGCAGGTGGTGACTCGCTACCTGCTGCATGTCTCGCTCTCGTGGTCGGAGGAGTTCGCGCGCTACCTGCTGATGTGGCTCGCCATGCTGAGCGCCGCGTACGGATTCAAGGTCAAGGCCCACTTCGCACTGGTGTTCATCGTGAATCGCTTTCCGGAAACGGCGCGCAAGGTCATATCCCTGGCGGTTTCGATCCTCGTGTGCGTGCTGCTGTGCCTGTTCGTGTGGAAGGCGGTCGAGATCACCTGGTCGGTGAGGAGGCAAATCGGGCCGGCTACCGGCCTGTCGAAAGCCTTGCCGTACTCCTCGGGAATCGTCGGAGGCGTGCTGATGCTCTACTACGTCGCACGGAACGCATGGCGGGACTGGCGCGGGTTCAGGCGTGTTTGACATCCCGCAGGTGATCGATTGTGATGCCCCGGCCTCGATGGTCAGGGAAGACGGACGGGCTGACCGGCATCGTCCGGTTGCCTCGGGATTCGAACGAAGTTGCCACCGGTGCCCTGCGCTTTCCGGATGGGAAGAGCACGGATCCGGAAGGCGAATGCGCACCGTACCGTGGGTCGGGACAGGATCGTGGGCCGCGGACAACACGACAAACGACTTAAGGAGCGAATTGATGAATACGAGACCAGGTTCGATTCTGGCCCTGGCATTGGGCATGGTGCTGCTGGGCGCCGCGTCATGGGTCAATGCCGCGGATATCGTCCTGAAGGCGGCGCACAACGGTTTTCAGGGCCATCCCTTCGACGATGGGCTTCTCAAGCTCGAGGAGGTCCTGGAAGCGCGCAGCGGCGGGGCGGTCGACGTCCAGGTGTTTCCGGCCGAGCAGCTCGGTACCGAGGAGCAGGTGACGGAGCTCGTGGATCTCGGCACCGTGGCCTTCAATATCAACGGCACCGCCGGCATTTCGGGATTCGTCCCGGAGGCCGAGCTTCTGAACTTGCCCTTCATTTTCAAGGACCTGGATCACTTCTACCGGGTCATCGACGGACCGGTCGGAAACCGGATCGCCCAGGCGATCGAAGATCGACTCAACGTCATCGCCCTCGGTTGGCTCTACGGCGGCAACCGGAACCTGTGGAACTCCAAGCGCCCGGTGCTGTCTCCGGCCGACATGGAGGGACTCAAGATCCGGACCATGAGCAGCGAGGTCATGGTCGACAGCTTCAATGCCCTGGGGGGACAGGCTACGCCGATTTCCTTCGGTGAGCTCTACAGCGCCCTTCAGCAGGGCGTGGTCGACGGCGCGGAAGGCGATCACATCGATCTGCTCGGCGAGAAGTTCTACGAGACCGTCAAGTACGTGTCCCTCACCGGGCACATCTTCCTTCCCGCCGTGATCATCATGAGCAAGAAGGTGTACGACGACCTTCCGGTCGCGGTTCAGGCCGCGGTCTGGGAAGCGGCCGCGGAGGCGGTCAAGGCGGAGCGGGCCTCCTACACCGAGAAGGACATGGCGGCCCAGAGTGAATTGAAGGACTTGGGGCTGGTCTTCGACACCGTCGATTCCAGCGTCTTCCAGGCCACACTCAAGGACGTCTATGCGAAGTACGCCGACAAGGTCGGCGGCGCCGCCCTCATCGAGCAGGTCGGCCGGCAGTAGCGTTGATTTCTCCCGGCCCTTCTCGTGGATGCGGGAAGGGCCGGGCAGTGTCAATGGCTCTCCCGCGGCACGTCCGCGCCGCTGCGGCCGACGAGGAAGTCGAGGTCGGCGCCGGTGTCGGCCTGCATGACGTGATCGAGGTAGAGGCTGAGGTAGCCCCGATCGGAGTGTGGTGACGGAGGACGCCACGCGGCTCGGCGCCTCGCGAGCTCCTCCTCCGGCACGTGCAGCACCAAGCGGCGGGCGGGGACATCGAGCTCGATCTCGTCTCCGTTCTCGATGAGGGCGAGCGGACCGCCGTCCGCCGCTTCCGGGGCGGTGTGCAAGACCACGGTGCCGTATGCGGTGCCCGACATGCGGGCGTCCGATATGCGCACCATGTCGGTGACGCCGCGTTTCAGGATCTTCGCGGGCAGTCCCATGTTGCCGGTCTCCGGAAAGCCCGGGTAGCCCTTCGGCCCGCAGCCTTTCAGCACCAGCACGTCCGTCTCGTCGACCTCGAGGTCGGGGTCGTCGACGCGCGCCTTGTAGTCGTCGATGTCCTCGAAGACCACTGCCTTTCCGCGGTGGTGCATGAGCGATTCGGTGGCCGCGGAGGGCTTGAGGATCGCGCCCTGGGGGGCGAGGTTGCCGTGCAGCACCGCGATGCCGCCCTGTTCCTTGAAGGGCTTCGCGAGGGGGTAGATGACATCGCGGTTCCAGCACGGGGCCTCTTTCACGTTGTCCCAGAGAGTGCATCCGTTGGCGGTCATCACGTCTCGGTGGAGCATTCCGGCCTCGGCGAGCTCCCGGTGCACCGCGGGCAGCCCGCCCGCGTAGAAGAAGTCCTCCATCAGGTACTCGCCGGAAGGCATGAGGTTCACGATGCACGGGACATCGCGGCCCAGGGTGTCCCAGTCGTCGAGGGAGAGGTCGACGCCGACGCGCCCGGCGAGCGCCAGGAGGTGCACGACCGCATTGGTGGAGCCACCGATCGCGCCGTTGGTACGAATGGCGTTCTCGAATGCTTCCCGCCGGAGGATCTTCGACATGACGAGGTCTTCCTCCACCATCTCGACGATGCGTCTACCCGCCATGTGGGCGAGCACGTTGCGCCGGGAGTCCGCGGCGGGGATGGCGGCGTTTGCCGGCAGCGCCATGCCCAGCGACTCCACCATGCTCGCCATCGTCGAAGCCGTGCCCATCGTCATGCAGTGCCCCACGGACCGGGACATGCAGGCCTCCGCGTCCATGAACTCCTGCATCGACATGTCACCGGCGCGCACCATGGCTTCGAACTTCCACACGTGGGTGCCGGATCCGATCTGCTCTTCGCGGAAGCGACCGTTCAGCATCGGACCGCCCGAGACGACGATCGCGGGGAGGTCGCAGCTCGCCGCCCCCATGAGCAGCGCCGGGGTCGTCTTGTCGCAGCCGACGAGCAGCACCACGCCGTCGAGGGGATTGGCGCGGATGGATTCCTCGACGTCCATGCTGACGAGGTTGCGGTAGAGCATTGTCGAGGGCCGCATCAGGGTCTCTCCGAGCGACATCACCGGAAACTCCAGCGGGAAGCCACCCTGCTCGTACACGCCGCGCTTGACCCGCTCCGCGAGCACCCGGAAGTGGGCGTTGCAGGGCGTGAGCTCCGACCAGGTGTTGCAGATGCCGATGACCGGCCGGCCGTCGAAGAGGTGATGCGGCAGGCCCTGGTTCTTCATCCAACTGCGATGATTGAAGCCGTCCTTTCCCTCCTTGCCGAACCACTCCGCGCTGCGGCGCGGGCTCTTCTCTTTGCTCATCGTTTGTCTCCAAATGGATCCCGGTTCCTGCTTCGGATCACGCCCTGATGCAGCCGCCGAGATCGTCCTCGATGAACGCCTCGACCACCGACTCGAAGTCATCGTCCGGCCGGAAGCCCAGTGCGAGTGCGCGTTCGGGCCGAAAGCGAGTCGCCCATCCGTAGACGATCTTCTCGATGAAGGGGTCCGGCTCGAAGCTGAGCCGGGCGGCGATGCGGTCGCCCGCGGTCTTTCGCAGAGTGGCAAGCATGTCTCCGACGCCGATGGTCATTCCCGGCAACGCCACCGCGCGGCTCATGCCGAAGGCCTCCGCGGGCAGGCTCGCGGCGAGCAGGAAGCTTTCCACCGTACGCCGGGGCGAAAGCAGCCACACCGTGGTCTCTTTTGCGACCGGGCACACATAGCTGCGGCCCTCGAGCGGCTCGCGGATGAGCGCGCTCGCGAACGAGGATGCGGCGGCGTTCGCCTTGCCCGGGCGCACCACGACGGTCGGCAGCCGCAACGCGCGACCGTCTACGAAGCCCTTGCGGCTGTAGTCGTGGATGAGCAGCTCGATCGCCGCCTTCTGCGATCCGTAGGAAGTCTGGGGGGAGAGGATGGTGGAGTCCTCGATGACCCGCGGCATCTCGCCCCCGTACGCGGCGACGGAGCTCGCAAACACCAGACGGGGGCAGGCGCCGCGCTTCCGGATCGCCTCGAGCAGTCGCAGCGAGCCGTGGAAGTTGACCTCCATCCCGAGGTCGAAGTTCTGCTCGGCCTCGCCGCTGACCACCGCCGCGAGGTGGAAGACGGCACCGGTATCGGCGTCGACGAGCGACTCGGCGACGCCCGGCGCGCTGAAATCACCGAGGCGGAGCTCGATGCGCGGATCATCGGGCGGTGGCGAAGGCCCGGGTGTCAGGTCGCTCACGACGATGCGCTCGATCTCGTGCTCCTTGCCGTCGGCGCCGGCGAGCGCGCCGCGTCCGAGCAGCGCAGCGACCAGGCGCCGGCCGAGAAACCCGTGGCCTCCGGTGACGAGTACCTTCATGCGTCGTTCTCCTCCGAGGCTGCAATCCTAGCGCACGTGACGCACGGCGGAGCGTCCGGCGCCGACGGGCTCGGTACGGCTGGCGGCATCGGCTCGATCCTGCGGGTGAAGCATGAAAGGGCGGCATGGAGAGCAGATATCCCATCGCCTCAGCACCACTTTCCGCCTTGATCGAACATCAATGTAGTTGACGGACAGGGTCCGCGGCGGCAGGGTTTCGCGCACGCAGACTCGCGCACCCCAGGAGTCGGATCGCTTTCATGGGCATGGTCATCGCACTCACGCTGGCCCTGGCACTCGTCTTCTCGGTGCCGATCGGGATGTCTCTCGGCATCGCCGCGGTGGCGGGGATTCTCTGGCTCTCGCCCGACTTCCTCATCATCTTTCCGCAGCGCGTCCTGGCCGGCTTTGATTCCTTCCCGCTGCTCGCGATTCCCCTCTTCATTCTTGCCGGCACGATCATGGGGCGCGGCGGCATCGCCGCCCGGATCGTCAATCTGGCGATGCTCTTTATCGGGAAGATTCGCGGCGCAATGGGAATGGTGGCGATTCTCTCCACCATGTTCTTCTCCGGCATCTGCGGATCGGCCAGCGCCGACACCGCCGCGGTCGGATCGGTGACGCTGCCCGAGATGGAGAAGCGCAAGTACCCTCGCCCCTTTGCCACGGCACTGGTCGCGGCTGCGGGCGGCACCTCGCAGCTCGTTCCCCCTTCGATCGATCTCATCATCATCGGGGTGGTGGCGAACATCTCCATCGGCGGACTGTTCGCAGCGGGGCTGCTGCCCGGAATCGTCAACGGCCTCGCGCTCATGGCGCTCACCTGGTTCTACGCGAAGCGGCTGAAGCTTCCCGTCGAGCCCCACATCCCCCTCGCGCAGAAGTTCCGCGTCGTTCGGGACGGCCTGCTCTCGGTGCTCATGGCGGTCATCGTCCTCGGCGGCATCCTGGGGGGCGTGTTCACCCCCACCGAGGCTTCCGCGGTGGCCGTCGTGTACGGCTTCTGCATCGCCTTCTTCGTGTACAAGGAGATTCGCCCGAAAGACATACCCGGCATCCTGCTTCACTCCTGCCGGCTGACCGGCATCGTCATGCTGGTTCTCGGCATGGCCTCCGCGTTCTCCTACGTGCTCACCTTCGAGCGCATTCCCCACGAGCTCGGGCAATGGATCATCGACACCGCGGACAACTGGATAGTCTTCGTTCTCTGCGTGACGGTGCTCTTCCTGCTGCTCGGCATGATCATGGACGCACTGCCCGCCCTGATCATCCTGATGCCGATTCTCGTGCCGGTAGGAGTGGCGATGGGCATGAATCCGATCCACATCGGGATACTCGTGCAGGCCAACGTCGGAATCTCGCTCATATCTCCGCCGGTCGGGGTGTGCCTGTACGTGGCCTGCGGACTCAGCCGGATATCCATCGAAGAGGTGATCCGCGCCCTCCTGCCCTTTCTGGGCGTGCTCGTGGTGACCGTGCTGGTCATCAGCTACGTGCCCGAGATCGCGCTCTTCCTCCCGCGCCAGCTCGGCTACGTCGACTGACGGGCTCCAACCGAGACCGGGCATCCATCTCTCTCTTTGCGCGCTGCTTCAGCCCTCCCTCGCCGTCCGGGCCGATCCCGGGTTCGGAGGCCACTCGAGCCGCATCTTCATCCAGTCCGCGGTGTTGTGGAAGTTGGCGGCCGCGCTCCCGGGGGGAACCAGTTCATCGCACGCGGTGCGCAGAGACTCGTCGAGCCGGAGCTCCGCTACCGGCAGCAGCTCCTCCAGGTGCGACAGGGTGCGAGGGCCGATGAGCGGCGCCGCGATGTCCGGCTGATCCTTCACCCACAGGATGGCGAGCTGGGCGGGCGAGAGGCCGGCCTGTTCGGCGAGCCGGGCGAAGGCCGGAGCGAGATCGATGCCGCGTTGCGTCACGCGATCGGCGTAGAAGCCCCCGCGCAGTGCGGCGCGCGAGTCCGCGGGCCGATCCTGCGCGTGGCGGTAGCGTCCCGAGAGCACCCCCATCGCCATCGGACCCCAGGTGATGACGCCGAGCCCGTGGCGCCGGCACATCGGCACGAGCTCGTTCTCGATGCGACGGTCGAGAAGGTTGTAGGGGGGTTGTTCCGAAACATATCGCGCAAATCCGTATCGCTCGCTCACCATGAGGGCTTCCATGACTGCCCAGGCGGGATGGGTGGAGCAGCCGATGTAGCGGACCTTCCCCTGTCGGACGAGGTCGGTCAGCGCACCGAGCGTCTCGTCGACGGGGATCTCCGGCGAGTGGCGATGGACCTGGTAGAGGTCGATGTAGTCGGTCTGCAGGCGCCGCAGCGAGTTCTCGCAGGCCCGGATGACGTTGAGCCGGCTGTGCCCATGGTCGTTGGGCCCGGCCAGAGCCGGGTCGTCTATCGAGTATCCGGGGCGGCGGCGTCCGTGATCGACCTTGGTCGCGATCAGAACCTGGTCGCGCCGGCCGCGGCGGGTGAGGGTGCGTCCGATGATCTTCTCGCCTTCGCCATCGGCGTAAGTGTCGCCGGTGTCGATCAGGTTGATGCCGGCATCGAGCGCCCGATCGAGGATACGAGCTGCTTCTTCCTCCGGGGTGGGATCCGCGAAGTTGTCGGTGCCCAGGCACAGACTGGAGACCCTGACGCCGGTACGTCCCAGTGTTCGGTATTCCATGCTCGCTTTGTCGATAGCGGAATGATGTCTTGGGGAGGCGACCGGCGGCGGCGTTCCGGATACCCGCGTCGGGGAGCTCCGCCGTTTTCCGGGAACCCCGCTCCGCTCTCGCCCGAGGGGACGCCGCTTCCCTTTGTCGGCCTCGGAAAGCCGGCTACAGTACCGGGGACTCACCATCGCGTCCACGAGGGGGACCGGGGGGGACGCCGGCATGGGCCGGACCGCGAGCGGTGGTCCGGCGGACATCGAGCCCAAAATTCGGGACCGCTGCCGGTATCCGCGAATCAGTGTAACGACACGCAAATCCGGAGAAGTTGATGCCTCCCGCCACCAACGACTGGCCCACAATCCAAAATGAGGTCGAGGAGCGCGAGGCGCATCATCTCGATCGGCTGGACGAAGGGCTCCGACGCTCCTACGAAAGTCTGACGGAATTCCAGGGATGGGTGCGCGACTGGATGAGCGATCTGGCGCTTCGCACCGACGAGTTCCGGGTGGATCTCGGCGAGCTCGCTTCGCAGCCTGCCTGTCGCAGGATGATGGAACACGATCCGGCGTCGCTTCATCGAGGGTCCAACGTGGTGGGCATCCTCGGCGATCTCGACGCGAGGGGCGGACTTCTCCTCTACGCCCATGCCGACAAGTTCCCTCAGACCTATGACTGGGCCAGAGAGAGTCCAGGGCCGGAGCGGCGTGACGGACGGATCCTCGGCCCCGGGGTCGCCGATGATGTGGCGGGCGTGGTCGCGATGCTCAGCGCGGTCGAGACCTGCCGGCGCCTCGGCCTTCGGCCTCGACGACCTCTGCTCTGCGGCAGCCTTCTCGGCAAACAACTGAGCGTGCTGGGAACCTTCGGCCTGATGAAGCGCTACCCGCCGATGGCGAACGCCATCTACGTGCACCCGCCCGAGAGCGGGGACGGTCTCCACGAGATTCATCATACGAGCAACGGTGTCGTCGAGTTCCATGTCGAGGTCGAGGGTCGACCACCGGAGACGAAGGACCCCTTCCACGTCATCTACGACCGGGGCGCGGTCAACGCCGTCGATGCCGCCATGTTCATCGTTCGGGCACTCGAGACCTGGGCGGCGGAGGCGGCGGAGCGCTATCGTCATCCTCCACTGGAGGAGGAGACGGGCCGGTCTGTCGGTCTTCTGATTTCGCGCATGTGGACCGAGGGGGCTGATGACGTACTCCAGGTCTCGAAGAGGTGCGTCGTCGAGGGGGTGGTCTGCTTTCCTCCCAATGCCCGCCTCGACCCGATTCGACGAGAGGTCCGGGGCGCCATAGACCGCGCAATCGATGCCCATCCGCGTCTCGCGGCGCAGTCGGTCACGCTGCGATGGGGCGACAACATCGGCGAGGCCTGCGCGACGGACGAAGGCAGCCCTCTCGTTGACGCGGCGCAGCGGGTGCTCGAATGCGCAACCGGAAGGCCGCCCCGCTTTACCTACGCGTACTCGCTCAGCGACATTCGTTACCCGCTGCTCTACTGGGGCGCCCAGGTCATCGGGATCGGCCCTCGCGCGGGAGGCCTGGCTACGAGGGGAGAATGGGTCGAGTGCCGAGAGTACGTGAGAACGATCGCAGTGGTGGCGGCGCTGATGAGGGCGCTGCTTTAGCAGTCGGCTCAACCCCGACCCCGCATTCGGAATCCCGGCATCTCCTCGGGGCGGTCGCGGCGACGGGCATCCCGCGACGCCTTACCTGCTCGTCCCGGTGCAGGTCCGAAGACGAGAGAGGGCAGAGCCTTCCCACGCGGCGGCGGGATGATCATCCCTGTAGGCAGCGCGGGCAGTACCGTCGGACTCACCGCGTCACGGGACTCCGGGTAGCGCCTCGATGCAGGATCTCCATCTGCCGCTCGGTGATCCGGTGGTAGAAGTCGAGGGCATCGGGCTCCATGTCGGCTGCCGGGGAGCGCCCCGGCTCGAAGTGGCCGAAGCGGTCGATGCCGCGCACCAGGGTGGCGCAATCGGGACCCGTCGTCTGGCGCACATGCGGAGGCATGTAGTTGACGGCCAGGCCCACGCGCCGGCCTTCACCGGGATTCGGTCCGGAGCCGTGCACCACGCGCATGTGGTGCAGCGAGATCTGACCGGGCTCGAGGATGACGTCGATTGCAGCGGAATCGTCCACTCCCCGAACCTGCTGGCCGCGGCTGAGGATGTTGTCGGGTGCGAAAGTATCGTCGTGCTCGAGCACATCGAAGAGATGGCTCCCCGGGACGAAACGCATGCCGCCGTTTTCGGGACCGCTGTGGGTCAAAGCGATCCAGGCGGTGACTCCGTCGTGTGGCGCGAGCCCCCAGTAGCGCGCGTCCTGGTGCCAGCTCACGAAGGTCGTGCTCTTCGCCTCCTTGATGAAGAAGGCGCAGGCCCACACCAGGATATCGGGGCCGATGATGCTCTCGACCGCGTCGAGAATCGCATCGTGACGGATCAGACGATCGATGCAGCACAGCACGTAGTGCGGGTTCTCGCGAAGGTAAGGTCCGAGCGACGCGCCGTGTTCGGATTCGAGCGCTTCGATCCGCCGGCGGATCGCCAGGGCCTCGGATTCCGGCATGACCGTGACCGGAAAGCAGCATCCCTCGAGGCGGTAGTGCCGCAGGTGCGCATCGGACAAGTGGCTAGCCCGCATATGTCACTGATTTACGTCGCGAGGGTGCCGAGGCGCCGCGATAGCGGGGTGAACGGACCGAGAGACGCTGAAGGCATAGCCGACACTATGTCGAAGCGGCTCGAGGGAGTACGCCCCGCTAGCGTGAGCGGTTCGGCGTCCGCAGCAGGAAATCGGTGACAGATGCG
>CAYQVB010000082.1:0-9052 GCA_964420925.1 uncultured Ectothiorhodospiraceae bacterium | reverse complement strand
CGCATCTGTCACCGATTTCCTGCTGCGGACGCCGAACCGCTCACGCTAGCGGGGCGTACTCCCTCGAGCCGCTTCGACATAGTGTCGGCTATGCCTTCAGCGTCTCTCGGTCCGTTCACCCCGCTATCGCGGCGCCTCGGCGCCCTCGCGACGTAAATCGGTGACAGATGCGGGCGAGGCGTGAACAGTCCTCCACCGAGAGCTTTGGGAAGACTCCCCCAGGCGCCCTTTCCTTCGAAGGGAGCCTCGCGGCGGAGGCGCATGCGGCATGGTCTGCCTTGGATTCCCGGCCTCCGCCTTTGCGGGGACTGACTCCCGCTCTCGCGAGGGTTGAAGGCTTCGCGGGAATGACGGCAGACGTTGCCCAGCGTGGACCCTGTCATTCCCGCGCAGGCGGGAAACCACCGGCGATCTCTCCGCGGTTTCGAGCCCCCAGGAATCCGGTCCGGCCGTTGAGAGAGATGCCCGATGGCCCAGAGGTTACGGTCGCATGCCCGGTATCACGAGGCGTTGCAGCCAGTTGCGGACCTCCGCGACGCGCACGTCCTCGTTCATGACGTCCGCGTCGATGCCGAGCTGCCATGCGATGTCGCGCCGGGAAGGGTCCTGGTGCAGCGCCTCGAGGAGGGCGACGTAGGCTTCGGCCGCCTCGCGGTCCCGGAAGAAACCAAGCCGGACGAGCTTGTCGATGCGGCACCAGGTGAGGCGCGCGAGCTCGTGGAGGTCGTACTCGGGGTGATACTGCACCGCCCATAAGGTGCCCCCGCGGTGCACGACCGACACCGCCTGCACTTGCGTGAAGGCGTTGGAGGCGAGGTTCCGGGCGCCGGGCGGGAGGTGGGTGATCTCGTCCTCGTGGCTGATGAAGGCGTCGAAGACGCTCGCCTTCCCGATGTACAGGGGATGCGCCCGACCCTCCGGGGTGAGCGCGATCTTGCGCGCGATGCCCATCTCGCGACCGTGCGGATTCTCGGCGCAGCGGCCACCTGCGGCCGCCACCCCGATCTGTGCCGCCCAGCAACTGCCGAAGCTCGGCACGCCCGCCTCGAAGGCGGCGCGCGCGAACTCGATCTGCACGCGCACCGCGGGCTCGTCCCGGTACACGGTGAGCGAGGAGCCGGTCCAGGCCACCCCGTCGTAGTGGCTCAAGGCCGCCCCGTGTGGAAGGGAGCTGTCGGGATCCGCCGGGTACACGATGTCGACTTCGCAGCCGGGGTGGCAGCGCTCGAGCATCGCCGCGTAGAGCGGTCCGGCGGGAGTGGCCCCGCCCGCCGCGAGCTCCTCTCGGGCAGGTTTCTTGTATCCGTCGACAACCAGGATGCGGGGCTCGCCGCTCATGGGCTCAGCCTCCCTCCGCCGCGAGGCGCAGCACGGCGCCCGCGAGGTCGGAGGCCCGCTGGCACACCGCATCCGCGGAGGTGGCGTCGCGGTCCCGGTCGCGCGAGGCGGTGAAGAGGACCGCTTTCATGCCGAGTGCCTGCGGACCCTTGATGTCGTTGTGGTCACGGTCACCGATATGCAGCATCTCGTCGATCGCGACGCCGAGCTCCACCGCGACGTGCGCGAACATCGACCGGTGCGGCTTGGAATGGCCCACTTCGTCGGAGAATGCGAAGGCGCCGAAGCAGCCGATCAGGCCGTGCATCTCGAGCCACTGGCGCAGGCAACGCCCGGGGGAGTAGATGGCGTCGGACACTACCGCGAGCGGAAATCGGCCCGCGAGCTCCGCGATCGCTTCCCCGATCCCCTCGACCGGATCCGGAGGGATCTCGACTTCCATCTCCTCCAGCCTTCGGATCAGGGTTGCTCGTTCGTCCTCCGGCAGGCGGCATCGGAAGGCGCCTTCGAGCACCTTCAGCCGTTCGTCCACCGTCCAGGTGACGTGCTGTTCGTGCCAGACGTGGTTGAACGCGGACTCCATCGTGTCGTAGACGAGGTCGAAGATTTCCTTCTTGACGTCGATCTGCTTCTCGAAGAGCGCGTGGGAGAGCGCACGCCGGGCCTCGCGCTTTGAGGGCAGGCCGCGCGCCGCGCGCTTCGCCTCGTCGGAATCGTCGCGGATGACGGTATCCCAGAGATCGAAGGTGATGGCCTTGATCTGCATTTCTCGAGGCGCTCAGGCCGCGTTGCGGGCGAAGAACTCCCGCGCCGCGTCGATCACCTGCTCGATGTCCTCGGCGCTCACGTCGAGGTGGGTGACCAGTCGCAGGGGGTTGCGCTCGCTCAGGCGCACCCCGCGCTCGTGCATGAAGTCGACGAAGGGACGCAGGCGATCCGGCGCCACGTGGGCGAAGACCATGTTCGTCTGCACGGTGTCGGCGTCGATGACGAGCCCGCCCGCCTCCATGAGGCCCTCGGCGAGGCGTGCCGCGTTGGCGTGGTCCACCGCGAGGCGGGCCACGTTCTGTTCGAGCGCGACCTGGCCGGCGGCGGCGAAGACCCCGGCCTGCCGCATGCCCCCGCCCAGCACCTTGCGCCAGCGCCGCGCCTTGCGCACCAACTCGGCGGACCCGCAGAGCAGGGAGCCGACCGGGGCGCCGAGGCCCTTGGAGAGGCAGAAGGAGACGGTGTCGACGTGGTGGGTGATCTCCTGCACGTTCACGTTCTGCTTGACCGCCGCGTTGAAGACGCGGGCACCGTCGAGGTGCAGGCCGAGGCCGTGTTCGCGGGTGAACGCCCGGGCCCGCGCGAGATAGTCGAGCGGCAGCACCTTGCCGGAACGGGTGTTCTCCAGGCAGAGCAGGCGAGTGCGCGCGAAGTGGTCGTCGTCGGGGGGCTTGAGCGCCTTCGCGACCCGGTCCAGGTCCAGGGTGCCGTCGGGCTCGAAGTCGACCGGCTGGGGCTGAATGCTGCCGAGCACCGCGGCGCCTCCGCCCTCGAACTTGAAGGTGTGGGCATCGTTGCCGGTGATGTACTCGTCGCCTCGCTCGCAGTGGGCGAGCATCCCGAGGAGGTTGCCCTGGGTGCCGCTCGAGGAGAGGACCGCCGCCTCGTGTCCCGTGAGCTCCGCCGCCGTCGCTTCCAGGCGGTTGACGCTCGGATCCTCTCCCATCACGTCGTCGCCGACTTCGGCTTCCGCCATCGCAACCCGCATCGCGGGCCCCGGGCGGGTGACGGTATCGCTGCGCAGATCGATCATGGTGCGGGCCTCGGGCGGGAGGGCGGCTAGCATAGCGGCTCGACGCCGGGCCTTGCAGTCCGGCAATGCTCATTTTGGCCTCCAAGGGTCGCGATACCGGACAGGGCGAGCGGACTTCGGGCGCTGCAAGCGGGCGATTGCCGGCGCTTCCCGTGTACCAGGCCGGTTCGAGGGCCAAAAGGAGAACTGCTGCTTGCAGTCCGGCGGACTTGTCGCTCACCCGTCGATTGGCCGATAGTAGGCGCTGCAATCCCGGTACGCGGGCAGGAGCGAGACGGCGTGGCGCAATCGGGCGATCGGCGCACCCTGATTCTGACCGGCGCGAGCCGCGGCATCGGCCACGCCACCGTGAAGCGTTTCTCGAGCGCGGGCTGGCGGGTGATCACCTGCTCGCGACACCCCTTCCCGGAGGACTGTCCCTGGGAGGCGGGGCCGGAAGACCACGTGGTCATCGACCTCGCAGACCCGGAGAACGTGGAGGCGGGCGCGGCGGAGATGCGCGAGCGCCTCGGCGGACAGCCCCTGCACGCGCTCGTCAACAACGCGGGGATCTCGCCCAAGGGCGAGTCGGGGGGACGCCTCGGCGCGATCGACACCGCCCTCTCCGTCTGGCGCCACGTGTTCGAGGTGAACTTCTTCGCGCCGCTCGTGCTCGCCCGCGCCCTGGTGGAGGAGCTTCGCGCCGGCCGGGGCTGCATCCTCAACGTGACCTCGATCGCCGGGGGGCGGGTGCACCCTTTCGCCGGCTCGGCCTACGCCACGTCCAAGGCCGCGCTCGCCGGCCTGACCCGGGAGATGGCGGCGGACTTCGGCCCTCTCGGGATCCGCGTCAACGCCATCGCGCCCGGCGAGATCCACACCGCCATCCTCTCTCCGGGGGCGGAGAAGCTCGCCGACGACATCCCCATGCGCCGCCTGGGGTCCGCGGAAGAGGTCGCCGCCACCATCTACTTTCTCTGCTCCGCCCAGGCGAGCTACGTCAACGGCACCGAGATCCACATCAACGGCGGCCAGCACGTCTGAGCGCGGGCGGAGGGCCTCTCCACTTTCTTTTGGCAACAACGCGATCGAACTACAGGGGGAGCGGCATGGACCACTTCGAGAAGAAATCGCACCTCAACGGGCTGCGCCATGATCTCACCGTAGGGAGAATCACCCGCCGCGAATTCACCAGGCGCATGGCTGCGCTTGGAGTGGCCTCAACTCTGGCCTCAACCCTCGGGGCGAATCTGGCCATGGCCGCCGCGCCGAAGAAAGGGGGGAGGATCAGACTGGCGATGGGTCATGGATCCACGACCGATACCACCGACCCGGCAGGAATCGAAAATGGTTACCAGTCGGTCCTGACCTATGCGATAGGCAATACTCTCACCGAACTTCACACCGACGGCACTCTGATACCTTGCCTTGCCACAAGCTGGGAGGCATCGGCCGACGCTGCCACCTGGACTTTCGAGCTCCGGAAAGGAGTCGAGTTCAGTGATGGCCGCCCAATGACCGCCCAAGACGTTCTTGCATCGATCAATTACCACTGGCACGAAGACTCCAAGTCGCCGGCGAAGCCATTGATTGCCGGTGTTACGTCCATGAAAGCCGACGGCGACCACACCGTGGTGTTCTCGTTGAGCTCGGGGAATGCGGACTTTCCTTGGCTTTTCGACACCGAGAACTTCCTGATCTACCCGGCTACCGCCGACGGTGGACTGGACTGGGAGTCCCGAGCGGGCACCGGCGCATTTGTTCTCAAGGACTACGAACCCGGGGTGAGAGCTTATCTCGAACGCAACCCCAACTACTGGAAGGAAGATCGGGGGCATGCCGCCGAGGTCGAGCTGCTCACGATAATCGACCAGACCACTCGCACCAACGCTCTTGTAACGGGTCAGGTGGATGTGATTGACAGTGTCGACGTCAAGACGGCGTCATTGCTCGACAAGAAGCCGGGCATATTCGTCGAAGAGACGGCGGGACCTCTCCACTACACGTTCCCGATGCGTACCGACACGCCACCCTTTGATGACAACAACGTGCGGCTCGCGCTCAAGTATGCTGTGGATCGAGAGGCGCTGCTGAAAACCGTCCTCGGTGGACATGGCGTCCTTGGCAATGACCACCCCATCGGGTCCTCGTATCCCTTCCACGCTGCCGATCTCGAGCAACGAGTCTACGATCCGGACAAGGCGAGATATCACCTCAGGCAGGCCGGGTTGACCAGCCTGACGGTGGACCTGAGCGCCGCAGACGCGGCCTTCCCGGGTGCGGTGGACGCGGCCGTCCTGTACAAGGAGCACGCGGCGGAATCCGGCATCGACATCAACGTGGTTCGCGAGCCGAACGACGGCTATTGGTCGAATGTCTGGATGAAAAAGGCGTGGAGCGCTTGCTACTGGGCCGGTTACCCGATGCCGGACTCAATGCTCACCGTCGCCTATGCTGCGGGTGGGAGCTGGAACGATTCCTACTGGAAACACGAGCGTTTCAACGGGATCCTGGTAGAGGCCCGCGCCGAGCTGGATGAGACCAGGCGCCAGGAACTCTATACAGAGATGCAGAGCATAATCCGTGACGAAGGAGGGGTGGTGGTGCCCATGTTTGCCAACAACATTCTCGCTCGGAACGACAAGGTTGCGCACGGTGAACTGTCCGCGGCGCGTGGCTTTGACGGGCGCAGAATCATCGAGCGTTGGTGGGTAGCCTGATGCAGTAGCGCCGCTTCGGGGCAGGGGCTGGCACGGAGAAGCGCGGCTTGCGCGCCGGGTCACCAGCGCCTGCCCCCAACGGGCGAGGGCAGGCGCTTTCTGGTGCCTTGCCGCTATTCTGCTGATTCAGGTGCCGTCTTCGTGACCGTCACCAGATGGCGCGAAAGGCGCGGAGGAAGTTCTCTCCGAGAAAGGCACGAATGTCTGCCTCACGCCACCCGTCACGCACCAGGGCTTCGGTGATCCTTGGATAGTCGGCGATAGTTTCACAGTCCGACGGATAACGTGTGATGTAAGTGTGGCCAAACGCATCACTGTAGGCGGCGGCGGATGGGTTTATGTTGTCCTGGGCGACATCGAGTGTCTCGCAGTACGCCTCGCGATCGGTCGCTTGATACTGATCGGTGCCGAGACCTACATGCCTTACACCAACCAGGCCAACCACATGGTCCAAATGGCGTCGAAAATCATCGATGCTCGGGCGTCTGGCGGGATTGCCGTCCCACACGATGGGGCCGTAAATCGACACCCCGACAACGCCACCGGTTATCGCCACCGCCTTCATTGCGTCGTCATTGCGATTTCGCTCCCAGTTTGCCACGGCGCGCGCGCAGGAGTGGGTGATGAGGACCGGTTTGCTCGACGTTTCCGCCGCCATGATGGCGGTTCGGTCACTGCAATGACTGAGGTCGACCGCAATACCGATCTCGTTCATGCGTCGCACCGCCTCACGCCCGAATGCGGACAAACCTCCGTCCTCGGGCTCGAGACAGCCATCCGCCAGAAAGTTGCGCTTGTTGTAGGTGAGTTGAATGACTCGAAGCCCGAGACGGTGCAAGAGTATCAAACGGTCGAGATTGTCTTCGAGAGCGCGTGCATTTTGCCATCCCATGATGACACCGATCCGGTTTTCCCTTTGTGCGCTGAGGATATCGTCGGCATCCAGCACGAGACGCCAACCGCTGTCCGCTGGCTCGATGGCCTTCAGCCACGTGGCGATGTCATCCAGGCAGGTCTCGAACCCGGCTTCGACATCAGTGAATTGAACGGTGAGGTTGAGTGCCGCCACGTTCGCCTCGCGCAATTCTCGGGTGTTGCCATCCGAATGCCAGATCAATCCGTCGATGATCAGTGCATCATTGTGCAGCTCGCGTGGATCGATTGATGAAGCCATTGGTTTTGTTCCGCCTCATTGTCGATTGCATCGATTCTCGTCATTCCCGTGATGAGCAAGAGTCCACGAGATCCATGAGTTGTTGCAAGTCCAGGTGAGCACGCGCGGCCGCCGGCCGTCGCGCCGGGCGCATGCATCAGCCGCCGGGCGCCGCGCGCATGCGCTCGGGGAGAAAGGTGGCAAGCTCGGGCACTGCGATGAGGATGAAGACCATCGCCACCATGATCAGGAACATGGGAAGCGCGGTCTTCGCCACGTAGCCGATGTCGTGCTTCGTGATGCCCTGCAGCACGAAGAGGTTGAATCCGATCGGGGGCGTGATCTGGGCCATCTCGACCACGACCACGATGAAGATACCGAACCAGATCACGTCAATGCCCGCGGCCCGGATCATCGGCTCCACCACCGCCATCGTCAGCACCACGGACGAGATCCCGTCGAGGAAGCAGCCGATCACGATGTAGAACACCATCAGGGCGACGAGCAGGGTCACCGCGTCGAGCTGCATCGAGGCGATCCACTCCGCGAGCGAGCGCGGCAACCCCGTGAAGCCCATGGAGAGGGACAGGAAGGCGGCGCCGGCGAGGATGAGCGCGATCATGCACGAGGTGCGCGTCGCCCCCAGGAGACTCTCGATGAAGGTGCGCCAGGTGAGCGAGCCCTGAAACGCGGCGAGCGCCATCGCACCCACTACGCCGAAGGCCGCCGCCTCGGTGGCGGTCGCGAGCCCTGCGTACATCGAGCCGATCACGAAGGCGATGAGGGCGACGACGGGCACCAGGAACACCGAACGCCGGACGCGCTCCGCCATCGAGCAGGGCGGTTCGGGCGGCGGGGCATCCTTTCGCATGACGAGGGACCAGATCGCAACGTAGCCCATGAAGAGGCCGGCGAGCACCAGCCCCGGCATGACCCCCGCGATGAAGAGGCGGGTGATCGACTCGTTGATGGTCACCCCGTACACGATCAGGATGAGCGAGGGCGGGATCATCAGCCCGAGAGTGGCCGCGCCGGCCAGCGTTCCGATCGTCATGTACTCGGGATAGCCGCGCGCCCGAAGCTCGGGGATGGACATCTTGCCGACGGTGGTGAGCGTCGCCGCCGAGGAGCCGGAGACCGCCGCGAAGATGGTGCAACCCACGATGTTGGTGTGGAGCAGCTTGCCGGGAAGCGGCGCCATCCACGGTGCGAGCCCCTTGAACATGTCCTCGGAGAGACGGGTGCGATAGAGGATCTCGCCCATCCAGATGAAGAGGGGGAGGGCGGTGAGCGCCCAGCTCGACGAGGAGGTCCAGATCGTGGTGATCATCGAGTCGCCGGGCGGGCGGGCGGTGAAGAGCTCCATGCCCACCCAGGCGACCCCCATGAGCGCGAGCCCCACCCACACCCCGGTGCCGAGCAGCAGGAAGAGCACAAAGAGGAAGACGGTGATGAGGGCGAAGTTCTCCATGCGGGACCCCGGCGCTTACTCCGTATTCCGGTCGGAGGCCGCCACGTTGCCGACGGGAAGCCCGACGAAGAGGACCCGCACCAGGTGGTCGGCGAGCGCGACCGCGAAGATCACGGTGCCGATCGACATCGGCACCTGGGGGATCCACAGCGGCCACGCGTCCTGGCCCTGGGACACGTCGTTGAGCTTCCAGGACCAGTACGTCGTCTTGATGGCGTAGAAGGCGAAGTAGGCGGCAATCGCGGTGCCCATGCCGAAGCACCACAGCTCGCCCCACCGGCGCGCGCTTCCCAGTCGCGACAGCAGCAGATTCACCCGGATGTGCGCCCCGTGGTTGAGCGCGTAGGCGAGCGCGAAGAACGCGGAAGCCGCCATGCAGTAGCCTGCGTAGCTGGTTGCGCCGGGAAAGACCTGTCCCGTCCAGCGGGCCGCCATCTGCGTCACGATGATCGCGAGCAGCAGCACGAGGAAGCAGGCGGCGAGCGCCCCGCACCCGAGGTAGAGCGCGTCGAGCGACTTGCGCAGGGCGCGGCCGATGGCCTTCATGCCGTACTTCCCGTCAATCCGGGGGTTGCGCGCAAGGGGTGGGG
>CAYQVB010000081.1:0-58292 GCA_964420925.1 uncultured Ectothiorhodospiraceae bacterium | reverse complement strand
GCCGCCCCCCGCCACGCCCGCCCACCTGCCGGGCGACGAAGTTGACCAGCGGTCCGGCGGCGATGCGATCGGTGGAGTCCTTCGTCACGCCGGCAACGAGGCTCACCTTCCCGCCATCGGTGGCGGCGAGCACCACCGCGGCGCTGCCGAGCCGGCTCTTGAGCTGATCGACCATGTCGCGCAACTCCTTCGCGCCGACGCCATCGACGCGGGCAGCGAGCACCGCGAGGCCCCCCACATCGACTGCCCGCGCCGCGAGATCCTCGCCGTGGGATGCCGCGAGGCGCGCGCTGGCGCGGGCGAGCTCCTTCTCGAGCTCGCGGTTGCGTGCGATGACCTGCTCCACCCGCTCCACGATCGCATCGCGCTCCGAGTTCGTCAGGCGGGCGACTCGGGCGAGGCGCTCGTCCGCGCGTTCCAGCCAGTCGAGCGCCGCTTCTCCCGCGAGTGCCTCGACCCGGCGAATTCCCGCCGCGATTCCGGTTTCCGACACGAGCTTGAAAAGGCCCACATCACCGGCGCGCGACACGTGGGTTCCCCCGCACAACTCGACCGAATGGTCGCCGATGGAGAGCACCCTGACCGGGTCGTCGTACTTCTCTCCGAACAGCGCAATCGCGCCGCTCGCACGCGCTTGCGCGAGCGGCATCGTCTCGGTTCTGGCCGGATCGTTTCCGAGCACCCAGGTATTCACGCGGCGTTCGATCGCCCGCAGTTGTTCTGCGCTCACCGGTTCGTAGTGCGAGAAATCGAAGCGCAGGCGATCGGGTGCGACCAGCGAGCCCTTCTGCTCCACGTGCTCCCCGAGCACCTCGCGAAGCGCGGCATGAAGCAAGTGCGTCGCCGAGTGATGGCGGGCGGTTGCCGCGCGCGCGTTCGGGTCCACGTGCGCCCGAAGCGTATCGCCCCGGACAAGCTCGCCCTCCTCCACCGCTCCGTAGTGGGCAATGGCGTCACCCCGGCGCTGAGTATCCCTTACCACGAAATGCGCACCATCGGAGCAGAGGGTTCCTCGATCGCCGACCTGTCCGCCCGCTTCGGCGTAGAAGGGAGACTGGTCGAGCACCACGACGCCCGACCCGCCCGGACCGAGTCGATCCACCGGCTCGCCGTCGTGCAGGAGCATCAGCACCCTTCCCTGCGCTTCGACGCCCTCGTAGCCGACGAAGCGGGTGGCGACGTCGTTGCCGACCCGAATGGCGTCTTCGTCATGCGCCTCGAAGAATCGCCCGGCCGCGCGCGCGCGCCGGCGCTGGTCTTCCATCGCCGCTTCGAACGCCTCGAGATCGACCTTCAGATCGCGTTCGCGCGCCACGTCCGCGGTGAGGTCCACCGGGAAGCCGTACGTGTCGTAGAGACGGAAAACGGTCTCCCCGGGGATGGTGTCGCCGCTCAAGGACTCGATCGCGGTGTTGAGGATCCGCATGCCCTGATCCAGCGTGAGGGCAAAGCGCTCCTCTTCGATGCGCAGGGTCCTCTCCACGATTGCGCGGCGCGCACTCAATTCAGGATATGCCTCGCCCATTTCCGACTCGAGCGGCGCCACCAGGCGGTGGAAGAAGGGGTCCGAGACGCCGAGTCGATGACCATGACGAATGGCGCGGCGCACGATACGCCGCAGCACGTAGCCCCGCCCCTCGTTGGAGGGCATCACGCCGTCGCAGATGAGGAAAGTGGCGGAGCGGATGTGATCGGCGAGCACCCGCAGCGACTTGTCGGTGTCGTCCGCCGCACTCGTAATCTCGGCCGCGGCTGCGATCAGGGCCCGGAAGAGATCCGTATCGTAGTTGCTGTGCACGCCCTGCATCACCGCGGCGACTCGTTCGAGCCCCATGCCGGTATCGATGGAAGGTGCGGGCAGGGGGCTCATGTTCCCCTCGGCATCCCGGTTGAACTGCATGAATACGAGATTCCAGATCTCGACGTAGCGATCGCCGTCTTCGTCCGGGCTGCCGGGGGGACCGCCGGGAATCTCCGGCCCGTGGTCGTAGAAGACTTCGGAGCAGGGTCCGCAGGGGCCGGTGTCTCCCATCGACCAGAAGTTGTCCTTCACACCGCATCGCGTGAAGCGGCGCGGGTCCACTCCGATCTCGTCGATCCAGATCCCAGCCGCCTCGTCGTCATCTTCGAACACCGTGATCCACAGGCGTTCCGGGGGCAGTCCGAGCACTTCGGTGATGAGCTGCCAGCAGTAGCCGATTGCCTCGCTCTTGAAGTAGTCGCCAAAGCTGAAGTTGCCGAGCATCTCGAAGAAGGTGTGATGCCTCGCGGTGTAACCCACGTTTTCGAGATCGTTGTGCTTGCCGCCCGCGCGCACGCAGCGCTGCGCGGTCACCGCGCGGCGGTAGGGACGCGTTTCGGTACCGAGAAATACATCCTTGAACTGCACCATCCCCGCATTGGTGAAGAGCAGGGTCGGATCGTTTCCGGGAACGAGGGGGCCGCTTTGCACGACCTCGTGACCCCGGGCACCAAAGTACTCGAGAAACGTGCGGCGCAAATCGTTGACGGTGGTCATGGATGCACTCGAACCCTCAGCGGGGTAGCCCGAGTTCAGGTTGGCCGTTCAGTGTACCGGGAAGCGACCGGGGTTTCGTGAGCTTCGGCATTGCCTGCGGCCGGCGCTTCACTCGTTTCCTCGCAGAGCACCGCGTATCTGCTCGGGGTCGTAGCCTCGCCGGGCGAGGAAGCGAGCACGCCTCGCCCACTCCGCCCGGTCGAGAGAGTCCGACGCCCCGAATCGGCGCCGGAGCGCCCGCCCGGCCTCGTCGCGCCACGCAGGATCGCGATTGTCGAGGCAGGCGGCGGAGATCTCGTCCTCGATTCCCCGGTATCGCAGCTCCTCGCGGATACGAATCGGCCCGTAGCCTCGTTCACGACGCGAGGCGACGTAGTGTTCCGCGAAGCGCCGATCCGACAACCAGTCCCGAGCACCGAGATCTTCGAGCACTCGCTCGATCGTCTCCGGATCGAATCCGCGCGTCGCGAGCTTGCCTCGCAATTCAGCGTGCGAGTGCTCGCGACGCGCGAGCAGTTCGAGCGACTTTCGGCGTGCCCTCTCGAGCGGCTCGCCCCCGCTCAGGCCCCTACCTCCTCCGGACTGGCCGCGTTAGCCTCCTCCTTTGCCAGCAGCCGGTCTCGAAGCGCGGAATCGAGACTCGAGGCCACGTCTTGGTGCTCCCGGAGGAAGTTGCGCACGTTGTCGCGCCCCTGCCCGATGCGGTCGCCCCGGTAGCTGTACCAGGCGCCGGCCTTCTCCACCATCCCGTGCTTGACACCGAGGTCGATGAGCTCTCCCTGGCGAGATATCCCTTCCCCGTAGAGGATGTCGAACTCCACCTTCTTGAAGGGAGGGGCGAGCTTGTTCTTGACCACCTTGACCCGGGTTTCGTTGCCGATAATCTCGTCCGCCTTCTTGATCGAGCCGATGCGCCGGATGTCGAGGCGCACCGAAGCGTAGAACTTGAGCGCATTGCCCCCGGTCGTGGTCTCGGGGCTGCCGAACATCACGCCGATCTTCATCCGGATCTGGTTGATGAAAATGACCAGGGTGTTGGAGCGCTTGATGTTGGCGGTGAGCTTGCGCAGCGCCTGCGACATGAGCCGCGCATGCAGCCCTACGTGGGAGTCGCCCATCTCCCCTTCCAGCTCCGCGCGGGGCGTGAGCGCCGCCACCGAATCGATGACCACGACATCCACCGCCCCCGAACGCACGATCATGTCTGCGATCTCGAGGGCCTGCTCGCCGGTGTCCGGCTGCGACACCAGCAGCTCGTCGACATTGACACCGATCTTCTCGGCGTACTGCGGATCGAGGGCGTGCTCCGCGTCGATGAAGGCGGCAGTGCCGCCCTCTTTCTGGGCCTGCGCCACGACCTCGAGGGTGAGCGTGGTCTTGCCCGAAGATTCCGGTCCGTAGATCTCCACCACGCGCCCTCGCGGCAGGCCGCCGATGCCGAGCGCCACGTCCAGCCCGAGCGAGCCGGTGGAAATGAAACCCACATCCCGCACCGCGCTCGCATCGCCCATGCGCATCACTGCGCCCTTGCCGAACTGGCGTTCGATCTGCGACAGCGCGGAACGCAACGCTCTCTTTCTGTCTTCATCCATGTTGTTGATCTCCTTGAAAAAACTCAACACTTTGGCGTGTCCGGCCCGAATCCGGGGCCGCACGCGCGATTATTCCACACATCGTGGTTCGCGTCGCTCGCGAAAGAAGGACTGAAGGAGCGCCGCGGACTCCTCGGCGAGCACCCCGCCCACCACCTCCACCCGGTGGTTGAGGCGCCCGCTTCGCAGGATGTCGAACACGCTGCCGTCGGCCCCCCACCTCGGGTCTCTGGCGCCGTACACCAGCCTCGCGATGCGCGCGTGCACGATGGCGCCGGCGCACATCGGGCAAGGCTCCATGGTGGCGTACAGCGTGCATCCCGGAAGCCGATAGTTCCGAAGGCGCCGTGCGGCCGCGCGCAGGGCACGGATCTCGGCGTGCGCGCTGGGGTCGCAGGCGGAGATGGGCGCGTTCGATCCCGCTCCCCCTTCCTGGCCCTCCGCAACCAGGACCGCGCCGACCGGCACCTCCCCCGCCCTTCCCGCCTCGCGGGCGAGATCGAGCGCGCGTCTCATCCAGAACTCGTCATCCGAGCTCATTCCCATTCGATGGTCGCGGGAGGCTTGCCCGACACGTCGTAGGTGACGCGCGATATCCCGGGCACCTCGTTCACGATGCGCCGCGAGACGGTATCCAGCAACGCATAGGGCAGATGGGCCCACCGCGCGGTCATGAAGTCCACCGTCTCCACCGCCCGGAGCGCGACGACGTGCTCATAGCGCCGCGCGTCGCCCATGACGCCGACGGAGCGCACCGGAAGATAGACCGCGAAGGCCTGGCTGACCCGTTCGTACCAGCCCTGGCGGCGGAGCTCTTCGATGAAGATGGCGTCGGCCTCGCGAAGCCGGTCGGCGTAGCGGGCATTGACCGCCCCGAGAATCCGCACTCCCAGCCCGGGTCCCGGGAAAGGATGCCGATGGACCATCTCCCGCGGCAGGTCGAGGGCCTCACCCATCGCGCGCACCTCGTCCTTGAAGAGCTCGCGCAGGGGTTCGATGAGGCGCAGCCGCATCCGCTCCGGAAGGCCGCCGACGTTGTGGTGCGACTTGATGACCTGGGACTTCGCCTCGCTCGCGCCGGCCGACTCGATGACGTCGGGGTAGATGGTGCCCTGGGCGAGCCACTCCACGCTCCCTGAGCGCCCCGCCGCCTCCTCGAAGATGTCGATGAAGAGATTGCCGATGATCTTGCGCTTGTGCTCCGGGTCCGCCTCCCCTTCGAGCGCGGCGAAGAAACGTTCGGCGGCATCGACGCGCACCACCTCGATGCCGGTGTGGCGCGCGAACGTCGACATCACCTGGTCCCCTTCCCCCAGGCGCAGCAGCCCGGTGTCGACGAAGATCGCAATCAGCCGATCGCCGATGGCGCGATGCAACAGCGCCGCCACCACCGAAGAATCGACGCCTCCGGAGAGCGCGAGCAGCACCCTCTGGTCTCCGACCCGTTCCCGGATGCGGGCGATCGCATCTTCGATGATGTTCTGCGCCGACCACAGGGCCCGGCAGCCGCAGATTCCGTGGACGAAGCGGTCCAGGATCTCCCTGCCACGCGGCGTGTGGGTCACTTCCGGGTGAAACTGCACGCCGTAGAAGCGCCGCTCGTCGTCGGCGATGGCCGCGATGGGGCAGTTGCCGGTCGACGCCATCAGGCGAAACCCGGGTGGCATCTCGAGGACGCGATCTCCGTGGCTCATCCAGACGTCGAGACTGGCCTCGCCAGGCGCCGATTCGTTCCGGATGCCGCGAAGGAGCGCGCCGGCGCCCGAGGGATGCAGATCCGCGTGCCCGAACTCGCGCTTTCCGGACGCCTCCACCCGGCCCCCGAGCTGCGCCGCCATCGTCTGCATGCCGTAGCAGATTCCGAGCACCGGCACCCCGAGTTCGAACACCCGCCCCGGCGCGCGCATCGACGACGCGTCCACCACCGATTCCGGTCCTCCGGAGAGGATGATGCCGCGAGCCCCGAAAGCCTCGATGCGGGTGGGGTCGGTGTCGTGGGGGAGGATCTCGCAGTACACCCGCGCTTCGCGCACCCGGCGGGCGATGAGCCGAGTGTACTGTCCTCCGAAGTCGAGAATGAGGATGCGATCGGAGTGGATGTCCGGCATGCGGGCGCCGGGGGCCGCCATCGCCGCCGCGTCCGCCATCAGCACATCCACCCCAGACACGGACCGGCTCAAGCGGCCCGGTAGTTCGGCGGCTCCTTGGTGATGCTCACGTCGTGGACGTGGCTCTCGCGCACCCCCGCGTGGGTAAGGCGCACCAGCCGGGGCTTCTCGCGCATCTCGTCGAGGTCGCGGCAACCGGTATAGCCCATGCTCGCCCGCAGGCCTCCGAGCAGTTGCCCCAGGACATTGCCGAGGCTGCCCTTGTAGGGCACGCGGCCCTCCACCCCTTCCGGCACCAGCTTCTCGAGCTCGGTGGTGGCCTCCTGGAAGTAGCGGTCGCTCGACCCTTGAGGTTCTCCCATCGCGCCGAGCGAGCCCATGCCGCGATAGGACTTGTAGGAACGCCCCTGGTAGAGCTCGACCTCTCCCGGAGCTTCCTCGGTACCGGCGAAGAGGCTGCCCACCATTACCGAGTGGGCGCCGACCGCGATCGCCTTGGCGATGTCGCCGGAGTAGCGGATGCCGCCATCGGCGATGACGGCGACCCCGGAGCCGCGCAGTGCGTGACTCACCTCGGCAATCGCGCTCAACTGCGGCATGCCCACCCCCGCCACCATGCGCGTGGTGCAGATCGAGCCCGGGCCGATGCCGACCTTGACCGCGTCGGCCCCCGCGTCGCGCAGCGCCTCGGCCGCCTCCCCGGTCGCGATATTGCCGCCGATCACCTGCATCCGCGGATGGCGCTGCTTGACCGCGCGCACCCGGTTGATGACCCCCTGAGAGTGACCGTGCGCGGTGTCGACCACGATCACGTCGACCCCCGCTTCCACCAGCGCATCGAGTCGTTCCTCGGTGTCCGCCCCGGTGCTCACCGCGGCGCCCACCCGCAGGCGTCCCTGCTCGTCCTTGCAGGCCTCGGGATGCTCGGTGGACTTCTGGATGTCCTTGACGGTCACGAGGCCCCGCAGGTGAAAGCCGCCGTTGACCACCAGCACCTTCTCGATACGGTGCTCGTGCAGGAGATGCATGATCTCCTCGCGGGTCGCCCCTTCCCGCACCGTCACCAGGCGCTCGCGCGGCGTCATCACGGTGGAGACCGGGCTGTCGAAGCGGGTCTCGAAACGCAGGTCGCGGTGGGTGACGATGCCGACCAGCTCCTGCGCCGCGACCACCGGCACCCCGGAGATGTCGTGGCTGCGGGTGAGGGCGAGCACCTCCCGGATGGTGGTCTCGGGGGAGACGGTGATCGGGTCCTTGATCACGCCACTCTCGTACTTCTTGACGCTTCGCACCTCGCGGGCCTGCTGCGCGGCCGGCATGTTCTTGTGGATGATGCCGAGCCCTCCCGCCTGCGCCATGGCGATGGCGAGGCGCGCCTCGGTGACGGTATCCATAGCGGCTGAGACGAGGGGGATGTTGAGCGCCAGCTCACGGGTAAGGCGGGTGCCGAGCCGGGTCTCTCTGGGCAGGATGTCCGAGAAGGCGGGGACGAGGAGCACATCGTCGAAGGTCAGGCCTTCCTGGACCTCGAGCATGCGCGGGGCACCTCCGGTATAGAATCGGCGGATTCTACGCCGCGCGCCTCCGCGGGTAAATTGGAGGGCCGCGCTCGCCCTCCCGCAATCTCCGGCTCCGTCGTGATCCAGTCCGCCGTCCTCGAAGCGCCGATGCGCGACATCTACACGGTGTCGCGCCTCAATCTCGAGGCGCGCCGCCTCGTCGAGGCGCGCTTCCCACCCCTGTGGGTGGAAGGCGAGTTGTCGAACCTCGCCCGCCCCCGATCCGGCCACCTGTACTTCTCGCTGAAGGACGAGCGCTGCCAGGTGCGTTGCGCGATGTTCCGGATGCAGAACCGTTACCTGGACTTCGATCCCGTGAACGGCATGCAGGTTCTGGCCCAGGTGCGGGTGAGCCTCTACCCGGAGCGCGGCGAGTTTCAGCTCATCGTGCAGTACCTCGAGGAAGCGGGCGCAGGCGCGCTCCGGCGCGCCTTTGAGGCGCTGAAGCGGCGCCTGGAAGGCGAAGGACTCTTCGATGACGAGGCCAAGCGCCCCATTCCCAAGGTGCCGGCCTGCATCGGCATCCTCACGTCGCCGAGCGGAGCGGCGCTGCGCGACATCCTGACCGTGATGCGGCGGCGCTATCCCGGCGTGCACGCGATCCTCTACCCGGTTCCCGTCCAGGGCGAGGGCGCGGCGGGCCGGATCTCGGAGATGCTGGACCGGGCCGCGGCGCGGGCGGAATGCGATGTGCTCGTGCTCGCCCGCGGGGGCGGCTCGCTCGAGGATCTCTGGTGCTTCAACGAGGAGCCGGTGGCGCGTGCGATCCATCGCTGCCCGATACCCATCGTGACCGGCATCGGCCACGAGGTGGACTTCACCATCGCGGATCTCGTCGCGGACCGGCGCGCGCCCACCCCTTCGGCGGCGGCGGAACTGGTCACTCCGGACGCGATGCAATGGCGCGACGACATCCAGCGCGCCCGGCTTCGCCTGGGACGCCTGATGCGGCGCCGGATAGAGGAGCGCCGGGGACAGGTCAGGTGGCTGCTGCGCGCGCTGCCCGATCCCCAGCGCCGCCTCCAGGACCACTCGCAACGCCTGGACGGACTGGTCGCGAGAACGCAGCGCGCGGCGCGGCGCACGCTCGATCGCAATCGCGACCTGCTTCGCTCCCTCTCCGCCCGACTCAATCGGCAGGCACCGGCCACCGTGGTCCAGGCCAACCGGATCCGCGCGGAAGTGCTCGCGGCGCGCCTGCGGAGGAGCATGCGGCATGGCCTCGAGAAGCGCGCGGCCCAGTTGCAGACTCTGAGCCGCGCACTCGCCGCAGTGGGACCCCAGCAGACCCTCGACAGGGGCTACGCGATAGTCTCGCGCCAGCGAGACGGGAAGGTGCTGCGCGATGCATCCCAGGTCGACCCGGGCGAGCGCATCGAGGCCCGCCTCGCGCAGGGCCGGCTGGAAGGCACGGTGACGGGGCGGCGTACGTCCTGATTCACGGCTTCCCCCAAGCCGGGCTGCGTCTGGCCGCACCTGAAGACCGCCACCCCTTGTGAACGTCGGCATCACGGGGCAGGACTCGATTCCCGAGCGGAAGGCAAGACTTCGTGTGAGTTCGCGGAGAGATGTTCCTCACGAAGTTCTGGAGTTCCCAAGGAGCCGGGACGAAGGCCGCCGCCATTCCACGCGTACATCGCCACCATGACCGCGTGGTCGTAGTCGATGGGCTCGCCGTGCCAGCGCGCCATTGCGGTCTCGGAGTCGATGGCGAGCCCGAGAGCGTCGTTGTGGGAGGGGATGGTATCGGGCGAGGAAGCTTCGCACGGTGCCGGCGCTCGCACCGCAGCTCCGTTCGGGCCGGTGAAGCGCAAGGCCCCGTCGTCGAGGCGCCGCACGTCGAAGCCGCCCTCATGCACCAGGCGGTGGTGCACCGGGCACAGCAGCACGAGGTTGTCGAGCGCGGTCTCTCCTCCCTCGGCCCAGTGGCGCACGTGGTGCCCGTGCAGGCGATGGGTGGCCGGGCAACCGGGGAAGCGGCAGCCGCGGTCGCGGCTCATGAGCGCACGGCGAAGCGCCGGGGGAATGCTGCGGGTGCGCCGCCCGACGCTCAGCGGCTCTCCCTGCGGTCCGTCGACCGTCGCGACGATGCCTCCGTCACAGCACAGCCGCCGTGCGGTCTCCGCCGCGAGGGCGGTGTGGTGCTCGATTTCACACCGGCCCGCCGTACCTTGTGCGAGCACCTCGGCATCGACGTGCACCACCACTTCGTGGCGGTGGGGACTGAGTGCGGGCGCCTGCCCCTCCTCGAACATCCGCTCGGCCATCCACGCCAGTGCGTCAGCCCGGCGCACGGTGCGGGAGAGGCGACGCGAGTACGTCCCACCGGGGGCGTAGGGAGAGAAGTGCTTCACGGGCTCGGGAGACCGGCCTCCGGTTGCGAGCTCTCCCCCATCCGGCGACGTCCCACGTGGGACGTCGGCCCCTCGCCCCGGCCCGCACCGGAGAACGCCGGGACATGACCCTCCGCTTCGACTCCGCTTGACGTCCCACCGGGGACGTCCGGGGCCTCGCTCTCGCCGCTCCACGCCGAGGCGGGCTGCTCCGCCGCGTGGGCCTCCATCGCCGCATCGAGCGCGCTCAGGATTCTCGCGCCGGTCTCCGGCGGAAAACGCCCGTGCAGCACCAGCGTGCCGTCGTCCTCGTACCAGTACGTCAGCTCCCGGTCCTTGTGCTGGGCATTGACGTGCTCGGTCTCCTGCGCGCGCTCGGCCCGGCGGTACAGGCGCACGAACTTCTCCACGTGCTGGGCGGTGCCGTGCAGGCCGATGTCGACAAGGTCGGCCTCGTTCTCCGCGGTGGCGATGCGCGTCAGCGCCCGGAGCTTCGAGTACCCGAGCTCGCCCCGGGCCGTAGCCGCGGAGAGCAGCGGCAATCCCTCCAGCGCCCGGGCAACCCGTACCTTCTCCCGCGCAGTGTGGGCGTCAATGCCGCAGGCCCAGCCCAGCCAGTGGGCACAGGTCAGCGCCCCCTGGTCGGCCCACACGCCCCGGCGGTCGAGCTCGGCGATGAGGGTGAGGAGGCGCCAGGTCGCGGCGTGGATGTGGGCGGCGAGGGTCGCCACCGCGGCGGCCAGCTCGTCGTTGCTCAGGTGGGAGAAATCGCTTGGAGCGTTCGATTGTGAAAGGGGCATGGAGCAGGAGGGTACGCAGAGTGGAGAATGGGCAAATACTGTATATAATTACAGTATCAGAATCAACGGATGTTAGCGATCCCCTGCCCCGAAGGTGTGCGGATTTCTTGTACCGACCCATGCAGGAAACACCGCACTCGACAAGATGAAGAAGTGTCACCGATGGATATCTCGGATTCACGCCGACCAGATTACCTCGCCTCCCGTTGTGGTCCGGCGATGGCGCCAGTCCCTGGCGTGGCTCGGCACACTTCCGCGGTAGCGACCGCGTGACTATCCTTGTGTCCGAGGCCCTGCGAAACGACCATGCCGAGTTGCCGTACGCAGCGCTCACGGTGCAGGGAAGGAACAATGACCGCGTTGCCCGACTGGAGCAGCCTGCCCGCTATGGTTCCCAGGGCTCGCGCCGTGTTCGACCCGGAACGCCTTCGTGAGTACGACGCGACGACGCCCGTGCGGTGGTTGATGCTCTGCGGCGAAACTGAGCGGTGCCGATCGGCCGGCCGGGTTACTCTGGACAGGAAGCTCGCCACCGCGGCAGCGTCAGCCGGAGTACGGGTCCTGGAGATAGGTCCGTGAGGGTGTACACGTATTCGGAAGCCAGACAGAACTTCGCATCTCTCCTGGAGATCGCTCAGAGGGACGGGGCGGTCAGAATTCGCCGCAAGGATGGCCGGGCGTTCGTCTTGCAGCCGGAATCTTCCGCGGTCTCCCCTCTCGACGTCGAGGGCGTCGACATCGGCGTGACGAGCGCCGAGATCGTGGCCATGATCCGCGAAGGACGGGAAAGACATGGCTGAGACGAAGACGCGGGGCGGAGCGTGATTTCAGGAATCGAGAAGTTCGGCTGCGACCCGCGACTGGTCGTCTTCGGATAAGGGAAGGCCGAAACACACCGTACCCAGACGTGTGATGCGTCATGACGGCGCGTCGTGGTTCAGCATCCACTCATAGGCCGGCTCTACGGTCACTCGGTCCGGCAGCGTGCTGGGAATGTCGTCCCGACGGAGCGTCAGCAACCGTTTGCCGGCGTCCGGGAACTGCTCTCCGGCCGCCGCGAGCGCGCGCATCTCGCGTTCCGCGACTGCTGCATCCGAAAGGTCGGCGCAGACCTGGAGGAGTTCCGGACGACGGTCCGCGCCGCGGGCGAGGAAGTCCACTTCGTAGCCCTGGGAGGTGCGGACATAGGTCACGTCAAAATGCCGCCTTTCGAGCTCGATCAGAACGGCGGTCTCGAGAGCGTGGCCGAGATTTGCGCGGCCGCTGCGGTCGAACACTGAAATGAGGCCCGGATCGACGGGATACGCCTTGCGGGGGTTGACCATGCGCTGGCGTTCGGAGCTCGACTCCATCGACACCACGCGCACCAGGAAGCAGTCGTCCAGATGGCCGAGCAACTGATGCACCGTGTCCCTCGCGATCGCGATGCCCTGGGACCTGAGACGGGCATGAAACTTCTCTACGCTGAACGAGCCGCCCGCGTTTCCGAGCAGGTGTCGCGCCAGCCATCGCAGGCCGGTGACATTGCTCACCTGGTGCCGTTCCACCACGTCCCGCAGGATCGCGACATCGACGTAGTCGCGCAGCAACTGATGGCGCGAGGGCCCGTCCAGACCCTGGGCCTCCGGGAAGCCGCCGGCGCGGAGCCAGTCCAGAAACGCGTGCTCGAGACCCGAACGTTCACGGCGCGACAGGATGTCCCAGCGCTGCGGAATGGGAATTCTCCGATGCCGACAGGCTTCCTCGAATGAGAAGGGATGGATCAGGACCGACCACGCCCGTCCCCGCAGCGACGAGGCGACCTCGCGCGACAGCAACGCCGCCGAAGACCCCGACACGAACACCTCGCTTCGCCGCTCGTCCAGCAAGCGCCGCACGAAACGCTCCCATCCCGCTACGAGCTGGATCTCGTCGAAACACCAGACGAGCGGGGCATTGGCGTCCTCCGCCGGTAGCAGGCGAAGGTGCTCTTCGAGAACGAAGGCGAGATCGCTCGCGGAGAGGCCGATCAGTCTTTCATCCTCGAAGGACAGATAGGGCGCCAGCGCCAGGGAGCCGCTGCGGGCCGCGGCTTCACCACGAATCTGATGCAGGAACGTGGTCTTCCCGGCGCGACGCATCCCGATGACGGCGGTGGCCTTGCCCGGAAACCGGACTCGACCGTGTACGCGGCGCATCGTGTACGCCGGCAAGGGAGTGTACAAGGACTCGGCAAGCTGTTCGCCGAGGGCCTGCCGGAACCTGGGAGCGAGCGTCTCCATAGAACTCTCCTTCAGGGAAGGAGAATTCTATACATATTCCTCCGTTTGAGAAGGAGAATTCTTGGTCTGGGCGTTCCGGCTGCCTGCAAAGGCCTCGAGGGGAGGCACGAGTGCACGGGCTAGAAACGCAGCCGGTACCAGAGTCGGCCGACGTGCTCGTGAAGCGCGAGGGCGGAGCGGTAGAGCGCGGATCCGGCGGGGAGCCAGGCGGCGGCGCCCGCGGGGGCCATGCCCTTGAACACGGTGGGAGCCGGCACCACCTCGAGCCCCTGCGCCTCGAACGAAGCCACCGCGCGGATCATGTGGATGGCGTGGGTCACCAACACGATGCGGGAGATCCCCGCCTGGGCAAGCATTTCCGCACTGAGGACGGCGTTCTCCGTGGTGTTGCGGGAGCGGTCTTCCACGAAACGCACCCCGATGCCGAAGTCGTCCTTGAGGGAGAGCGCCATCGCCGATGCTTCGGCCGGCGTGCCCGGGAATGTCCTTCCTCCCGTGACCAGCAAGGGCAATCCGGTGCGCCGGTGCAGCGAAGCGGCGTAACGCAGTCTTTCGAGCGTGAGACCGCCCACCGTGTAGGAACCCTCGTACTCGGGTGGGTCCCGGTAGCTTCCCGCACCAAGGACCACGATCGCGCCCGCCTCGGGCACTTCGACATCCGGCGGCAGGGCCGGGTACTCGTAGAGGCTGCGCTCGAGCGTGCCGGCCACGAACGCAGTGCTCAGCGCGTAGAGCGAAACCACCGTCGCGAGAAGCAGCAACGCGGAGAGTCGGCGCGCGAAGGGAATGAGCATGAGGCCCAGCACCCCGAGCACGATGATGCCGCCCGGGGGCACGATGAGATTTCCGAGCACCTTGACGAAGAAGAATTCGACGTAGCTCACCGCTCTCGTGCTCCTCTACCCGGAGAGAACGGGACCGGATCGAACTCTCATCACGCGACGGCTTTGCCGCCGGCCTGCAAATCCGCGTGATAGGAAGAGCGGACCAGGGGACCGGACGCGACGTTCTCGAATCCGAGCGCGCGGGCGGCCTGCCCCAGCCTTTCGAACTCCTCCGGGGTCCAGAAGCGTTCCACCGCGAGATGGTAGCGGCTCGGCTGCAGATACTGACCGAGCGTCAGCATGTCGCAGTCGTGCGCGCGCAGATCCCGCAGTACCTCCATCACCTCGCTCTCCTCCTCGCCGAGCCCGAGCATCAGGCCCGACTTGGTCGGAACCTGCGGATGTGCCTCCTTGAACCTGCGAATGAGGTCGAGCGACCACTGGTAGTCGGCCCCCGGACGCGCCTTCCGGTAGAGACGCGGCACCGTCTCGAGGTTGTGGTTGAAGACGTCCGGAGGCGCCTCGGCAAGTACGTCGAGGGCCCGTTCCATGCGACCGCGAAAGTCCGGCACCAGGATCTCGATGCGCAGCTCTGGGCAGCGTTGGCGCAATGCACGAATGCAGTCCGCAAAGTGCCCCGCTCCTCCGTCGCGCAGATCGTCGCGATCGACGGAAGTGATGACGACATACGAGAGTTCCATCACTTCGACGGTCTCGGCGAGACGTTCCGGTTCACCGGGATCGAGAGGGGCAGGTCGTCCATGCGCCACGTCGCAGAATGGGCAGCGGCGGGTGCAGATGTCGCCCATGATCATGAAAGTGGCGGTGCCGTGCGAGAAACACTCGCCGATGTTGGGGCAGGAGGCTTCCTCGCATACCGTATGCAGCCGCTGGGCACGCAACACACTCTTGAGCCTCTGCACCGCCGGCCCGAGCGGCGCCTTGACCCGGATCCACGGCGGCTTCCGCGGCATTGGGCCAACGCTCGGAATCACCTTCACCGGGATGCGCGAGGTCTTTTCGAGACCGCGCATTTCGCGAGTTACGCGATTGACCGGTGGGGCAGCAGACATGCCCGGAAGTGTAACCCCATTACTGGTGAAACGTGATTATTGGCGAAACGTGCTGCCCGAAGGAGCGCCGGGGGGCGGAATCACCGGCGGCGGACGCGTTCATCCCACATGTTGAGTACGCGGCAAAACAGGGCCGCAGTCTGCTCCGCGTCGTAAATCGCGGAATGTGCGTCGTTGTCGTCCCAGGTGCGGCCACTCGCCTCGACCGCCCGCGCGAGCACGGTCTGGCCGAACGCGAGCGCGGCGAAACTCACCGTATCCAACGTGGAAAAGGGATGAAAAGGGTTGCGCTTGATTCCCGTCCGTTCGGCCGCGGCGTTCACGAAAGCGAGATCGAAGGCGGCATTGTGGCCGGTGAGGAGCGCGCGCGTGCATCCATGCGCCTTCACGGCATGGCGCACCGGCTTGAAAATCCGATCGAGCGCTTCTCGCTCCGTCACCGCAAAGCGCAGGGGGTGTCCGGGATCGATGCCGGTGAACTCGAGCGCAGCGGGCTCGATGTTGGCGCCTTCGAAGGGCTCGACGTGACAACTGTGGGTGGGCCCCGGACGCCAGCGTCCTTCGTCGTCGCGTTCGACCATGACCGCGGCAATCTCGAGCAGCGCATCGGTGTGAGGGTTGAAGCCCCCGGTCTCCACGTCGACGACCACCGGGAGGTAGCCGCGAAAGCGGGTCCCGACCGGCGCTCCCGAAGGCGCAGGCCCGGTCCCCGTCACCGGGGTCGCCCCGACTCGTGGTGAAGCGAGGGAGGACGCACGGATGCAAGGAAGGAGCACACGACGGAAACGTTATCAGACGGGAAGACGGGAGGCGAAATGCCGGTGCCTGCCCCCTCCCGTATACTGCGTCCCAAAGGCCGAAGCCGCTCCGGCCGGAGCCGGGGCGGGAGACCGGCCGAGGGAAGGCCGGAAGACCGAGCCGATGGTTGCCGAATCGAATCCCGCCGACCTCGATCCGCAGGAAACCGAGGAGTGGATCGAGTCGTTGCACTCGCTGCTCGAGCGAGACGGAGTCGAGCGCGCCCATTTCATCCTCGAAAAGCTGCGCGACGAGGCCCGGCGCGCCGGGGTCAACCTGCCCTACTCGGCGAACACCGCCTACGTCAACACCATCCCCACGTCGCGAGAGGAACCCGCGCCCGGCAAGCCGGGGGTCGAGCGGCGCATCCGCTCCCTCGTTCGCTGGAACGCGCTCGCGATGGTGGTGAAGGCGAACCGGCTCTCCTCGGAGCTCGGCGGGCACATCGCGAGCTTCGCCTCTTCCGCCACCCTCTACGACGTGGGATTCAACCACTTCTGGCGCGCGCCGAGCGATTCGCAGGGCGGTGACCTGGTGTTCTTCCAGGGACACAGTGCGCCCGGAATCTACGCGCGCGCCTATCTCGAAAGGCGCATTTCGAAGGACCAGCTCCATCGCTTCCGCCGGGAAGTCGATGGCCAGGGCCTTTCCTCCTACCCCCACCCCTGGCTGATGCCGGACTTCTGGCAGTTCCCGACCGTCTCGATGGGACTCGGCCCGATCATGGCGATCTACCAGGCCCGCTTCATGAAGTACCTGCACAACCGCGGGTTGCTCGACACCGAGGGACGCAAGGTCTGGGCCTTCATGGGCGATGGCGAAATGGACGAACCGGAGTCCATGGGCGCCATCACCCTCGCCGCACGGGAGCGCCTGGACAATCTCATCTTCGTCATCAACTGCAACCTGCAGCGCCTGGACGGGCCGGTCCGCGGCAACGGCAAGATCATCCAGGAGCTCGAGGGCGCGTTTGACGGCGCGGGCTGGAAGGTCATCAAAGTGATCTGGGGCTCGTACTGGGACCCACTTCTCAACAAGGACACCACCGGGCTGCTGCGCCAGCGCATGGAGGAGGCGGTCGACGGCGAGTACCAAGCCTTCAAGGCGAAAGGAGGCGCCTACACCCGGGAAAAATTCTTCGGTCGCTACAAGGAGCTCGAGAAGATGGTCTCGAGCATGAGCGACGAAGACATCTGGCGCCTCAACCGCGGCGGTCACGATCCGCACAAGGTCTACGCCGCCTATGCAGTCGCGGCCGGGCACCGCGGCCAGCCCACCGTGATCCTCGCCAAGACCGTCAAGGGCTACGGGATGGGCGAGGCGGGCGAAGGCCAGAACATCACCCACCAACAGAAGAAGATGGGCGAGGACGCGCTGAAAGCGTTTCGCGATCGCTTCAAGATCCCCATCCTGGACGACGAGATCGCCGACGCCCCCTTCTACCGCCCCCCCGAGGACAGCGAAGAGATCCGGTACATGCACGAGCGCCGCCGCGCGCTCGGCGGACCGCTTCCCCAGCGCCGCCCGCGCACCGCGGCGCTGAAGGCGCCGGCGCTCTCCACCTTCGAGTCCCAGCTCAAGGGGGGCGGGGAGCGGGAGTTCTCGACCACGATGGCGCTGGTACGCATCCTCGCCACGCTCAGCCGCGACAAGGAGATCGGCAAGCTGGTGGTCCCGATCGTGGCCGACGAGGCGCGCACCTTCGGCATGGAGGGGCTGTTCCGGCAGCTCGGCATCTATGCGCCCGCGGGCCAGCTCTACGAGCCGGTCGACTCGGACCAGCTCATGTACTACCGCGAGGACAAGCAGGGCCGCATCCTCCAGGAAGGCATCAACGAGGCGGGCGCGATCTCGTCGTGGATAGCCGCGGGCACCGCCTACAGCACGCACGGGATCAACATGATCCCCTTCTACATCTTCTACTCCATGTTCGGTTTCCAGCGTATCGGGGACCTCGCGTGGGCGGCCGGCGACATCCAGGCGAGAGGATTCCTGGTGGGGGGGACCGCGGGGCGCACCACACTGGCCGGAGAGGGGCTCCAGCACGACGACGGCCACAGCCACCTGTTCTCCGCCAACATTCCGAACTGCATCTCCTACGACCCCACCTTCGCCTACGAACTGGCGGTAATCGTCCAGGACGGCATGCGCCGCATGTTCGAAGCACAGGAAAACGTCTTCTACTACCTCACGGTGATGAACGAGAACTACCGTCATCCTCCGATGCCCGAGGGGATCGAGGAAGGCATCCTCAAGGGGATGTACCTGTTGAGAGACTCGGACCCGTCAACCCGCTCGAATGGCGTGCCCGCGGTGCAGTTGATCGGCAGCGGCGCGATCCTGCGCGAGGTGCTCGCGGCGGCGGAACTGCTCGAGTCGGACTACGGCGTCGCGGCCGACGTGTGGAGCGCCACCTCCTTCACCGAGCTGCGGCGCGACGGCATGCGCACGGAACGCTGGAACCTGCTGCACCCGTCGGAGCCGATGCGCCGGAACTACGTGACCCGGTGTCTCGCAGAGCGGCAAGGGCCGGTGGTGGCCGCGAGCGACTATGTCAAGCTCTTCTCCGATCAGATCCGCGCTTACGTTCCACGCCGATACGTGACCCTTGGAACCGACGGCTACGGGCGCAGCGACACCCGAGCCGCCTTGCGGCGCTTCTTCGAGGTCGACCGGCACTTCGTCGCGCTGTGCGCCCTCAAGGCGCTGGCCGACGAGGGGGCGATGCCGGGCTCCAGCGTTTCCGATGCCATCGAGCGTTACGGGATGGACCCGGAGAAGAGCGACCCCCTCTCCTCCTGACGGGAAACGCGCCCCCATGCCCATCCGCGAAGTGAGAGTCCCGCATCTCGGCGATTTCGACGAGGCGCCGGTGGTCGAGGTGCTGGTCGGGCCGGGGGACGCGGTAAAGGCCGAAGATGCGCTCGTCACGCTGGAGAGCGACAAGGCGACGATGGACGTGCCCGCCCCGAGCGATGGAGTCATCGAGGAGATCAGCGTGAGAGTCGGGGACTCGGTCTCCGAGGGTTCGCTGCTCCTCACCCTCGACAGCGAGCAGCGGGAAGCGGAGGCGGTGGCGGCGCAGGCGCCCGAAGCGCAGGCCCGGGAAGCAGACGTGCCGAAGGAAGAAGCACCGTCCTCACCCTCCCCGCCGGCCGGTGCCTCCGCGGCGCCCTCCGCCGCTCCCCGAGAGCTGTGGACGCGAGCCGACTCACACGCCACTCCCTCGCTGCGGCGATTCGCACGCAGCCTCGGGGTGAACCTCGCCGAAGTCCGCGGCAGCGGGCGCAAGGGCCGAATTCTCGAAGAGGACGTGAAGGCGTTCGTCAAGCGGCGCCTCGCGAGTCCCGGCGGCGCTCCGGCCACCCCCGCGGCCGCGGCCGCGGCACCGGAAGTGCCGGAGATCGACTTCAGCCGTTTCGGCGAGACCGAGATCCACCCCCTCTCCCGCATCAAGCGGATCTCGGGACCGCACCTCGAGCGGGCCTGGCACCGGATCCCCCACGTTACCCACCATGACGAGGCCGACGTCACCGCGCTCGAGGCGTTCCGGCAGTCGCTCAAGGAGGAGGCGGCCAGGGCCGGCGTACATCTCACCTTCCTCACCTTCGCGCTCAAGGCGCTCGCGCGCGCGGTACGGGAGTTTCCCGAGTTCAACTCGTCGCTCAGCCCGGATGGCCGCAGTCTGATCCTCAAGAAGTACGTCAACATCGGGGTGGCGGTGGACACCCCCAACGGACTCGTGGTGCCGGTGGTGCGGGCGGTGGAAACCAAGGGGGTCTTCGGCGTCGCCGGGGATCTCGGCGAGCTCGGGGCGCGAGCGCGGGAGAACCGGCTCAGGCCCACCGATCTCGAAGGGGGCACGATCACGGTATCGAACCTCGGAGGCATCGGCGGCACCGCCTTCAGCCCCATCGTCAATGCGCCCGAAGTCGCGATACTCGGACTCGCCCGCTCCCGCATGGCGCCGGTCTGGGACGGAAGCGCCTTCCACCCGCGCCTGATGCAGCCGCTGGATCTCTCCTACGACCATCGGGTCATCGACGGCGCGCAGGCGGCGCGATTCGTGCGTCGCCTCGCCGAGCTGCTGCTCGAGGATCCGCATCGCCTGCTGCTGTGAGGCGGCGGGTGCCGCGATGCCGGACGAGGCAATGAGCGACACGATAGAAGTTTCGGTACCCGCCATCGGGGACTTCGAAGACGTCGAGGTCGTCGAGGTCATCGCGAGCGCCGGGGAATGGCTCGAAGAGGGGCAGTCCCTCATCACGCTGGAGAGCGAGAAAGCCTCGGTGGAGGTACCGGCGCCGCGGGCCGGCGTGGTCGAACGGCTGCTCGTGGAGGCGGGAGATCGGGTATCCGCCGGTACCCCCATCGCCGTCCTGCGGGTCGGCGGCGGCGAGAGCGAACCCGCCGGCGGGGGCGGGATGGCCGGCTCGGAAGAAGACTCGCCCCGCGCCGAACCCGAGTTGTCGGCGCCCGCCGCGGCAACGGGCAGCGAGGCGGACATCGAGGCCGAGATCCTGGTTCTGGGCGCAGGACCGGGTGGCTACACCGCCGCCTTCCGCGCCGCAGACCTCGGAAAGCGTGTCGTGCTCGTGGAGCGCCACGAACGCCTCGGGGGCGTGTGCCTCAACGTGGGGTGCATTCCGTCCAAGGCGCTGCTGCACAGTGCCGAGGTGATCGCGGCGGCGGCCGAATTGGCCGGACGAGGGATCGAATTCGGCACCCCCGGAATCGATCTGCCCAAGCTCGGGAAGTGGAAGGACGCGGTGGTCGGCCGGCTCTGCAAGGGGCTCGCGGGGCTCGCCCGGCGCCGGCGGGTGCAGGTGCTCACCGGAGTCGGAGAGTTCGAGTCTCCGAAGCGACTGGTGGTGCGCGGCGACGATGGCCTCACTTCCGTAGCCTTCGAGCAGGCGATCATTGCGGCCGGCTCCCGGGCGACGAAGATTCCGGGCTTCCCCCGCGACGATCCGCGCGTCATGGACTCGACCGGCGCACTCATGCTGGAAGCGATTCCCGATCGCTTGCTGATCGTCGGCGGGGGAATCATCGGACTGGAGATGGCGAGCGTGTACCACGCCCTCGGCTCGCGGGTGAACGTGGTGGAGCTGATGCCGGGCCTGATGCCCGGCTGCGACCCCGACCTCGTGGCGCCGCTCGCACGTCGCATCGAGAAGCAGTACGAGGCGATCCGGCTGGAAACCCGAGTGCAGAGCCTCGAGGCACGCGGCGAGCAACTGGAAGCGAGGTTCGAGGATGCGGGTGGCGCTGCCTCGACCGAGCGCTTCGACCGCGTGCTGGTCGCGGTCGGACGTGCTCCCAACGGCAAAGGGATCGGCGCCGAACGGGCCGGCGTCGAAGTCGACGATGCCGGCTTCATCGGCACCGACCGCCAGCAGCGTACCAACGTCCCCCACATCTTCGCGATCGGCGACGTGGCGGGCGAGCCGATGCTCGCCCACAAGGCCACCCACCAGGGCAAGGTCGCGGCGGAGGTGGCGGCGGGACACAAGTCGGGCTTCGACGCCCGCTGCGTGCCCTCCGTCGCCTACACCGACCCCGAGGTGGCGTGGACGGGCGTGAGCGAGATCGACGCGAAGGCGCAAGGGCGCGACGTCGAGACCGCGACCTTCCCTTGGGCGGCAAGCGGGCGCTCGCTCGGCATGGGCCGCAGCGAAGGCCTCACCAAGGTCATCTTCGACGTGGAGAGCCGTCGCCTCCTCGGCGCGGGCATCGTCGGGCCGCACGCCGGCGAGCTCATCGCGGAGGCGACCCTCGCGATCGAAATGGGCGCCGACCCCGCCGACATCGGGCTCACCATCCATCCCCACCCGACCCTGTCGGAGACCTTCAACTTCGCGGCGGAGATGGTGGAAGGCACCATCACCGATCTCTACGTGCCGAAACGGAAGGGCTGAGCGCCCCTCTCGCGGCGCGCTCTCCAGCCGGACGCGAGCCGGCCTGCCGCTTCTCCCGCGCCGCGGAGCTCCGTTACTCGTCCTCGTGCGGATGGTACCCTTCCGCCGCCAAAGTCGCCCAGCGGGCCAAGGCTCGGCCCTTTCCCGGCCGGGCTCCGCGCAAATCAAGAGGAGGACCAAGTGATGTCGCAACATGAAGAGGCCCAACGGGCCGCCCTTCGGGAGCTGGAAGGCGAGCTCCACTCTCACACCATCAAGCGAAGGGAGTTTCTCGGTCGTGCCGCCGCGCTCGGCGTGACCGCCACCAGCGCCGGCGCCCTGTGGCGGACGGCGCAGGCCACCCCGAAGCGTGGCGGCCACTTCATCCAGGCCCTGCGGGGAGGGGCGACCGACAACTCGCTCGACGGCACCACCCTCCTCGACACCCATGCCATCAACACGAGCTGGCAGGTACGAAGCAACCTCACGGAGATTCTCCCGAACGGCGACGTCGTCGGTGAGCTGGCCGAAAGCTGGGAAGCGAGCGCCGATGCGTCCCAGTGGAGATTCAAGCTGCGCCCGGGCGTGGAGTTCCACAACGGCAGGAGTCTGTCGCCCGCGGACGTCATCTGGTCGATCAACCTGCACCGCGGGGAAGACTCCAAGTCCGGTGCGTCCGGCGTGGTGGCAGCGATAGACACGCTCGAGGCGGACGGTCGGAACACGGTGGTGTTCAACCTGAAGGAGGGCAACGCCGACTTCCCCGTGATGATGGCCGACTACCACCTGGTGATCGGGATCGACGGCACCACCGGTGCCGATTGGGACGAGGGCATCGGGACCGGCCCCTACATTCTGGAAGCGTGGGAGCCGGGGGTGCGCTCGGCCACCCGGCGCAACCCCAACTACTTCAAGGACGGCCCGTGGTTCGACTCCATCGAGAGCATCAACGTTCCGGACCAGGCGGCGCGAGGCACCGCGCTGCGCGCGGGCGAAGTGCACGTGGTCGAAGAACCGGATCTCAAGACCCTGCACCTGATGGAAAAGACCCCGGGCATCAAGGTGCTGGAGGCGGGCGGCACCCGCCAGTACACCATACCGATGCGTACCGACATGGCGCCCTTCGACAACAATGACGTGCGCCTGGCCCTGAAGTACGCGGTGGACCGTGAAGCGCTCGTGAAGACCGTGCTGCGCGGCCACGGCTATGTCGGAAACGATCACCCCATCGGCAAGAGCCAGCGCTACTTCGACGAGAGCATCCCGCAGCGTGAGTACGACCCGGACCGGGCGAAGTTCCACCTGAAGAAAGCGGGGCTGGATTCACTCTCGGTCGACCTCTACACCGCCGACATCTATACCGGAGCGAACGACGCGGCGGTGCTCTACAAGGAGCACGCGGCGGGGGCCGGCATCGATCTCAACGTCGTGGTGGCGCCCACTGACGGCTACTGGAGCGACGTCTGGATGAACAAGGCATTCTCCATGTGCTACTGGAGCGGCCGCCCGACCTCCGACTGGATCTTCTCCATCGAGTACTACTCCAAGGCCGCGTGGAACGACGCGTTCTGGAAGAACGAGCACTTCGACAAGCTGCTGCTCGAAGCACGGGCCGAACTCGATACCGCGAAGCGCGCGGCCCTCTACTCGGAAATGCAGAACATCGTCCGGGACGAGGGAGGGGTGCTCATTCCCGTCTTCGCGAACTGGGTCCAGGCCTTGAGCGACAAGGTCGGAACGCCGGAGCAGATTGCCGGCAACTGGACCCTGGACGGCAACAAGAACATCGAACGGTGGTGGTTCCTCTGAGGGGCGCTCGAGGAGCGTGAATCCTGTGCCACCGGTTCCGGTACAGGGATGTACCGGCGATCCTCATCGACTGTAGAGCGTCCAAAGGAACGAAAGCGGCCCGAAGGCCGCCTTCCCCGCTCGCATGGCAGATGGCGCCGAGGCTAGTGACCGATCATCCAGGGCCGTCCCGAGTGGTGATGATGGTGGTGGTGTCCGTGATGGCCGTGTCCGGCGTGGCCGCCACGCTTCGAGCCGGTCTCCTGCATGTGCCCACGGCTCATGACCTGCGGCTCGTGGGCACTCTTCTCATTGCGTTGATGAGCAATGCGCGAATTGGGGTTCATGTCGGCGAGAAAGGGGGCGCTCGGCACGCGAGGTGCAGCCTCTCCGCATTCCGGGCACTCCGATGCCGCGGTGCACTCGCTCATTCGTTGCCAGGCGCGAAACGGGCCGCAGCGATCACATGAATAGTCATAGAGGGGCATGAGAAGGTTCTCCTTCGAGTAGTGACCGGCATCCGTCGCTGGCCGGGCCCGCATCGGGGCCCGGCCCGTCGCCGCACGGGAGTATCTCGAGCCTCCGGCCCGCGGCTCCGGTCAGAGGGGAGAGACCGGAGCCCGGCCGGAGTTTCCGGTGGATGGAGCCGTCCCGCCCTCTAGCTGAGAGCTCCGGTGAGGAGGAGGTAGCCCGGAATCCACCCCGTGTAGACGCCATTTGCGCAGCAAAAGGCGCCCGTCACCTTGGCAATCGGCTTGTTGAGCGCGAGAAGCGCCCAGAACATGAGCCACAGAATTGCCCATGACCCCCAGCAGACGCCCAACCAGTAGCCCAACGTGCTCTCGGCCGCGCCAAAGGCATCGAGGGTGATGAAGATGACGGTGATGCCGACGAAGAAGCAGAACCAGCCGAGGCCACGGCCGTCGGCGCCGTTCCACCGGTTCCAGGCGACCCAGAAGTAGGTGAATGTGAACAGGAGGGTGAAGGCCGCCGCCCTGACCGAATCCGCATCCGCGTTCGGCCCCAGGGCGAGGTACAGGGAGATGAGCAAAGTCAGCATGCCCACGAAGACATTGATGACCGAGATCTCCCGATCCTCGATGTAGCCCATCACCCAGATGCCGTTCAGAAAGAGTACGGCACCCACGTAGAACAGTGCTAAGCCCAACAACATGATCCGATCCTCTCGAGGTTCGGGTCCGCAGGACCCGGTTGCCTCATGACGCGGCGCCCCGCCCGAAGTCGGGCGGGGCGCCAGGTCCGCATGCCGCGATCACCCATACGGGCGCGCCTTGCGTTCCGGGTACGCCGGAGCGCCTAGCTGCACTCCGCGGCGTCGGCTCCCGAGACCATCTGCGTCGGCCCATCGGCATTCGGGCGAATGTCGAAGTCGAAGATTCCGGTCGGGATTGCGAGGGTGCAGCACGCGTTCGGTATGTCGACGATGCCGCTGATACGGCCCTCGCACGGAGCGGTACCGATGATCATGTATGCCTGCTCGCCGGTGTATCCGAACTTCTTCAGGTACTCGATGGCATTGAGGCACGCACGCCGGTACGCAACGGTAGCGTCCAGATATCGCTGCTCGCCGGTATGCTCGTCGACGCAAACCCCTTCGAAGATGAGGTAATCGGAGTAGTTCGGCTCGACCGGGCTCGGCCGGAAAATCGGGTTGGTGATCCCGTACTTCTCCACTCCGCCCTTGATGAGGTCGACTCCGATGTCGATCCAGCCCGCCATCTCGATGGCGCCGCAGAAGGTGATCTCGCCGTCACCCTGCGACCAGTGAATATCTCCCATCGAAAGACCGCCGCCGTCCACGTAGACGGGGAAGTAGCACCGCGACCCGCGGGACAGGTTCTTGATGTCGCAGTTGCCGCCGTGCTCGCGGCCCGGCACGGTGCGCGCCGCCTCCTTGCCGGCCGCCTCTCCGGCCGCGCCGGACATCTGTCCCATGAGCGCGGTGGTGGTGCCGGCAATGCCGTCGGGCAGGGTGCAAAGCGGAGGCACCCGATCGGGATCGGTCTTGAACAGCTCGTGCTCGCGAGCGTTCCACTTCGCGAGCAGATCCGCCGAGGGCAGCGTTCCTATCAATCCCGGATGAATGAGCCCGGGGAAACGAACGCCCGGAATGTGGCGCGAGGTGGTGTAGACGCCGCTGAAGTCCCAGCAGGCCTTGCGTGCGGCAGGGAAATGCCGATCGAGGAACCCGCCGCCGTTCTCGTACGCGAAGATGCCCGTGAACCCCCACTGGGAATCCTCGAGCCACCCGATGTCGTTGATGTCGACGACCATCAGGTCACCGGGCTCCGCGCCTTCGACCCCGAAGGGCCCGCTCAGGTAGTGCACCTTGGACAGGTCGACGTCGCGGATGTCGTTCGCGGAGTCGTCGTTCTTGATCTGTCCCCCCGTCCAGTCGTAGCACTCCACCCGGAACTCGTCGCCCGGCTTGAACTGCTCCACGATCGGAATGTCCGGATGCCAGCGATTGTGGGTCTTGGTCGCCTGGTCCTCCGGCCACTTGTCCATCTCGGCTCTGAATACGGTCTTTGCCATTGCAGCCTCCTCGTCTGGTCCGCTTGCCCGTCCGGAGCGGCCTCCCGCCGAGAGCGGCGACCCCGGACGAATCGGCTCGTCCCCGGACCCCTGGGACCGAGCCGCGAATTTCGAGAGTCGAGGCTACGTGAGCGGCAGCGACGCAAAATCACCCCGAGGCGAGACGAGGCCTGACCCATTCTGACGATCCGCTTCCACCGGTTCGGGTGAGGCACGCCTCACCTGTGCGGATGAGAGCCCGCTCACCCGGCGGGGGGAGGACGAGCCGAAGGGAAAGGCGTGAAGAAAGCAGCGCCTCCCGGCACCGGGGAGAAGGATCAGACGTGCTCGGTGCAGAGCCGGGAGTGGAGGTGCACGAGCTCGATCTGGCTGTGGGTATGCGTCTTCTGGTAGATCTGCTTGAGGTGACTGCGCACCGTGTTCTCCGACACCCGCAGCAGGCGGGACGCCTCGGGCAGGTTGTGGCCCGCAAACATGACTCCGGCGAGGCGGGCCTGCGCCGGAGTCAGCTCGAAGATGCTCGCGAAGGCGCAACGGTCCAGGTCGTAAGTGGGATGGGGGTTCCTCGCGACCAGCACCGCGGCGGGACGCCTCGCACCCGACCCGTCCTGGGCACCGGCACCGGCCGGAGTGATGGTGAGCACGAGAGGATGGAGTCCCGTCGGATTGGAGATGGTCAGGATCCTGACATCGTCCCCCGCGCTGCCGGAAGCCGCCGCCTCGGCAATCGCCTCGCGAAGGGCACGGTCCTCGGCCCGGGAAGCCGCGGCGATGCACTCGCCCCGCAACTCGAGCCCTTCGAACTCTTCGAGCAGCCCTTCGGATCGGGCGTTGGCGAGCAGTACCCGGGCTCCGGGGTCGACCACGAACACCGCGGAGTCAATCCGGTCCATGATCGAACGCAGCGCCCGATTCTCGCCGCGTGCGTCCACCAGCCGCCAATGGTTCTCGAGGGACACCGTCAAGTGCCGGAGAATGGAGCCGAACACGGCCCGATCCTCGTCATCGAAGGCGGGTTGGGATCGTCCACGCAGCACGTCGGCGTAGACAACGATGTCGTCGCGGCGCGAGACCACGCCGCACAGCCGGTGGTAGAGCCCGAGCGGCTTCAGACAGTGTCGATAGAAGTCGGTGCGCCGGAGCGCCCGAGCCTCGAGCAACTCCTCACCGGTCATCACCCGACCCGGCCGATAGTCGAGGCTGGAGATGAACCAGGGATTGCGCGCCGAGTGTTCGGACGCGTAAGCGGCCCGCTCGGCCGGATTGGTGGGAGACTCGAAGAGCCATTCTCCCCGGCCGGAGCCGAAGTCGTGTCGCGCGAGCACCGCAGCCCGTCCCCGCAGGACACCGCGCAGACCCGCGATTGCGTCCTCCCAGCGGCGCTGGTGGCCCGCCGCGGAATGGATGCGGTGAATGAGCGCATCCAGCCTGGCGGGATGCCCCGGCTCCGTGGCCCGCTCGCGCGCCCCGGAACCCTTCACGCGCCCACCGCGTACCCGACCTGGCCGGCCAGGGGTGGAACGCGCTCTAGGGCACCGGTCACGGTGGACAGGGCTCCTTTTCGTCCGGCGTCAGCACCGCCCCCGACTTGCGAACACTTTCCCTCGAGCCGGAGGAGGATCCGTCCCCCGGAACGGTCGTGTGACGAAGCCCGTGTACCATCGTGCAGCGAGTCGGCAATGTCAAGGCGCATTGCGAGGGCGATTCCATGATCCGAATCCGGCGCCACTACCGCGCCTGGGTCGCGAACGAGACCCTGGAGGACTACTCGCTGCGCTATGCGGCCCGGTCCTACCGCAAGTGGTCGCCCTACCTGCTCGCGAGCACCGCGCTCGGAGGCATCTCCTTCCTCGCCCTGGAGGCGATCGGCGCCGCGATCACCATAAGCACCGGGTTCGCGAACGCCTTTCCCGCGATCATCGTCGCGGTCGTGCTCATCTTTGCGACCTGCCTGCCCATCACGTACTACGCGGGTCGCTACAACATCGACATGGATCTGCTGACGCGGGGAGCAGGGTTCGGTTACATCGGCTCCACGATCACTTCGCTCATCTACGCCTCGTTCACTTTCATTTTCTTCGCCCTGGAAGCGGCGATCATGGCCCAGGCGATCGAGCTCTACTTCGGATTGCCCATCGCCATCGGCTACGTGCTGTGCTCCCTCGTGATCATTCCCATCACTTTCTTCGGCGTCACGTTGATCAATCGCCTGCAACTCTGGACGCAGCCCTTCTGGGCGGTGCTCTTCATCACCCCCTTCTGGTTCGTGTTCGCCGAAGAGCCGGAGCTGCTGTCCGAGTGGTCGAAGTTCGCCGGACGCGAGGAGGGAGGCGCCCGCTTCGACTTCCTCCTCTTCGGCGCCGCCACCGGAGTCCTGTTTTCCCTCGTCGCTCAGGTGGGCGAGCAGGTCGACTATCTGCGCTTCCTGCCCGAACGCACCCGGCGAAACCGGTGGCACTGGTGGGCCGCCCTCATCTGCGCCGGTCCCGGCTGGATTCTCCTCGGAGGGATCAAGATCCTGGCCGGTAGCCTGCTTGCCTACGTCGTCATCCGCCACGACGGCAGCTTTGCCGAAGCGGTGGAGCCGGTACGCATGTACATCGAGGCATACGAGTTCATGTTCGACGATGCCGCACTCGTCGTCCTCGTCGCCACCGTCTTCGTCATCATTTCCCAGGTCAAGATCAACGTCACCAATGCCTATGCGGGCTCGCTCGCCTGGGGCAACTTCTTCTCGCGGGTCACGCACTATCACCCGGGGCGGGTGACCTGGCTGGTGTTCAATGTCCTCATCGCCCTGCTGCTGATGCTGCTCGGAATCTTCGAGACGCTGGAGGCGGTGCTCAGCGTCTACGCAAACGTCGCGAGCGCCTGGGTCGGCGCCCTCGTCGCGGATCTCGTGGTGCTCAAGCCCCTTCGCATAAGCCCGCCCTTTGTCGAATTCAAGCGCGCCCACCTCCACGACATCAATCCGGTCGGATGCGGCGCGATGGCCATCGCGTCGCTGCTGTCCATCGCCGCGTACTTCGGTGCGTTCGGCATCGCGATACAGGTGTACTCCGCTTTCCTTTCCCTGGTCATCGCCTTCGGTGTCGCGATCCTGATCGGGTGGGCGACGAAGGGCCGCTACTACATCGCGCGGGAGGATCCCGAGTACCGCGACGTACGCGACGCGGACCCGGTGGCGTGCTGCATCTGCCGGATCGAGTACGAACCCGCCGACATGGCGAACTGCCCCTTCTACGAGGGACCCATCTGCTCCCTGTGCTGCACCCTCGACAGTCATTGCCACGACGTGTGCAAGCAACCGGAGTCGACGCACGCCGCGCCCGCGGCACGGCCTTCGCCGCCTTCTCTCGCTCAGCCCGCGTTCCGGCCCAGCGTGGCCCGTCGCGTGTGGAGATTCGTAGTGCTGTTCAGCGTGCTCGCGGTCGTCGCCGGGGCGCTCTTTCTCCTCTCCTACCGCCTCATCGGAGTCGAGGCGGCCAACGGAGTCGACCTCGCCGGCATCTTCCAGCGCCTCTACGCCGGCTCGCTCGTCCTCTTCGGGGTGGCGGCGTGGTGGCTGGTGCTGCTGCACGAGAGCCGGGAGCTCGCCGAGAGCGAGCTGGTGAATTCGCTGCATCACCTGGAGATGACCCAGAAGGAGTTGGTGCAATCGGAAAAGATGGCCTCCCTCGGCGCGCTGGTGGCGGGGGTCGCGCACGAGATCAACACTCCGGTGGGAATCAGCGTTTCCGCCGCCTCCTTCCTGCAGGACCGCGCTCAGGCGCTCCGCCGGCGCTTCGACTCCAACGGGGCGGAGCCCGCGGCGGTGAGAGAGTTTCTCCACGATGCGGAGGAGTCGGCCGGCCTGCTTCTTTCCAACGCGAGCCGCGCAGCGGATCTCATCCAGAGCTTCAAGCAGGTTTCAGTGGACCGGGTGAGCGAGAAGCACCGCACCTTCGACCTGCGAGAGTACCTGGAAGAGACGGTGGCGAACCTCCGCCCGGAGCTCCGCCAGACTCCGCATCGGGTGGAGATCTCCTGTCCCCGCGATCTCGAGATCGAAGGATATCCGGGACCCCTCGCGCAGGCCCTCAGCAACCTGGTGATGAACGCCATACGGCACGCCTGGCCGCACGAGGCAGCGGGCACGATCCATCTCGATGCGAGGCTCGAGGAGAACGACGAGGTGGTCCTCCGCTGCTCCGATGACGGCGGAGGTGTTCCGGAGCGGATCCTGGACAAGCTCTTCGAGCCCTTCTTCACCACCGTGCGCGGGAAGGGAGGCAGCGGGCTCGGACTGTACATCGTCTACAATATCGTGACGCAGACGCTCGGCGGCACCATCGACGTCGAGAGCGAAGCAGGTGCCGGCACCACCTTCACCCTCAGGTTTCCTCGCGTTCTCGCCGCTCCCGGTCACCCCGTCGAATCCCTGCGCACCTCGAATCGGTGACGAATCCGACGTGATACCGAACCCCGAAGCACGGAACGCGGGACGACTGTACGTGACTCCGGCGCCGCCCTGGACCGCGCTCGTCGTCGACGACGACCCCGCGGTCCATGAAGTCACCCGAATCCTGCTCGCGCGCGCGTCCTTCGAAAACCGCAGGGTCACGCTGCACCACGCCTACTCGGGTGAAGAAGCACGCGATTTCCTCGGCCGGCACCCCGAGACCGCGCTCGTTCTCCTGGACGTGGTGATGGAGACCGACGACGCAGGGCTGCGCCTGTGCGGATACATTCGCGAGACGCTCGGCAACCACGACATCCAGATCGTGCTCCGCACCGGTCAGCCCGGACAGGCGCCCGAGCGGGAGGTGATACTCAATTACGAGATCAACGGCTACTTCCTGAAGACCGAGCTCACCGCCCAGAAGCTCCATTCGATCATCATCTGTGCGCTGCGGACGTGGACCTACATCAAGAGCCTCAGGCGCCGGGGTGAGGTCGCGGGCTCGAGACTCGCACCGGCGTGCGACCCAGAGACACCCCTAGGGGTGAAGGGCGCTATCGATCGCGGTGAGATCGAAATCCTCGCCCAGCCCCAGATCCGTCTCCTGGATGGAGGACTGGCCGGCGTGGAGCTCATCCCGATGTGGCGGATTCACGGTGGACACGAGCTCCGGGGCGCCCCGCTCCTCCGGGCCGCGGACCGGGAGGGAGAGACCACCCGTATGTACCAGTGGCTCATTGCCGAGGGTTGCCGGCTCGCACAGCGCCTGTGCGCAGGCGCCCGGCCGGTCTCCAGGGTGAACCTCAAGGCGTCGGATGCCGCGGTGCGAAACGGCGCAGTGGTTGCCGCGATCCGGCGCGGCCTCGAAGAGACGGGGCTCGCTCCCCGCTGTCTGGCTCTGGAGGTCCCCGAAAGCGCACTCAGCCTCAACCTCGGGGCAAGCGCCAGGACGGTCGATCTCCTGCAAGGTCTGGGCATCGCCATTGTCGTCGACGAATTCGGAGTCGGGCCGACATCGATCGCGGAGCTCCGACAACTCGACCCCGCCTCGCTGCAGATTGCGCCGGAAATCGTCTCCGGTGTGGCCTCCGATCCCGATTGCGCCGCGGTCGCGCGCTCGGTCATCGCGCTGGCCCATACCCTCGGCATGTTGGTGAACGCCGAAGGGGTCGAGACCAAGGAACAGCTCGAGTTCCTCAAGTGGGAGAACTGCGAGAGCGCGCAGGGAGACTTTTTCACCGAAGCGATGGCTCCGGCGATGCTCGGGGCATTCCTGGATTCCGACTGGAAGGGCCCGAGAACCTGAGGGCCGCGCCGCTCAGCCTGCAGTACGGACGGGCGTGAGGCGGTACCAGCAGAGCAGGGCAACCAGCGAAAAGAGCGCACCGGCGGCCCAGCCGACGACCCCGTCGTAGCCTGCGGCGAGCCAGGCCCAGGGGGAATCCGGCTCGGGGACCGTAAGCGTCCGCCCGGCCTTGTTTACCAGCACCCATCCCGCGTGGATCCCCACACACAGGGCTACGCTCCCGGTACGGTGCCGCACGACGCCGAGCAGCACTCCGGCCGCGAACAGGGCGGCGGCAGGGCCCGCGGTCCCGGATCCGGGGAAGCGGTGAAATGCGTCGTCCAGCACCTCGAAGCCGCTCCCGATGCCGATCTCCGCGACCGGGATGGACGCGCTCGCATCGATGAAGTGTACCGCGCTGTAGAGAGCGGCGACCGCGAGAAGCGCCGCCGGGGCTCCGCCAATCCGCTGAAAAGCGCTGTGCAGTGCGCCGCGGAACCACAGCTCCTCGATGAGCGCAACCGCCACTGCCGCGGCGAGGAATCCGGCGAGGCGCGGCAGCCATTCGATGGATCCGATCTGCACGCCACCGCTGCGGGCGCCAATCGCCACCAGCAACGCGATCAGGGCCGCCATCATCAGCGCACCCGCGACAAAGCCGCGGAGCGCCCCCCCGAGGAAGGTCCTCACGCCCGGACCGGGTGTGAGTCCCCACGCCTCGCTCCCGCGCAAAGCGAGGGCTCGCAGCAGGGGCCACAGCCCCAGGAGGGCAAAGAGCTGAACGAGGCGCAGGGTGAATCCGGAGAAGTCCGCCGGTGCGATTCCGAGCGCGTCGAGAAGGGCATGCAGGGGTCCCGCGAGCGCGCCGCCGAGCACGAAGGCCCCGGCGACATAGAGCGCGATCCACGCCGCCCCCTTCACCGCCGCCGCCCTGCCCCGCGACTCAAGGCCGCCCCCCCGAAGCGCTCGTTGACGGCGTCCACCATCGAGTCGATTCGCTGCTGGTGGGCGGCGGCCGGGGCGTCGAAGAGGTCCGGCTGCTCGACACGCTCCCGAGTGAGCCGGCTCACCCCCATCCCCAGGAGGCGCACCGGCTCCGCACGACGGGCGAGCTGCTGCGAGAGGAGACGCGAGGCGCATGCCCACAGGTCCCGCGTGCGATTGCTCGCGGCCGCGAGACCGGCGGCCCGGCTCACGGTGCGGAAATCGGCGTAGCGCACCTTGATCTCCACCGTGCCCGCGTGCAGCCCCTGCCTTCTCACGCGCCAGGCGACCTGCTCGGTCAGTCCGCGAAGGCAGTCCCGCAGGGCTGCGCCTTGCGTCAAGTCGGTCTCGAAAGTGGTCTCGTGGCTGATGGAGCGTGCCTCCTGCTCCGGCGTCACCGGGCGATCGTCGCGCCCGTGGGCGAGCTCGAAGAGGCGATGCCCCCACTTGCCGAACTGCTCGCCCAGCACCGTCTCCGGCCGCCCGCGCAGGTCGGCGATGGTGTGGACCCCGAGCGCGTGAAGCCGTTTCTCCGCTGCCGCCCCGACTCCCCACAGCTTCTCCACCGGCAGCGGATCGAGAAACTCCTGTACGCCTTCCCGCTTCACCACCACGAGTCCGTCCGGCTTGTCCAGATCGCTCGCGAGCTTGGCAAGGAACTTGTTGGGAGCCACGCCGACCGAAGCCACCAGCCCGAGCTCGGAGCGGATGTCCCCCTTGATGCGCCGGGCGATGTCCACTCCCGTGCCGAAGAGCTCCGCGCTGGCCCCGACGTCCAGAAACGCCTCGTCGAGGGAGAGGGGCTCGACCAGGGGGGTATAGCGCTCGAAGATGACCCGGATCTCCGTCGACACCTCGGCGTAGAGGGTCATGCGCGACCGGATGAAGACCGCGTGGGGACACAGCAGCCGGGCTCGGGCCGCCGGCATCGCGCTTCGCACTCCGTACTCGCGGGCCGCGTAGTTGGCCGCTGCCACCACCCCCCGTCCCTCCGGGTTTCCTCCCACCACTACCGGCCGGCCGGCGAGATCCGGCCGCTCGCGCTCCTCCACCGACGCGTAGAAGGCGTCCATGTCGACGTGGAGGATGGTGCGCGGTCCAGTAACCATGGGGCTCCGGGCAGGCTACCAGACTCGAGCCGGGCGCCCCTATCCGAAGCGAGTCCGCTTCGAAGTGCAGGGTCTGCCGGAGGTGTCGACGCTTCGCGCCACCGGTCCTTCGGACCGGCGAGCGGCGTTCTCAGGCGAGCTTCCTCGCGAGCGTGAGGCCGTCGCCCACCGGCAGCATGCAGAGCTCGACGCGCGAGTCGTGCTTGAGCTTTTCGTTGAGCGCCCGAAGCGCCAGGGTGTCCTCGGAAGTGTCGTTCTCGTCGGCCACCGAACCGCCCCAGAGCACGTTGTCGATCAGCACCAGACCCCCGGGACGCAGCAGCTCCAGGCAGCGTTCGTAGTAGAGGTCGTAGCCCGTCTTGTCGGCGTCGATGAACGCGATGTCGAAGTCCCCCGCCCGACCCTCGCCGACCAGGGCGTCGAGAGTTTCGCCCGCCGGTGCGAGCTCCAGGCGGATTCTTGCCGCCACCCCCGCCTCGTCCCAGTAGCGCCGCGCGATTGCCGTCCACTCCTCGCTCACGTCGCACGCGATCAGCTCACCGTCTTCCGGCAGGGCGAGGGCGACGCAGAGCGCGCTGTAGCCGGTGAACACCCCGACTTCGATCGCGCGCCGCGCGCCGACGAGGCCTGCGAGCATGCGCATGAGCTGACCCTGCTCGGGGGAGATCTGCATCCCCGAGTACTCGAGCGCGGCGGTCTCTTCCCGCAGACGCCGCTGCACGTCCGACTCGCGCAGGGACACCCGATGCAGGTACTCGTAGAGCGCATCGTTCATGGCGATGGTGCGGCTGGACACGAGGCGTTTCCCTGGTGACTCACGTGCCGGCATGCTCGGACCTGAGCCCTCCGGCTGTCAATGCGCTCGTCGCGCGCCGTCGCACGGCTGCCTTATCATGCGCAGCCCCATTTTTCACCGGAGGTGACCGCCGGGGCGGTGCGGCCCGGCGCCCGGAAAGCCACGCGAGCCTGCCGGGCCGCAACGCGCACTGTTTCGTCGGTCCCAGCCATCATGAGCGACATCTCCAAGATAGTGCTCGCCTACTCGGGCGGACTCGACACCTCCATCATCCTGAAGTGGCTGCAGGACACGTACCGCTGCGAGGTCGTCACGTTCACCGCGGACCTCGGGCAGGGCGAGGAGCTCGAGCCGGCTCGCGCCAAGGCGGAGGCGCTCGGGGCCTCCTCGATCTACATCGAGGACCTCCGGGAGGAGTTCGCCCGCGACTTCGTGTTCCCGATGTTCCGGGCCAACGCAATCTACGAAGGCGAGTATCTGCTCGGCACTTCCATCGCCCGGCCCCTCATCGCGAAGCGCCTGGTGGAGATCGCGGCGGAGTGCGGCGCCGACGCGGTCGCCCACGGGGCCACCGGAAAGGGCAACGACCAGGTCCGCTTCGAGCTCGGCGCCTACGCGCTGAATCCGGACGTCCGCGTGGTCGCGCCGTGGCGGGAGTGGGACCTGCACTCGCGCGAGCGCCTCATGGTCTACGCGCAGGAGCACGGCATTCCCATCGCGCGTCGCGCGGGCAACGAGTCGCCGTACTCCACCGACGCCAACCTGCTGCACATCTCCTACGAGGGCAACGAGCTCGAGGACCCCTGGACCGAGCCCGCCGAGGCAATGTGGCTCTGGACCCGATCCCCGGAAGCGGCCCCCGACCTGCCGCGCTACCTCGAGCTCGAATACGAGGGCGGCGACATCGCGGCCATCGACGGGCGGAGCATGTCGCCTGCGGCAGTGATCGCGGAGCTGAACCGAATCGGCGGGGAGCACGGGATCGGACGCCTCGACATCGTCGAGAACCGCTACGTCGGCATGAAGTCGCGCGGCTGCTACGAGACCCCGGGCGGCACCATCATGCTCAAAGGCCACCGGGCCATCGAGTCGATCACGCTGGACCGCGAGGCCGCCCACCTCAAGGACGAGATGATGCCGCGCTACGCCTCGCTCATCTACAACGGCTACTGGTGGAGCCCCGAGCGCCGCGCCCTGCAGGCGCTCGTCGACGAGACGCAAGGACGCGTCAACGGCCGGGTGCGCCTCAAGCTCTACAAGGGCAACGTCCTGGTCGTCGGACGGGCGTCGGAGAGCGACAGCCTCTTCGACGAGCGCATCGCCACCTTCGAAGACGACCGCGGCGCCTACGATCAGAAGGATGCGGCGGGCTTCATCCGGCTCAACGCGCTGCGCCTGCGCGTCGCCGCGGGCCGGGCGCGCCGCCGGGGCTGAATGCGCGGCGCTTTGGCGCTCCGCGCGACCGGGAGCGCCGAATCGCGGGGTTGGCCCACCGAATCAACGGGGCGGAGCCGTCGTTCCCGTCATGCCGATTCGCGGTCGCGCGCAAGAAGGGCGAGACTGGGGCGCCCGACCGCGGTCGCGGTGACGGAGGTCTCGATGAATATCTCTTCGCCGCCGCCCCCCGGGGCGCGAAGGTCATGCTGCTCAGTCTCCACGTGCACATCGTCCGCGCCCGCCTCCCCCGCCTTCTCGCGCGCGAGCGACCTCGCGAGGCTCCGGGCGCGGGCGAGCGACGCGTCGTACTCGGAGAAGTCTTCGGTCTCCGCGCCTGCGTGCACCCTGAAGCAGCCGCTCGACGGAGCGCTGATCAGCACGCGAGCGCTCTGCAGCACTCCGGCCGCGACCGCTCCCACCGCGTTCGCGACTTCGGCATGCCGGGGCACCCGGAGCTCGGCCGAGAGGCGCTCGCTCACCGCGGGGAAGTAGCTCGCGGCCGGCGCGCCCACCGCGACGAGAGGCCGCCGGAGACGGAGCGCTACGTCGACCAGGCGTGCGGGAGCCCCTTCGGACCCGAGAGCCCGGTCGAGCAATGCCTCCGCCGCCCTCTCGCCGGTATCGATGTCCGCGCGTTCATGGGCCAACGCCGCGGCGACCAGCGCATGGCCCGCCGCGAGGGTCACTGCGTCCAGTACCCGCCGGCAAAGCGACTCGATGTCCGAAACGGAGAATGAGCCCGCGCCTTGCGCCAGGCGGCGCCAGAGCTCGGCCGCCCGGCGGGCACCCTCCACGCTCCACGTGTCCTGCATGCCCAGAACATGGGCCGCATCGGTCGGAGTGAATGCAGCAATCGCGACCAGGCCGCGCCGCCGCAGGCGCTCGAGCACCCGCAGGAGCACCCGATCTGTCGCCACTTCCGACACCCAGCGGGGCCCTTGCGCGAGCTGCTCCACCAGCTCGCGCTCGAAGCGCGTCAGTCCTTCCGGCGGCGCCGGGCCGGCCATCATGACGAGGCGGATCTGATCCGCATCGAAGAGCATGCGTTCACCGCGCCGGTCGAGGTACCCGAGAGTCGAGGGACGTTGCTCGGCGAGCAGGCACATCGGCAGCACCCGGCGGGGACCGACGGTGCAGCCACCCTTGTCGACGTGCACTTCGCTGTCACCGCCCAGACCCACAGTACGGGCCGCCACCGCCCGTACCATGGTGCGCCAGCCGCCGACCGAGGCGCCGTCGTCGCGGAGCCGTGGGCGTCCCCGCTCGAGCACTGCGATGTCGCTGGTGGTGCCGCCCATGTCGACCACCAGCGCGTCACCTGCGCCCGCCAGGTGGTGGCCGCCGACGATGCTCGCGGCCGGCCCGGAGAGGATGGTCTCGACCGGACGCTGCGAAGCGAGCTCTGCGCGCACGAGCGAGCCATCGCCCTTCACGACCATCAAGGGCGCGTGGATCCTCTGGCGCTCCATCATCCGGCCCACCGCCGAGATCAGCTCCGTGATCATCGGTATCAGGCGGGCATTGAGCACCGTGGTGAGCGCACGGCGCGGCGCGTCGAGACGGTCGCTCAACTCCCGCGAGCAGGTGACGGGCCGATCGCAGTGTTCGCGCACCAGAGCATGGGCCCGGCTCTCGTGGGAGGCGTTGCGCACCGTAAAGTGGGCGGTTACCGCGAATGCCGCCACCTCTCCGGCATGGCGCGCGACCGCCACCCGGAGTGCCTCCTCGTCCAGTGGACTCTGCTCGACGCCGGCCGCATCGTGACCGCCCGCAATGAATTCGACCGGATCTTCACCGAGAGCGCGCTTGAGCCCGGCGCGGTCGAGGGCCTCCGGACCTTGACCGATCATCAGCAGGCATACCGGCGAGCCCCGTCCTTCGACGATGGCGTTGGTTGCGAGCGTCGTGGAGATCGACACCATCGCGACCTCGCTTCGATCCTCGGGAAGCACCCCGCTCGCGGCGGCGTCGATGCCGAGCGCGAGGTCCTCGCGGGTGGTCAGCGACTTGGCGCTGCGAAGCACCCCTCGCTCGCGGCAGAAGAGCACCGCATCGGTATAGGTGCCGCCGGTGTCAATGCCGAGCAGGAGCGACAACGTTGCCTCGAGATTGTCGCGAAGAATCCGAGAGACGGAGAGAAAGCGGCGGCGTCTACCCGCCGCCTTCCGGGCGCAGGTGGGGGAAGAGGAGCACGTCGCGGATCGACGCGGAGTCGGTGAGCAGCATCACCAGGCGATCGATGCCCACCCCGACGCCGCCGCTCGGGGGCAGGCCGTACTCGAGCGCGCGCACGTAGTCGGCATCGTAATACATCGCCTCCTCGTCGCCCGCCCCGCGTGCCGCGGCTTGCGCGCGGAAGCGTTCCGCCTGCTCGTCGGGGTCGTTCAGCTCGGAGAAGCCGTTGGCGATCTCCCGGCCCGCGACGAAGAGCTCGAAGCGGTCCGTGACGAAGGGGTCGTGCTCGTTGCGGCGCGAGAGGGGCGACACTTCGGTGGGATAGGCGGTGATGAAGGTGGGCTGGCGGAGCCGGTGCTCGACGTGCTCCTCGAAGAGCGCCATCCACATCCGCCCCCGGCCCGCGCCGTCGGGTACCTCCACCCCGAGCGCATGCGCGGCCTTCCGCGTCGCCGCATCGTCTTCGAGCGTCCCGGCATCGAGATGGGGCAGGTGCTCGAGCAGGGCATCCCGGAGGCGGATGCGCGCGAAGGGCGGGCCGAAGTCGATGCGTTCCCCCTGGTAGTCGATCTCGCTCGATCCCGCCACCCGCGGGGCGAGCTCGCAGAGCAGGCTCTCGGTGAGATCCATCATGTCCTGGTAGTCGGCATGGGCCTGGTAGAACTCGAGCATGGTGAACTCGGGATTGTGCTCGGTGGAGACCCCCTCGTTGCGGAAGTTGCGGTTGATCTCGAACACCCGCTCGAAGCCGCCCACCACCAGGCGCTTGAGATTCAGCTCCGGAGCGACCCGGAGGTACATGTCCATTCCGAGCGCGTGGTGGTGAGTCCGGAAGGGACGGGCGATCGCGCCTCCGGGGAGGCTCTGCATCATCGGCGTCTCGACCTCGAGAAAGCCGCGTTCGACGAAGAAGGAGCGGATGAGGTCGATCGCACGGCTGCGCCGCCGGAAGGTCTCCCGGGTGGTCTCGCTGGTGATGAGATCGACATAGCGCCGGCGGTAGCGCAGCTCGGTGTCGCCGAGCCCGTGCCACTTCTCCGGCAGGGGGCGCAGGCACTTCGCGAGCAGGCGGATCTCGGAGGCGCGAATCGAGAGCTCGCCGGTACGGGTGCGGAACACGGTACCCCGTACGCCGACGATGTCGCCGATGTCCCATTGCCTGAACTCGGCGTAGACGCCCTCCGGCAACTCGTCGCGGCGCACGAGAAGCTGAATGCGCCCCGAGACGTCCTGGAGGTCGGCGAAGGAGGACTTGCCCATCACCCGGCGCGCCATGAGCCGGCCCGCAACGGCGACCCGGGGCGCCAGCCTCTCAAGCTCGTCCGCTTCGACCCCGCGGTAACGACCCTGTAGCTCCTCCGCTTCCGCATCGCGGCGGAAATCGTTGGGGTAGGCTCCGCCCCGGGCACGCAGCGCCTCGAGCTTCTCCCGGCGTTGCCGGACCTGCTCGCTCTCCTTCTCCGCCACTGCCCCTACACCCCCGCCTTCAGGCTCGCCTCGATGAATCGGTCCAGGTCGCCGTCAAGCACCGCCTGCGTGTTGCCGATCTCGATCCCGGTGCGCAAGTCCTTGATGCGGGACTGGTCGAGCACGTAGGAGCGGATCTGGCTGCCCCAGCCGATGTCCGACTTGGCGTCCTCGATCACCTGCTGGTCCTCCCGGCGCTTCTTGAGCTCGAGATCGTAGAGCCTCGCCTTGAGCTGCTTCATCGCGGTCGCGCGGTTCTTGTGCTGGGAGCGATCGTTCTGGCACTGCACCACCACCCCGGTGGGAAGGTGGGTGATGCGCACCGCCGACTCGGTGCGATTCACGTGCTGTCCGCCCGCTCCACTCGCGCGGTAGACGTCGATGCGCAGATCCGCGGGGTTGATCTCCACCGCGATGTCGTCGTCGACCTCGGGTGACACGTACACCCCCGCAAACGAGGTGTGGCGGCGATGGCCCGAATCGAAAGGAGATTTCCTGACCAGGCGGTGCACGCCGGTCTCGGTGCGCAGCCAGCCGAAGGCGTGATCGCCGGTGACGTGCAGCGTGGCGCTCTTGATGCCCGCGACCTCTCCGGGAGAGGCTTCGATCATCTCGGTGCCGAACCCGCGCCGCTCCCCCCAGCGCAGGTACATGCGAAGCAGCATCTCCGCCCAATCCTGCGCTTCGGTGCCCCCGGACCCCGCCTGGATGTCGAGAAAGGCGTTCGCCGCGTCCATCTCCTGCGAGAACATGCGTCGCAGCTCGAGGCGCATGAGCGCCGCATCCCAGCCCTCGAGATCCTCCTCCACCGCGCGAAGCATCGACGCATCGTCCTCGTCGCGGGCCAGCTCCAGGAGCTCCGGGGCATCGTCGAGCCCGCGGTCCACGGACGAAACAACCTCCACGAGATCGTTCAGCGTCGCGCGCTCCCGGCCGAGCGAGCGAGCGTGTTCAGGATCGTTCCAGATTTCCGGCTCTTCCAGGTGGAGATTGACTTCCTCGAGGCGCGCTTGCTTGGACTCGAAGTCAAAGATACCCCCTAAGGGCCGACAGTCGGCCCTGCATGTCCTTGATGCGGGCAAGGATTCCGGTGAGTTCGATGGTCATCGCGCCGACTCCGTGGCAGGCAAAGGTGCGCAATGGTACTTGCCGGCGATGGGGCAGTCACCGCCCGCGGGCAGACATTCGGGCCGCTTCGCCGTTCGGAGGCGATGCGGCGCGTCTCAGTCGAGAGTCTCCCAGTCTTCGATCACGAGCTGCGCCGACTCGAAGCCCTGGTAGTAGTTGACGTCCAGCCGGTAGGCGAAGCGGGCGCGCCGGAGTCCGCGCGACAAATCGGCGGCCGCGTTGAACGCGATCGCGTCGATGCTGCGCCCGGAGCCGGGGGATCGCAGCACGAGCTTGACGTGGCGTTCGCCCACCACCCGTGCTTCGCGCACGTCGAACTCCCCGTCGAAGCAGGGTTCCGGGAATCCCTGGCCCCAGGGCCCTCCCTCCCGCAGCAGATGTGCGAGCTCGAGATTCAAGTCTTCCGGCTCGATCTCGCCATCGCTCACCGTCGCGCTGCGCAGCGCGGACTCCGAGACGTGCCGGCGCACTTCGGTGTCGAAGGCGCGGGAGAAGGCATCGAAACGGGCATGCTCGAGAGTCAGGCCCGCCGCCATCGCGTGTCCTCCGAAGCGGGTCAAGAGTCCGGGATGGGCCGCCGCGATCGCGTCGAGCACATCGCGCACGTGCACCCCGGCCACGGAGCGAGCGGACCCCTTGAGCTCCCGCTCGCCGTCCCGGGCGAAGGCGATCACCGGACGGTGGTAGCGGTCCTTGATGCGCGCGGCGAGAATGCCGACCACTCCCGAATGCCACCTCTCGTCGTAGAGGCAGAGACCGAGGGGCAACGCGCTCGCGGTGCCGAGCGCGAGGCTCTCGAGATGCTGCAGCGCCTGTTCCTGCATCCTCTGTTCGATCTCGCGGCGTTCCCGGTTCAACTCGTCGAGCCGCCCGGCCCGCTCGCGGGCGAGCGCCGGCGTCGGCGCGAGCAGGCACTCGATGCCGAGCGACATGTCCTCGAGGCGGCCGGCCGCGTTGAGCCGCGGCGCGAGCGCAAACCCGATGTCCGACGCGGTGGCGCGGGCGGGGTCCCGGCCCGCGACCCGCAGGAGGGCGTCGATTCCGGGGCGGCAGCGTCCGGCCCGGATCCGGGCCAGTCCCTGAGACACGAGGATGCGGTTGTTGCGGTCGAGGGGTACGACATCGGCGAGGGTGCCCACCGCCACCAGGTCGAGCAGATCGGCGAGCCGGGGCACCGGGACCGCCTTGCGCTCGAACCACTCGCACAGGCGAAGCGCACGGCGAAGCGCGACGAGGAGGTAGAACATCACCCCGACCCCGGCGAGACACTTGCTCGGGAACGCGTCTCCCGGCTGGTTCGGGTTCACCAGCGCCGCCGCCCGCGGCAACTCCGCGCCCGCCAGGTGGTGGTCGGTGACGATCACCGCGATCCCGCGCGCGTTGGCAGCATCGACCCCCGCGACGCTCGAGGTACCGTTGTCCACCGTGATCAGCAGATCCGGTTGGCGCCCGGCCGCGACCTCGACGATCTCGGGAGTGAGGCCATAGCCGAAGCGGAAGCGGTTGGGCACGAGGTAGTCGACCTGCTCCGCTCCGAGCAGGCGCAGCCCGCTCACCGCCACCGCACAGCCGGTCGCGCCGTCCGCATCGAAATCCCCCACGACGAGGATGCGCCGGCGCTGCTCGAGCGCCTCGACGAGCAGCGCCACGGCGGCCTCCATCCCGAGAAGACTCTCGTCGGAGAGAAGGTGGGCGAGACGGTAGTCCAGATCCTCGGGCGAGGTGATTCCGCGCGCCGCGTAGATCCGGGCGAGCACCGGGTGGCGGTCCCTTCCGAGCCGCTCGGAGACCGGCCCGGATCTGCGTCTAAGGATCGCCACTTCGCCCTCCTCGCTTCCGGTCGCGAAGCGGATTGCGAAACCCTCCCGGCCCTGCCCTCCCCTGCGAAGGCGCCGGGGCCGAATGTGCGCCCGGCGACACCCCGGCCTTCGATACATGAGGCGCGAGCGCTCCCGCGCGTCGCCACCACTGCCATCTCGCGGAGGCGGAAACCTCGTGCCGGCGCCCGCCGCCCGACGCGATGCACAGGCTCGCAAGCTCCCCCGACCAGAGCGCCCTTCGCAGGGGCTCGAACCACCGCGCTTCCCATCGTTTCAGCTCTTCGAGCCAACCGGGCCAGTCATCGATTCGCACCGCGTAGTGCACGGCGTCGCAGTACACGAGGTCCTGAACGCCCTCCCGTCCCTCCTGCAGCACTGCCGCGGCGCCCGAAGGCAGGGACCGGCAGGTCACTCCCAACACCCGAGCGAGGCCTCGCGCCACTACGGAATCGCTCCACAAGCGCAGGTCCGGGACGGTATCCGGGCGCGGGGGAAGGGGGCCGGCTCCCCAGAACCACACGCTGTTGATGACCGGCCTGCCTCTCTTCGTCCGAGCGCGGTTGACGGGAAGATCGTGGAGCAGCATCTGAATCTCGGTCAGCGTGCGCAGCCAGACCACGGCATCCGCACCCCGGGGCAGCGCCTCGCCTGCCGGTCCCCCCACCGCCAGCGAGGGCTCGCGGGTGGAGAGCCGCGGGGTCGCGCCGAGCCCCATGTACCAGCGGGCCGGCGCAAGAGGCTCGAGACGGCCGGGCACTCGGTCAAGAGCCTGATTGATCGCGGAGCACAATTGCGCCGACTCCTCACCCGTCACGTCGAGATCCCTCGGATCTCCCAGGCGGAGATCGGAGGCCCCCGCTTCGAGGTGGACGGGGTCGGCCCGAATCCAGGCCTCGGGATCCCACGAGGCGCCGTCCGCGAGGGCGCTCACCGCGGCCGTGGGCCAGTCACCGCCCTCCGGCTCGACTCCCAGGGACTCGAAGAGCAGACCCTCGGGGCTCTCGCCGGTCCCGGCGCGATCTTGCCGGCGGGCCCGGGAGAGCAGCGTGCGCAAGGCCTGCAGCTCCGATGCGCCCATCGACTCCGCCGCCTCCGCGGCGTGGGCAGGGTTCCTCGCGCAAGCGCCGAGCAGACCGGGGAGCAGGAGAAGGACGCGCCGGCTTCGCACTGCCGCCGGTCGGGTCAGCGCAAGTGTTCGAGGAGGAGCGCCTTCACCGCGGCCGCTTCGGGCGCCACCGAGACCACCGGCGCACTGGCCCGTTCCACCGCGATGTCGGGGTCCTTGAGACCGTGGCCGGTGAGGGTGCACACGATGGTGCTCCCTTCGGGGATCCGGCCACTCTCGAGGTCCCGCATCATCCCGGCGACGCATACCGCCGACGCGGGCTCGCAGAATATGCCTTCCCGTTCCGCGAGTGTCGCCTGCGCTTCGAGGATCGACTCGTCCGGGAGGGCGTCGAACCATCCGCCGGACTCCGCCGCAGCGGCGACGGCGAAGTCGAAGGACTGGGGGTTACCGATCCGGATCGCGCTCGCGATCGTCTCCGGCGCCTCCACCGGCGCACCCCATACGAAGGGCGCCGCACCGCTCGCCTGGTAGCCGACCATCACCGGGCGCCGATCGTCGAGATGCCGCGTCTCGTAGCGCTCGAGATCGAAGCGGGCCGAGAAGGCGCCGGGAAGGTAGTTGTCGGACGCGGGCGCCGACTCGCAGTAGCCGAGCCAGTGCGCGGTGATGTTCCCCGCGTTGCCGACCGGAAGGCAATGGTAGTCGGGGCAGCGGCCGAGCGCCTCGACGATTTCGAAGGCGATGGTCTTCTGGCCCTGAATCCGGTAGGGATTGATCGAGTTCACGATGGCGGCACCGGTCTCCTCGGCCATTTCTCGGACGAGGCGCATGCCGTCGTCGAAGTTGCCCTCGATCTGGATGACGAGCGCGCCGTGCATCATGGCCTGGGCGAGCTTGCCCCGGGCAATCTTGCCTTCGGGGATCAGGACGAAGGAGCTGAGCCCGGCCCGCGCCGCATAGGCCGCCGCGGATGCCGAGGTGTTGCCGGTCGAGGCGCAGATGATCGCGCGTGCGCCCTCCTCGCGTGCTCGGGTGATCGCCATCGTCATGCCGCGGTCCTTGAAGGAGCCGGTGGGGTTCTGGCCCTCGAGCTTGGCGTAGATTTCCGCACGCCGGCTCGCGACCCCCGGCAGGTTCTCCAGTCGAACCAGCGGGGTGGCGCCCTCGCTCAAGCTCACGGGCACCGCGTCCGCGTCGATGGGCAGTCGGGATCGGTAGCGATTGATGAGACCCGTTCGCAGCACGGGCGGCGGGGTGTCCCTCATCCGGTGCCGTCCTCGAGATGCTCGACCCGCAAGCGCACGACTTCTCCGCTCACCACGTCGAGGTTCGCCACCTCTTCGAGCGCGTCGCGCATCTGCCCTTCGCGCACGGTATGGGTGAGCATGACGAGTTTGGCGAACTGCGCCCCGCGGGGAGGCTCGGGCTGCACCACCGCTTCGATGCTGATCCCGGCGCGTCCGAGCACCGTGGCAATCTCGGCGAGGACGCCGGGCCGGTCGGAGGCCGTCATGCGCAAGTAGCAGGCGGTCTGCGCATCGTCCATGTCGAGCACGCGGAGGTCGGACATCGCGTCGGGCTGGAAGGCGAGGTGCGGCACTCGATTCTCGGGATCCGTGGTGAGCGCACGCACCACGTCGACGAGATCCGCGACCACCGCGGAGGCGGTGGCCTCCGCGCCGGCCCCCGCGCCGTAGTACAGGGTCGGGCCCACCGCGTCCGCGTCCACCAGCACTGCGTTCATCACGCCGTCCACGCTGGCGAGCAGGTGACGTCGCGGCACCAGGGCCGGGTGCACCCGCAGCTCGACGCCCCCGTCCCTGCGGCGGGCGATGCCGAGGTGGCGGATGCGGTAGCCGAGCTGCTCGGCATAGGCGATGTCTTCCAGGTGCAGGTCGGCGATGCCCTCCGTGTACACGCGCGGGAACTGGAGGGGAATGCCGAAGGCGATGGCGGAGAGAATGGTGAGCTTGTGCGCGGCGTCGATCCCTCCCACGTCGAAGCTCGGGTCCGCTTCCGCATAACCGAGGCGCTGGGCCTCCCCGAGCACATCGCCGAAACCCCTCCGGTGCTCGCGCATTTCGGAGAGGATGAAGTTGCTCGTGCCGTTGACGATGCCGCTGATTCGATCGATGCGGTTTCCCGCGAGACCCTCGCGAATCGCCTTGATGATCGGTATGCCCCCCGCGACCGCGGACTCGAACGCTACGGTGACCCCCTTCTCGTGCGCCGCCGCAAACACTTCGTTGCCGTGCAGCGCGATGAGCGCCTTGTTCGCGGTCACCACGTGCTTGCCTTCCGCGATGGCCCGGAGCACGAGCTCGCGGGCGAGCCCGATCCCCCCGATGACCTCGACCACGATGGCAATCTCGGGATTTCCGACGACCTCGAAAGGATCTTCGCTGAGCGCAATGCCCTCGGTTGCGCAGATGCGGGCCTTGCCCGCGTCACGCACCGCCGCTCCCGCCACCTCGATCGCGCGACCCGCTCGGCGCGCGATCTCCTCGCGGTTGCGGGCGAGCACGTTCACGGTACCGCCGCCCACCGTCCCGAGGCCGAGGAGGCCGATCTGCACCGGTTTCATGGGGGGAAGCGCCTCGTTCGCCCTCAGGTGGGGCAAAGGGCGCGTGACCATATACAACGGGGTCTTTCAGTGTCAATCGAGGCGGGGTGTTATTCTCGCAGCGTACACCGCGAGCCGGAGCGACCGACATGGGCGACGCCCTCGACATCACCACCCGCGAGATCCTCGAGCCGGGAGGGCTCGACCGACGAGAGCTGTCCAAGGTCCTCGACTCGGTTCTGGGACACGCGGTCGACGACGCGGATCTCTACTTCCAGGCGACGCGCTCGGAGGCCTGGGTGCTGGAGGACGGCATCGTCAAGGAGGGCAGCCACAACATCGAACAGGGCGTGGGCGTGCGGGCGGTAAGCGGAGAGAAGAGCGGATTCGCCTATGCGGACGAGGTGGCACGGCCCGCTCTCGAGCGCGCCGCGGGGGCCGCACGCGCGATCGCCAGAGCCGGCGCCGAAGGCCGGGTGCCGGCGGGAACCTCGTTGAGCGTCCGGGAGCGCTACCCTCCCCTCGATCCCCTGCAGAGCTTCGGCGAGCGGGAGCGGATCGAACTCCTCCAGGCGGTGGACGCCGAAGCGAGAGCCCAGGATCCGAGAGTCAAGCAGGTCATCGTGAGCCTCGCGGGGGAACACGACCGGGTGCTCGTCGCGGCGGCTGACGGCCGGCTCGCCGCGGACGTGCGCCCCCTCGTGCGCCTGAACGTGAGCGTGGTGGCCGAGCAGGGCGCGCGCCGGGAGCAGGCGAGCTCGGGAGGGGGCGGCCGCCACGACTACCGTTACTTCCTCGAGGAGGGGCGAGCCCTCGGGTACGCGCGGGAGGCGGTGCGCCAGGCGCTGGTCTCGCTGGAGGCCGAGGACGCCCCCGCGGGCACGATGACGGTGGTGCTCGGTCCCGGCTGGCCCGGAGTGCTCCTGCACGAAGCGGTCGGCCACGGGCTCGAAGGTGATTTCAACCGCAAGGGCAGCTCGGCATTCTCGGGACGCCTCGGAGAGCGGGTCGCGACCTCCGCCTGCACCGTGGTCGACGACGGCACCCTGCCCAACCGCCGAGGATCGCTTTCCATCGACGACGAAGGCACACCGACGATGTGCACCACTCTCATCGAGGGGGGAAGGCTGGTCGCCTACATGCAGGACAAGCAGAACGCGCGCCTCATGGGCACCCGCTCCACCGGCAACGGCCGGCGCGAGTCCTACGCCCACCTGCCGATGCCGCGCATGACCAACACCTACATGCTGCCCGGCCCCTACGACCCGGACGAGATCATCGAATCAGTGGATCGCGGGCTCTACGCGGTCAGCTTCCGCGGCGGGCAGGTCGACATCACCTCGGGCAAGTTCGTGTTCTCGGCGAGCGAGGCCTACCTGATCGAGCAGGGCAAGGTCACGCGCCCGGTCAAGGGCGCCACCCTGATCGGCAACGGCCCCGAGGTGCTCACGCGCGTGGGGATGGTGGGCAACAACCTGGAGCTCGACTGGGGCGTCGGGGTCTGCGGCAAGAACGGGCAGAGCGTTCCGGTGGGGGTCGGGCAACCCACCCTGCGGGTCGACGGACTGACGGTGGGCGGGGTCAGCGTCGGATAACGCGGGCTCCGCTCACCTCCTCGCGCTCGCTCGCCGCCACTGGCGCTCAGGACGCACCCGGTCCGCGCTCCGCTTCCCTCCGACCCGGAATCACCGGGGTGCTCGTCTCGACATCGGCGTTCTGCGCCCGGTGACGGAGCCAGTGGTCCATCAGAACGATCGCGACCATCGCTTCCGCGATGGGGGTGGCCCGGATTCCCACGCAAGGATCGTGGCGGCCGTGGGTTACGACTTCCACCACTTCCCCGCGCACGTCCACGCTGCGTCCGGGGAGGCGCAGGCTCGAGGTCGGCTTCAGAGCGATGCTGGCCACGATGTCCTGTCCCGTCGATATGCCTCCGAGAGTGCCGCCCGCGTTGTTGCTCAGGAATCCCTGCGGGGACATCTCGTCCCGGTGCTCGCTGCCCTTCTGGGTGACGGCGGCAAAGCCGGCTCCGATCTCGACGCCGCGCACCGCGTTGATGCTCATCAGCGCGTGCGCGAGATCCGCGTCCAGCCGGTCGAATACCGGTTCGCCCAGGCCGGGCGGGGCGCCGCTCGCCACCACGGTGACCCGCGCTCCCGCCGAATCGCCCTCCTTGCGCAGCGTGTCCATGAAGCGTTCGAGCTCGCCGACGAGGGCGGCGTCGGGGCAGAAGAAGGGATTGCGCTCCACTTCGTCCCAGTCGAAGTCCCGCGCCTTAAGCGGCCCGAGCTGGGCGAGGTAGCCGCGCACTTCGATGCCCGCGCGCTCGCGCAGGTACTTCTTGGCGATCGCGCCGGCCGCCACCCGCATCGCGGTCTCGCGTGCCGAGGCCCGTCCGCCGCCGCGATAGTCCCGGTTCCCGTACTTCTGGCGGTACACGTAGTCGGCGTGGGCGGGCCGGAAGACGTCCTTGATCTTCTGGTAGTCGCGCGGGCGCTGATCGGTGTTCTCGATGACGAGCTGGATCGGAGTGCCGGTCGTGCGCCCTTCGAACACCCCGGAGAGAATCCGCACCGCGTCCGCTTCGCGTCTCTGCGACGTATGGCGGCTCTTGCCCGACCGGCGACGCTCGAGCTCGGGCTGGATGTCGGCCTCGCAAAGGGCGAGGCCGGGCGGGCAGCCGTCCACCGTCGCCCCGATGGCGGGACCGTGACTCTCGCCGAACGAGGTCACCGTGAAGAGCTTGCCGATGGTGTTGCCCGGCATCGTTTCAAGTGGCGTGTTGGGAGCGCTTCCCGGCGGAGAGCCCGCCATGGCCGATCACATCGACGACGAAGGCGCCTCACATGCGGGCGCGGCCGGCAGGCGCGCCGGGCGCCACGGCCACGGCTGGCCGGCTCGAATCATGGCACAGGTCGGAGTGCCCTGCCACGACAGAAGCTCCGGTGTCGGCAGCTCGGCCGTACGTCAGAGCGATATGCGACAGGTTCCTTCTCCTACTGCGGAGTATTTTCGCGGCGCAGAAGAAAGACGTTCTCTCCGCCGCGCTCGAGCTCGAGCCAAGTGAAGGGGAGGGTCGGATAGCACGCCTCCAGAGCGGGGCGGGAGGAGCCCGCCTCGACGACGAGAAGGCCCTCGCTCGTCATGTGAGGGCCGGCCTCTCGGAGAATGCGGGCGATCAGATCGATACCGTCCTCCCCCGCACGCAATCCTGTTGACGGCTCGTGCCGGTATTCGGCGGGAAGCGACTCGTACTCCGTCCGCCCGACATAAGGCGGGTTGGCGACGATGAGGTCGTAGGCGGTGTCTACACCGGCGAAGAGGTCCGACTCCACGAGTCGCACCCGGTCCTGGAGACCATGTTCGCGCACGTTCTCCCCGGCCAGCGCGAGCGCATCGCGGTCGAGGTCCACCGCATCGACCCGGGCGGCGGGAAAGGCCATGGCGCACGCGATCGCGATACATCCGCCACCGGTCCCGATATCGAGCACTGCACCGACCTCGTCCGCATCCAGCCAGGGAGCGAAGCCGCGCTCGATCCACTCCCCGATCGGGGAACGCGGGATGAGCGCCCGGGGGTCGGCCCGGAAGCGCAGCCCCGCGAACCACGCGTGACCGATGAGATAGGCGGTGGGCACGCGCTCCAGGATGCGCCGGCTCATGAGACGCACCACCGCGCCGCGCTCGCGGGGGGTGAGCCGCGCCGCCCAGAGCTCGGGCGGCAGCTCGGGCTCGAGGTGGAGGGCATGCAGGACCAGGGCCACCGACTCGTCCAGGGCATCGCCGTACCCGTGCCCGAAGCAGAGATCGGCCTCCCGGAACCGGCTTGCCCCCCAGCGCACGTAGTCGCGCAGGCTCGACAGGCGCTCTTCGGCCTGATTGGCGTGCTCCCAAAAGAAGCGAACCTGCTGGTCGCTCACTCCCTGCCTCTCGGTATCGACAGCACTGCGCACCCGTACCGCTGCACACGAACTCGACTGGTTGGAAGGGTACGCATCGGGCCAGGGCGGCACCCCTGAGCTTCGTTTTCAGACGCTCACGAGCACGTTGCAGCGGGTATCAGTCCTCCGACTTCGCCCTGTCTTTCCTGCCTCCACGCTTCGCCTCTCCTTCGTCCTTCGCCTTGCCGTCTCCCGCCGCGCCGCCGACGGTCGCGCTCTTCGCTCCGATCTTCGACTTCGATTTGGCCTTCTTCTTCCTCGCGGGCCGAGAGCGAGTGGCCGGAGCATCGGCGAGGGCGAGCAGGACCTGGTTGAGGCGGCTCACGAACTCGCCCGGATTGGCGAGGCGTCCCCCCTCGGCAAGGGTCGCCTGGTCGACGAGAAGCTCGGCCCAGTCTTTGCGCCGCGACTCGCTCTTCTCGCTTCGATAGCGCACGAGAAGGGGATGGGAAGGGTTGATCTCGAGCACGGGCCTGGCGAGCTCGACCGACTGGCCCGCCGCCTGGAGCAGGCGCTCGAAGTTCGCGCCGAGGTCGCTGTCCTTCGCGACCAGGCACGCGGGCGAAGTGGTCAGGCGATGAGTGGTGCGGACCTCGCTCACCCGGTCCCCGAGGTGGCCGGCGATCTCCTCGGTGAGCTCGCGGTGCCCCGCCTCGTTTTCTTCCACGCTCTCCGGATCTTCCACGCCTTCGATCGCGCTCAAGTCGAGCGCTCCCCGGGACACCGACTGCAGCGTCTTGCCGTCGAACTCCGTGAGGTGATGGACGACCCACTCGTCGACCTCGTCGGTCATGAGCAGCACTTCGACGTCGTGGGCGCGGAACGCCTCCAGGTGGGGACTGCTGCGCGCCGTTTCGGGGTGGTCCGCGGTCAGGTAGTAGATCTTCTCCTGTCCCTCCCGCATGCGCGCGACGTAGGCCTCGAGCGAGACGTCGACTTCTCCGTTGCTGCGGCTGCTCGCGTAGCGCAGCAGCTTCGCGATGCCGTCACGATTCTTCGCGTCTTCGACGATGCCTTCCTTCAGGACTTTGCCGAACTCCTTCCAGAACGTCGCGTACTTCTCGGCTTCGTTCTTCGCCATCGCGGAGAGGAGATCGAGCACCCGCTTCACCGATCCGGATCGGATCTGATCGATGCGCTTGTCCTTCTGGAGGATCTCCCGCGACACGTTGAGCGGCAGATCGGAGGAGTCGATAATCCCGCGCACGAAACGCAGGTAGGGCGGCATGAGCTGCTCGGCGTCGTCCATGATGAAGACGCGCCGCACGTAGAGCTTCACGCCACGGCGCACGTTGCGGTCCCACAGGTCGAAGGGCGCCCGCGACGGAACGTAGAAGAGCGACGTGTACTCGAGATTGCCTTCCACCCGGCTGTGCACGCGCGCGAGGGGATCCTCGAAGTCGTGGGCGGTGTGCTTGTAGAACTCGTTGTACTCGTTCTCCTCGATCTCGTTCTTGGCGCGGGTCCACAACGCGGTCGCGGTGTTGACGGTCTCCACCTCGGCGTCGTCGCCGGACTTGGGCATCTCGATGGGAATCGAGATGTGATCGGAGTAGCGCCGCACGATGTTGCGGAGCCGGTAGCTCTCCAGGAACTCGTCCTCGCCTTCGCGCAGGCTGAGGATCACCTCGGTGCCCCGGGCGGCGATGGGTACCCGTTCCACCGTGTACTCTCCATCCCCCACGGACTCCCAGCGCACGCCTCCTTCCACCGGCATCCCGGCCCGCCGGGAACTCACCGTCACCTTGTCGGCGACGATGAAGCAGGAGTAGAAGCCCACTCCGAACTGTCCGATGAGCTGGGTGTCCTTGGCCCGATCGCCGGTGAGGGATTCGAAGAAGTGCCGGGTTCCGGACTTGGCGATGGTGCCCAGGTTCTCGATGATCTCCTGGTAGCCCATGCCGATGCCGTTGTCGCGCACGGAGAGGGTTCGCGCCTCCTTGTCGAACTCGATCCATATCCTGAGATCTCCGTCTCCTTCGTACAGGTGATCGTTCGACAACGCTTCGAAGCGCAGCTTGTCCGCCGCATCGGACGCGTTGGAGACGAGCTCCCGCAGGAAGATCTCCTTGTTGCTGTAGAGCGAGTTGACCATGAGGTCGAGCAACTGCTTGACCTCGGTCTGGAATCCCAGCGTTTCCCTGTCTCCGTCCGCGCTCATGAGTGCTCCACCTGGTACCGGTCCGCAATGGCCGTCGTCCCCGATCGACCTCCCAAGATGAGGGCGCAGCGCGATGATTCAAGCCACGACCCGGCCCCGGATACACTTGCACGGACGATGGCTGCCCGAACCTCCTCCCCGTCCCCCGGCGTCGCCCCGACCGGAGTCTCCGCAAATCCGGGGAGTGCGAGTGAGCGAGGGCGCCGCGCATCCGAGCACACTCCGGTCATGCAGCAGTACCTGCGCATCAAGGCCGAGCATCCGGACACGCTGCTCTTCTACCGGATGGGAGATTTCTACGAGCTCTTCTTCGACGACGCCCGGCGGGCCGCCGAGCTGCTCGACATCGCCCTTACCACGCGCGGTCACTCCGCCGGCGAAGCGATCCCGATGGCGGGAGTGCCGGCCCACTCCGTGGATGGCTACCTCGCCCGGCTCCTGCGTCGCGGAGAGGGGGCGGCCATCTGCGAGCAGATTGGAGATCCTGCGACCAGCCGGGGACCGGTGCATCGGGAAGTGACGCGCATCGTGACCCCGGGCACGCTCACCGACGAAGCGCTGCTCGATCGGGACCGGGAGTCGCTGCTCGCGGCGGTACACCCCCACGGCGAGCGCTTCGGACTCGCCGTGCTGGACCTCAGCACCGGGCGCTTTGCGTGCCTGGAGGCCGAGAGCGGGGAAGCCTTGTCCGCGGAGCTCGAGCGGGTCCGGCCGGCTGAATTGCTGGTGAGCGAGTCGGTTCGCCTTCCCGAGTCGATGCAGGCCGAAAGTACGCTGCGCCAGGTGCCGCCCTGGCACTTCGATCCCGACAGCGCGCACCGGACCTTGTGCGGGCAGTTCGGCACTCGCGACCTCGGCGGCTTCGGGCTGAACCGGGAGCACCCGGCCGTTCCCGCCGCGGGTTGCCTGCTGCACTATGCGGGCGACACCCAGCGCGCCGCGCTCCCCCACATCCGTTCGATCCGGCTCGAACGGCGAAGCGACGCGGTGATGCTCGACGCGGTCACCCAGCGCAACCTCGAGCTCGTCGACAGCCTCTCCGGCGACCGCGAGCGAACGCTGGCCGGAGTGCTCGACGCCTGCGCAACCGCAATGGGAAGCCGGCTGCTGCGGCGCTGGCTGCTGCGCCCGCTCCGCGACCGGCGGGTGTTGAATCTGCGGCTCCAGGCGCTCGACGTGTTGATCGTCGGGGGCGCACACGAACTCCTGCACTGTGATCTCCGCGAGATCGGCGACGTCGAGCGCATCCTGGCGCGGGTCGCGTTGCGTTCCGCCCGCCCTCGCGATCTCGCGCAACTTCGAGGGAGCATCGCCGTACTCCCCCGCCTCCGGGAGAGTGGCCGAGAGCTCGACTCCCCGCTTCTCGCCGATCTCTTCGAGAGGGTCGGTCCCTTCCCGGAACTAGGCGCGCTCCTTCGGGAGGCCATCGTGGCGACCCCCCCGATAGTGCTGCGCGACGGGGGGGTCATCGCTTGCGGATTCGATGCCGAGCTGGACGAGCATCGGCGCCTCGCCGACGACTCCGGCACATTCCTGCAGGAGATCGAGGAGCGCGAGCGGGCGCGTACCGGCATCCCCGGACTCAAGGTCGGCTACAACCGGGTTCACGGCTACTACATCGAGATCCCACGCAGCCAGTCCGAGCGGGCGCCGCCGGACTACACCCGCCGGCAGACCCTGAAGCACGCCGAACGCTACATCAGCGAAGAGTTGAAGCGATTCGAGGACCGGGTGCTGGGGGCGCGGGAGCGCGCGCTCGCCCGGGAGAAGGCGCTTTACGAGGAGATCCTGGATCGCCTGTGCGCGCGCCTGCCGGAGCTGCAGGAGTGCGCCCGGAGCGTGGCCGAGATCGACGTCCTCGCGAACCTCTCGGAGCGCTCCGATGCGCTCGACTACCGGGCGCCCGTGCTCACCGAGAACGAGGGCATCCACATAGAAGGCGGCCGGCATCCGGTCGTGGAACGCGCTCTCGACACTCCCTTCGTCGCCAACGACCTCGAGCTCTCGGAAGAGGAGCGCATGTGGCTCATCACCGGCCCGAACATGGGCGGCAAATCGACCTTCATGCGGCAGAGCGCGCTCATCGTGCTGCTCGCCCACATCGGGTGCCACGTGCCCGCGGAACACGCCCGCATCGGGCCGGTGGACCGGATCTTCACCCGTATCGGAGCGGCCGACGACGTCGCGGGAGGCCGCTCGACCTTCATGGTGGAGATGAGCGAGGCGGCAAACATCCTGCACAACGCGAGCCGCCACAGCCTGGTGCTGCTCGATGAAGTCGGCCGGGGCACCAGCACCTACGATGGCCTGTCCCTCGCCTGGGCCTTCGCCGCCCACCTCGCAGGCGAGATTCAATGCTTCACCCTCTTCGCGACCCACTACTTCGAGCTCACCGATCTGTCCCGGCACTTCCGGAACATCGCCAACGTCCATCTCGACGTGCAGGAGCACGGGCGGGAAGTGGCGTTCATGTACCGGGTCCGGCCGGGTCCCGCCAGTCGAAGCTACGGCCTGCAGGTCGCAGCACTGGCCGGAGTGCCGCTGCGGGTGGTCGCGAATGCCCGTGAACTGCTCCGGGACCTGGAAGGAGGAAAGTCTCCGGTCAGTGCTCCTTCCCGCGATCGCCAGTACGACCTCTTCGAGGCGGAGGACGAGCATCCCGCGCTGGTGCGGCTGCGCGACCTGTCGCCCGACGACCTGAGCCCGCGACAGGCCCTGGAGGTGCTCTACGAGCTCAAGCGCCTTCAGGGCGCGGGCTGATTCTCAACCGCAAAATCTCACCGATTTCCTGGCTAGCGGACGCCAGTGTGCTCGCGTTGGCGGGCCGTACTCCCTCGAGCCGCTTCAACGTAGTGTCAGCTACGTCTTCAGCGCCTCTCGGTCCGTGCGACCCACTACCACGGCGCCTTGGCGCCCGAAGCTACCGAAGATCGGTGTGATCTCGCGGTCAACCGCACCCACCGGGCTCGAAAATGGACCCGCGCAGGCTATACCATTGCGCTCCCTCTCGCCCTCGCCTTGCCCGGGAGTCCGATGACTTTCGTTGTCGTAGAAAGCTGCATCAAGTGCAAGTACACCGACTGTGTCGAAGTGTGCCCGGTGGACTGCTTCCACGAAGGTCCGAACTTCCTGGTAATCGACCCGGAGGAGTGCATCGACTGCACGCTGTGCGAGCCCGAGTGCCCGGTGGAGGCGATCCTCTCCGAGGACGACCTGCGCGAAGACCAGCGCCACTTTCTGGACCTGAACGCCGAACTCTCCCAGGAATGGCCGGTAATCAGCGAGAAGAAAGACGCACCTCCCGACGCCGAGGAGTGGGAAAGCGTCGAGGAAAAGCTCCAGTACCTCGAACGCTGAGCGCTCCCATCGGCAGGGAACGCGCCTTCAGCTACGGTACTCGGCGTTGATCCTCACGTACTCGTGGGACAGATCCGAGGTCCAGATGCGGGCCGCCGAGCTGCCGCTGCCGAGCCGGATCCTGACGCTCACTTCCTCCTGATCCATGACTCGCTGGCCGTCTTCCTCCCGGTAGGAGGGGGCCCTTCCTCCCTCCGCCACGATGCACACGTCGTCGAGGTACACGCGCACCCGGTCGATGTCGGCGTGAGGGGGCAGTGATCGGCCGACCGCCGCGAGAATCCGGCCCCAGTTCGGATCGGACGCGAACATGGCGGTCATCACCAGCGGCGACTCCGCCACGGCATAGGCCACCCGCCGGCACAGGGCCTCGTTCTCTCCCTCCTCCACCGCCACGGTGATGAACTTCGTCGCCCCCTCCCCGTCCCGAACGATGGCTTGCGCCAGCCACTCGAGGCTCTCGCGCACCGCCTCGAAGAGCGCCCCGTAGGCATCCTGCCGGACGTCGTCGATGGGTCGGGCGCCGCTCGCGCCGGTAGCCGCGAGCACGCAGGCGTCGTTGGTCGAGGTGTCGCCGTCCACCGTGATGCGGTTGAACGAGCCCTCGACGGCGGCGCGCAGGCAGGCGTGGAGTACGTCCGGGGCCACCGCCGCGTCGGTCGCCGCGAACGCGAGCATGGTGGCCATGTCGGGTCGAATCATGCCCGAGCCTTTCGCCACCGCATTGATGCGGCATTCGGCGCCGTCGATCGAAAAACTCCGTGACACCCCCTTGGCCACGGTGTCGGTCGTCCTGATGGCATGCGCCGCGCTCTCCCAGCCTTCGGGCCGAAGCGACGCGAGGGCGGCGGGAATCGCCCCTTCGAAGCGATCGAGCTCCAGGTACTCCCCGATCACCCCGGTGGAGAAGGGCAGCACGCTCGCCCGGTCCACTCCGGATGGATTCGCGACCATTTCGCAGCAGCGAATCGCGTCGTGCACGCCGCGCTCGGCGGTGCCCGCGTTGGCGTTGCCCGCATTCACCAGGAAGTAACGCGGCGTGGCCTCGGCGAGGTGCCGGCGGGCGACGGTGACCGGAGCGGCACAGAACCGGTTCCGGGTAAAGGTGGCCGCACACCGCGACCCGGGCGACAGCTCGAAGAGCGCGAGATCGTCGCGCGGCTCCTTTCGCCCGCCCAGCGCGGCGCTGCCCACCCGGACCCCCTTCACCGGCGCCATGAACTCGATATCGGCAAGTCCGACCGCCATTGTCCTCTCCCTGTTTTTCCTGTTCCTTCGCTCCGCTCAGGCGAGCCGGCCGCAGCAACGCTTGTACTTCTTTCCCGAGCCGCAGGGACAGGGCTCGTTGCGGCCGACCTTTCGGGCTGCCCGGATGTAGGGCGTCGAGGAGGAAGCAGTCTGGCCGGCGGCGGCTCCGTTGCCCCGGCGCGAAGGCCCGGCGGCGCCGTTTCCGCGCGAAGCGGTGGCGGCCGGGGCGTCCCGGTCTTCCGTCCCCTCGTGCGTCGCCGATGCCGGACGCGCGCGCTGGTTCCGCGCCTCCATCGCCCGCACCTGGCTCTCATCTCTCAACTGCACCTTGGAAAGCACCCCGATGAGCTCGGTCTTGAGGCGCGCCGTCAGGCTCTGAAACATGTCGAAGGCTTCGCGCTTGTACTCCTGCTTGGGATTCTTCTGCGCATAGCCTCTGAGATGGATGCCCTGGCGCAGGTAGTCCATCGCCGCGAGGTGTTCCTTCCAGGCGGTATCGAGGATGGCGAGCATCGCCTCCTTCTCGAAGCGGCGCATCAGTCCGCCCGCCACCTCCGGGCCATAGGCTTCCGCGAGCTCCCCCTCCTTCGACCGGTAGGCGGCGACCGCCTCCTGGTGGATGCGCTTGCGCAAGGGCTCTTCGTGCAGCTCGTCGTCGGAGTCGAGCCACTCCCGAAGCGGAAGCGGGAGACCGAGCTCGTGGCGAATCGCGGTCTCGAGCCCGGAAACATCCCACTGTTCGTCCAGGCTCTGGGGGGGAATGTGCTGATCGATGATGTCCTCGATCACGTCCTGGCGAATGGCGTCGACCCTTCCCGAAATGTCGTCGGTTTCCTGCAGCTCGGTGCGCAGCGCATAGACCTCCTTGCGCTGGTCGTTGGCGACGTCGTCGTACTCCAGGAGCTGCTTGCGGATGTCGAAGTTGCGGGCCTCCACCTTGCGCTGCGCGTTCTCGATCGCCTTGGTCACCCACTTGTGCTCGATCGCCTCACCGTGCTCCATGCCCAGCTTCTGCATGATGTTGGCGACGCGCTCGGAAGCGAATATCCGCATGAGGTCGTCTTCGAGAGAGAGGTAGAAGCGCGTCGAGCCGGGGTCGCCCTGCCTGCCCGAGCGTCCCCGGAGCTGGTTGTCGACCCGCCGCGACTCATGGCGCTCGGTGCCCACGATGTGCAGGCCTCCCGCCCCCACCACGCGCCGGTGG
>CAYQVB010000080.1:0-65709 GCA_964420925.1 uncultured Ectothiorhodospiraceae bacterium | reverse complement strand
CCCCCTCCTCCTCCGTGGTCAGGGTGACGGCATCGATGTCCGAGCAGGCCTCGCACATCCGGATGAGGGGGGCGTGTCCGGCGTCGGGGACGTGGGCCGCAAGGGAGAAGTCCCTGGCGCGCAGGACCTCGAAGATCTCGCGATGCCAGTCGAGTTCGCCTGCTGCTTCCATGCCCGCCCGTCACCGCGTCATTCGGCGCGCGATGATAGCGCAGCCGCCATCAACTGCGGTCGTCGCGCCTTCCTGGGCCACGACCTGTGCGCTGCGCGCCAACCGCCGAGTTTGACGCCGCTTCGCGCTTTCGCTCAAGATTCCGCCGCTCGAGGCCCCTGCCCGGACCAGTGTTCCGGTAACCCGCGCCGAACGCCCGGCCGGCCGAAGAGGAGACACCCACATGCCGGTCTACCACACCAATCGCCACGCCGAGAGCTACGGCCAGAGCGTTGGCATCCTGCTCCTCGATGCGCACATGCCCTTCCCTCCGGGAGATGTCGCGAACGCCAGCACTTATCGCTACCCGGTGGTCTACCGGATCGTCCCCGGACTCGCGACCGACGTGTGCCTCAACGGCGCCCCGGAGTTCGCGGGCGCGATTGCGGACGCGGCGCGCGACCTGGCCCGACAGGGCGTGCGCGGCATCAGCAGCGACTGCGGCTTCATGCTCCAGTACCAGCAGGCGGCGGCGGACGCGGTCGACGTGCCGGTGGCGATGTCGAGCCTGCTTCAGCTCCCCCTCATCGAGCGGAGCGTAGGCCCGGGACGCCCCATCGGCATCCTCACCGCGGATTCCAGCAACCTGTCGGAGGACTTCCTCGAGCGGGCCGGAATCAAGCCCCGGAACCCGATCATCATTCGCGGGATGCAGGACGAGCCGGAGTTCCATTCTTCCATCCTCGACCCCAAGGGCACGATGGATACCGACCTCATCAACGAGGAGACGGTGGCCAAGGCCCGAGCGATCAAGGATGAGCACCCCGACCTCGGCGCGATCCTGCTCGAGTGCTCCCTGATGCCGCCCTATGCCGCGGCGGTGCAGCAGGCGGTGGGAGTGCCGGTGTTCGACTTCGTTTCCCTCATCGACTACATGCAGGCCGGTACCCACCCGCGGCGCTACCAGGGCTTCATGTAGGAGGAGCCACCATGCCCGTCTACGACATGCTGCCGCGTGCCGACGCCTATGGTTACTGCGTCGGCATCCTGCTCCTCGACGTGCGCCAGCCCTTCGTGCCCGGCGACGTCGGCAACGCCACCAGCTACGACTACCCGGTGCTCTACCGCACCGTGCCGGGGGCGACCCCCGAGCGGGTCTTCATCGGCGATCCAGAGCTCGACGACGCGGTCATCGAGACCGCGCAGGAGCTCGAGGCCCAGGGCGTGAAGGGGATCAGCAGCGACTGCGGCTTCTTCGTCAACTTCCAGGACCTGGTGTCGGAGGCGGTCGACGTGCCGGTGTTCCTGTCGAGCCTGCTGCAGCTCCCCCTCGTCTCGTCCTTTCTCGGGCGGGACCAGACCCTCGGGGTGCTCACCGCCAACAGCACCGCGCTCGGCAACCAGGTGCTGGAGCTCTCCGGCATCTCGCCCGAGCGCGAGCTGGTGATCCGGGGCATGCAGGACAATCCGCACTGGCACGAGGCGTTCAAGGATCCGGCGGAGGTCGTGGACACTGACCTCATCGAGCGCGAGGTCGCCGCCGAAGCGGTGGCGTTGCGCGAGTCGTCACCCCGGCTCGGCGCCATCGTGCTCGAGTGCTCGCTCATGCCGCCCTACGCGAGTGCGGTGCACGAGGCGACGGGGCTGCCGGTCTACGACTTCATGACCCTCATCAACCTCTTCCAGCGCGCCACCCACCAGAAACCCTACCAGGGATACTACTGAGCCGATTCCAGCATGAGCACGAGTGCAAGCTTCACATCGAAGGTCTTCGAGACCAGGACCATCCGCCTCGGCGACACCGAGGAAACCATCCTGCACGGGGGGCGCCACCTCTTCGACCGCCTGCCCCGGGCATTCGAGGGCATCGGGCAGATCGGCGTGATCGGCTGGTCCTCGCAGGGCCCGGCCCAGGCCCAGAACCTGCGCGAATCGCTCGAAGGCAGCGCGATCCGCGTCAAGGTGGGCCTGCGCGAAGGGTCGTCCTCGATGGCCAAGGCGGCCGACGCCGGCTTCACCCGCGAGAACGGCACGCTCGGGGAGATGTACGAGGTGATTCGGGAGAGCGACCTCGCCCTGCTCCTCATCTCCGACGCGGCGATGGCCGAGAACTTCCGGCGGGTCTTCGATGCGCTGCGTTCCGGCAAGACGCTCGGCCTCTCGCACGGCTTTCTGCTCGCGCACCTGCAGAGCATCGGGGAGTACTTTCCCCCCGACATCAACGTCATCGGGGTGTGCCCCAAGGGCATGGGACCCTCGGTGCGGCGCCTCTACGAGCAGGGCAAGGAGATCAACGGGGCGGGCATCAACTGCAGCTTCGCGGTCGAGCAGGACATTGACGGCCGCGCCACCGACTGCGCGCTCGGCTGGGCGGTGGCGCTCGGCTCGCCCTGCACCTTCATGACCACGCTCGAGTCGGAGTACAAGTCCGACATCTTCGGCGAGCGCGGGATCCTGCTCGGCGCGGTGCACGGCATCGCGGAGAACCTCTACCGGCGCCTCATCGACAACGGGATGTCGCACGACGAGGCATTCCTCAACTCCGCGCAGTCGATCACCGGGCCGATCAGCAAGACCATCTCGCGCAGCGGCCTCAAGGCGGTGTACGAGGAGCTGAGCGACGAGGAGAAGGCCACCTTCCGCAAGACCTATTGCGCGGCCTACCACCCCGCCAAGGACATCCTGATGGAGATCTACGATGACGTCGCCTGCGGCAACGAGGTGCGCAGCGTCATCAACGCCACCAAGCGCCACGGCGAGTACCCGATGGGCAAGATCGACGGCACCGAGATGTGGCAAACCGGGGTCCGGGTGCGCGCTGACACCTCGCGCAACTACGCGCCCATCCACGCGGAGACCGCAGCGGTCTACATGGCGACCATGATGGCCCAGGTCGACGTGCTTGCGGAGCGCGGCCATCCCTTCTCCGAGATCGCGAACGAGTCGATCATCGAGGCGGTCGACTCCCTGAACCCCTACATGGACTACAAGGGCGTGTCCTTCATGGTCGACAACTGCTCGACCACCGCCCGGCTCGGGGCGCGCAAGTGGGCGCCGCGCTTCGACTACATCATCCAGCAGCAGGCGTTCACCGCGGCCGACGGGGGCGAGGTCCAGGACGAGGCCCTCTTTGAGGAGTTCGAGCAGAGCCCCATCCACGAGGTCCTGGCGGTGTGCGCGGAGCTCCGACCCGCGGTCGACATCTCGGTCTTCGGGTGAAGGGTACGGCCGGGCGACCGCCGCGAGAGAGGCGGCGCGGCGCGCCCTGCCCGGTGAGGAAGAAGATGTGAAGACCCGACTCCTCGACACTTGGGCGGAGGGAAAGGCCGCGATCAACGGGTGGCTGGCGGTGCCGAGCCCGATCACCGCCGAGCTCACCGCGCGGGCGGACTTCGATTCCGTGACTGTCGATCTCCAGCACGGGCTGATCGACTACCAGGCCGCCCTCACGATGCTGCTGGCGATGTCGGCCTCCGCCGCCACTCCGATGGCGCGTGCGCCGTGGCTCGAGCCCGGCGTCATCATGAAGCTGCTCGACGCCGGTGCGCTCGGCATCGTCTGCCCCATGATCAATACCCCGGAGGACGCCGAGAACCTGGTGCGCTACACCCGCTACGCGCCGCGCGGCGTGCGCAGCTTCGGGCCGACGCGCGCAGGCCTTGTGTACGGCGCCGAGTACTGGACGAAGGCCAACGAGAGCGTCGTCACCCTGGCCATGGTCGAGACCGCCGAGGCGCTCGACAACCTCGAGGGGATCGTGGCGACCCCCGACTTGAGCGGCATCTACATCGGACCGAGCGACCTCGCCCTCTCTCTGGGCCGCACGCCGAAGCTCGATCACGACGACCCGGTGGTGCTCGCCGCCATCCGCCGCATCCGCGAGGCCGCGCACCGGGCCGGCATCAGGGCCGGCATTCACTGCCTCTCGCCCTCCTACGCACGGTCCATGATCGAAGAGGGGTTCGATCTGGTCACAGTGGGCAGCGATCTCCGCATCTACGTCGCCGCACTGAACGATGCGGTGGCCGCGGTGAGGGGCTGAGGCAACGCCCGATCAGAACCGGTCGCCCGGCGCCCGGACACTTCGGGCCGCGCTTTCTGATATGGTGTCCGCACGCGAACCCCCAAATGGCTGCACCGCAGCGGACGGGCCTCGGGAGAGCACCCGGAAACCGCCAGACCACGCTGAGGGCGGACCCTGAGCGTCGGAGCCAAGAGAGCTTGAAAACGAGGCGGACGCCGCCATTTCCAGCGCCATGAGCCTCCATGAAGCCAAGTTCCGGTTGGGAGAGGTGGTCCGCCACCGCCTGTACCCGTTTCGGGGCGTGATCTTCGACGTGGACCCCGAGTTTTCGAGCTCGCAGGAATGGTGGCTCTCCATTCCGGAGGACGTGCGTCCGCGCAAGGATCAGCCCTTCTATCACCTGCTCGCGGAGAACGAGGCGACCACCTATGTCGCTTACGTGTCGGAACAGAACCTGCTGCGTGACGACAGCGGGCCGGTGAACCATCCGCAGGTGCCGGAGCTCTTCGGTGACTTTCAGGAAGGCTTCTACGTGGTTCCGGAGCGGCGCCTGAACTGAGTCCAACCTCCAGCGCCCTCCGTCCCCACTCCGGCCAGCGCGGGTGTTCCGTCGAGGCGAGGATTGGCGGGCGTGCAAGAAGACGCCTGCCGGCTCTCCCCGTCCTCAGCCGAGTAGCGCGCCCAGCCGGTCGAGGAGAGGGAGCACCTCGTCGCGGTCCTTCGAGGGCAGGCTGAGGATCGCGCGGTCCACTCCCGCCTCGCGGTAGCTGTCCATGCTCTCCGGGTTCGCGGGCGCTCCGAACACCGACACGTTCAGGGTAGCGGCATCGCGCTCCGCCTCCTCCGCAAAGCGCCGCAGACGCGCCATCTCCGCCGGCGCATCGAAACCACCTCGCGCCCGCGGCATCCAACCGTCCAGGTGCCGGACGATGCGTCGCAGGCTGTGCCGGCTCTCCCCGCCCAGCAGAATGGGCGGGTGAGGCCGCTGCACCGGCTTTGGCCACGACCAGATCGGGTCGAAGTCGACGAAGTCACCGTGGTACTCGGGCTCCTCCTGCGTCCAGATGGCCTTGATCGCCAGTGCGCGGTCCATCATCACCTTGAAGCGATCCTTGAACACCGTGCCGTGGTGCTCCATCTCCTCCGCGTTCCAGCCCGCCCCGATGCCGAGCTCGAAACGCCCGTCGGAGAGCAGGTCCACGGTCGCTGACTCCTTGGCGGTCAGGATCGGGTCGCGCTCGGTGAGCAGCGCGATGCCGGTGCCCAGACGCAGCCGGCTCGTGACCGCGGCGGCCGCGGCGAGCCCTACGAAGGGGTCGAGCGTGTGCCAGTACTCGCGCGGCAGCTCGGGGCCGCCCGGCCAGGGGCTGCGCCGGCTCGCCGGAATGTGGGTGTGCTCGGGAACGAAGAGCGACTCGAAACCCCGCGCTTCGGCCTCGCGGGCGAGCTCGTCGATGCGGATACTGTAGTCGGTCGGGAACATGGTGATGCCGATGTCCATGGGGCGGAGCTCCGATGAGGTGACGGGTGGCCGATGCCGGGCAGGCGCTTCGAGCCCCCGGATCCCCGAGGGCGCGCGGGGAGCATAGCGACAAGCGCGGCGCGGTCAATTGCACTCGCGGGTTGCGGCCCGTTCGCAAGTGATATCTGATGTTCGGCCATCAGGGCGCGGGAGAAGCACGATGCCTTCCCACTATCCCATCGATGCCAGCCGAATCGACCTCGCGCGGGAGTTCAGGGACAACCCCTTCGGGCCGCACCGCCCCGAGCTGCAACGCATCGTGACCCGGATGCGCTGGTGCGAGGTGGCGGGACGTCACGTTCTCGTCACCCGCATTCCGCACCGGGAATGGGTGCTCGGACGCCTTTCGGGACAGAGGGGCGTCGACGTCGAGCTGCTCGAAGACCAGGTGTACACGTCGCGCGCCGAGGCCGAGTGGACGGTGTTCAAGCTGCGCTGGCAGGCGATCACCGGCCAGACGCTCGACATCGACTGAGCGGGAGGCAGCAGGATGGAGAAGAAGATTGTCGGATACGCGGACCAAATCAGCGTGGCCCCGGGCGAACGGATCCGCTTCATGGTGAGCTGCGAGCCGGAGGTGTCGAGCTACCGCGCGGAGATCGTGCGGCTGCTCTCGGGAGACACCCAGCCCGACGGGCCCGGCTACCGCGACGAGCCAATGCCGCGCACGGCGAGCGGGGAGTACCCGGGCCGACACCAGGCGGTTCACGCGGGGTCCTTCGGCATCGTCCCGCACCACCCGGTCTTCGAGGGTCTTTCGAGCCTCTCCCTGCAGGTGACGGTCTATCCCACCCTGCCCGATGCACGCCGCGCCTGCGTGCTCTCGAAGGCGGATCCCGCTCGGGGCACGGGCTTCGCCCTGTGGTGCGACCCGCATCAGGGGATGGTGCTCGCGCTCGGCGACGGCGCCGGAGGCTTCCGCGAAGTTTCGGTGGGTCACCCCCTGGTTGCGAGAGAGTGGTATCTGGTTCAGGCCACCTGCGACGCCGAGAGCGGCGAGGCGCGGGTGAGCCAGCGCTTGCTCGAATCCTACGCGCGCGACGCTTCGAGCGGCGCCACGCGGGCTCGATTCGAGGGTGCGGTGTCGCTCGGCTGCGACGCCCCGCTGCTCATTGCCGCCCACTCCCGGGAACGCAGCCGGAGGGGACGGCCCGTGCCCGAGCTCGTCTTCAACGGGCGCATCGAGCGCCCCCTCGTCGCGAATCGTCCGCTCGCGGAAGCGGAACTGGAGACCCTGCGCCATGGCCCTCTGCCGGCCGCCCTTCGTCCCTCGATATGCGCGGCCCTCGACTTCTCCCGGGAGATTCACAGCGACACCATCGTGGACATCTCCCCGAATGGCATCCACGGCGAGCTCGTCAACCTGCCGATCCGGGCGGTCCGCGGCTCGAGCTGGACCGGCGAGGAGATGAACTACCGCCACGCCCCCGAACAGTACGCCGCCGTCCACTTCCTGGAGGACTCCCTCTACGACTGCGAGTGGGAAACGGACTTCGAGCTCGAGGTGCCGCAAGGCGCCCGGAGCGGCTTCCATGCCGCAAAGCTCACGAGCGGCGACCAGGAGGACCACATCCCCTTCTTCGTCCGCCCGCCCCGCGGCACCGCCAGCGCCCCGCTCCTGCTGCTCGCACCGACGGCCAGCTACCTCGCCTACGCAAACTGGCGGTCCGGCATGGAGAACGAGCACGGCGAGCTCGACTACAACCACATCACCGAGATCTTCCCCGAGGACCGCTATCTCAACCTGCACCCGGAGCTCGGCAACTCGATGTACGACCACCACGCGGACGGGACCGGGGTGTGCTATTCATCGCGGCTTCGCCCCATCCTCAACTTCCGCCCCAAGCACGGGTCCCTGTGGCAGCTCTCCGCCGACATGCATCTCGTCGACTGGCTGGAAAGCGAGCGCGTCCCTTACGACGTGCTGACCGACGAGGACCTGCACGCGGAAGGGGTGGAGTGCCTGCGCCGCTACCGCTGCGTCATGACCTGCACCCACCCCGAGTACTACTCCACCCCCATGTGGAACGGGCTCTACGCCTACACCCAGGAGGGCGGCCGGCTGATGTACCTCGGCGGCAACGGCTTCTACTGGAGGGTGGCCTTCCGGGACGACAAGCCGGGAGTCATGGAGATGCGCCGGGCCGAGGACGGCTCACGCTCCTGGATCGCCGAGCCCGGGGAGTACTACATGGCCTTCAACGGCGAGTACGGCGGAATCTGGTGGCGCTGCGGGCGCACCCCCCAGTACCTGGTCGGCAACGGCTTCATCGCCCAGGGCTTCGACTTCTCGTCGTACTACCGGCGCAATCCGGACAGCTTCGACCCGCGCGCCGCCTTCGTCTTCGAAGGCGTGGGGCCGGAGGAGCTGATCGGAGACTTCGGGCTGATCGGCGGGGGCGCCGCCGGCATCGAGCTCGACATCTACGATCGCGGTTACGGGACGCCTCCGCACGCGCTGAATCTCGCCTCCTCGGAGAAGCACACCGACTCCTACCTGCACGTCAACGAAGACGTCGGGCACATGTACCTGCCCATCGGCGGCCAGGACGACCCCCGGGTGCGCGCGGACATCGTGTTCTTCGAGACGCCGAACGGCGGAGCGGTGTTCTCCACCGGCTCGATCGGGTGGTGCTCCGCCCTCTACCATCAGCGCTACGACAACAACGTCTCCCGCATCACCCGCAACGTGCTGGATCGCTTCCTCGACGCAACGCCCTTCGACTCCTTCGCCTGACGGAGCCTCGGGGGCACCGACAATCGAGTCTACTCGGTGCGGGGACCCTCGACGACACCTTCAAGCCGGGCGTGGCCGGCGGTCAAGCGAAGGATTTCCCGGGAGAAGGCTTCGCGGTCCGCTCGGGCCTCCGACCGAAAGCGAGCGCCTTCCTGGGCGAAGGCTTCCCGGTCCGCTCGCGCCTCGTCCTGAATGCGGTCGATGCGGGCTTCGAGCCGGGTGGTGGTGAACAGCAGCGTGCCGAGGATGGTGAGACCGACCGCGACGATCGCGATCGTCTCCTGCTTCAGGCCGACCTTGGCGGCAGCATGGTTCGTCATGGCTTCTTCCCTGGTTGCCCGTGGATCTGGTGTGTCCTCACACCAGGACCGAGTGTAGCGCATTCGCCCCACCGATGAGCCCCGGGTCACGGAGGCCCACGGCACGCCGCCCGCGCACCCCGATCCGCGTGGATCGGGGTGCGCATGGTGAGGGGTTACTGCAATACGCGGGTCCAGACCCTGTCGACGAGCTTCTGTGCGGTCTCGTTGCACGCGGCGCCGAACACCACCGGCACGCCGTCCGGAACGGTCGTCGCCTGCGCGTTCTGCAACGTCTCGGAGAGGAACTCACGTGAGTCGGGGACCGCGTTGGCGTAGTTGGCGTAGTTGGACAGCATCGCCATGTTCTCGGGCGCGAGCAGGAAGTTCATGAACTTCTTCGCGCTCTCGATGTTCTTCGCGCCCTTGGGGACCACCAGGCTGTCGAACCAGCCGACGACGCCCTCTTTCGGGTATGCATAACGCAGATCGGAAATACCCTCCATGAACCCCTTGTGGGTGTAGCCGTCCCAGTGTGCGTGCATGATGACATCCTTGTTCATCAGCCGGTCGTTGATGCCTTCGGAGGAGTAGGTCGTCACGCACTCCTTCTGCCCGAGAAAGAGATCCATCACCGCCTGCATCTCGGCCGGGTCCTCCGAGCAGAACTCCGAGCCCAGGTAGAGGTGGGCGAGATTGACCATCTCGTCGGGTGACTTCAGCACCGCGAGCCGGCCGCAGGCCTCTTCGTTGGGCTCGAAGAACTCCTTCAGCGAAGAGCCGTCGCCGGAATAGGAATCCGCCAGGTAGGCGAAGGACGCCGATCCCATCTGGTAGGGGACCGAGTACTTCTGCTCGGGATCCCATGCCGGATTTCTCCAACGCGGATCGACATACTGGAAGTTCGGCATGTCCGGGATGCCGTCGATCTCTTCCAGCAGCCCTTCGTGAAGCATGATCTCGACGAAGTGCTGAGACGGCACCGCGAGGTCGTATCCGGTCGCACCGGACTGCAGCTTGGCGAGCAATGTCTCGTTGGAGTCGTAGGTATCGATGGTCACGGTGATGCCCGTTTCCTGCTCGAACTTCTCGACGAGATCCGGCGGGGTGTAGTCGCTCCAGTTGTAGATGTTGAGCTGACCCTCGGCGAACGCGCCGAGCGCCAGCATCGACCCCGTGGCCAATGCCGCGGCCTTGACCAGACCAACCATTCGCTCTTTCATTGGATTTCTCCTCTGTTTCTGATTCCAACCGCACGGCCTGCGGCGGATATCATTTCTGTACGGTACCTCTCCTGGAGAGAAGCCAGTATCCGGTGACGAGCAGTACCGAGACGATCAACATCATGGTCGAGACCGCGTTGACCTCCGGGGTCACGCCCTGGCGAATCATGCTGTAAATGTACACCGGCAACGTCGTCGATCCGGCTCCGGCCACCATCAGGGTGATGATGAAGTCGTCGACGGAGATGACGAAGGCGAGCATCAGTCCGGAGAGGATCCCCGGCGTCCAGAGCGGCAGGGTCACGGTCCTGAAGGCTTCGGCACCGGATGCATAGAGGTCCCGCGCGGCGGTCTCCAGGGTGGGGTCCATGCTCTCCAGCGCGGCTCGAATGGGCATGAATGCAAAGGGAATGCAGAACACGGTGTGCGCGATGATCACGTTGCCCAGATCGAGCTGAATCTTCAACAGGGCGAAGAAGATCAGGGTGGCCACCGCGGTCACGATCTCCGGAACCATCAAGGGCAGGGAGATGAGGCCGATGCTGAAGGCCCGTCCCCGGAAGCGCCCGCCGCGCACGATGGCGAGCGCGGCCATCGTCGCGATGGCCGTGGCCACGGGCGCTGCAACCGAGGCGACGATCAGCGAGTTCACCATCGCGGCGCGGATGTCGTCGTTTTCGAGCACTTTCAGATACCAGCGCCAACTGAAGCCCGTCCACACCATCGCAAACTTGCTGTCGTTGAAGGAGTAGACGACCAGCACCACCATGGGCGCGTACAGGAACACGAAGAACATGAGCGTCCACCCGGCAAATCCGGGGAATCGCGTAACCGGCTTGAACCTGGCGCTCGCGGCACTCATTTCGAGACCGACTCTTGTGCCAGGCGCTCCTGCCGCACCGCCGAGCGGGCCTGAACGACGAGCAGCACCACCACCAGAGTCAGCAGCACCATCGCCACCGCGGCGCCGAAAGGCCAGTTTCTCGCGGTCGCGAACTGGAACTGAATCAGCGAGCCGAGCATCAGCTTCTTGCCCCCGCCCAGCAGATCCGGAGCGATGAAGGCACCGAGGCTCGGCACGAACACCAGGATGCAGCCGCCGATGATGCCGGGCATGGTGAGCGGCACGATGATCCGCCGGACCAGGTCGAAACGGTTTGCATACAGATCGCTTCCGGCCTCCAGCAGCCGCGTGTCGAGCTTCTCCATGGACGCGAACAGGGGCAGCACCATCAAGGGCAGATAGGAGTAAGCGAGTCCCACGCAGATTGCGAAGTTGGAGTACATCAGCCCGAGGGTCGCGTCCTCCTCGAGCCAGCCCAGCCCTCGGAACGGCGCTTCGATGACCCCGTTGCGGCCAAGGATGATGATCCAGGCAAAGGTGCGGATGAGCAGGTTGGTCCAGAGCGGGATGGTGACGAGGAATATCAGCAGGTTCTTGCGGCGTTCCGTTTGCTGCGACATGTAGTACGCGGTGGGGAAGCCGACCAGCAGGCAGATCAGAGTCGCGATGAGCGCGAGGCTCAAGGAGCGCCCGATGATGATCAGGTATCCGGGGTTGAACTCGAGCCGGTCGAAGAGGTCGTAGTCGAACAGGATCTGCCGGTACGCCTCCAGGGAGAACCGGGGGTGGACGCCACCGAACACGTTCGCCTCGAGCACCGAGACCGCCGCCATGATCAGGACCGGGCCCACCATGAAAACCCCGATCACCAGCCACGACGGCAACAGCCCGTAGAGTCTGAGGGCACGCCGCTCCCGGTCGCCGGCACTGCTCATGTCGACAGCACGCGAAGTTGGCCCGCAGGGACGCGCAAGCGGACCTCGTCGCCCGGCTGCCAGGACTCGGGGTCTTCGGCCGGCCTCGATACCCGGACCAGGGTACCGTCCGGCAAGGCGATCTCGTAAAGAGTGGAGGATCCCAGATAGGTGGCGTCCGCGACCCGCCCGTGACCGTCACCGGTCGCCCGTTCCAATGCGAGCCGCTCGGGCCGCACGAACAGGGCGACCTCCGCGCCAGGCCTGCATTCCCGGTCCGCGACCGCCTCCACCGTCTCTCCGGAGAGCCAGGTGCAGGTCGCCTTCTCGCCTTCGACCTCGACGCAGCGAGCGGGGACCAGGTTCGCCGCGCCGATGAAGTCCGCCACGAAGCGGTTCTCGGGTCTCTGGTAGATCTCCGTCGGCGTGCCCACCTGTTGCAGCTCGCCGTGACTCATGACCGCGATGCGGTCCGACATGGTCAGGGCTTCTTCCTGATCGTGGGTGACGAAGACGAAGGTGATGCCGGTGTCGCGTTGCAGGCGTTTCAACTCCCCCCGCATCGCCTGGCGCAGCTTGAGATCGAGCGCCGAGAGCGGCTCGTCGAGCAGCAGCACCCGGGGATGGGGCGCGAGCGCGCGGGCCAGGGCGACGCGCTGCTGCTGTCCGCCGGAGAGCTGATTCGGCCGCCGCCCGGCGAAGGACTCCATCTTTACCAGCGACAACATCTGCGCGACGGTCTCACGGACTTGCGGCTCGGGCAGGCGAAGTCGCTCGAGCCCGAACGCCACGTTGTCCGCAACCGACATGTGGGGAAAGAGCGCGTAGTGCTGAAACACGGTGTTGACCGGGCGCTTGTTGGGCGGAAGGCCCTCGATCTCCTCTCCGTACAGAAGGATCACGCCGTCGGTGACCGCCTCGAAGCCGGCGATCAGCCGCAGCAGCGTCGTCTTGCCGCAGCCCGAGGGGCCGAGCAGGGTGAAGAACTCGTTGTCCCGGATGTCCAGAGTCACCGCTTGCAATGCCCGCACTTCGTCCGGGGGCGCGCCGAACACCTTGACCACGTTCCGGATGTCGATGGCGACCGATACCTCGTCGCGCACTTTCGAATCCATGGTCGGGCGACGGCTCATGGCGGCGTTCATTCGTCGAAGCCGAGGCTCCGGCTCAGTTCGGCGGCGGCTTCGGACAGCCTTTCCCGGATCCGCGTCCGCTCGACGAGCCGGAAGCGATCCGCGAGGCCGGTGATGCCAATGGAATAGAGGACGGGGCCCTCACCGGCGGGAACCGGATACCCGTAGCTCAGCACCCCGGCGTCCAGCTCGTTCTCGCACACCGCCATGCCCTCTTCGCGAACCCGGGCCATCTCCCGGAGGATCTCGGCATCGTCGACCTTGGTCCGATCCGTGTAGCGCACGCGCGGACGTGTCAGGTAGCGGGAGACGAAGCCTTCGCTCTGGAAGGCCAGGATCGCCTTGCCCGAAGCGGCCGCGTAGAGGGGCAGCCGGCGTCCCGGCTGGACGAATGCCCGGTCCGAGCCCTGGGGCTGCTTCATCAGCACCGACTCGGCCCAGTCGCCGTTCAGTCGGGCCAGATGGACGGTTTCACCGAAGTCCTCCACCAGCCGGTCCAGGATCGACCGGGCCAGTCCCGCGTACTCCGCCATGCCCAGGGTGAGGTGGAGGAGGTTCTTCAGTCGGGGCCCCGGCACGTAGCGCTTCGACTCGGTGCGGGCGCGCAGGAGTCCGAGATCCACGAGACCCCGAAGGAGTCGATGCGCCGTCCCGGCCTGCAAGCCGGACTCGTGCGCGATCTCGGTGAGGGTCAGGCCGCTTCGCGACGCGGAGACGGATTCCAGAATCCTGACGTATCGCCCCAGTGGAGTGTCGTTCTTCCCGGCGCGAGGAACCCCGAGCCCGGAGGGGGACGCCGATGCACGACGCCCTTCGCGAGCCCCGGACACGCTCGGCGCCCGCCCGGTCGCGGGGGCCGAACTCGGCTTGACCGCCGCGTCGCTCATGCCCGCAATTCGACCCCTCCGGATTCGCTCCGGCCCTTCAACGCCCGAACGACCCGCTCGGGCGTGATCGGCATCTCGAAGACCCGCACCCCGATCGCGTCGGCGATGGCGTTGGCGATGGCCGGCGCCACCGGGGTCATGGCCGGCTCCCCGATGCCCTTGGCGCCGTAGGGGCCGACGCCGCTGCGCGACTCGAGGATGATGCACTCGACCTTCGGCATGTCCATCGCAGTCGGCATCAGGTACTCGCTGAACGACGGCGTGAGCAGCCGTCCCTTCTCGTAGAGCATCTCCTCGCTGAGCGCATACCCCTGACCGTTCTGGGCGCCGCCCTGGATCTGGCCTTCCACCGCGGCCGGGTTGATGCACTGCCCGACATCGTGGGCGGCGACGCTTTTCAGCACCTCGACCTCGCCGGTGTCGACGTCGACCGCCACTTCCACCGCATGCGCGCCGTAGGCGTAGTCGGGATGGACCTGACCCTGGCCGGTCTCCGGATCGAGGAAGTCGGTGAAGGGCGCCCGGAACATGGCGAGCTCGGAACGATGGATGCCCTCGGCTCCGCATGTCCGGACCAGGTCGACCAGCGGCATCGACTGCTCGGGGTTGTCCACCGCGAAGGCTTCGTTGTCGCCCAGGTCGACCTGATCCGGCTCGACGCCGAGCTCCCGCGCGGCGCGTTCGACCAGCCGCGCGCGCACGCCCTCCGCCGCCTGCTTGACCGCGTTGCCGGTCATGTACAGGGCGCGGGTCGCGGTGGTGGTGCCGGCGAGCGGGGTCACCGCCGAATCGCTGTTGTAGATCACGACGTTGTCCAGGGTGACGCCGATCACCTCCGCCGCGATCTGGCCGAGCGCCGACACCTGGCCGGCGCCGATGTCGGTGACCCCGGAGCGCACCACCACGGTGCCGTCCATCTCGACCCCGACCCAGGCCTCGGAGGTATCGTGCAGGAAGGTGAGCCGGCCGTAGCTCTGCTGGTAGCACGCGATCCCGCGCCCGATGCGCCGCGGCCCCTCGGCGGGCGTCGACTCGCCCAGCGCGGCCCAGGCTCTTTCGGCGCACTGGTCGGTCCAGATTGCGCTCGGCGGCACGAACCCCGTCGACATCGGCTCGCCGGTGCGCAGGAAGTTGCGCCGCCGGAGCTCCATGCGGCCCATGCCGAGCGCGTTGGCCACCTCGTCCATCTGCTGCTCGTAGGCGGCGCAGGCCTGGAGCGCGCCGAATCCCCGGAAGGCGCTCGTGTACATGTTGTTCGTGGCCACCGCCCGGGCGAAGACGTTGAGGTTGTCGACCCGGTAGGGGCCGGGAGCGGCCACCAGCGCGTAGAGCAGGACGTAGGGGCTCAGAAAGACGTAGGCCCCGGAGTCGGCCACCATCCGCACCTCGAGCGCGGTGATCTTTCCTTCCTTCGTGACCCCGGTGCGGTAGGTGAGCACGAAGGGGTGGCGCTTGCCGTGGCCGACGAAGGAGTCCTCGCGCGTGTACTCCAGGCGCACCGGACGGCCGGTGCGCTTGGCGAGCAGGGCGAGGTAGACCTCGACGGTGAGATCCTCCTTGCCGCCGAACCCGCCGCCGACCAGGGCGCCGCGGACGCGGACCTTGTTGTGGGGGACCCCGATCGCGTCGGCGATGGGCCGGAAGTGCTCGATCACCTGGGTGGAGACGCGGATGTTGACCACGTCGTTCTCGTCCACCCACGCCAGTCCCACCTCCGGCTCCAGGAATGCCTGCTCCTGGAACGGCGTGCGAAAAGTGTTCTCGACGACGAGGTCGGCCTCGGCGAACCCCGCCTCGACATCGCCCTTGCGGATCCTGCGCTCCGCGACGATGTTGTCGGGCGCGGTGACCACGGGCGCTCCGGGCTGCATCGCCTCCAGCGGGTCGTAGACGCCGGGAAGCGGCTCGAACTCGGCCTCCACCAGCTCCAGGGCATGCTCCGCGATGTCGCGGGTCTCCGCCGCGATGAGGGCCACCGGCTCTCCGAAGTAGCGGACCCGCTCCCGGACGAGGATCTGCTGGCCGGTGTCCAGGCGTTTCTGGCCGACCTGTCCGGGGATGTCGGTCGACGCGGAACGGTCGGGGAGATCCGCGGCGGTGAGCACGCACGCGACGCCGTCGAGGTCTCGCGCCCGGGAGACGTCCAGCCGCACCAGGCGGGCGCTGGCGATGTCCGCGCGGAACACCCGCATGTGCAGCATGTGGGGCATCACGTAGTCGCCGGCGTAGGGCGTTCGGCCCGCCACCTTGCCGGGGGCGTCGGTGCGGGTCAGCGGGTGGCCGACCTGCCGGAAGCGGACGTTGGGCGGCGTCCGGGATTCGCTCGTGGCGCCGCTCATCGTGCGCTCCGCTCCGCCCGCATGGCCGCGGCGGCTTCGCCCACCGCCTCGAAGACCTTCGTGTAGCCGGTGCAGCGGCAGAGGTTGCCGCTCAGGCCGAGCCGGATGTCGTCCTCGCCGGGGTCCGGGATCTCGTCGATGATCGCCTTCGCCGCGATGATGATCCCCGGCGTGCAGAAGCCGCACTGCGCGGCGCCGCTGTCGGCGAATGCCTGCTGCATGGGGTGCAGCGCATCCAGGTCGCCGAGGCCGGACACCGTCGTGATGTTCGCGCCTTCGACGGTCCAGGCCAGGGTCAGACAACTGTCCACGGCCATCCCGTCGACGAGGACCGCGCAGGCGCCGCAGTCGCCCTTCTCGCAGCCGCACTTGACCTCCATGTGGCCCATCCCGCGAAGCGCCTCGAGGAGCGTGCGATGGGCGGGAAGGCTCGCCTGCTCGTCGCGCCCGTTGACGCGGAGCGTGATCGTGCGTTCGGTGGACATGGTTCTCATCCTCGCATCGTTTGTGTACGGGAAGGAGCCGGCGACATCGTGCTCCGGCGCCACGTCAGTTGAGCCGGTCCCACGCCTGCGACACCAGCCGCCGGGTCAGCGCTTCCACGGTGTGAAGCCGGTAGTCGGCGGAGGCCCGAACGTCGTCGATGGGACTCGAAGCCGCCGCCGCAGCCGCCGCGGCCTCTTCGATCAAGGCCGGAGTCGGAACGTGACCCTCCAGCAGCGCCTCGGCCGCCCGGGCGCGAAAGACGATGGGCGCGACCGCGCCGAGCGCGATGCGCGCCCGGGTGCAGATCCCGTCGGCGGCGGAGAGCGTCAGCGCCACGCCGGTGACGGTGATCGCGTCGCCCTTGCGCCGGGCGAGCTTGTAGAAGGTGTTGACCGACGGCTTCGGCGTGCGAGGCCAGGAGATTCGCGTGATGAGTTCGTCCGACCGGCGCACGTCGCGCTTGTAGTCGAGGAAGTACTCGTCGAGCCGCACCGTCCGCGTCCCGCCCACGCTGGCCAGGGTCACGTCGGCGTCGAGCGAGAGCAGCGGGGGCACCAGGTCGGCCGCCGGCGAGCCGCAGGCGATGTTCCCGGCAACCGTCGCGGTATTGCGCACCATCAGGCCCGCGAAGAGGCGCGCGGATTCGACGAGCGACGGCGCCGCCTCCGCGATCTTCGACGATCGCAGGAGGTCGCTGACGGTGGTTCCGCCGCCGATGGATATGCGCTGGGCGCCGAAATCCATTCCCCGCAGCTCACCCACCTTGCCGAGCCCCACCACCCGATCCGGTCGCTCGCGCTTCGCACGCATGTCGACGATCAGATTCGTGCCCCCGGCCAGCGCGACCGACTTCGAGTGCCCCGCTGCGGAGAGCGCGTTCAGCGCCCCGGCGAGGTCGCTCGGCATCTCGAGCTCGAACGGTACGTACATTGCTCGTCCTCCGATGTCGGGTGCGGACCCCGACTACACGTCCCATCCGCCGTCGACCGCGATGTGCTGGCCGGTAATCTGGCGGCTGTCCTCGCTCGCCATGAACAGCACCGCGTTGGCCACGTCCTGGGCGGTGGTCACGCGCTTGAGCGCCATGTCCTCGGTGTACTCAGCGTAGACCTGCTCGGACGTCCAACCCCGCACCCTCGCCTTCTCCTCGCAGAGCTTGTGCATGCGCGGGCCCTCCACGATGCCCGGACACACCGCGTTGACGTTGATGTTGTATCTCCCGAGCTCCAGGGCCACGGTGCGCGTGATGCCGCGTACCGCCCACTTCGATGCGCTGTAGGCGGTGCGCATGGCGTAGCCGCGCAGCCCCGAGGTGCCGGCGATGTTGACGATCTTGCCCTCCCGCTGGCCGATCATCGTCGGCACCACGTACTTGATGGGAAGGAAGGTGCCGCGTTCGTTGGCAGTGACGACGTAGTCGAAGTCGGCAACCTCGATGTCCTGCACCGGGGTCTCGATGGGGCCGGTGACGCCGGCGACGTTGACCAGGATGTCGATCCGCCCGCCGAAGACCTCCAGCGTTTGCTCGACCACCGCCTTGACCTCTGAATCCTCGGTGACGTCGCAGGCCACCACCCAGGCCTCGCGGCCCATGCCACGGACCTCCGCCGCCACTTCCTCGAGCGCAGCGGTGTCGCGGGCGCTCAGCACGATGTCGGCGCCTTCCCGCGCCAGCGTCGTGGTGATCGCCGCGCCCATGCCCTTCGCGGCCCCGGTGACGATTGCCTTCCTGCCTTCGAGCTTCATTGGCGTCCCCTTCTCCTCATGCAAGCCACCCAGGGTGGGGCGCAGCCCCGCCGTCGGCGAAGGAAATTCGGGAGCACTCGCGTGTTCGAGTCCTCCTCGTGCATCATTCCCGCGCAAGCGGGAATCCACGAAAAACACTGTGCTATGGGATGTGTCATGTAAGCCTCGACAGACTTGCCGCCGCAACCCCGGCCGACTCCGCCGGCGCACTCTCCGGGCCGCCCATTTCCTCGGGCGCGCCGTAGCCCCCGCCGCCGCAACTCTCGACGACCACCAGGTCGTCGCGCTCGAGCCGGACGTTGGCCTTGCCGGGAAGCTCGGTGCGGCGACCGTCCGCGTGCTCGACGCTCACCCGGAACGGCGCTCCCGGCGCACCGCCCTGCAGGCCGTAGGGCGGCACCACGCGGCGCTCGAACATCGAAGTGACCGACATATCGTCGCACAGCACCCGGTACGCCCGGTGCAACCCGTCGCCGCCGCGCCGCCGCCCCGCCCCGCCGGAGCCGCGGCGCAGGCGCTGGCGCTCGACCCGAATCGGATACTCCGCTTCCACCACCTCGGCCGGGGTATTCATCACGTTCGACATGTGGACCCGGATCACCGGCGCGCCGTCCCGGTCGTGACGGGCGCCCTCCCCGCCTCCGTGGGTCTCGTAGAACGTGGTCCACACCCCGTCCGCGCGCCGCCCTCCGAACAGTACCAGGCCGGACGTGGTCGGCCCGCCCGCGGAGAGGCGCTCCGGTCCGGTGGGCTCCAGGGCCCGGAACACCGCGTCGGCGACGCGCTGGGAGGTCTCGTGGTTGCCGCCCACCACCGGGCGTTCGGGGCCGGGGTCGAGCAGCGAGCCGGGTCGGGTGACGATCTCGAGGGGACGGTAGCAGCCGCCGCTCGGCTGGATGTCCGGTCCGAAGAGGGTCTTGACCACGTAGAAGACCGAGGCCGCAGCGATGAAGGGGGTGGTGTTCACCGGTCCCCGGGCCGCGTCGGCGGTCTCCGAAAAGTCGAAGGTCGCCCCACTGCCCGCGATGGTGACCCGAACCCGCACCGGGACGGGTTCGTCACCCGCGGCGTCGTCGTCGAGCCAGTCTTCGCCATGGTAGGCGCCGTCGGGAACCGCGGCGATCGCCTCGCGCATCTGGGCCTCGGCCCGGTCGTGGATGGCAGCGACGGCGGCCAGCACGGTGTTCGTGCCGTGCTCGGCGAAGAGGCGGTGCAGGTGTTCCTCGGCCCCCCGGGTCGCCGCCATCTGCGCGAGGATGTCTCCCTCGCGTTCGTCCGCCCCGCGTACGTTGGCGAGCACCATGTCGAGATTCTCGCGCTCGGGACCGTCGGCACTGAACAGTCGGAAGGGCGGGATACGCAGCCCTTCCTGCCAGGCATCGGTGGCGCCGGCCACGTAGCTGCCGGGGACCGCGCCCCCGATGTCGGCCCAGTGGGCGAGGTTGACCGCGAACGCGACGAGCGTGCCCTCGACGAAGACCGGCCGGATCGCCTTCACGTCGGGCAGGTGGTTGCCGCCAATCTCGGGCAGGTTGAGGAACCAGACGTCGCCCGGCGAGAGCCGCGACTTCGGCACGCGCTCGAGGAACTCCCGCACCGTGAAGCTCATGACGCCCATGTGCATGGGAATGTCCCGGCCCTGGGCGATGAGGTAGCCGTCCGCGTCGGTCAGCGCCGAGGAGAGATCGCCGGCCTCGCGCAGCAGCGGCGAGCGGGCCGAGCGCATGACCACCAGGGACATCTCCTCTGCGGTGGCGCAGAGGGCGTTGCGAATGACCTCCAGAGTCACGGGATCGACGGTGCCGGTCACCGGGAAACCCCCGTCGCGATGTGGAGGTGACCGGCCTCGTCGGCGCGCAGCGTCGCGCCGGGCGGAACCACCACCGTCGACCATGCGTCCTCGACGATCACCGGACCCGCGAGGGTGCGACCGGCGCTCACCGCGGCCCGGGGCCAGCGCGGCGTCGCAACCGGGCCTCCCGCGCCGAAGGTGCAGGCCAGTGTCCGATCCGGCACCGAGCCTCCGCTCGGGCACGGAGATGCGGATCGCTGCGTCCCGTTGGTCCGGGGCGCCGATACCCGTATCCGAATCGAGGTGAGTTCCCACGGCTCCTCGGTCGCGAAGCCATACAGCGCCCGATGACGTTCCAGGAAGCGGAGGTTCAGGCGCCCGCGATCGTCGAGCGGAGCATCGGCGATCTCGATGGCATAGCTCTGCCCCCGGTAGCGGAGCGCCGCCACCTCTTCGACCTCCATGTCCGCTTCGTCGTATCCCGCCGCGGCCAGGGGCGCGACGAGGCGGGACCTGAGATCACGCCGCACCCGGAGCAGTCGTTGTGCATCCCAGTCGTCCATCGCCATGCGCAGGGTGCGCTGCTGCGCATAGCTCATTTCGGCGCCGACGCAGCCGAGCGCCGAGAACACGCTGGAGTGGGCGGGAACGATCACCGTGTCGATGGAGAAGGCACGGGCCAGCTCGACCGCATGCATCGGTCCCGCGCCGCCGAAGGCGAGGAGTGTGCACCGGCGCCCGTCGATGCCGCGCTCCACCGTTACCCGGCGCAGCGCCCGCAGCATGGACGCATTGGCCACCCGGACGATGCCGAGCGCTGCCTCCTCCTCGCTCGTGCCGATGGCCGACGCCAGCGGCGCGACGACGGCCCGAGCCGCGCCGGCGTCAAGCCGGATGTTACCGCCGATCAGGCGATCCGGGCTCATGTATCCCAACACCAGGTTGGCGTCGCTCACCGTCGGACGCTCACCGCCCCGAGCGTAGCAGGCGGGCCCCGGGTCGGCGCCGGCGCTCTCCGGCCCGACGACGAGGGCTCCGTGGTCGAGACGGGCGATGGAGCCGCCTCCTGCTCCGATCGACTCCACCGCCACCATGGGCTGTCGCAGCGGCCGACCACCGAGCGACTGGTCGCTGGAAATCTGTGCTTCGCCGTTGACGATCAGACCGACATCGGTGGTGGTGCCGCCCATGTCGAAGCTGATCGCATGCCCGATTTCGAGCGCCCGGGCGATGTGGCCGGCGGCGGCCACCCCGGCCGCGGGCCCGGACGCGGCGAGGCCCAGCGGCAGCTCGCGCAACGCCTCCGGAGAGGCCATGCCCCCCGCGGAGTGGAAGAGGTGCAGCCTCGAGCCCGGCGCTTTCGCCGCGTCGAGCCGGTCGAGGTAGCCGGCCGCGAGCGGCATGACCGCGGCGCTCAACGCCGTCGTCGCCGTGCGCTCGTACTCCCTGGCCTCCGGGTTCACCCGGTTCGAGAGCGCGACAAAAGGAATGGACTCGCGCAGCCGATCGCCCAGCGCCTCCTCGTGAGCGGGGTTGGCGTAGGAGTGCATCAGCGATACCGCAACCGCGCTCGCGCCGCTCGCTTCAATCTGCCGAATAGCTTCGTCCACCGAGCGCGGGTCCATCGGCTCGAGCACCCGGCCTTCGTGATCGACCCGCTCGTCGACCTCGAAGCGAAGCGCTCCCGGAACCTGCGGCGCGAGCTTGGGTGGAAGGTCGAGCCGGTAGAGGTGGAGCCGGTTCTGCCGCCCGATGGCCAGGGTGTCCGAGAAACCGCGCGTGGCGATCAGGGCAACGTCGGCGAAATCGTCCTCGACGATCGCATTGGTCACGAGGGTGGTGCCGTGGATCAGATCGTCGACGTCGGACCATGCAAGATTCACCGCACGGAGCGCCGAAACGAGGGCCGCCACGCGGTCGTCGGAACGGGAGGGGACCTTGGCGACCCGCGTGTCGGCCTGCCCGCGGCAAAGCGCGACCACATCGGTGAACGTGCCTCCGACATCGACTCCGACTTGCCAACCTCCGGACATGATGGTGATGCCCGCCCTCGAATCGCGACACCTTTCGATAATCGAAAGTTATTTCTGTATTTTCGAAACAATAGTGCCGGTGTCCTGCAGCGTCAAGGGCCGGATTGTTGGCTCGACTCCACGTTGATAGATTCCGACCACGCCTTCGGCGACGGCAAGGGAACCCTCGATGCGCATTTCGGTGGACACCGGCGGCACCTTCACGGACCTGGTGCTCGAAGAGAACACGGGACGACTCCAGGTGTTCAAGGCGCCCACCACGCCCGAGGAGCCCGCCTCGGGCATCTTCGCTGCCCTGGAGACCGCCGCACGGCATCGCGGGGAGCGTGTTGCGGACCTGCTGGGGCAATGCGAGCTCTTCATCCACGCGACCACGCTTGCCATCAACGCGGTGCTCACCGGCAGCACCGCGCGCACCGCCTACCTGGCCACCGAAGGCCATCCCGACACGTTGCTGTTCCGTGAAGGCGGACGCATCGAGATCTTCAATTTCACGGTCGAGTACCCCGAACCCTACGTGCCCCGCGCGCTGACCTTCCAGGTGCCGGAACGAATCGGCGCCGACGGTGCCGTCGTCTCGCCCCTCGACGAGCCCGCCACTGTCGAGATCATCTCGAAGCTCGGCGCACTCGAGGTCGAAGCGGTCGCCGTATGCCTGCTCTGGTCGACGGTGAACCCGGTGCACGAGCTTCGCGTCGGCGAGCTGCTCGCCCGTCATCTGCCGGACGTGCCCTTCACCCTGTCGCATCGGCTCAACCCCACGCTTCGGGAGTACCGGCGGGCCTCCTCGGCCTGTATCGACGCCTCGCTGAAACCCGTCATGAGCCGCTACGTCCGGTCCCTGGAAGAGAGTCTCCGCGCGGAGGGGCTCGACGGGCACTTCGTCATGGTGACCTCGCAGGGCGACGTGAAGGACGGGGAGACGGTGGCCGCGGCCCCCATCCACGCGATCAACTCGGGACCGGCCATGGCGCCGGTGGCGGGACGGCACTTCGCGCGCGCGGATCTCGGCTCGGGCGACGCGATCGTCGCGGACACCGGGGGCACCAGCTTCGACGTGAGCCTGGTGCGCCAAGCCCGCATCCCCTGGACACGGGAAACCTGGCTGGGAGAGCCCTTCCGCGGTCACATGACGGGGTTTCCGTCCATCGACGTGAAGAGCATCGGCGCCGGCGGAGGGAGTGTCGCCTGGGTCGATCCGGGAGGCATGCTCCGCGTCGGCCCGCAGAGCGCGGGCGCCGCTCCCGGCCCGGCCTGCTACGGCCGCGGGGGAAGGAGGGCCACCGTCACCGATGCCGCACTGGTTCTCGGCATTCTCGACCCGGACTACTTCCTCGGCGGGCGCATGCGGCTCGAGCGTGCGCCCGCCGAGCGCGCGCTCGAGGAGCATGTCTGCACCCCGCTGGGGCTCGATCTCCCCGCCGGCGCCTGCGCGGTGCTCGAGGTGATGACCGAGAACATGGTGCAGGCGATTCAGGGCATCACCATTCATCAGGGCGTGGACCCGCGATCCGCGGTGCTGGTCGCCGGCGGCGGTGCAGCCGGGCTCAACGCGATCGCGATGGCCCGGCGCCTCGGCTGCTCGGACATCCTGATCCCGCAGGTGGGCGCTGTGCTCTCGGCGTCCGGCGCCCTGATGGCCGAGCTCGGGGACGATTTCGCCGCCACCCACCCCACGGGCAGCGAGGGCTTCGACTTCGACGGCGTCAACACGGTCCTGGAATCGCTCGAGAAACGCGCGGCGCAGATGGTCGAGGACCTTGCTCTCCCGCCTTCGGATGCGCAGATTACCTTCTCGGCCGAGGCCCGTTACGCGCACCAGGTCTGGGAGATAGAGATCGAGCTGCGCGCCCCGCGCTTCGAGACCCGGGCCGACGTGGATGCGCTGGTCGAAGCCTTCCATGCCGAGCATGAGCAGGTCTTCGCGGTTCGCGACCCGGACTCGGAGGTGGAGGTCATCCACTGGCACGCGCGCGTGCGCAGTCGAATCCGGCAGCGCGATCTGCCGCCCGTTCAGGACCCCGTGACGCCCGCGGGACACGCCGCGAGACGGGTGGTGTTTCCCGGGCACGGGCCGGTCGAGGCGGCGGTCGTCGAGTTCGCCAGTTTGACCAGGACGCCCTCCGTCGGTCCGGCGGTGGTCGAATCGCCGTTCACCTCGGTTGCCATCGAGCCCGGGGTCGAGTTTCAGCGGGCGGGCTCGGGCGGACTCCAGGTGCGCGTGGGAGAGGTGCAGTCCGAAGCGGCCGCTCTCGCGGCCAAGAGCTGGTGAAACCTGAGGAGGAGAGAATGGACGGTGTGCGTCTGGCGGTGCTCAGCAGCCGCTTTCAGGGGATCTGTCAGAGGATGGCCAACACGCTGATGCGCACTGGTCGCTCCGGGGTGCTCAACACCGCGCACGACTTCTCCTGCTGCATCTTGTCCGCGGACGACGAGTTCGTCGCGGCGGACGAGAGTCTGCCCGTCCACGTGCTGAGCGGGCCGGACATCATGGCGCGCTACATGAAGGAGTACCATCCGGTTCTGCGGCGTGGGGATGCCTTCCTCAACAACTCGCCTTACCACGGCTGCTCGCATCCGGCGGACCACACCATCCTGGTGCCGGTCATCGACGACGACGGCCGCCACCGGTTCACGGTGCTCGCCAAGGCCCACCAGGCGGACATCGGCAACTCCAAGCCGACGACCTACATGGCGGCGGCCGAGGACGTCTACGAGGAAGGTGCGCTCATCTTCCCCGGCACCAGGGTGCAGGAGGACTACACCGACATCGCGGACATCATCCGGATGTGCGAGCTGCGCTTCCGCGTGCCGGCGCAGTGGCGGGGCGACTACCTCGCGATGCTGGGCGCGGCGAGAATCGGGGAGCGCGAGCTTCTCGCCTTCGGGGAAGAAGTGGGCTGGGACACGCTCGACGCGTTCGTGCCCGCCTGGTTCGACTACAGCGAGCAGCGCATGGCCGCCGCCATCCGGGAGATGCCGGGGGGTCGGGTCGAGATGACCATTACCCACGACCCCTTCCCGAAGCTGCCCGCCGAGGGTCTGCCCATCAACGTGGTCGTCGAGGTCGACCCGGAAGAAGCCATGATCGAGATTGACCTGCGGGACAATCCCGACAATCTCAAGTGCGGGCTCAACCTGACCGAAGCCACCTCTCAATCCGGTGCGATGACCGGGGTGTTCAACAGCATCGATCACACCGTGCCGCCGAATGCCGGCAGCTTCCGGCGGGTCCGCGTGCATCTGCGCGAAGGCTGCATCGTGGGGATTCCGAAGCACCCGTACAGTTGCTCGATGGGCACGTCGAATTTCTGCGACCGGATTTCCAATGCGGTCGCCCACGCCATCGCCGATCTGGGGGAGGGCTTCGGCATGGCCGAATGCGGGCCTCTTCTGCCGCCGGCGACCGGCGTCATATCCGGAAGGGATCCCCGTACCGGCGAGGACTATGTCAACGAGATATTTCTCGCCCATACCGCCGCCGGCGCGTCCCCGGGCGCCGACGGCTGGCTTACCTTGACCTCGGTGGGATCGGCGGGCCTGTGCCTGCTCGACAGCGTCGAGCTCGACGAGCTGCGCTTCCCGATGCGGGTGTACAAGCAGGAGATTGCGGTCGACACCGAAGGAGCGGGGCGCCGCCGCGGGGCACCCGGCGCTCACGTGGAGTTCGGCCCCGTCGACTGCGAGATGATGGTGGCCTATGCGAGCGACGGAACGATGTTTCCGGCCAAGGGTGCGCGTGGCGGGGGGGCCGCGAGCCGGGCCCGACAGATTAGGCGCGGCGCGAACGGCAACGAGGAAGAGCTGGAGGCCTGCACGGAGGTGCGTCTCGGACCGGGCGAGGTGATGATCTCCATCACCCAGCCGGGCGGCGGCTACGGTCCGCCCGCGGAACGGGAGCCCGAGCGAGTTGCCCACGACGTCGCCGAAGGCTGGATAAGCGCCGCGCGGGCACGAGAGGTGTACAAGGTGGTTGTCGACGAGCTGGGCCGGGTCGATCCCGAGGCGACTGCTGCATTGCGCGGCGCCGCTTGAACGCATCCGCGTGCGCAGCGCGGATTCGCCGGGTCGAATCTCCTTCTACGCGCCAAGTGGTGCCGGCAGGAACGGCGCCACAGACGCCGTCTCGACATCGAGTTCTGGCGTCCAACGATGACTCCAGTGAGCGGCGGCCGCGATGATGCTCTGAGCCTCGCAATCGCCGAACCCGCTTCCTCGATCCCGAACCGTTTCGGGTGCCGGTACCCGAAAGCCGGCTTTCACATCGGTAGTCGAGACTACTCGGGGCGGGGACCCTCGACGATCCCGGCGAGCCGAGCGTGGTCGGCGGTCAGGCGAAGGATTTCCCGGGAGAAGGCTTCGCGATCCGCTTGAGCTTCGGCTCGGAATTCAGCCTGCATGAGGTCCATTCTCTGAGTGAATGCCTCGCGGTCCGCTCGAGCTTCGGCCCGGATCTCGGCCTGAACGCGGTCGATCCTTCGAGTCAGCGCTTCCCGGTCCGCTCGGGCCTCGACCTGAACGCGGTCGATCCGGGCTTCGAGCCGGGTGGTGGTGAACAGCATGGTGCCGAGGATAGTGAGACCGACCGCGACGATCGCGATCGTCTCCTGCTTCACTCCGACCTTTGCGGCGACATGGCTCGTCATGGCATCTTCCCTGGTTGCTCATGGTCTGGTGTGTCCTCACACCAGTGGAAAGTGTAGCGCATTCGCCCCACCGGTGGACCCGGGTCACGGAGGCTCGTGGCGCTCTACCCGCCGCCCCCGCCCCCGCCGTGGAGACCACGCACGGATCGCGGGCATTCCAGGCAGCTCAGGAGCTGGGCGCGGTACGATGGCGGATGGAAGAGCTCGCGTGACTCGAAAAACTGCAGCTCGGAGAGCCGGTAAAGCACTGCGGTCAGGGCTACGCGCTGGGTGGTGTGGGCAGGAACGGCACCTCGGGAATGGTTTCGGCATCGAGCTCTCGCGCCCAGCGATGCCCCGAGTGGACGGCGGCCGCGATGATGCCGGGAGCCTCGCAATCGCCGATGCGGGTCACTGACCTTATGCCGGCCTCGGGCCACTCGCTCTCGCGTGCCATCAGCTCCTCGTAGACCGCGTCATTGGGTACCCGTGACGTGAGTATCAACAGCATCTTCATGGGAAGCGTCAGACCGGCTCCTCCGTGCACGCAGGCAAGCTCGAGAGTATCGGGGCCCACCGCTTCCAGACGCCGCAGACGTTCGATGCGGAGGTCCATGGCGGCCAGGCGGGCGGCCACTTTGTGCTGCTCCATCGTCAGCGCCAGGTAAGGCGCCACGTCGGCGTGCGGGGTCGCGTAGACGACCTCGTGACCGGCTTCAACGAGTTTCTCCACGAAGAGGTTGCCGAGATAGGCGCCGTCCTCGTCGTAGATGACGATGGGGCTCTGAATCTCGACATCTTCAAAGACATCGTCCGGGGTAATCACGTTCGACTGCCCGGCACCTCGAACTGGCTCGGAGTTGAAGCGCCCGATGCCGTCGCGGCGCCAGAGCGCACCGGTGGCCACGACTATGTGCCGGACGCCGGAATCCAGGATGTCCTCCGTCGTCAGCTCGCTCGAAGGGTAGAGGTCGACATTGCCCATTTGCCGGAGCGCGTGGAGACGGTAATCGACCACCCGCATCCATGCGGAGAGGCCGGGCAAACGGGACTCCCGCCGCACCCGTCCGCCCAGCTCGTCACGGGCATCGGCAAGCGTCACCGATCTCCTCTTTCATGTCCTCCAACGCCTCACGGAGCAGACGCATGCGATTCTCGAGGCTGCCCCCGTACTCATCGTTGCGCTGGTTGTACCGGGTCTGGAGGAACTGGCTGAACAGAGAGAGGCCATGACCCGCGTAGGCATAGACGATGTCGAATCCCGCTTCCCGGGCTCGACGCGCCGCGGCGCGATGCTGGGCGCGAAAGGTCCAGATGTCCCGGCGGTCCATCGCCTTGCATTGAAAGGGTTCGACCGACTCCAGGGTCAGATGCGACGAAGGGCCGAGCGGGGGCACCCGCATCGAGCGATTACCCGCGGCCAATCCGACGTGCCCGAGCTCCACCCCGGCCAACGCGCCATGGCGGTGTACCGCTTCCGCCATTCGCGCGATTCTCGGGATGTGCGAGTCGTTCCACAGATGAAGTGAGGGATAGGGCCAGAACTCCGCGGTGTTCGCCACCTCGGCAATCTCGGTGCAGACCACGCCCCAACCGCCCTCCGCCTTCATCTCGCGCATCCTGGTGTTGGCGTCCGGCGCGTTGTCGCTGGTGCCCGAACAGTGCGGTACTTGATAAAAGCGATTCTTCGATGTCACCGGTCCAATCCGGACCGGTTCAAACAGAACGTCGTAGCGTGGGTCGCGGGCCATGCGTCACCTCGCCCGGCCATGGTTGTCTTCGGTCACCGTCCGCTCGAATGATTCAGGATCTTCGCGCCCCCATCAATTGAATGGCGACCTCCTCGATTCCGAACCGTTTCAGGTGCCGGCACCTGAAAGCCGGCTGTGGTGTCGGTAATCGGGACTACTCGGGGCGGGGACCTTCGACGGTGCCGGCGAGCCGAGCTTGGTCGGCGGTCAAACGAAGGATTTCCCGAGAGAAGTTTTCACGATCGGTTCGGGCTTCGGCCCGAATGCGGTCGATTTCTCGAGAGAAAGCATCCCGATCCGACTTCGCTTCGGCCCGGAATTCAGCCTGCATGAGGTCCATTCTCTGAGTGAATGCCTCACGGTCCGCTCGCGCCTCGGCCTGAATGCGGTCGAACTTCCGAGTGAACGCCTCGCGGTCCGCTTGAGCTTCGGCATGCAAGCGATCGGTGCGTCGGAGGAAGGCCTCGCGGTCCGCCTGAGCCTCGGCCCGGATCTCGGCCTGAACGCGATCGATTTTTTTGGACAATGCTTCGCGGTCCGCTCGGGCCTCGACCTGAACACGGTCGATACGGGCTTCGAGCCGGGTGGTGGTGAGCAGCATCGTGCCGAGGATGGTGAGACCGACCGCGACGATCGCGATCGTCTCCTGCTTCACGCCGACTTTGGCGGCGACATGACTCGTCATGGCATCTTCCTTGTTTGCCAAGGGTCTGGTGTCTCCTCACACCAGTGCAGAGTGTAGCGCCTTTACGCCACCGATAGGCCCTAATCACGGACACGGAGGCTCGTGGCGCTCCCGCCGCCGCCGTGGAAACCACGCTCGGCTGTCGCAGGCGTCCCCAGCGGCTCAGGAGGCGGGCGCGTCCGGGATCCCGAGGTTGACGGTGACGCTCTTGCGCGCGGTGAAGCTGTCGAGCATGCCTTCGAGCGAGCATTCCCGGCCGATGCCGCTTGAGCTTCACCCCGCCGCAGGACTGGCCGAGGACCTGGGCGATCCCCTGGTTGACCTGCATTCGGCCCGCCTCGAACGCGTGCGCGGTGCGCAGCGCCTGCGTCACGTCGCGCGACCACGCGAAGACCGCGAGCCCGTAGTGGGTGTCGTTGGCCATGCGGATCACCTCCGCTTCGTCGCTCCAGCGGATTGCGACCAGCACCGGCCTGAAGATCTCTTCGCGCCAGGTGGCGTCGGCAGGAACGGCACCGCGGACGCCGTCTCGACATCGAGCTCCCGCGCCCAGCGATGACCCGAGTGAACGGCGGTCGCGATGATGCCGGGAGCCTCGCAATCGCCGATGCGGATCACTGACGTTATGCCGGCCTCGGACCAGTCGCTCTCGCGTGCCATCAGCTCTTGATGGACAGCGTCATCGGGTGACGTCCCATGGATTGGTAGACCCTTCAGCGCCGCCAGGAGGACCTCTCCCTGCTCGATATCGCCGTCGCCCCAAAGACACAGGCCCCACCTGCAGAGTAAACGTCCATACACAGAGAGTTAGCTGGGCTTCCTGCCGAACGCTGGCTCGAGTTCGGCCAGCACGCGCAACGCCTCCTCGGCCGCTTCGCTCAGGCGCAGCATTTCGCCGAGCGCGGGATGCGGAAGCGGGGGATCGGCATCGAGATACCGGGCGCGGAGTTTGCGCATCCTGCTCGCGTGGCCCTCGCCAGCCTGGGTCACAAGGCACCACCCTTCGGCATCGCCCTCCCCCTTGTCGAGCGCATCGATTGCTACTTGCAGCATCGCGTCGACGCCTTCCAGGGCGCCTGCATGCAGCGAGCGCAATTCCGGGGCTGGAGCGCGTGCGCCGAGCAGCGTGCACAGCCCCCCGAGCGCGTCTTCGAGCGCCATCAACACTCGGTGCTGATTGCGCAGGGCGTTGCGCGCCTCGACCTCGTGGGCGCGCCGCCGTACAGGCAAGGCGTCGAGAAAGCCCCCGATGTCGTCAAGGAGGCTGCGTGACGCCTCGCGAAGCGGCGCCACACGCCAGCCTTCGCGCACCGCGTCGAAGTAGACCGCGAGGTTGTGCACTACCCGCACTTGCTCCTGGCGCGCGCGCGCGAGTGGGTCCTCGCCCGCACCGGTGCCGTGAATGAAGCGTGGCCTGGAAAGGGCGTCAGACAGGGAACCGGGCCACCGGCGCTCCAGTGCCGCCGCACACAGGTCGACCGTAGCGAGCAGCACTGGCAGCGCAAGCAGGCTGGTCAGGATGTAGAAGAGCGCCAGATTCATCTCCGCTCCGAAGGGCAGACGCTCGATCAGCGCCACCACCAGGGGCACCCTGAAGTGGATCTCCACGTAGAGCAGAGGCACGAGCACCACGCTGGTCAGGACATCGTAGAGCACCATGTACATCGCGATTTGGCGGGAACGCCCTGCGAGGCCGCTGGACAGCAGATAGAGCAGGACACCCGAGCCGATACCCGCCCCGTAGAAGACCATGAGGGTCTGCTCGACCGTCAGCGCCCCGGCGCCCAGGAGGCCGATGCCGAATATGCAGATGGCGTTGGGGGACTGGACCACGAAGGTCAGCACCGCAGCGATCGCGAAGGCCAGCTCCATCGAGTGCCCGGTCTGCTCCAGCATCGCCTGGAACCAAGCCTGCTCGGCGAAGGGTGCGGCGGATTCCTGGAGTACGGTCAGCCCGAAGAGGAGCAGGCCGCCTCCGAACAACGACGCCGCCAGCGTCCGGTGCTTCGCCAACGTCTCACTCGCCGCGGCAATGCCGGATATGCCGAGGAGGCAGAGGGCCAGCGTCTTCACATCGAAGGTCACTATCAGCACGAGCAGGGAGGAGCCGATGCAGCCGCCCAGGATCACCGCGAGCGCACCCGAGGTGGAGATCATCCCGGCCCGAAGCACCCCCACCGTGATGAAGGTGAGCGCCGTCATGTTCTGTGTGACGCCTCCGGCGACGCACCCCCACAGCAGCGCGGAACACCGATTGCTCGTCCATCGGATGGCCGCCCGGCGCAGACGGTAGTTCGCCATGGTCTTCAGATTCTCCGTGAGGAGCCACATCCCGGCGACGAAGAGTCCAAGGCCACCTGCCATGCCGGCCAATAAATCGCTCATGCACATCTCCACAAGAAAAGGCCGACGCAATCCCGGCCTTGCGTCTTCACTGGGGTGAGGCGTACGTCAGCAACGCTCCTCGAGATCGGCCTCCAACGACCCGATGGCGTCGTCATCGCGTCGGTCTGCACTGCCGTTCAATCGGGGGGTGAGATCGATCTCCGCGCGTTCATGCTTTGCGTCGCCGCATGGTCCTGGCGCACGTTCACCCTCTTGGCGAGCCGCAAATCGTCCTTGGTGAAGACGGGTTGCGAAGGGTCAATAAGGAGACGCAACATCCCAAAGGCTCGCAGGATCGTTCTCGCTACATCCCTCTTCCCAGCGTCCAAATGAACTGAAAGCCTAAGCCGAGGGCCGGACTTCGCGCGTCCCCAAGATTGGGGAAGGTCTGTCCATTGACTGCTTGGACGATCCAACTTGCGGAATGGCACGTCGGCCGTGCCTCCGGCAGGCGTGTGCTGCGAGACCCCGCAGACAGGCGCGCGAAGGTGCCGGCGGGCGATACCGACGGCGCGCTGGACGCTGGGGGAGCAGGCCGTGCCGCTCGATTGACGGCGCGGCCCGCGAGGGTCAGCGGTCAGACCACCACACGGAGCGCTCGAACACCCGGCGTCGCGCTTCGCCGCCCACGCGGCGGACGCACGCTCCCCCGCGAAACTTCGGGGCCGTCCCCGGCCGGAAGCGGCCTCCGCCGAGGTTGCGTAATCCCATGCCGGGGGCGCATGCAAGCGCGTCCCCAACACCGGGAAGAACATGCGTTGTATTCCGGGCGATTACTCGACGATGGGTGCCTTCGGCGCCACCCTGCGACTTCCTTCACCCACATGGCGCTCCCGCCGCCACCGTGGAAACCACGCACGGATCGCGGGCATTCCAGGCGGCTCAGGTGCCGGGCGCGTCCGGGATCCCGAGGTTCACGGTGACGCTCTTGCGCGCGGTGAAGCTGTCGAGCATGCCTTCGAGCGAGCATTCCCGGCCGATGCCGCTCTGCTTCACCCCGCCGTAGGACTGCCCGAGGATCTGGCCGATCCCCTGGTTGACCTGCACCCAGCCCGCCTCCACCGCGTGCGCGGTGCGCAGCGCCCGCGTCACGTCGCGCGACCACACGAAGGCCGCGAGGCCGTAGTGGGTGTCGTTGGCCATGCGGATCACCTCTGCTTCGTCGCTCCAGCGGATCGCGACCAGCACCGGCCCGAAGATCTCTTCGCGCGACATGCGCCAGTCGTTGGACGCGTCCGCGAAGACTGTGGGCACCGCGTAGTAGCCCTCGCTCAAGGGTCCGCTCGCGGGCGGCAGCCCCCCCATCACCAGGCGGGCGTCTGAGCGACCGAGACCTTCCTCCACGTAGCCGCACACCTTGTCGAACTGGGTGCGGTTGATGATCGCGCCCATGTCCGTCGCCTCGTCGAGGGGATCGCCAATTCTGATCGCCTGAGTTCTCTCCACCAGGCGTTCGAGGAAGGAATCGAAGATGTCCTCGTGCAGAAAGAGGCGGGATCCGGCGGTGCAGGACTGGCTCTGGCGCGTGAAGCGCATCGCCATGCCGATGCCGTCCACCACCCAGTCCTCCGTACCCACGTCGGGATAGACGATGGAGGGGCTCTTCCCTCCGAGCTCGAGCGAGACCGGTACGAGGCGTTCCGAAGCGGTGCGCATGATGAGCTTGCCCACTTCCGTCGAGCCGGTGAAGGAGAGCTTGCGCACCGTGGGATGGCGGCTCAGCGCGGCGCCGGCCTCCTCGCCGTAGCCGGTGAGCACGTTGAGCACCGAAGGCGGGAGGAAGCGCTGGCAGATCTCCGCGATCATGAGCACCCCGAGCGGCGCGTCCTCGGCCGCCTTGAGCACCAGCGTGTTGCCGGTGCAGAGCGCCGGGGCGATCTTCATCGCGCCGAGGCCCACCGGTGCGTTCCAGGGAATGATTGCGCCCACCACTCCGAGCGGCTCGCGCCGGGAGTAGCTGAGCAGGTTCTCGCCAAGGGGGAGGCACTCGCCCTTGATCTCGCTCGCAAGCCCGCCGAAGTAGCGGAAGATGTCGGCGGCGAGGCCCGCCTCCGGCCTCGCCTGGGTGCGCAGCGCGTTGCCCGTCTCCATCGCGATGAGGCGGCCGAGCTCGTCCGCCCGCTCCTCGATCGCGGCCGCGATGTCGAGCAGGATCCGGCCCCGTTCGCGGGCCGCCATCCGGCGCCAGTCTGCAAATGCCGATGCGGCTGCGGCCACCGCGCGGTCCACGTCCTCCGCGCCGCCGCGGGGCACCCGGCCGATGATCGTGCGCCGCCCGGGGTTCTCGACCTCGATGCTCTCCCCGTTCGCGCTCTCGACCCACTCGCCGCCCACGAGCATCGGTCTGGTTTCGATCGCAGCCGCTTCCGACATGTGTCCGTCCTCCGTGGATCGCCTGGTCAGCGAGAGGCATCTCGCCCGGCACTCGAATTGATCGTTGAATGCTCCACCGTCCCGGCCCGGCGACGCAAGTAGGGCGGCCGAGGGCGGATCGGCGAGGCCAAGCGCAACACTTCACCGACTTCCCGCTGCGGACGCCAACCCGGTGCGTCTTCGTGCGCCCCGACTCCTGTCCCGATTCCCGGTCAGGTTCCTGGACAGTAGCCGAAGTGAGTCCGCTGGCGTCTACCCGGCGGTTCGAGCCGCGAGCACCCGGGACTGGACGCGGGCGGTGGCCGTCACCACCGCGATCGTGACCAGCGCCATCGCGCCGATCGCCCAGAAGATCGCAATCGGCTCGGAGTGATCGAGGATCCAGCCGTAGAGCAGGGGCGCCACCACCGCGCCCGCGCTGAGGCCGATGGTGACGAATCCGAATGCCTTGCCGGTCTCCGCCACCGTCACCATGGAGCGGATCAGCATGTCCCGCGCGGGGTTTACGGCGCCGACGAAGAAGCCGGCGATGGCGAAGAGGCCCACCACTATCGCCAGTCGCGGGGTGACGCTCGCGATGACGAGAGCAGCCGCGGCAAGGACGGAAAAGCACACCACGACGAAGGTATGGTGGCGCGACATCCGGTCGCTCATCCACCCGGAGAGCATGACTCCGACCGGAGCGGCGAAGAGGTAGGCGCTCACCGCCGCCCCCGCTTCGGCCAGCGGCAGCTCGAAATGCAGGTGCAGCGCGGTGATCCCGAACCCGGTCATGCCCGCGCCGGTGACCGCGATCGCGGCGTAGAAGACGAAGCCGACCAGCATCGGGGCGCTCAACAGGAGCGCGATGCCGCCCGACACCGATCTTCCCGTGTCATGGTCTACGCTCTCCTCGCCTCCGCCGAGGAGATGCCGGTTGAGGTACATCACCGCGCCGAGCACCACGCCGCCCGCGCCGCAGGCCAGCAGGGCCTCGCGCCACCCGAGCCACTCGGTGAGCGCGATGACCGTCACCGGTGCGGCGGCGAAGCCGAGATGGCCGGCGAAGGTATGCACCGAGAAGGCTCGCCCCATGCGTCGGGGGTCTACCGTCTTGTTGAGGATCGCGTAGTCGGAAGGATGGATCACCGAGTCCCCGAGGCCGAAGAGCACCATGAGGACGAGCAGCGCTTCATAGGTAGCGAAGACCCCGACTCCGATGATGCACAGCCCGCTCAGCACCAGCCCCGCCGCGAGGAACGGACGCGCTCCGTAGCGATCGACCAGGAAGCCCACCGGGGTTTGCACCACCGCGCTCGTCACCGCCATCACCGACAGCGCGAAGCCGAGCTGCGTGTAGCTCACCGCGAAAACCTCCGTGAGCACGGGGAAGAGCGGCGGAAGGACGAGGAAGTAGAAGTGGCTCGCGAAATGCCCCATGCCGACCAGGCCCACCACCTTGCGGTCGGCAGGCGCGAGGTAGAAGGGAGCGCGCCTCGTCATGCGAGCATTCCGACTCTGGCCCTCAAGGGCAGGAGACCGGTCCGGGGCTCGGGGTCGCAGACCGACCCGTGCCCGCCACCGCTCGCAACGGCGTGCGTGTCCGGCCAGCACGCATCGACTCCCGCCTTCGCGGGAACGAGGGCGTTTGTGCCGGCAACGTCAGTTCCCGGAAAGCGGGAATCCGCAAATCCATCGATGTTCGGAACGCAAATTCGTCAGCCGACTCGCGGATGGTCGCAACGGAAGCTGCCGGCTCAGACCGGCTTGTAGGCGATGCACTCGATCTCGACTTTGACGTCGACGAGAAAGTCGCTGACCAGCGCGGATCGGGCCGGCGGCCCTTCGGGGAAGTACTCGCCGTAGACCGCGTTGAAACCGGGAAAGTCCGCCCGTTCCTTGAGCCACACCATGGACTTCACCACGTCGGAGAAGGCGCAGCCGGCTTCGGCCAGGGTCTCGCCGATCTGCTCGATCGCCGCCCGCGTCTGCTCTTCGATGGTGCCGGTGGTCATCGGCGCCCCGTCCCGCATCGGGACCTGCCCGGTCAGGAATATCAGATCCCCGGCCCGCACCGCCCGCGACAGCGAGAGTCGGCGCCCGCCGATCTCGAGCGGGCCGCCGATGATTTCCTTGGTCTTCCGGGTCACGCTGCGTCCTCTCTCAGTGCCGTGGGGCGAGTCCGAGCATCTCGCGGCCCTCGGCGGGGGTGACCACCCGCGCGCCGAGCGCATCGATGATGCCGACCGCTTTCTCCACCAGTTCGCCATTGCTCGCGAATACGCCGCGTTTCAGATAGAGGTTGTCCTCCAGACCCACCCGCACGTGCCCGCCGAGCAGCACGGACTTCGCGACCATCGGCATCTGCATGCGCGAGATTCCGAAGGATGCCCACACCGCGTTGTCCGGCAGCATCTCGCGCATCGCGACCATGACCTGAGTGCTGAGCGGCGCCATCTGGCCGATGCCGAGACAGAGCTGGTACATCGGCGGATCGTCGATCAAGCCCTCTTCCACCAGCGCATTGCCGACGTTGATGCCGCCGGTGTCGAAGGTCTCGATCTCGGGCTTCACCCCCGCTTCCTGCAGCAGCTTGGCGATCCCGCGCATGTAATCCAGGGTGCCGAAGTAGACGCCGTTGCCTTCCATGATCGTGCCGACATCGAGGCTCATGATTTCCGGCTTGATCTCCACCGCGTGCTCCGCGCGCTCCTCCACGCTGCAGATGTCGCTGCCCTCGGCGGCGCGGCGCGGATCGTCGTCGCGCGGGATGTACAGGCCTCCATTGCCCCCGGTGAGGTTCAGGATGACGTCGGTGTCGCTGTCGCGGATACGGTCCGCCACCTCCGCGAAGAGCTCCTTGCGCATCGAGTTCTGGCCGGTCTCGGGATCGCGCACGTGGCAGTGCGCCACCGTGGCGCCCGCCTTGGCCGCCTCGATCGCGGCTTCCGCAATCTCCTTCGGGGTAACCGGGATGGCGGGATGCTTTCCCACCGTGTCCCCGCCTCCGGTGACGGCGCAGGTGAGTATGACTTCGGTGTTGAATTCGTTCTTCATGGCGGTCAGTTCCTCCCTCTCATCGTGGAGCCCAATTCGAGTCGCCCGGCGGCGGCCGAGACGCGATGGTGCCCGGCATCGACCGGCGGGTGCAACGACCACCGGGCGGCAGGACATGCAGCTCCGGGCAACGAGGCGCCGCGCCTACCCATCCGCGGCCGCACGGTGCGACAATCCGGCCCCTTCGCAACTCCGAGAGACTCGAGCCTTGACCATCGGAAGCGTAGCCGCACAACGACTGCTCGACCAGGAGCCGGGACTGACCGGCGTCGTCGGATCCAACGGACCGGACGGCATTCCCCACCTCGTGCCCGTATGGTACCGGTGGGACGGCTGGACGGTGCACGTCTGGACCCTCGGCTCGCGCATCTGGGTGGAAAACCTGCGCCGCGATCCGCGAGCCGGGTTTTCCGTGCAGGAAGAGCCCTTCCCCCGCCGTGCCGTGGTGATCAAGGGCCACGCCGAGGTGGTCACCAGTGACGAAGCGGAGATCGACGAGGAGATCCTGCGGATCACGCGCCGCTACGTGGACGTGAGCGACGAGGAGGCTTACATCAGGCAGAACCGCGCGCTGCGCACTATCGTGAGCATCAACGCGGACTCGCTGCTCTATCGGCGCGCGCCCGAACTCGAGAAGTGAGGGCGCCCCTCCCGCCGGCGTGCTCGCGCGGCTCTCCTCCTCGCTGGTCGAGAACGCTCGGCGAGCGCGGCATCGATACAACCCACCGCCGGAGAGAAGCGCTGCGCCGTGGCCAGCGGCCTTCGAACCAGGGAGCACGGGCATGCCGCCCCTGATCTTCTTCTCCCGGCGAGTCCGCGAGACCCCCTTCGAGAGGCGGGTCCTCGAGCAGGGCGCGCAGGCGTTCACCGTCTACAACCAGATGACGCTCGCCTGCGTCTTTCGGTCTCTGGAAGAAGACTACTGGCACCTGCGCGAGCATGTGCAGCTCTGGGACGTCGCGTGCGAGAGGCAGGTGGAGGTGCGCGGGCCGGATGCGTTGCGCCTGGTGGAGCTCGCCACCCCGCGCGACATCTCCGCGTGCCGGATCGGCCAGTGCGTCTACGCGCCGCTCTGCGACGAAGCGGGCGGCATCGTCAATGACCCGCTCATCCTGCGCCTGGCCGAGGACCGCTTCTGGGTGTCCATCGCGGATTCCGGCGTCCTGTTGTGGCTCAAGGGGCTGGCAGCGGGGCGCGGCTTCGACGTGGAGGTGTTCGAGCCCGACGTCAACATCTGCGCGTTGCAGGGCCCCAAGGCGGAGGCAGTGCTGAAACCGCTTCTGGATTCGGACCCGCGAAGCATTCGTTTCTTCCGCTTCATCGAGACCCGGATCGCAGGCGCCCCGGTGGTGGTCGCGCGCTCCGGCTGGAGCGGACAGGGCGGCTTCGAGATCTATCTCCAGGACTCGACCCGGGGTATCGATCTCTGGGATGCGATCTGGGAGTCCGGCGAAGCCCACCGGATCCGCGCCGGCTGCCCCAACCTGATCGAGCGCATCGAGACCGGGCTCCTTTCCTACGGCACCGACATGACGCTCGCCAACAACATCTTCGAGTGCGGGCTGGATCGCTTCGTGAAGCTCGGCAAGGAGGCGGAGTACCTGTCCCGCCGCGCGCTCGATCGCGTCGCACAGGAAGGCGTGGCCACGAAGCTCGCGAAGATCGAGATCGAAGGCGGCCCGACGCCGGCGCTTCGCAGCACCTGGCCGGTGCTCGCGGACGGCGTCGAGTCGGGCTTTGTCACCAGCGCCGCGTGGTCGCCGAGATTCGAGAAGGTCGTCGCCTTCGCGATGGTGAACGTCGAGCACGCGGAGTTGGGCGGCCGCCTCTCCGTCCACCTGGATGGAGAGCCCGGCCCCCGTCCCGCGACGGTAGTCGCAGGCTGGGAACGGTAGCCTTCCGGCGAACACGGCATGGAAAACGCGAGCGCGCGAGGAGCAAGCACCATGAGCCGCCACATCGTCTGCCTGAGCTTCGACTTCGACGCCATGTCGGCGTTCATCGCCGGGGGCATGACCACGCCGACCCCCATCTCCCGGGGGGAGTTCGGGGCGGTCGGCGTGCCGCGCATCCTCGACCTGCTGAAGAGCCGAGGCATCCCGGCGTCGTGGTACATTCCCGGCGTCACCATCGGGACCTACCCGGACGTCTGCGAGCGGATTGCGTCCGCCGGACACGAGGTGGGACATCACGGATGGACCCACGTGCCCCCGGCCAAGCTGAGCCGACAGCAGGAGCACGACGGGCTCGTACGGGCCAACGAGGCGATCGAAGCGCTCGCCGGACAGAAGGCGCGCGGATACCGGTCGCCCTCCTGGGACCTGAGCCCCCACACGATCGAGCTGCTGCTCGCGGAAGGCTTCGTCTACGACAGCAGCATGATGGGACATGACTACCTGCCCTACCGCGCGCGCACCGGGGATGTCGTCACGCTGGAGGAGCCCGTCCAGTTCGGTGAAGAAAGCGCGCTCATCGAGATGCCGGTGAGCTGGAGCCTCGACGACTATCCGCACTTCGAGTACGCCCGCCATCCCAGCGGCACCCTGCCCGGGCTCAAGGCGGGAAGCGCGGTGCTCGAGAACTGGATCGCGGACTATCGCTACATGGCGCGGGAGTACGAGTGGGGGGTGGCGACCTATACCTTCCACCCGGCGGTCATCGGACGCGGCCACCGCATGCTGGTGCTGGAGCAGCTCATCGACACCCTGGCGCGCGAGGGGGCGGAGTTCATGACGGTGGAGGCGGCCGCGGCGGAGTTCGTGGCGCGGGGCGACTGAGGAGCTCCATCCCCCCGACTCGCCAGGGCCCTGAGAACCCGACCTCGACCGGAAGGCGTCGCGGCTGCGCAACGCGCAGCCAGATTCGTGGAAATCACCTAGTGTTCGCCACGACCGAATGTCATATCCTTGCCGCGCCTTTCTTGAACCCCGCGAATCCCCGGAAACGCTCGACTGAGCCATGGACGTCAGACGGCCGGTCTGGCTGCAGCGCTTTCAGGCGCCGGGAGCCGAGTCGCTCGCCGGACTCTTCGCGATGGAGTGTCTCGCCCGGTCGACCGTCGTCTCGCTGATTCCAATCGAGGCGCTGCGCCTGCTCGAGAGCGCTCAGAGCGTCAGCGTGCTCTTTCTTCTCGTGAGCTTCGCGGGTCTCGCCGCGACCCTCACCGTGCCGTGGCTGGTGCGCAAGCTCGCCCGCCGGTGGGTGTACACACTCGGCGCCCTGATGCTGGCCGGGGCGACCCTCTCCATGATGGCCGGCTCGCTCCCCTTCCTCGTGCTCGGCCTGATCCTGCGCATCGGCGCGGTCGTCACGATGACCGTCTGCCTCAGCCTCTACATCCTCGACCACGTCTCCCGCACCGAGTACACGCGGGCAGAGCCGATCCGGCTCATGTATGCGGGCGTGGCCTGGATGATCGGACCCACGCTCGGCGCGTGGCTCGCCGATGCGGTGGACATCCGGGTCGCCTACGCGCTGAGCAGCACCTCCGCGCTGGTCTGCCTCGCCTACTTCTGGCGCCTGCGCCTGCGCGACACCGTTACGCTCACCGTCTTCCAGGGACGTTCGCCCAATCCCGTCCGGCACTTCGCGCGCTTCTTCCAGCAGCCCCGCCTCGTCTTTGCGTGGGTGGCGGCGGTCGGGCGCTATGTCTGGTGGGTGATGTTCTTCGTATACGTGCCCATCTACGTGGTCGAGGCCGGGTACAGCAAGATTCTCGCCGGGGCGCTCATCTCGATCGGCTCCGGCTTCCTGATCTTCCTCCCGCTCTTCGGGCGACTCGTTCGGCGATTCGGGATCCGCAACGTCCTGCGCGTCGGATTCTGCGTGTCGGGAGTGCTCAGTGTGAGTGCCTTCCTGCTCGCGGGGTGGCCCTGGCTCGCCATCGTCGTGCTGCTCGCTTCGACGCTCGCCATGGTCTCGCTCGACGCGGTGGCCAACCTGCCCTTCATGTTGCTGGTACGTCGCGGAGAGCGCACGGAGATGACCACCGTCTACTCGACCTACCGGGACTGCGGCGAGATCTGCGCTCCCGCCTTGTTCTCCTTCCTCCTCGTCTTTGCCGCGCTGCCCGTGGTATTCGCCGCGACCGGCGTGCTGATGCTGGGCCTGAGCCTGCTGTCACGCACCGTCCATCCGCGCCTCGGACGATCGCATCCCGAAGTGCCGGCACCGGAACCGGTCTCCGCCTCCGCGTCGCAGTAGCTCCACCGGAGGAAGCGGCGGCCAACAGGCGTTGGAGCCCGGCCCTATCATTGGTCGGCTTCCGGAATCGAGGGCACCGGAGCTTTGAAAACAATCGGTCTCACCGGCTCCATCGCTTCGGGAAAGTCGACGGCGGCGCGGCACCTCGAAGGACGCGGCGCGCATCTCATCGATGCGGACCGGCTCGGCCACCTCGCGTACGAACCGGGCACGACGGCGCACCGGGAGATACTCGACGCTTTCGGGCAGGAAGTGGCGGGGGACGATGGCCGCATCGACCGTTGCGCGCTCGCGGGGCGGGTGTTCGGCCGTCGGGAAGACCTGGAGCGCCTGACCGCCATCGTGTGGCCGGAGATCCGGCACCTGGCGGAAGAGCGTCTCGCCGCTCTGCGTGTCTCCGACCCGGCCGGAATGGTGGTGCTCGAAGCCGCGGTGCTGCTGGAGGCGGGATGGGACGACCTGGTCGACGAAGTCTGGGTGCTGCTCGCCGACCCCGAGATCGCCCTGCGGCGCGCTCTTCTGCGCGACGGCTCCGACGAGACGGAGGTACGCCGGCGCATCGAGGCCCAGCTCTCCAACGAAGAACGCGCGCGGCGCGCTCACGTCGTCATCGAGAATGACGGCAATGAGGCCCTCCTCCGGCACCGCCTCGACGCGGAATGGCAGCGCCTGACGACCAGCGTAGCGCTTCGACGAAAGGGCAACGGATGAGCGGAGCGATCCCCCGCCGACAACGCTGCATCGACAGGAGACAAGATGACCATTGACACGGACCGGGAATCCATCCCCGAACGCATGTGCGCGGTGCTGCTCACCGGCCACGGCGGGCTCGACCGTCTCGAGTACCGGGAAGACGTCCCGGTACCCCAGCCCGGTGCCGGCGAGGTGCTGATCCGAGTCGCGGCGGCCGGCGTCAACAACACCGACATCAACACCCGGATCGGCTGGTACTCGAAGAACGTGCAGGCCGACAGCAGCTCGGGCGGTGCGGAGGGCCTCGATTCCATCGACGCCGCGGACGCGAGCTGGACTGGGGAGCCGCTTCGCTTTCCCCGCATCCAGGGCGCGGACTGCTGCGGGCGCATCGTCGCGGTGGGAGAGGACGTGGATACCGCGAGAATCGGCGAGCGCGTCATCGTGTCGACCCTGCTCCGCCACTACCGCGACCATCGCCCGTTCGAGTGCGACACCCTGGGCTCCGAGATCGATGGTGCCTTCGCCCAGTACACCCGGGCGCCCGCGTGCGAGACGTGGTCCGTCGACTGCGGATGGAGCGACGCCGAGCTCGCGTCGATCCCCTGCGCCTGGTCCACCGCCGAGAACATGCTGCAACGGACCGGCCTGGGGGCGGAACGCGTCCTCGTAACCGGCGCATCCGGGGGCGTGGGCAGTGCCGCGGTCCAGCTCGCCAAGCGGCGAGGCGCGCACGTCGTCGCGCAGGCGGGCGCGGCGAAGGCGGACGAGGTGCGGGCGCTCGGCGCGGACGAGATTGTCGACCGTGATGCCAGGTTGTCGGAGGCCATCGGAAACGAGAGTCTGGACCTGGTAGTGGATCTCGTCGGCGGCGAACGCTGGCCGCATCTCCTCGACCTGCTGCGCTCCGGAGGGCGCTACGTTAGCGCCGGCGCCATCGCCGGCCCGATGGTCGAACTGGACCTGCGCACCCTGTATCTCCGGGATCTGACTCTCTTCGGCTGCACCTTCCAGGAGGAAGGGGTGTTCGAGCGCCTCGTGTCCTACATGGAGCGTGGCGAGATCCGTCCCGTGGTGGCGAAGACCTATCCGCTCAAGGAGATCGCACGGGCGCAGTCCGACTTCCTCGCCAAGCGATTCACCGGCAAGCTGGTGCTGATTCCGCCGCTGGATTAGAGACGGAGTCGATCTTTCGAAGCGGAAACGTGGCCTCGAGCTTTGCAGCCCGCCGGAGGCTTCGTTGATCCACCCTGTACCCTGCGCTATAAGAATGCACTCGTACCAGCCAACGAGCATAGAAACATGTTTACAACACTTCGAGCTCTCGTTGTCGCATTTGCCAGCGCGATTGGCGTTGTCGGTCCGGCCACCAGTGCCCACGCCGAAGACAGCGACATATCGGTCGCCCTGATATCAGGCAACACTACCGACTCCTTCTACATGGCGATGCACGAGGGCGCCAAGAAGGCCGCGGACGCCCTTGGCATCGAACTCATCTACCAGGGCCCGCGAGACTGGGATGCGGCATTGCAGGCTCCGATCATCGACGCCCTCATTGCACGAAAGCCCGGCGCTCTCCTGATCGCGCCGATGGATACCCAGCAGCTCATCGCTTCCTTGAAGACCGCCCACGATGCGGGCATCACCGTGATCACCGTCGACACCTTCATCGACGACGGCAGCTACCAGGACGGTTCGGGCCGAGGAGACTTTCCGGTGTCCTATGTGGCCTCGGACAATGTGCTCGGTGGTCGCATCGCCGCTCGGGCCCTCGCCGAAGCGGTCGACTTCAAGGGAGCCGTTTACGTCGCCAGCGGCAAACCCCACGTCTCCACGACCGATCAGCGTGAAGAAGGGTTCAAGCTCGAAATGCAGAATCACCCCGAGATCGAAGTGCTGGAAACACAGTTCAGCGAGGACAACAGCACCAAGGCCGCCGCACAGCTCGAGGCGGTACTGGCGCGACGTCCAGACCTCGCGGGCGTGTTCGGAGCCGACTTCGTCACCGCGCTCGGCACTGCCGACGGCGTAATGGCCGCGGGCAAGAGCGGACAGGTCAAGATCGTCGCCTTCGACGCTCCTCAGCAGGTCGTCAACGACATCAAGAACGGCCTCATCGACATGGCCATCGCCCAACATCCAGCCGAAATCGGATACTTCGGAGTGGTAACCGCCCATGCCTTCCTGACCGGCCAGTCCGTCCCGGTTCTGATCGGCACCGGGTACACGGTGATGGATGCTTCCAACATTGACGATCCGGACATCCTGAAATTCGTGTACTGAGGGCTCGACCGCGACCGCGGACACCTCTTGGCCGACATCCGCCAGCACCTCGGGCGCCGCATCGCTTGACGGTCGCGGCGCCCCAGCCATACATGGACCGAGGATGCGACCGGCTCCTCCCGCCGGCTAGCCGCCGTAACAGAGAATCCAGGCGGTGAAAGCGCAATGAGCGAGGTGCCTCGACGTGTGGAGGCGTGAGCTTCTGGGCCTTCTCGGTGCGGCATGGTCCTGGCTCTTTCTGATCGCGCTTCTGCTCTTCTTCGAGATCTGGGCTCAGATCACGTATGGCATCTCCTTTCTGGGGAATGCGCACAATCTTCGCAGCATTGCGGTTTTCGCCACGATCCCGTTGATGCTCGCGCTGGGGCAAACCTTTGTCATCATCTCGGGAGGCATCGACCTGTCCGTCGGCTTCATCATGGGGCTTGCGTCCGTCGTTCTTGCGAAGACCATCTCGTGGATGAGCGGCTACGACATCGGACCCGGGTTGCTTCTTGCGTTCGGACTGATCACCGGGTTCACGGTTTCCCTCCTCCCCGGCGTGGTCAACGGAGTGCTCATTGCTCGCCTGGGCGTGCCGCCCTTCATCGGCACCCTCGGCATGTACGGTGTCGCACGGGGAATCGGTTTCCTGACTGCGGATGCGACGACCGTTCCCGTGGACAACTCGTGGCTCTTCGAGCTCGGCAACGGCAGGCTGGCGGGCATACCCGTCCCGGTAATCGTGGTCGTCGTAGTGACCCTCGTGATGCACTACCTGCTGAGTCACACCCGCTTCGGCCAGTACACGTATGCGATCGGCGGGAATCGCCAGGCCGCCATTCGAGCTGGAATCAAGGTAAGGCGTCATGTCGCGATGATTTACATTCTGGCGGCGGGCTGCGCGGGAATCGCCGGCATTCTCTTTGCCGCACGATTCTCCGCCGGTGCACCCCAGGGCGGAGAAGCGATGCTTCTCGACTCGATCGCGGCAGTGGTGATTGGTGGGGCCAGCTTGTTCGGTGGTTCCGGCACCATCGTGGGAACGGTCATCGGCGCGCTGATCATCGCGGTCATCCAATACGGGCTGGTATTCATCAATGTGGAGCCGTTCTGGCAATTCGTTGCCGTTGGTGCGGTCATCATCGTTTCCGTGCTCATTGACCAGTCCCGATCCAGACTCGAAGTGCGGGCACGTCATGACTGATGGGCCCATCCTGTCGGCCCGTTGCTTGTCCAAGCGTTTCGGCGGGGTGCAGGCACTTTGCGACGTGTCGTTTGAACTCGCATCGGGAGAGGTTCTGGCGCTGGCCGGTGACAACGGCGCCGGCAAGTCGACCCTGATAAAGCTCATCTCCGGAGTGCATCTGCCGGACGCGGGCGAACTTCGATTCAAGGGCGAGAGAATCGAGATGAATCACCCGCGGGTCGCACGCGGCCTCGGTATCGAAACGATCTATCAGGACCTTTCTCTGGCGGACAATCTGGACATCGGCGCCAACGTCTTCCTCGGTCGCGAGCCCGAACGGCGAGTGGCAGGACTTCTACCGATTCTCGACCGTCGGCACATGCGCGAGCAGGCCCGGACGGTCCTCGAAACCCTGGGGATTGAAATCGGCGCCTCCGAATTCAGCCGCCCGGTGCGAAACTTGTCCGGCGGACAACGTCAGGCGATCGCGATCGGCAGGGCGATCTTCTGGAAAGCCGAGCTATTGATACTCGATGAACCGACCGCGTCTCTGGGCGTACCGGAGCAACGCAAGGTAAGGGAACTGATCGTGCGTCTGAAACGGCAGAACGTCGCAGTGCTTTTCATCTCCCACAATCTGGCGGAAATCTTCGAGATCTCCGACCGTGTTCTCGTGTTGCACCAGGGAAGGAAAGCGGGTGAGCGCCGGATTCCGGAAACCGACAACGACGAAATCGTCAAGCTGATGGTCGGGGCGTGACCTGCGGCGCCCCCATCGGTCGCAGTCTCGCGAGATGCCATGCATGAAGGGAGCCGAGGCGGAAGCTTGCCGCGAACTCCGCTCGAAGCACTCGGCGCCTGGCCCGTTCCGGTTCGGAATGCAGACAGCGGTGCGGGACGACGAAGATGCTGCACGCTACCCCCAGGCGCTTCACCTGCACTTCCCGCGTGCTAGACTGCCTGGCGAATCCGAGAGCCAGGCTTCGTACCGGGAGGTTCACCATGCCGACGCATTCCCTCACACGATGGATCTTGGTTTTGCTGGGCCTCTCTCTCGTGCTCGGCGCCTCCGCCGCCGACGATCCCAACGAGAAGGCGATCAAGGCCCGCCGTGCGGTGATGACGCTCCAGAGCTGGTACGCCGGCCCCCTCTTCCAGATGGCGAAGGGCGCCATGGAGTACGACGCGGAAATGGCGAAGACCTACGCCGCTCACCTCCACACCATGGCCGTCGCCGAGGCGGCGGCGATGTGGCCGGCCGGCACCGGCAACGACGCGTACGAAGGCAAGACCCGCGCGCTCCCCGAGATCTGGTCGACTTGGCCGGAGGCGGGCGAGAAGGCCCAGGCCCTGGCGGATGCCTCCGCGGATCTCGCGGCGGTGGCGGGCGACGGACTCGACGCCCTGCGCTCGAAGATCGGCGCGGTGGGCAACGCGTGCAAGGCCTGCCACGACGATTTCCGCGCCGAGAGAATGTAGCCGGAATTTCTCCGAATGGGTCGGGGCGCCGGGGTCCTTTGCCGCGAATGCAGAACCCCGGAACCAGTTTTCATCCTTCCGTGGTGGTAGCCGCGGCGGGTGGAAGCCGGAGATTCGACGATGGAAGGCTATCGCCGCGAGGCGGTCTGGGATCCGATAACGCGCCTGTGGCACTGGGCGCTCGCCGCCTCGGTCATCGCCGGCTGGAGTCTCGGCGAGTTTCGCACCTTCTCCGTCATGCAGTGGCACATCTACCTGGGATACCTGACCGGGTGCCTGCTGCTCTTTCGCTACGCGTGGGGCTTCGTCGGTCCTGAACCGATACGTCACCGGACCCTGTTTGCAAGCCTGCGCGGCCTTCCCGCCTATGTGCGGCAGGTCGGCCACCGCCGCCCGAGCGGCACGCCGGGGCACAACCCGCTCGGCGCCCTTTCCGTCATCGCGATGGTGCTCGCGGCGACGGCACAGGTGCTGACGGGCCTCTTCTCCGAGGACGACGGCCTCTTCTTCTCCGGCCCCCTCGCGAGCGAGGTGTCATCCGACACCGTGCTGCTGATGACGGGATACCACAACCTCTTCGCCAAGGTGGTCCTGGTGCTCGTCGGCCTGCACGTGGCCGCCATCCTCTTCTACCTCGTCTGGAAGCGGGAAAACCTCGTCCTGCCCATGCTGAACGGCTGGAAGTGGGTCAGAGCGCGCGGAGACGATTCCGCTCGCTGAGGACTCGGCCCTCCCTCGAGTTCCCCTACAGTGCGTCGCGCTCGAGGTGCTCGAAGGCGCCGGCCAACCCTTCGATGGTTTCCGGCGTGGTGGGATCGAGCGAGATCTGGACGTGCGAGATTCCCTCGCGCGCGTAGGCCTCGATCTCCTCCGCCAACGCTTCCGGCCCGCCGGTGAATGGCACGATCGCGTCCGCCCGTCCCGAGGGCAATCGCGACCACCAGGGATCGACGTCGGGACCGGCGACGAGCATGGTCGCGGTGCGTTCCATGGTGACGGGGTCCCGGCCGACATCGCGGCAGGCCTCGTCCACCATCTCGCGGAAGGGTGCGAGGCGCGAGGGCTGGTTCTTGGTGTCGTCGTAGTAGATGTTCCACATGTCGGCGTAGCGGGCGGTGAGCCGCATGGTCTGGGGACCGATGGTGCCGACCAGGATGGGCGGCCCCTCCGGACGCGGCCCCCGAGGCCTGAGCTCGCACTCCCTCGCCTGGTAGTACTTGCCGTCGAAGTCGATCGCGCCCTGCTTCAGCAGGGTGCTGACGATCTCGATGCCTTCCCGGAAGCGGGCGAACTTGTGATCGGTGGGAAACCCGAAGGCCCGGTACTCGTGGTCGTGGTAACCCGCCCCGATCCCCAGAATCAGGCGCCCGCCGCTGATGTCGTCCACCGTCTCCGCCATCTTGGCGAGCAGGGCAGGACTGCGAAATCCCATGCCGAGGACCAGGGTGCCGAGTTCGGCGCTGCGCGTGCAGGCCGCGAGCGCGGAGAGCAGCGACCAGCCTTCCCAGGCGCCGCGCGCTTCCTGCTCCCCGTCGAGCAGGTAGAGGAAGTGGTCCACTACCCAGATCGAATCGAAACCCACGTCCTCCGCGAGCTCCGCCATCTTCCGCACTTCGCTGAAGGGGTGAGTCCCCCGCCCTCGCATGCCGGTGATCTGCGGCATCATCAGTCCGACCTTGAGCCTACGCGTCATCCTCTTCCTCCTGCCTGCCGGCCCTGCCGGCATGGGACATCGACCATCTTCAACGAAGTTCGGAAGTGGCCTCCGAGCCGAAAACTCGTGTCTTCGCTACGTTCACCCGGACGCAGTTCCGAGCGTGCGGAAGCGAAAGCGTTTTCCAAAGCGCCGTCATTCCCGTGAAAGCGCGCTCAGTGCACGCGCGGGAAGGTGACGCACTCGAGCGACCCGCCGTGCACCAGTCCCTCGCCACGCTCGTTCGGACCGCACTCCCAGGGCTTGTCGTTGTAGCGCGCGTCGTCGCCGAACCAGTGGGTGCAGATGACCCGGCGGCGATTGCGCCGCTGCGGGTTGCCGGGGGCGCTGTGGTGAGTGCGCAGGTTGATGATCGCACAGTCGCCCGGCTCCATCGGAGCACAGGCTACCCGGTGCTCGCCTTCGATCAGGTCCCACCGGGGCGGATCCGGCCGGGTCTGCCCTCGCTTGCTGTCCGCGGTGAAGAAGTCCACCGCCCGGTACTCGTCGGCAAAGCGGTGAGAGCCGGGCACGAAACGCAAGGCGGTGTCGACGGGCACCCGGTCGAGGGCGACCCAGACGTTGCAGACCTGGGTGCCGGAGACCGGCCAATAGGCTTCGTCGTAGTGCCAGGGGGTGCGCGCGCTGGTCCCCGGTTCCTTGACGATCGCCATGTCGAAGTAGAGCAGGAGCGATTGCGAGCGCATCACCGCACGGGCGAGCGCCGCGGCCGGCGACTCGAAGGTGAAGCGGCGAAAGGAAGGCAGGCGCTTCCAGAGGAAGGTATCGAAGAAGAACACTCCGGATTCTTCGCCCTTGCGATGCCGTGCATGCTCCTGCGACCTCGCCCGGGTGCGCAACGCTGCCGCCACCGCCCGCCGTCCGAGGCTCACCCACTCCTCGTCGAATGCGCCACGCAGGCAGACCACGCCGTCGCGCTCGTAGGCGATGGTCGCCTCCTCGCCCGGCTCGCCCGCCGCCACCGGCCGGTAGCCCGTCAGCACCTCGATCGCTCTGGTCATTCCCTCGCCCCGATGTCCGCTCCCCGCTGGGCGGCGATACCGCCTGCGCTTTGTACAGCAAGATCCGGCTGACGCAAGTCGCGTTTTCGGAGCTTGCCTTCCGGTGTGTACGGCAACTGGTCCAGGAATCGGTAGATCCGGGGGCGCTTGTAGTCGGCGAGACGCTCTTCTGCAAACTTGCGCATCGACTCTTCGTCGCACCCGTTTTCGACATCGATGACCAGCACCGCCTGTATCGATTCTCCCCAGTGCTCGTCGGGAATGCCGACGACTCCGACGTCCTTCACCGCCGGATGCGTGCGAAACACCGCTTCGATCTCGGCCGGATAGATGTTGACTCCCCCGGAGATGATCATGTCCTTCTTCCGGTCCACGATGTAGTAGAAGCCCTCTTCGTCGACGTGGCCGACGTCTCCGGTCCGATAGAAGCCGTCCGCTGTGAACGATTCCCGAGTCTTCTCCGGTGCGTTCTCGTACTCGCTGATCAGCGACCCGTTGCGCACGCAAATCTCGCCGGCGGCGCCCCGCGCGCACGGATTGCCGTCGTCATCGAGGATCTTGATTTCGTTCCCCGGGAAGGCAACGCCGCAACTTTCCGGATTGCGTGCGAAGTCGACTGGTTTGGCGATGGTGTTTATCGAGCTTTCCGTCGAACCGTAGAACTCGTAGAACACATCCCCGAACACGCGAGTCGCCTCGATCTTCCATTGCGCCGGGCACTTCGCCGCGGCAATGACCACATTGCGCAGACTGCTCGTGTCGTAACGGGAAATGGTTTCGGATCCAAGATCCAGCAGGCGCCGCAGGATCGTCGGCACGATGAACGCGGAAGTAACGCGATGTTCCTGCACGTTCTGAAGCCACTGCCGGGCATCGAAAAAAGGCATCACGACAATCGAGCCGCCCACCCAATGAGACATGCTCGAAAACGTGGGCGGCGCGCTGTGATACAGGGGACACCCCACCAGGTGCACATCGTTCTCTCCGTAGCCGAACTCTTCGACCAAGGTGGAAAAAAGCGCCTTGTATTGCGCGGTGTCGAAGTCGCGGCGCGCCGCCTTCGGACGACCGGTCGTGCCCGACGTGTACCGGATGCTCGAAATCCTCGAAGCCGGGTCCGGCTCCGGTGGCGGACCGTGGTCCCCGAACAGCGATTCGTAGCGCACTGCACCACTTTCTACCGAAGTGCTGCCGCCAATCTCGATGCGATGGACGTGCTCGGGCAGGTTCGCCCGCTCGAGCGTCGGGGCGAGTTCGGCGCCGAAGAAGACCGCCTTCGCGCCGGAGTCCCGGACGATGTACTCCAGCTCGTCGAATGTCGATCGGTAGTTGATCGGGATGGCCGGGATCCCCGCCTGTCCGGCCGCCAGCGATATCTCGATCGGCTGGAGACCGTTGTGGGCCAGCACCGTGGCCCGGTCTCCCCGGCCCAACGACAGGGTGTTTCGCAGCGCGGCCGCCAGTGACGACGCCCGCTCCCACAGACTGCCGTAGGTCCATGACCGCTCTCCACAGATCAATGCGACGGCTTCGGGTGACTCGTTCGTGGTCGTGCTGAAGGGGCGGAGTCGAACCATGTCGATTTTGCGGGACAGTCGAGGAATTCGGCGATTCTAGCCGCCCGAGGACACGCCTCGCGCTCGGCATCCGATCCGGGTACGGTCTCACCATCGCCGCCCGCTCCGGGAACTCCCCATGACCGACATTGGACAGTGGCTGGATGCCTCGGAACTCGGGCGACACACCACCGCGTTCGTCGAGACTGCGCCCGGGCTGCACTCGCCTCGGTTTCGCGACAACGAGGCGTTTCTCACCCTCCATGACTGACGCTTGAAAGGAGAGTCGAGCCCATGAGCAGAGATCCGCGATACGACGTGCTCTTCGAGCCGGTGGCCATCGGCCCGGTGACCGCGAAGAACCGCTTCTACCAGGTGCCGCACTGCAACGGCATGGGGCGCACCTTTCCGTCCAGCATGGCGGCGATGCGTGGAGTGAAGGCCGAAGGGGGCTGGGCGGTGGTGTCCACCGAGCAGGTCGAGATCCATCCCAGTGCCGACATCACCCCGGGCACCGAGTGCCGGCTGTGGTCCGACGAGGACGTCCCCTACCTCGCGCGCATGTGCGACGCGGTGCATGAGCACGGCGCCCTCGCCCTCATCGAGCTGGCCCACAACGGAATGCACGCCCCCAACTTCTACAGTCGCGAGGCGCCGCTCTTCCCGTGCCACATGCCGGTCATCGGCAGCGCGCCGGTGCAGGCCCGCGCGATGGACAAGCGCGACATCCGGGACTACCGCCGCTGGCACCTCGATGCGGTGAGGCGTGCGAAGACCGCCGGATTCGACATCGTGTGCTGCTACGCGGCGCACGACCTCTCGGTCGCGGGCCACTTCATGCTGCGCCGCTACAACCACCGTAGCGACGAGTACGGGGGACCGCTCGAGAACCGGGTGCGGCTGTTCCGCGAGCTGATCGAGGATGCGAAGGAGGCGGTGGGCGACACCATGGGCGTGGTGGTGCGCTTCGCGGTCGACGAGATGCGCGGCGCCGACGGCATGGAGTGGGACAAGGAAGGCCGCGACATCATCGAGATGCTCGCCGAGCTGCCGGATCTCTGGGACGTGAACGTGGCGGAGTGGGAGAATGACTCGCAGACGAGCCGCTTTGCCGAAGAGGGATTCCAGGAGCCCTTCATCTCCTTCGTCAAGCAGGTGACCACCAGGCCCGTAGTCACGGTGGGTCGCTACACCTCCCCGGACCGGATGGCCTCGCTCGTCAGGAAGGGAGTGCTCGACTTCATCGGCGCGGCGCGCCCGTCGATCGCGGACCCTTTCCTGCCCCGGAAGATCGAGGAGGGGCGCATCGAGGACATCCGCGAGTGCATCGGCTGCAACATCTGCGTGTCGTGGAACCAGGTCATGTCTCCGATGCGCTGCACTCAGAACCCGACCAAGGGAGAGGAGTGGCGCCGCGGCTGGCATCCCGAGCGCATTCCCGCGAAGACCACCGATGACACGGTGCTCGTCGTGGGCGGCGGTCCCGCCGGCCTGGAGGCGGCGCGCGCCGCCGGTCAGCGTGGCTACGCGGTCACGCTGGCGGAGGCCGACGAGAGCCTCGGGGGCCGGGTCGCGCGCGAGTGCGCCCTGCCCGGCCTCGTGGCCTGGGGACGGGTGCGCGACTACCGAGTCCACCAGCTCCGGCAGATGGCGAACGTCGAGGTGTACCCTGCGAGCCGGCTCGACGTGGGCGAGGTGCTCGAGTTCGGGGCATCGCAGGTGTGCATCGCCACCGGCTCGCGCTGGCGCCGGGACGGCTTCGGGCGCGCGCACCAATCGCCGATCCCGGGAAGCGGCGGCGCCAACGTGCTCACCCCCGACGACATCATGGACGGCGCCACCCCGCAGGGCCCGGTCCTCGTCTACGACGACGACCACTACTACATGGGCGGGGTGATCGCGGAGAAACTGGCCGCGACCGGCCTCGCGGTGACCCTGGTCACCCCCGCAGTCACCGTCTCCGAATGGACGGTCAACACGCTCGAGCACAGCCGCGTGATTGCCCGCCTGATGGAGCTCGGGGTGGAGATGATCACCGAGCACCGGCTCGCCGGCATCGGCGATCTCGAGAGCCGCATCCAGTGCGTCTACCGCCAGCGGGAGCGCGTCCTCCCCGCGGCCTCGGTAGTGATGACCACGTCACGCCGGCCCGAGGACGCGCTCTACTACGACCTCATCGCGGACGAGGCCCGTCTCGCGGACGCCGGCATCAGGGCGGTACGCCGCATCGGCGACTGCCACGCGCCGGCCACCATCGCCGCCGCGGTCTACGAGGGCCACCGCTTCGCCCGCGAACTCGGCGAGAACCCGGCGGAGATTCCCTTCCGTCGCGAGCTGACCGCGCTGGCGGAGGAGTTCGCTCTGCCCTGACCCGGTTCCCGGACGAGCTTCGCGGATCGAAGCTTCGACCGGGACCGCCGGGGCCGTTACCCCTAAATCCGTCGCAGCAGGACCGCGGCACTTGCTGCGACGAACGCCCATCCCCTATCGATGTTCCTGCCGGAGTCCGTCCACTTCCTGGGGCGTGCTCCAGGTGCGCTTACAGCACGGGGAACGGCACCAGGACCAGATGGATCCAACAATGCGGCGTCCGTCGGCATTGCCTTGACACGCCTTCGGCACATGTGAACCAATCGCCGGTCACGAGCGTCGAACAATGCGGTTTCGCAACCACGATCGACTCGAAGGAGGGAACATGAAGCCTGTCACCATGTCGCGAGCCTTCTGGGCCATTCTGCTCTCGCTCTCCGTTGCCGCCCCCGCCCAGGCCGCCAAGCTCCTGCTCGGCAACGAGGGAACCTATCCGCCCTTCAGCATCCTGGGCACCGACGGCAGTCTCTCCGGTCTCGAGCCGGACCTGGCGCGGGCGATGTGCGAGCGCATGGAGGCGGAATGCGAGATCGTCACGATGGACTTCAGCGCCCTGCTGCCATCGCTCATCTCCGGAAAGATCGACATGATCGTTTCGCAGCTCACTCCGCTTCCCGAACGGCTCGAGGCAACGGAGTTCACGATCCCCGTCATCCTCAACCCGGAAGGTTTCGTGGTGCCGAAGGACTGGGACAAGGGTTACGACAACGCCGCCATGAGCGGCATGAGGCTGGGGGTGTACAAGGGCTCGTCCCACGCAAAGTACGTCGAGACCCAACTGCCCGATGCGACACCGGTCTACTTCGAGAACAACGACCAGATGCTGCTGGACCTCAAGGCCGGCAGAATCGACGGCGTCTTCGGGGGCAAGATCAACTGGACCACCCTGCTCATCGACACCGACGACGGGAAGGACTGGATGCTCAGCGAGCCCGACTTCTGGGCCGCCGGCGAAAAGGCGGGCATGAGCTGGGCAATCACCAAGGGCGAAATGGAGCTCCTGGAGCGGGCCGACGCCGCCCTGCAGTCTCTGATCGACGACTGCACCTATACCGAGCTGCGCAAGAAGTACCTGAGCATCCAGCTACTCGAAGAAGAAGCGAATTGCATGTAGGTCGGGGTCCCACGGCCGGATATCGGCTCGGCCCTTCGCCGACCCCCTATTGATCCCCGTCGCGTGGAACCGGCCGGGAGCGTCCGCAATGCTCCCGGTCATCTTCCTGCGCCGTTTCGGGCTGATTCGGCTCCACACTTCGATTCGGGTGAGGAGCCTCCGTTCGGGGCTGTGGGGCCTCCCCTGAGCCCAGCACGAGCTTCGCTTCAATGGGGCTCCTGAGCTTCGACGACACCGGCTACGGCGATGAGCTGCTCGCCGGAGCGCTCGTCACCATACGCCTGGCGGTGTTCTCCTTTCTGCTCGCCCTTGCGCTCGGCCTGGTTCTCGGCTTCATCGCCCGATCCCGCAACCGCGTGCTGTTCCGCACGTGGCGGGTCTATGCCTCCGTGTTCATGGGCGTGCCGTCCATCCTGGTCGTCTTCTTCCTGTACTACAACACTCCGGTGCTGGTTCGCGCGCTCTTCGGAACCCGCATCGATTTCTCGCCCCTCGCCGCGGGCATCGGCGCGCTCGGCATCGTCTACGCCGCCTATGTGGGAGAGGTCCTGCGCGGCGCCATCCTCAACATCCCGTCCGGTCAGGTAGATGCCGCTCGCGCGATGGGACTGCGGGTCCTGCCGATGTGGTGGTTGGTGCTCATTCCCCAGGCCTGGCGCATCGCGCTGCCCGGGATCGTCAACATCTGGATGGTGCTGCTGAAGGAGACCGCTCTGGTCTCCATGGTCGGACTCACCGACCTCGTTCGCGTGGCGGACGTTGCCGCCGCGGTTACCAAGCAGCCCTTCATGTTCTACCTGGCCGCCGGGTTCGGCTACATCGTCTTCAGCAGCGCCACCATGGTGGCGGCGCGGCGCCTGGAACGCTGGGCGCAGCGGGGCCAACCCCCCGCGAGGGCCGACTGATGGGCTTCGACGTCGAGCTGGCCTGGCGCCTTCTCCCCTCTCTTCTCCGGGGAGCGGGAGTCACGCTCTCGGTGCTGCTCCCCTGCCTCGTGTTCGGCATGCTGCTGGCCATCCCGGTCGCAGTGTGGCGCCTGTCCCCGAACCGGCTCGTGAACGGTCTCGCCTGGTGCTTCTCGATGTTCTTCCGGGGAGTGCCGGCGCTGATACTGCTCTACATGATCTACAACGGCCTCGCCACCGTGGGCCTCGTTCGGAACACCGTGCTGTGGAATGTCTTCGTCGATCCCTACTACTGCGCGGCGATCGGTTTCACGCTCAACCATGCCGGATTTCTGGTCGAGGTCGTGAAGGGCGCGATCCAGGCGGTGCCGGCCGGCATCATCGACGCGTCGAGAGCGCTCGGCTTGTCCCGGCGGAAAACTTTCTTTCTCGTGACTCTGCCCATGGCCTTGCGCTATGGTCTGTCCGCCTACATGAACGAAGTGATCCTGTTCGCCAAGGGTACTGCCGCGCTCGGGGCGATCACCGTCATGGATCTCCTGGCGGTGGCGAACTCGGCGGTCTCGACCACCTACGACCCGATGACCCCGCTCGTGATGGCGGCCGCCATCTACTGGTGCATCGTGCAGGTGATCCAGAGAGGCTTTGCCCGCCTCGAGAGCCATCTCAATCGACACCTGGAGCCGTCTCCGGGCTGAAGGTCCGTTCAGCGGAAGAGGAGGGCTTCCCCATCGCCGACCTCACACCCGGACCTCGTCCCTGCGCTGCGGGGACGCTGAACCCAACCCGCACAGGAGCGCCAATCATGAGCACCCGTTTCAACTGCCAGTGGTACCAGGACATCTTCGAGAAGTTCCCGAAGATCGTCGCCGATGCCGAGAGAGAAGGCGGCCGGCTCGGCCTCGACAAGGTAGCCGGCAGGTTCGGCCTCTACACCGGCGCCTCGTCGGTGCCGGGCCCCCTGCCGAGCTACGTTCTGGACGCCATCGTGGCGGCGAACCGCACCGCCGTTCTGCCCGTGAAGCGGGTCGAGGACGATATCCGCATGCTCGTCAAGGAGATGTACGGCGACGCCTACGACTGCGCGGTCACCAACACCTGCGAGGCGGCCCTGCGCGTGGCCTACGAGACCCTCTTCGCGCCGCCCTTCATGCGCCGCGGCGACGCCTATCGCAGCCGGGTCCTCACGCCCTACGGCGAGGACTACGAGTGGGGCGCGGCCTACGGCCGGGCCTTTCCGCCCCGCTACAAGAACATCGCCGTCGATCGCAGCGTGAGCGCGGGGGAGCTCGGCATGGAGGCGAAGTCGCTCGCCAATGTCGACACGCTCTTCGTCCGGTACGAAGGTGTCCGTTACGAGGTGCACGGGATCAAGCAGAGCGTGGTCCCCCTGATGCTCAACAACGACGTCGACGCCACCATGGCGCGCATCCGCGAGGCCAGCGCACGGCACGCCGCCACGCTGGCCGGGTTTCAGACGATCGGCTACGACACGCCGGGCTACGGCAACGGTGCGCACGACGGCAACGGCGCTCCCCTCTTCCTGAAGGCCCTGGGCGCCTTCGCCGAGGAATGCGACCTGCCCTTTCTCATCGACTCCGCGAGCTGCCTCCCCGTCGTGGGCTACGCGCCCGCCGACGTGAACGCCGACGTCATGGCCCACAGCATGGACAAGCCGGGCCGCTCGCCGATTGCCGGCCTGATGATCGGCAAGGAAGAGGCGATGTCCTACGTGCGCAAGGCGCTCGGCCTCGGCGGTGATCGCCAGGGCGGAGTCTCTTCGCACGGAAAGGCGGTGTTCTCCGCCGCGGATCCGGGACGCGATTCGCTCGTCGGATTGCGCGCCTACCTCGAAGTGCTCAAGAACGACCCCGGGCGCGTCACGAGGCCCATCGACCAGTACCACGAAGTGATGGTCGATGCCTTCGCCGAGATGAAGCCGAGCCGCTTCCGCGACCGGATCGTCATCCGCAAGAGCTACCACATGGGCGGCCTCGAGGTGAACTACCAGAAGACCTGGGACGACGGGGAGCGCGGCATCCCCATCTTCACCCTCGAGGACCTCTACTCCAACACCAACCCCATCCTGCTCGCGACGGAGGCGATGGGGGTAGAGCCCGCCACGATCTACAACTGCAACATGCTGCTGTCACCGGGCCTGGGGACCCTCCAGGCCGACGGCGAGCTCAACGTCGAGTACGCGGCGCTGGCGGCGAAAGCGCTGGTGAAGTCCCTCGAAATCGTGTGCGAGCACGCCGGACTCGGGGACTGACCGGGGGAGTCCGGAGAGAGATTGGCCCGCGCCGATGATCGCCGAAATGCCAAGCGTCGAACGCGAATCGCACCATCGCGCGTTTCACCCTCTCACACCAAGGCATGGTTCTCCAGGAACTCGAACGTCAGCGCGGCACAGATCCCCGGCTCTTCGAGTTGCAGAAAGTGGCTCGTCTCCGGCACGAAGTCGTAGTCGAGACCGATGAGCACATCGAGGTTCATGCTCGGCATGAACGAGTTGGCAACCGTGGGATCGGAGCCGATGGCCTTGACGGGACAGCGGACTTCCGCGAGATCCACGGTCATCGTCCAGGAGAAGATGTGCTCCAGGATTTGTGCCTCGTAGTGCGGAGGACAACACAGCTCGTAGCCGTCTGCGTTTGACATGGGCCGCAGGGTGGTTCGAGCAAAGAGCTCCAGCGCCTCCCGCGACATGCGCCTGAACCCGGGGTTCCTTCGGAGAGTGGTGACAAACGCCTCCACGCTGTCGAATCGGCTCCGGCGTTTGCGGGCACTGGCGCCCATACGGCTTCCAATACCCTGAATGCCCTCCGGGAGGCCTCCAGGCGGAAACAATGGCGGGTCGAACAGCACGAGCGCATCGAAGCTGTTGCTGGCGCTGGCCTGATGCAGCGCCACAACGCTCGAGAGCGAATGGAACACTCCGATGGTCGGCTTTGACCCGAAACGCTTCTCGATTTCGCGCACGATGCGCTTGCTGTCGTCGACGAAGAACGGAACATTGTGCCGAAACGGGTCATCATCGAGCGAATTCCATCCATGGTTACGGAGGTCGTGAACGAAGCAGTCGAATCGCTCGGTGAGGAGAGACCAGTACGGATAGTAGGCGTCGATCGCGAACCCGTTGCCATGGGTAAGAATGAGCCGCGGCCCGCTCGGCGTGCCGTGACGCCTTACCCTCAGCGTATATCCGTCCGTCGCGCTTACCTCGAGCACGGACTCGGGCACCGGGATTTCCCAACACATCAACGCCTCGCAATCTTCGAAAGGGACTGGAGGTTGAGCCGGAATGAAGCGGACACGCCAAAGGCGCGCTCGAGCCGGACGGTCTCGGTGTCCCGGTCCGCGAAGGACCGTATCACCGTGACCGAACCTGCTATACGATTCCCATGTATGTCAAGGGTATCCCCGGATCCTGCCGCGCCGGCGCCGAAGGGCGCGTGAGCAACCCGCCATTCGACGGAACCCACAGCATGACTCTCGACCGATTCCATTCCGCCGTGGCGTCCTGGTTCACCGGGACCCTCGGCGCACCGACCGCATGCCAGGCGCAAGCGTGGAAGGCGATCTCGGCCGGGCGACATACCCTGATCGCGGCGCCGACCGGCTCCGGCAAGACCCTCGCGGGGTTCCTGAGCGCGATCGACGCACTGGTCCGGGAGAGCCGCCGTGCACCGCTCCCCGATGCGACCCGGGTGCTCTACGTCTCTCCGCTCAAGGCGCTCGGCAACGACGTGCACAAGAACCTCGAGGTGCCGCTCGCCGGTATCGACCGTGGGCTCGCCGCGGCGGGAGAGCGCGAATCGGGGATCCGAGCCATGGTGCGCACCGGCGACACCCCGAGCGCGGCGCGCGAGTCGATGCGCCGGCAGCCGCCGCACATCCTGGTGACGACGCCGGAGTCGCTCTACATCCTCCTCACCAGCAAGGGCGGGCGCGCCATGCTCGAAGGCGTGGAGACCGCGATCGTCGACGAGATCCACGCCGTCGCCGGCAACAAGCGCGGCGCCCATCTCGCGCTCTCGCTCGAGCGCCTGGATGTCCTTGCGCGCCGTCCCGTCACCCGCATCGGCCTCTCCGCGACGCAGCGGCCCATCGAGACGATTGCGAGCTTCCTCAGTGGTTGCGACGGGGGGCGAGCGCGGGAATGCACGATCGTGGACACCGGCCACGCCCGCGAGCGCGACATCGCGCTGGAGCTGCCGGAGTCGCCGCTCGAAGCGGTGATGTCGGGGGAAGTCTGGAAGGAAGTGTACCGGCGCCTCTGCACCCTCATCGAAGCGCACCGCACCACGCTGGTCTTCGTCAACACCCGCCGCATGGCGGAGCGGGTCGCCCGCGCCCTCACCGAGTCGCTCGGAGAGGAGAACGTCACCTCCCACCACGGCAGCCTGTCCCGGGAGCGCCGGCAGAGCGCCGAGCAGCGGCTCAAGGCCGGCGATCTCAAGGTGCTCGTGGCCACCGCTTCGCTGGAGCTCGGGATCGACATCGGCGACGTGGACCTCGTCTGCCAGCTCGGCTCCACGCGCTCGATCTCCACCTTCCTGCAACGCACGGGACGCTCCGGCCACGCGGTGCACGGCACGCCGAAAGGCCGCCTCTTTCCCCTCTCCCGCGACGACCTGGTGGAGTGCGCCGCGATCCTCGACGCCGTGCGCCGCGGCGAGCTCGACCGGCTGCACGTGCCGCCCCGCCCGCTCGACGTGCTCGCGCAGCAGGTGGTGGCCATGGTCGCGGCCGAGGACTGGAGCGAGGACGCTCTGCTCTCGATGGTGCGCCATGCCTGGCCTTACCGCGACCTGACCCTCGAAACATGGCGCCGGCTCCTCGCGGTGCTCGCAGGCGGCTTCGCGACGCGCCGCGGGCGCCGCAGCGCGTACCTGCACCACGACATCATCAACCATGAGCTGCGGGCCCGGCGCGGCGCCCGCCTCACCGCGATGACCTCGGGCGGCGCCATCCCCGACAACGCCGACTACGATGTCCGGCTCGAGCCGCACGGGACCTATCTCGGATCGCTCAACGAGGACTTCGCCATCGAGAGCCTCCCCGGCGACATCTTCCAGCTCGGCAACACCTCGTGGCGCATCCTGCGCATCGAGCGCAGCACGGTGCGCGTGGAGGACGCGCGCGGCCTGCCGCCCAACCTCCCCTTCTGGCTCGGCGAGGCGCCGGGACGCACGGGCGAGGTGTCGGAAGGGGTGTGCGATCTGCTCGGGTGGCTGGGACGGCGCTTCGAGGCGGAGGGCGCGCAGGCCGTCTCGCCGGAATCGCGGCTCGCGGTCGCCTCCGAGTTCGCCGCGCGCACCGGGGCCGGGGCGGAGGCGAGCGCGCAGATCGTCGACTATCTCTGCGCGGCGCATGCGGCGCTCGGGGCCTTACCGGACCGCGACACGCTGGTGCTGGAGCGATTCTTCGACGAGAGCGGCGGGATGCAGCTCGTCATCCACTCGCGCTTCGGCAGCCGCCTGAACCGGGCCTTCGGCCTTGCCTTGCGCAAGCGCTTCTGCCGGAAGTTCAACTTCGAGCTGCAGGCCGCGGCGACCGAGGACGCGATCGTGCTCTCGCTCAGCGAAGCCCACAGCTTCGCGCTCGAGGAGGTCTGCCGCTACCTCGCGCCGGAGACGGTGCGCGACGTGCTCACCCAGGCCCTGCTCGACGCGCCCATGTTCAACGTGCGCTGGCGCTGGAATGCGAACGTCTCGCTCGCGGTGCCGCGCTTTCGCAGCGGCGCCAAGGTCCCGGCGAACATCCAGCGCATGCAGGCCGAGGATCTCGTGGCCGCGGTGTTTCCCGACCAGATCGCCTGCGCGGAGAACCTCGGCGGGCCGCGCGAGATCCCCGAGCACCCACTGGTGGAGCAGACCATTGCCGACGCATTGCACGATGCGATGGACATCGACGCGCTCGAAGCCCTCGTGGCGAGGCTCTACGCGGGCGAGATCCGGGTTGTCGCGTGCGACCTCGCCGAACCCTCGCCGCTCGCCGCGGAGGTGCTCGACGCCCGGCCCTATGCCTTCCTCGACGACGCACCGCTCGAAGAGCGCCGGGCGCGGGCGGTGACCATGCGGCGTTCCCTCGATCCAGAGTCCGCGGCGGACATCGGTCGGCTCGACACGAGCGCGATAGATCGGGTCCGGGAGGAGGCGTGGCCGGAGGCCGCCACCCCCGACGAGGTCCACGACGCGCTCGTGGTGCTCGGCTTCGCCACTGCGGTCGAAGCCGCAACCGGGCGGCCGGGGGGGTCGAACACCACCGAGGGCCATTCCGCGTACCTCGATGAAGCGGGCTGGAACACCCACCTCCACACCCTCGCCGCATCCGGGCGTGCGACTCGATTCCGTGCGCCCGACGGCGGACCGGAGCTCTGGTGCGCGGCGGAGCGCCTCGCCTGGCTCGAATCCGCGCTCGGCGCGGGACGTGCCGACCCTCCGCTCGCCCTGCCCGACGAGCTGCGCGTCGCACCGGAACGCGACATTGCAATCGTCGAGCTGCTTCGCGCCCGCCTCGGCTGCCTCGGGCCGGTCACGGTGAATGACCTGGCCCGCGACATCGGACTCGACCCCGCCGAGGTCGAGGTTGCGCTCACGGCGCTGGAAGCGGAGGGGACCGTGCTTCGAGGGCGTTTCACCCCGAATGCCGGCACGCTCGAATGGTGCGAGCGGCGCCTGCTCGCGCGCATCCACCGCTACACCCTGGGGCGTCTCCGGCGCGAGATCGAGCCGGTCAGCCGGGCGGAGTTCACCCGCTTCCTCTTCGAATGGCAGCGGGTGGACCCCGCGGATCGGCGGCATGGGCTGGAGTCTCTCGCCGCAGTGGTCGCCGATCTCGAAGGCTTCGCCGCTCCCGCCGCCGCCTGGGAGGACGAGATTCTCCCCGCCCGCCTCGCGGACTTCACCCCGGACATGCTCGATCGCCTCTGCCTCGCCGGCCGGGCATCGTGGGCGCGCCCCGCGCCGCCGGTCCGCGAGACCCCGACCCGCTCTTTCGGTCCCGTACGCTCGACCCCGATCGCCCTGTTCTCCCGGCCGGGACGCCGCCTGGCGCCACTGTGGCTCGCACCGGGTGCGGGCGAGGGCGAGGCCACCAACGGTGCCGGCGCATCTTCAGCCTCGTCCGGCACGCAACCCCCTCCATGCAACACCGGCGGCGAAGAGAACGACCAGCCGGGAGCGCCCTCCTCTCGCGCCCGCGAGAGTGCCGTCTCCGGGAACGGGAGCGCCCCGCCCGCTTCACTCTCGCCCGGCGCACGCGACGTCCTCGCATGCCTTCAAGCCCGCGGGGCCTCCTTCTTCGACGACATTCTCGCCGAGACCGGCGCACGCGGTCCGGACGCCGCCGCTGCGATCGGCGAGCTGATCGCGCACGGGCTGGTGAGCGCGGACGCCTTTGCGGGATTGCGCGCGTTCACCCGCGGCTCCGCCCGCCGGCTCCACGCCATTGCGGAAGCGGGCCGGTGGTCGCACGTGCACCGGCGCAACCCCAGCGCCACTGTCCTCGACGAGGATCAGGCCGAGGGAATCGTGCGCACGCTGCTGCGTCGCTACGGGGTGGTGTTCAAGACCCTCCTCGCGCGCGAGACCCTCGGCGTTCCGTGGCGTGACCTCCTTCGCGCGCTCCGCCGCCTCGAGGCGCGCGGCGACATCCGCGGCGGTCGCTTCGTCGCCGGCTTCACCGGCGAGCAGTATGCCCTGCCCGAGGCGGTCGAAACCCTGAGGCGGGTGCGCCGCGCGGCGCCGGATGGAGCGGTACTGACAGTGAGCGCGGCGGATCCCCTGAACGTGACGGGAATCATCACCCTCGGGGATCGGGTTCCCGCCACCGCGTCAACCCGGATCGCGTTCCGCGACGGGGTGCCGGTCGCGACGCAGTCCGGAAACCGCAGAGTCGAATTCCTCGAATCGCTGTCGCCGCAGCAGGAGTGGGCGGTGCGCAACGCGCTGCTGCGAAAGCGCATTCCCGTCTCCGGCATGTCGGCCCCGCTTCCCTCTCGACTCCTTTGAACGGCACACTGCGTGCCGTGGTTCGGCCGCTGCCGTCGACCGGACTCGATCGCTGCGAAAGGAGATGAATCGTGATCCTCGAAGTCGCCGTTCTGGACGTCGTGCCCGGCAAGGAGGACGACTTTCAGCTCTCCTTCGAAACAGCCCAGCGAATCATCGCTTCGATGGATGGCTACTTCGGTCATGAGCTCAAGCGATGTATCGAGAAGCCCTCGCGCTATCTGCTGCTCGTCCGGTGGAAGGAGCTCGAGGACCACACGGTAGGGTTTCGCGGGTCCCCTGAGTACCAGGAATGGAAGAGGCTGCTCCACCACTACTACGACCCGTTTCCTGAAGTGGAGCACTACGAGTCGGTCCTGCCATGAGAGTCACCTCCCGATTTCCCCGACAGTGCCGACCGACTCTGGCCTGAACCGCTAGCCGCAAAATCTCACCGATTTTCGTAGCGAGGGCGTCAATCTGCCGTGATAGTGGGTCGCACGGACCGAGAGACGCTGAAGGCGTAGCCGACACTACGTCGAAGCGGCTCGAGGGAGTACGACCCACTAGCGCGAGCAGATTGGCGTCCGCAGCAGGAAATCGGTGAGATTTGCGGCTAGATCCAGTCCTCGAATGCCGCCGGTCCATCGAGTGGACTGGCGTGTACGTCACCCGCGCCGAGCGGATAGGAGTTGGGTGCCCGGCAGAAGATGGACATCGTCCGAACCGCCCCGTCCGGCAGCTCTCGTGCCACCTTGCGCAGCACCTCGGCATCGCGAGCGTCCGGGTGCTCCGTCCACTTGGCCTCGGCGAGATGGAAGGCGCCCGCACGGTGCAGCAGGAAGTCGGCTTCGCGGGTGCGATCCCGCCAGAAGTGAAGGTCCCATGCCCCTCGCCGGTTTGACTGTGCGCGGCGGATCTCGGAGCACACCAGCGTCTCCCAGAGTGCACCGGCGAGCGGCGACGAATGCAATGCATCCGTGGTGCGCACGCCGCACAGAAAGGCGGCGAGTCCGGCGTCGCGCAGATACAGCTTGGGCCGCTTCACCAGTGCCTTCGTGCGGTTCGCAAACCACGGCTCCAGCAACATGAGCTGATGGGACGCCTCCAGTGCCGACAGCCACGCGGCGGCGGTGGAAGCGCTGATCCCGACGTCGCGGGCGAGATCGGCGCGGTTGAGCAACTGCGCCGAGCGCAACGCGGCCGCGCGCAGGAAGCGTTCGTAGTCCCGCAGGCTCGATACCTGGAGGAAGTGCCGGAGATCGCGCTCCAGGTAGGTCGCGACATAGGAGCGATGAAATCCCTCCGAGTCGATATCCAGGTTCTCGTAGAGCTCCGGAAAGCCGCCGCGCACCAGGAACGCCTCCACCCCGATACGTGGATACGCGGCCTTGACCTCGGCGAAGCTCAAAGGTTCCAGGCTGATGATGTCGGCGCGCCCCGCCAGCGAATCGGAGACCGACTTCATGAGGCCCAGGGGCTGCGAACCGGTGAGGAGAAAGGATCCGGCCCGTCCGCGATCTCGATCGACGGCGACCTTCAAGTGGCGAAAGAGGCCCGGTGCGTACTGCACCTCGTCGACGATGACCGGCGGCGGATACCTTGCGAGGAAGGAGCCGGGGTCACGCTCCGCCTGCTCCGCTTCGCTGGGGAGGTCCAGGGTCACGAAGGCGTGGTCTGGAAAGAGTCGTCGCATCAGACTGGTCTTTCCGGTTTGGCGGGCACCGGTCAACACCACCACCGGACGGGTCCTGGCCCGTTGCAGGAGGAGAGCCTCTACGTGTCTGTCAATCCACATCGTGCAAATTCTACGATCCGATCGAATGATTTACACAAACCAGGGCCGAGAGTTTGCCACGAACCTCGCCCCATCCCGCCGCTCGCCGTCGGTCAATCGAGACGATGCGCACCGTTTTCGCGATAGGATGCCGGGGTAAACATCACGCAGGGGCGAGAACATGAGCCGGAAGATTTGCGTCGCTGCCGCCCAGATGGGTCCCATCGCTCGCGACGAGCCGCGCAAATCGGCCGTCGCCCGCATGATGGAGATGATGCGCGAGGCCCACGGCCGGGGCGCCCGGCTCGTCGTGTTCCCCGAGCTGGCGCTCACCACCTTCTTCCCCCGGTGGTGGATGGAGGACGAGGCCGAGCTCGACGCCTTCTACGAGGACGGGCCGCCGGACACCGGGGCGGCGGCCCCGCTGTTCGAGCTGGCGCGCGAGCTGGAGGTCGGCTTCTACC
>CAYQVB010000079.1:0-30043 GCA_964420925.1 uncultured Ectothiorhodospiraceae bacterium | reverse complement strand
GGGGGGGCGCCTCGGCTGGAACATCCACGACATGAACCGCGCCGATGGCCTCGAGATCTATATCTCGCAGGGCGCGAAGCCGGGCCTCGGCGGTCAGCTCATGGCGAAGAAAGTCACCCCGGAGCTCGCCCGCATCCGCGGCATTCCCCCCGGCATCGATCTCCGCTCTCCCTCGCGCCACCCCGACATCCTCGGCGCCGACGACCTCCTCATCAAGGTCGAGGAGCTGCGCGAGGCGACCGGCTACCGCCTGCCGGTGAGCGTCAAGCTCGGGGCGGGCCGGGTCAGCGACGACGTCAAGATCGCGGTCAAGGACGGCTTCGACTTCATCGAGCTCGACGGCATGCAGGGCTCCACCGGCGCCGGCAGCGCGGAGGTGATCGACTACGTCGGGGTGCCCACCCTGCCCGCGATCATCGAGGCGATCGACGCCCTCGAAGAGATCGGGCGCCGCCAGGACATCGAGATCGTGCTGATGGGGGGCATCCGGGACGGCATCGACGCGGTCAAGGCGCTCTGCCTCGGCGCGGACGCGACCGCCTTCGGCACCTCGACGATCATCGCGGGCGGCTGCATCGCCTGCATGCAGTGCCACATCGGGCAGTGCGTGACCGGAATCGCGACCCAGGATCCCGAGCACGAGCAGCGATACGACGCGGAACTCGAGTCGCGCAACATCCACCGCTTCCTCGAGGGAGCGCGCTGGCAGATCGCGGCGCTCACCCATGCCCTCGGATACTCCGACTTCCGCGATCTCAACCGGGACGACCTGGTGGCGCTCACCCCGGAGGCGGCCGAGATCACCGGCCTTCCCCATGAGCCGGAACGCCGGTCCCGGATGCCCGAGCTGCGGGTGCAGGTCGGCTGATGGCGGTCTACGACATCAACCGGATCCTGGTTCCCGACGCGCCGCCGGAGTACGAAGACCACACGCGGGACATCCACTACGTGCCGGCGCCGTGCCAGGTCGCCTGCCCCATCGGCACCGACGCTCCCTCCTACATCGCCTACATCTGGGACAAGGACTACGAGCGGGCCTTCGAGGCGATCACCGCCACCAATCCCTTCAGCTCCATCTGCGGTCGGGTCTGCGACGCCCCCTGCGAGCCCGCGTGCCGTCGCACCGACAGCGACGGCCCGGTGCAGATCCGCAACCTCAAGCGCTTCGTGATGGACGAGCTCGGCGCGGACTACCGCCCGCCCGCGGCACCGGTCACTCGCGCGCAAAGCATCGGCATCGTCGGCGCGGGACCGGCGGGCCTGGTCGCCGCCCACGATCTCTGTGTCGCCGGCTACTCGGTGCACGTGTACGAAATGACCGACCGGCTCGGGGGCATGATGATCTGGGGAATCCCCGCCTTCCGGCTCCCGCCCGGCATTATCGACGAGGACGTCGACCGGCTCATGCAGCGCTGCCCCGGACTGGAGGTGCACCTCAACACCGCGCTCGGCCGCGACATCAGCCTCGAAGCGCTCAAGCAGCGCCACGACGCGGTCCTCGTCACCATCGGCGCGTGGTGGGGCAAGCCGATGGGGATCCCGGGCGAAGAGGACGGGAGGGTGATCGACGGCGTGGGCTTCCTGCGCCGGGTGAACGCGGGCGAGCGCCCGGAGATGCCGGAAACGGTGGTGGTGGTGGGCGGCGGCGACGTGGCGATGGACGCGTGCCGGGTCGCCAAGCGCCTCCCCGGTTGCAAGCACGTCAAGGTGATCTACCGCCGCGGCCCGGACGAGATCCCGGCCCGAAAGATCGAGCTGCACCACGCGCTCAAGGAAGACGTGGAGTTCATCTACCACACCCAGCAGGTGGCGGTCGAGCCGCACGGCAACCAGCTCGCGCTGCATTGTGTCAAGACCGGGCTCGGCGAGCCGGACGAGGACGGCCGGCGCCGACCCGTGGCGATCGAGGGCAGCGAGCATGAGATTCTCTGTGGGTCGGTGATCGCCGCGGTCGGCCAGCGCGGCATCTGCGAGGAGCTCGACCGGGCGGGCATGATGGGCTCTGACCGGGTGCACACCGAGTGGGACTCCATGCGCACCTCGGATCCGAAGGTGTTCGCGGCCGGCGACGGCGCCTTCGGCGGCTCCACCATCGTGATGGCCATGCACCACGGGCAGCGCGCCGCCTACTACCTGCGGCACTTCCTCGAGGGCGAGGGCGAGCCCCTGCCCTACCGCACCCCCTACCGCACCCGACGGGTGCCGGTGGCCCAGGACCTCATGTGGGAGAAGTTCCCCATCCAGGAGCCGGTGTTCGTGGGGCTCGGCGAGAAGCCGGCCGAGTTTCCCGAGATCGAGCTCACCTACGACCTCGACACCGCCCGGGCGGAGGCCGCGCGCTGCTACCGCTGCGACGCCGAGACCGGCTCGGCCGACTACTCGGTGCTGCACCGCGAGGACATCTTCTCGATGGCCCGCACCGATCCGCGGGACGGCGCCAAGCTGAAAGCGATGCTCGACCGGCGCATGCGCCATCGCGACAACCCCTTCCCGGAGGAACGTCCCGCCTCCCTCGACGACATCGTCTTCCTGCCCGCGAACCTCTCCCGGCTGGTCATCGACCCCTACCGGGAGGCCTGCCGCATCGCCTGGAAGCTCGGCGAACGCCTCGATCTCGGCGTCCCCTTCTTCGTGGCGGGCTTCGACGAGGCGAGCCGTGCGATTGCCGAGCCGGTCGACCGCGGCGTTGCCGCTGCGGGCGGCGCCTACCTGGGGTCACGCCGCCCGGGACCGAAGGCTCCCTGGCTCCAGCTCTGCGAGCCCGGACGCGACGCTCCGGACCCGCAAGCGGCCGGGGTGGTGTATCGGGTCGGCGAACGCTGGCACCCCACGCCCGTCGCGCGGGCGCATCCCGAGCAGATGCTCGGCCTGCACCTCTTTTCCCATCGCAGCCTCGAGGACGCCATCACCTACGGGCTCGAGCGCGGCTTCGACCTCCTGGTGCTCGACGGCACCGGCGCTCCCGGCCGCGAGTGGCCGGAGCTCGCCGGCGCCCCCGATCTCTCGCTGCTCCGCGAGACCATCGCCATCCTGCGCCGTCTCCGGAAGGAGGAGATGATCGACATCGCCTGGTTCGGCGGCGTGCGCTCGGGCACGGACGCCGCCAAGCTCGTCGGCCTCGGCGTGAACGCGATCGGCCACGGCGTATCGGTGGCCCTCGCGCTCGGAGGCGAGATCGTGGACGGCGCGATGCGCTTCGCCCCCGATCGCAGCGACGAGGAACGCGAGGAAGCGGTCCGGAACATCCTCAAGGCCAACGCGGGCGAGGCGTCGATGATGGCGCGCTGCGCCGGCAAGACCCGCCTCCACAACATCGAGCCCGAGGATCTCCGCGCGGTCACCCGCGCCGCCGCCTCCGCCACCGGCATCCCCCTGGCGGGGACCCGTGCAGCATAAGGCGCGTTCACCCGCTCCGGGAGCTCAAGTTGGCCCCTTGTCCGGGAAGTCTCGTGCAAAATGACGAGGGTTTGTTTGTGATTCGTGGATTCCCACGTGCGCGGGAATGACGCAGGACACAAGGGACACTACCCTCTGTCATTCCCTTGATGAGCCGGAATCCATAACCGCGACAACGACTATTCACAGGATGTTTCGGATCGGAATCGATCCTTGAAACCCGAATCAGGAGGAAACAACATGGCGACCGACCTCGCGCAAATCGCGAAATCCGAGGGTATCAAGTACTTCCTGGTGAGCTTCGTGGACCTCTTCGGGGTGCTGCGCGCCAAGCTGGTGCCGGCGCGCGCAATCGGGGACATGCAGCAGGAAGGCGCGGGATTCGCGGGATTCGCGGCGTGGCTCGACATGACGCCGGCCGACTCCGACATGTTCGCGATTCCGGACCCCGGGAGCCTCATCCAGTTGCCCTGGAAGCCCGAGGTCGGCTGGCTCGCCGCCGATCTGTGGATGGACGGCAAGGAAGTCGAGGCCTCGCCGCGGATCGTCCTCAAGAGGCAGGTCGAGCGCGCGGCCGCGAAAGGCTATCGGATGAAGAGCGGAGTCGAGTGCGAGTACTTCCTCATCGATGAGACCGGGACGAACATCGCCGACCCGCGCGACATCCAGGAGAAGCCCTGCTACGACCAGGCCGCGCTCATGCGCCGCTACGACGTGATCAGCGAGATCTGCGACGCGATGATCGGCCTCGGCTGGGGTCCCTACCAGAACGACCACGAGGACGCCAACGGCCAGTTCGAGATGAACTGGGACTACAGCGACTGCCTCGTCACCGCGGATCGCCACAGCTTCTTCAAGTACATGGTGAAGTCGATCGCGGAGAAGCACGGCCTGCGCGCGACTTTCATGCCCAAGCCCTTCTCCCACCTCACCGGCAACGGCTGCCACGCCCACGTCTCGGTGTGGAACAGCGCGGGGGACGAGAACCTCTTCCACGACGATTCCGACGAGATGGGCCTCTCGCCCCTCGCCTACCACTTCCTCGGCGGCATCGTCCACAACGCCGAGGCGCTGTGCACCTTCTTCAACCCCACCGTCAACAGCTACAAGCGCATCAACGCGCCGGCCACCACTTCCGGCGCGACCTGGGCGCCGAACGCGGTGACCTACGGGGGCAACAACCGCACCCACATGATCCGCATTCCCGACCGGGGGCGCTTCGAGCTGCGCCTCATGGACGGCGCCGCAAACCCCCACCTGCTGCAGGCGGGGGTGCTCGCGGCCGGACTCGACGGCGTCGAGAACGATCGCGACCCGGGCAAGCGCCTCGACATCAACATGTACACGGAAGGCCACCGGGCACGCGGGGCAAAGAGGCTCCCCCTCAACCTGCTCGACGCGATCCGCACCACCGAGAAGAGCCGGGTGCTGCGCGACGCGATGGGAGCGGAGGTCATCGCGAGCTACTGCAAGCTCAAGCACGACGAGTGGCAGCGCTACGCGTCGACCATCACCCAGTGGGAACGCGACCACACCCTGGACTGCTGAAGCCCGCCCGCGAGCCACGGGATCCGCTTGACACCCCGCCTTTTCTCGAAACCCGCGCCCACTCTAAGCCGACCCGGACGAGGGCGCGCGGATTCGGGGTTCGACCGCCGCCGCGGCCCGCCGGCTCCCCCGCAATAGGATCACCAGACGAATGACCGTGAACTTGGATTCCAGCGCCGCGCACGCTGCGCTGCGCACGCCGGAGATCAAGGTCTCCGTGCGCCAGACCTTCAACCTCGACGTGGACATGGAAGTGCCGGCCTTCGACCAGCCGACCGAGCACGTGCCGCTGCTCGACGAGGCGTACCGCTTCGATCGCGACACCACCCTCGCGATCCTCGCCGGCTTCGCCTACAACCGCCGGGTGCTCATCCAGGGCTACCACGGCACCGGCAAGTCCACCCACATCGAGCAGGTCGCGGCGCGGCTCAACTGGCCTTGCATCCGGGTGAACCTCGACAGCCACATCAGCCGCATCGACCTGATCGGCAAGGACGCCATCGTGCTGCAGGACGGCCAGCAGGTCACCGAGTTCAAGCAGGGCATCATGCCCTGGGCCTACACCAGCGCCACCGCGCTGGTGTTCGACGAGTACGACGCGGGCCGCCCCGACGTGATGTTCGTCATTCAGCGGGTGCTCGAAGCGGAGGGGCGCCTGACCTTGCTCGACCAGTCGCGCGTGCTCCATCCGCACCCCTCCTTCCGCCTCTTCGCGACCTCCAACACCGTGGGGCTGGGCGACACGACGGGGCTCTATCACGGAACCCAGCAGATCAACCAGGGACAGATGGACCGCTGGAACATCGTCGCCACCCTGAACTACCTGGCGCACGACGCCGAGGTCGACATCGTGCTTTCCAAGGTGCCCTCCTATGAGGACGAGGAAGGCCGCAAGACCATCAGCTCGATGGTCACCATGGCCGAGCTCACCCGTTCCGGATTCATGAACGGAGACCTCTCCACCGTCATGAGTCCGCGCACGGTGATCATCTGGGCGGAGAACGCGCTCATCTTCAACGACATCGGATTCGCGTTCCGCCTCACCTTCCTCAACAAGTGCGACGAAGTGGAGCGCCCGGTGGTGGCGGAGTACTACCAGCGCTGCTTCGGCACGGAGCTTCCCGAGACCGGCGTCCAGGTGAACCTCGCCTGACATCGGGCCGAAAGTGAAATCCGAGGACATCAAGGCCGCCGCCGAAGTGGAGGAGTTCCGCCTCGCCACCGCGGCGACCGCGCGGGCGATCTCCCGCGAGCCCGAGGTGGAGGTGGAGTACGTGTCCGACTCCCCTTCCGCAAGCGGGAACACCATCCGCGTGCGCCGCCCGCCCCTCGGAATGCCCTACCGGGAGGTGTGCACCCTTCGCGGCCATGCCGACTCGGCCGCATTGCGCGTTCGCCACCACGACCCCGCCCTGCACAGCCGCTACGCCCCCCGCGACGGCGGCGCGCGCGCGGTGTTCAACGCCCTGGAGCAGGCGCGCTGCGATGCGCTCGGCGCCCGGCGCATGGCGGGCGTCGCCGGCAACCTGGACGCCGCGCTCGAAGAGCGCTACCAGGCGCAGGGCTTCCCCGCCTTCGTCACCCGGGAGCAGGCCCCGCTCGCGGAGATGGTCCGTCTTCTCGCGCGGGAGTCGCTCACCGGACAGGCGCCTCCCCCCGCCGCCCGCAGGGCCTACGAGCAGTGGCGTTCCGAGCTCGAAGTCCGGATCGGGGCGCACCTTCCCGAGCTCGTGTCCTGCTGCGAGGACCAGCGGGCATTCGCCGCCGCCTTGCGCGGGCTGCTCAAGGACCTGGGGTTTCCCGACGAAGCGCCGGACTACGAGCAGGATCCCGATGACTCCGAGTTCGAGGACGACGACACGAGCAGCGCCCTCAACGAGGGAGAGGCGGGCGAGGCGGAGGCCGGCGCGCCGGAGTCCATGGAAGGCATGGAGATGCGCGACGCGGCCGAGGACGAAGCGGGAGAGGCGGCGGACTCGCTCGACCATCTCGACCCGAGCGCGATGGACTTCGGCGCCGACGACTCCGAGATGCCGGGCGAAGCGGCCTACCCGCCGCATGGCGGCAGCAACCTGCCGGATCGCTTCGCCTACCACGCCTACTGCACCGCCTTCGACGAGATCATCGACGCCACGGATCTCTGCGAGCCCGACGAGCTCACCCGGCTCCGCCAGAACCTCGACCAGCAGCTCGCTCCCCTGCAGGGAGTCATCGGCCGGCTCGCGAACCGCCTCCAGCGACGCCTCCTCGCCAAGCAGACCCGCGCCTGGGAGTTCGACCTCGAGGAGGGCTTGCTCGATACCGCCCGGCTCGCCCGCGTCGTCGCCAATCCGCTCTACTCGCTCTCCTACAAGCAAGAGAAGGAAACGAAGTTCCGCGATACCGTCGTCTCCCTGCTCATCGACAACTCGGGGTCGATGCGCGGGCGCCCCATCGTGGTCGCCGCCACGAGTGCCGACATCCTCGCCCGCACCCTGGAACGCTGCGGGGTCCGGGTGGAGATCCTGGGATTCACGACCCGGGCCTGGAAGGGGGGGCAGTCGCGGGAGCGGTGGCTGTCGGAAGGCAAGCAGCCGAACGCCGGACGCCTCAACGATCTGCGCCACATCGTCTACAAGTCGGCCGACGCCCCCTGGCGCCGGGCGCGCAAGAGCCTCGGGATCATGCTCCGCGAGGGGATCCTGAAGGAGAACATCGACGGGGAGGCGCTCGCCTGGGCCTGCTCGCGCCTGCTCGCCCGCCCCGAGCAGCGGCGGATTCTGATGGTAATCAGTGACGGCGCGCCGGTGGACGATTCGACCCTCTCGGTCAATCCGAGCAGCTACCTCGAGCAGCACCTGCGCCAGGTGATTGCGTACATCGAGAACCAGACCCCGGTGGAGCTGCTCGCGATCGGCATCGGCCACGACGTGACCCGCTACTACCAGCGTGCGGTCACCCTGGTGGACGCGGAGCAGCTCGGCGGCGCGGTGATGGAGCAACTGGCCGCGCTCTTCGACGCCGACGTGCAGCAGGAGGAAGGACGCCCGCGGCGGCGACAAAGGGCGAGAGCCCTGTCCTGAGCGCCTCCGCCCCGACCCGCCGAGCTCGTGCTCAGGATGCCGAAGGAGCGGAATGCCAAGGCATACCTCGATTGTCTCCCCTGACGGCATGGAAACGGAGAAGGCTGCTGGAGGCTCCCCCATGGAGCTGACCTTGACCCCGACACAGGTTCAACGCTTTCGCAATGACGGCGTGCTCATCGTCGACCGTCTCATCGAGCCGGAGCTGGCCGACCGGATCGCCAAGCGCTACGAAGAGCTCTTTCGCGGGGTTTTCGAAACCGGCGTCAGGCCGGACGAAGTGAACTGGGAGGAAGGCAAGAGCCCGCCCGATCTCACTCGTCAAATCTGCAATGGCTGGAAGGCCGACCGCACAATCGCGCGAGTGGTGTTGCGAGAGGATATCGGAAGAGCCTGCGCCACCCTGGCAGGATGGCCTGGAGCACGCGTGATGGTGGACAACGTCCTCTGGAAGCCGGCCGGTACGAGGCCCCTGGGCTTTCATCAGGACAACAGCTACCTCGACTGGTTCGCTCCTACCGAGCTGCTGAGCTGCTGGATTGCCCTCGACGACACCACTGCCCACGGGGGCACCATGGAGGTGGTCCGCGGGTCACATCTTTGGGGGCGGTACCCGATGGCGAGCCAGTTTCACGGACCCGAGAACTATCGCGAGGAAATGGAGCGGGCGGCGGTTCAGGTTGGCGAGGAGCCCGAGATCATACCCATCGTGGTTCCCAAAGGCGGCGGCTCCTTTCACCACGGATGGACCTGGCACGGATCCGGGTTCAACTCGAGCCCCAACCCGAGACGTTCCCTGGTCGTCCACATGTGCTCGTCCGAGTCACGTTACGTACTGGACAGGCTCGGACATGGCACCGGAGAAATCTACAGCCGCTACCGCCACCTGGACACCGATGTCATGGACGAGAACTTCTTTCCCATTACCTGGGACGTGCATGGGAAGCGTACGGCGTCGATCGAGCGATTCCTGGAATCCCCGTCCTTTCACGAGGGCTGATCCGAGAGGGCATCGATCAGGCATCCTTTCCCATTGTGGCCGTAGGGCCACCGAAAGGGCAGCACTCCAGGCATGACTGCTGTCGGGCCTCTGCGGTCATTGCGTCAAACCCGACACCGATCCTCGCTCGCCATGCCCGGAGTCGAATAGAATCGTTCGTCATGGTGTCTGTGATCCGTCCCGCTGCAACGATGTTCCGGGCACCCCGGGACGAGGGACGGGACACTCTGCTCAACGACCGCCCGGCAAGACGCGGACGCATTCGATGCCGGAGGCGCCGCGCGGCGTGAACGAGACGCGACCATCCATTCGGGATCTCGGCTGTCGCCTGCGGAGCGGGGAGATGTCGGCCGAAGAGCTCGCCCGGCACTTCCTCGGCCGCATCGAGGCGCTCGACCCGACGCTCAACGCCTTCCGCCTGGTGTGCGCGGAGCGCGCGATCGCGAGTGCCCGCGCCGCGGACCACCAGCTTCGCGCCAGGATCGACCTCGGCCCTCTGCACGGCATCCCGTATGCGGCGAAGGACCTCTACGACGTGGCCAGCCTGCCGACGAGCGCGGGCTGCCGTTTGCTCGAAGACCGTATCGCGGAGGCCGACGCCACCGTGGTGCGCCGTCTCGCCCGGGCCGGAATGGTGCTGCTCGGCAAGACGAACACCGTCCAATTCGCCTACGGGGGCGCCGGCGTCAATCACGATCACGGCACCCCACACAATCCCTGGCACACCGATCATCATCTGCCCGGCGGGTCGAGCAGCGGCTCCGGGGTCGCCGTGGGGGCCGGGCTCGCGCCGATGGCGCTCGGCAGCGACACCGGGGGGTCGGTGCGCATTCCCGCCGCCTTCTGCTCGACGACCGGACTCAAGACCACCGTGGGACGGGTGAGCCGCGCCGGCGTCTACCCCTTGAGCTCGACACTGGATTCGGTCGGGCCCCTCACCTGCGGAGTCGAAGATTCCGCGCTCGTGTACCAGGCGATGCACGGGCCCGACCCCCGCGACGAGACCACCTTGTCGCGTCCGGCCCATGACGTGCTGGCCCGGCTGCACGACGGCGTGACGGGTCTTCGCATCGCCTTCGCGGAGGGCCTGCTCTTCGAAGACCTCCACCCCGAAGTGGAGAGCGCAGTACGAGCCTGCGGGGAAGTATTCGAACGGCTCGGCGCGAGAGTCGACCACGTCGACTTTCCCCAAGCGCGGGCGGCCCAGCAGCTCAATCCCCGGGGGCTGGTGATCTCGGCGGAAGCCTACGCAGTCAATCGGAGGCTGGTCGAAGAACACTTCGACGACCTGGATCCGATCGTCGCCTTCCGACTGTCGAAGGGCCAGGAGATCCCTGCGCACGAGTACCTGGCGATCATGCGAGAGCGCGTCCGCCTGCGCGAGGAGACGCGCGCCGCACTGCACGACATCGACGCCCTCCTCGCACCCACCGTGCCAATCCCTCCGCCTCGCCTCAAGGACGCCGACCGCGACCAGCACACCTATACCGAGTCGAACCTCGCCTGCCTGCGGAACACTGCGCTCGGCAACCTGCTCGACCTCTGCGCCCTCAGCGTGCCCTGCGGCTTCACCGCCGAGGGGCTGCCGATCGGCCTCATGATCCACGCCAAGTCCTTCGACGAAGCGACCCTGCTGCGCATTGGGCAGGCATTCCAGAGCGCCACCGACTGGCATCGACGAAGCCCGGATCTCTCCTTCGCCGAGCGGGGCTCGAGGTAGGCGATCGCGCCGGGATGGACGGGGCGGGCGAGATCCTTCCGTCGCGGCTCGCGTTGCCCATCCCCGTGTACCCCCATCGGTAACGTTGTCTTCGCGTGATCACGATGACGTATTGGTTACAATGCGGGGTCGCTTTCAACCGAAGGAGTCGGTCATGAGCACCGTGCCGACAGATTCCATTCTGCGAAGGCATTACGAGCAGATGCGCGCGAGCGTTCCGGAGGACTCCATCCTGCGCCGCCACCACGAGCAGATGCGACGGGCCGCGAGCGCCGCATCAGCCCCCGCGAGCGCGCCGGCGCCGGCCCCGAAACCGGCGCCGCCTCCACCGCCAGAGCAAGCGGCGCCGGCCGCGGAGAGGCGTCCCGAGCCCGCCGCTCGCCCCGCGGCCGCGCCGGCGCCCGCCTCGGGCACTCAGGGAGGCGGTTTCTTCGGCTGGCTGAAGAGGCTCTTCGGCGGCTGAGCGAAGCGCGGATACCGGCCGGCGCCCGCATCGTTCGAGCGCCGGCCGCTCGGTGTCGCGCGGGCGTGCCCTGCGCTCTCCCCTCATTGCTTTCATGAGCCTGATCGCTCTCCGGTTCGCCGTGCGATTGCGGTGGAGGAAGCACGATGCCTTCGGAACCGACGCCCGGTCCCCGAGATTCCCTTGGTGAGCGGGAGTTGATGGTCCGGGTGACTCCCTCCAGTCAGCGAGGCGGCCAATCCCCGGATCGCATTCGTGACCCGCTGCGACTTCGAGTCGCGGTGACCCGGATCGGCCGCGCTTTGTCTTGCGCAGTCCGGGCGCGGTAATGTCGCGAACTTCGCGTACTTGGAGGTGGCGATGAAGGTCGGTCTCTTCATCAACAACCAGCACTATCGCGACGCCGACATGGTGAGCGCTCTCGGCGACCAGGTCACGATGGTGCATCACGCCCGCGACCGCGGCTGGGACTCCCTGTTCACGGGCCATCACTACCTGAACGAGGGCAACAACAAGCAGCTCCAGATCGTGCCCTTCATCGCCCGGCTCATTCCCGAGGCGGGCGAGATGACCACCGGATTCGGGATCCTGCTGCTCAACCTCCACAACCCGGTGTACGTCGCGGAGACCGTCGCGTCGCTGGACATCATTGCAAAGGGCAACTTCGTCTTCGGCATCGGCCTCGGCTACCGCGAGGTGGAGTTCGATGCCTTCAACGTACCGAAGGGCAGGCGCGTCGCGCGCATGGTGGAATGCCTGGAGCTGGTGCGCCGCCTGTGGACCGAGGACTCGGTCACCCACCATGGGGAGACCTGCCGGCTGGATGGGGTGCGCATGAACATCCGGCCGGTACAGCGACCCTCCCCTCCAGTGTGGGTTGCCGCGAACAACGATCCCGCGATCCGGCGCGCCGCGCGCATCGGCGACACCTGGATGGTCAACCCGCACTCGACCACCGCGACCATCCGCCGCCAGCTCGTCATCTACCGCGAAGCCCTCGATGCGGCGGGCAAGCCCTTTCCCCGCGAGCTGCCGTGCATCAAGGAGGTGGTCTGCGCGAAGGATCGGAAGACCGCGATCGACACGGCGGGTCCTTACCTCCTCGGGAAGTACCGCGACTACGCGACCTGGGGGCAGGATGCCGCGATGCCCGACGACGAGTCCTTCGACCAGGAGTTCGACGACCTGTTGCGGGACCGCTTCATCCTCGGCTCTCCCGAGGACTGCTTCGAACAGCTCCGCCCCTACGTCGAGGAGCTCGGAATCAACCACCTCCTCTTCCGGACCCACTGGGCGGGAATGCCGCTTCGGGACTCCCTGTCGAGCATGCGGCTCATGTCCGACGAACTGCTGCCGGAGCTCAGGAAGCTGGGCGCGTGATTCGGCGGGGCAGCGCCGTCTCCTCGTCACATCTCCCGCAATCTGCGTGACGCCGCTCCGGCGCCGATCGCGACCAGCACCAGCGCCGCACCGTTGGCGAGCAGCGCGGATGCGGTCCCGAGCATGCTCGAGAGCAGCCCCACCTCCAGGTGACCGACCACCGAGAAGCCGACCGAGAACTGCCAGGCGCCCATCGCGCGGCCGCGCATCTCCCCCGGCACCGCGAGCTGCATCATGCTCTGAGTGAGCACGTCGCTCGCCACCGCACCGAGCGCAATGAGCATCGACACCGTTGCCGCCACGGGCAGATTCGGCGCGAGACCGAGCGCCATCACCATCAGGCCGAAGCCCGACACCACCACGAGCCAGGTCACCCCGAGGCGGCGGCTCGGCGCCGCCGCCGCCATGAGAATGCCGCCCGCAATTCCGCCCGCGGCACGCGCAGCGTGCAGGATGCCGAGGCTCGCCGCGTCGAGACCGAGACGGCCGATCGCGATATCGGGCAGCGCGGTGAGGAACGAGAATCCGAACACCTCCACCGCCGCGGTCACCATGACAAGGATGAGAAGGGGACGGTTCGCGATGAGCTCGCGGCCGAACTCCATGAGCCCCGCCCGCACCGAGGGCCGCTCGACGCCGGGAAAGGAAGGGCGGCCACGTTGCCGGCCGAGCGCGAGCAATGCGAGCACGTGCAGCGAGGCGAGCCCCAGGTAGGTGGCCCCGATCCCGAACTCCGCCGCCGTCCACCCCGCCGCGACCGCTCCCCCGAGCTGGCCCAGGCGCATCGCGATGTTGAGGGCGCCGAGCGCGGAGACGACTCGCTGCGCGCCGGCGAGGTCGAAGACATAGCTCGCCCGCGCCGGATTGTAGGTCGCCCGGAACACGCCGGAGATCAGCGTCAGGACGAGAATGAGCGGCAATCCCGCGGTGCCGCTCGCGATCGCAATGCCGATGACGAGAAGATTGACTCCGAGCGCCGCCTCCACCGCGCGCAGCACGCGCACCCGATCGAAGGCGTCCGAGAGGGTTCCGGCGAACGCGCCGACGACGAAGTTGGGCGCGAAGTAGAGCGCGAGCGAGAGCCCCACCCAGGCCGTCGAGCCCGAGAGCTCGTACACCGCGATGCCGAAGAGCAGCATCTCGCCCACCATCGACGCGCCGTTGAAGAAGGTCATCGCCATCACCCGGCGAAAGCGCGGTCCACCCACGCCGAGCGACTGGCGAAGCCCCCGGAGCACGGACTCAGGGCTGCCCGCTGCGCTTCACCCGGCGCCGATTGGCTGCGGGCCGGACCGGAGCGGCGGAAGAAGCGTCTGCGATGGGCTTCAGCCGGCGAGCATCGGCAGCTTGAGGCGATGCTCGCGCGCGCAGGCGATGGCCTCCTCGTAGCCCGCATCGGCGTGGCGCATCACGCCGCTCGCCGGATCGTTGGTGAGCACCCGCTCGAGGCGCCGCGCCGCCGCATCGCTGCCATCGCACACCACCACCATGCCGGCGTGCTGGGAGAAGCCGATGCCGACCCCCCCGCCGTGGTGCAGGCTCACCCAGGTCGCGCCGCTCGCGCAGTTGAGCAGGGCGTTGAGCAGGGGCCAGTCCGAGACCGCGTCGCTCCCGTCGCGCATGCCTTCGGTTTCCCGGTTGGGGCTCGCGACGGAGCCCGAGTCGAGGTGGTCCCGGCCGATGACGATCGGCGCCTTCAGCTCGCCGCTCGCCACCATCTCGTTGAAGGCGAGGCCGACCCGCGCCCGTTCGCCGAGGCCGAGCCAGCAGATGCGGCAGGGCAGCCCCTGGAAGCGGATGCGCTCGCGCGCCATGTCGAGCCAGTTGTGGAGATGGGCGTCGTCGGGGAGCAGCTCCTTGACCTTGGCGTCGGTACGGTAGATGTCCTCGGGGTCGCCGGAAAGGGCCGCCCATCGGAAGGGGCCCTTTCCGATGCAGAAGAGCGGGCGGATGTAGGCGGGCACGAAGCCGGGGTAGTCGAAGGCGTTCGCAACCCCCTCCTCGAGGGCGACCTGGCGGATGTTGTTGCCATAGTCGAGGGTGGGCACGCCTTGGACGTGGAAATCGAGCATCGCCCCCACCTGCACCGCCATCGACTCCTTCGCCGCCGCGACCACAGACTCCGGCGAGCGCGAGCGTGCCTCGACCGCCCGCTCCAGCGTCCATCCCGCGGGCAGGTAGCCGTTCAGGGGATCGTGGGCGGAAGTCTGATCCGTGACCACATCCGGCCGGACTCCGCGCCGCACGAGCTCCGGGTACACCTCCGCCGCGTTTCCCAGCAGCCCCACCGAGACCGGCCGGCCGTCGCGACAGGCCGCGTCGATTCGCGCGAGCGCCCCGCCGAGGTCGTCGCTGCTCTCGTCCAGGTAGCCGGTCTCGATGCGCCGCCGGATCCGCCCGGGGTCGCACTCGACCGCGAGGAGCGACGCGCCCGCCATGGTGGCGGCCAGGGGTTGCGCGGCGCCCATGCCGCCGAGGCCCGCGGTGAGGATCCAGCGCCCCGCAAGGCTGCCGCCATAGTGCCGGCGCGCCACCGACACGAAAGTCTCGTAGGTACCCTGAATGATTCCCTGGCTGCCGATGTAGATCCACGAGCCCGCCGTCATCTGCCCGTACATCATGAGCCCCTGGCGGTCGAGCGCGTTGAAGTGATCCCAGTTTGCCCAGTGCGGCACCAGGTTCGAGTTGGCGATCAGCACCCGCGGCGCATCGAGATGGGTCCGGAACACCCCCACCGGCTTGCCCGACTGGACCAGCAGGGTCTCGTCGTCTTCCAGATCACGCAAGGCGCCGACGATCCGGTCGAAGCACTCCCAGTCCCTCGCGGCGCGTCCGAGTCCCCCGTAGACCACCAGCTCGCCCGGACGCTCGGCGACCTCCGGATCGAGGTTGTTCATCAGCATCCGAAGCGGCGCCTCGGTGAGCCAGCTTCGGGCGCTCAGTTCGGGTCCGACGGGCGAGCGGACCACCCGGTTGGACTGGCGCTTCGCTTCGATGCTCATGCGCGGGCTCCCGATGCCGTCACCCTTGCCGGATTCGGCAGGCATGGTATTTCACCGCCCGGACCCGCTCCAGTCGGCCCGGGGGCGTCCCGCCCGAACCACTTCGAGGCAGGGGTTGACCCCGATGCGGTAGGCGAGCTCCGCCGGGTGAGCGATGTCCCACCGGACGAAGTCGGCCCGCTTACCGGCTTCGATGGTGCCGATCACGTCCGCCAGACCGAGCGCCGCCGCCGCGTTGCGGGTGACCCCGGCCAGCGCCTCCTCCGGGGTCATCCGGAAGAAGGTGCAGCCCATGCTCAGCATGAGGAGCAGCGAGCCGACCGGAGAGCTCCCGGGATTGCTGTCGGTGGAGAGCGCGATGGGCACTCCGTGCGCTCGAAAGCGCTCGATCGGCGGAAGCTTTGTCTCTCGCAGGAAGTAGAAGGCGCCGGGAAGCAGGACCGCTACCGTATCCGCCTCGGCCATCGCCGCCACCGAGGCCTCGGAGACATGTTCCAGGTGGTCCGCGCTCAGGGCCCCGAATCGGGCGGCGAGCGCGGCGCCGCCCTGGTCGGAGAGCTGCTCCGCATGCAGCTTGACGGGCAGTCCGAGCGCCACCGCCGCCTCGAAGATCTGTTCGGTCTGCGCCGGCGAGAAGGCGATGCGATCACAGAAGGCGTCCACCGCGTCCGCGAGACCCGCTTCCACCGCCGCGGGCAGGGACTCGCCGCACAGGAAGTCGACGTACGCGTCCGTCCGGCCCGCGAACTCGGGAGGCACCAGGTGCGCGCCGAGGAAGGTGGTGACGACCTCCACCGGTGCGTCACGCCCGACCCGGCGCGCGGCGCGCAGTTGGCGCAGCTCGGTGTCGACGTCGAGGCCGTAGCCAGACTTGATCTCGATGGTGGTGACCCCTTCGGCGAGAAGGGGCCTCAATCGACCGAGGGCGAGCTCGGCCAGGCGGTCCTCGCCCGCCTCCCGGGTCGCCTTCACCGTCGACAGGATGCCGCCGCCGCGACGTGCGATCTCTTCATAGGACACGCCTCCGAGGCGCTGCTCGAACTCCGCGGCACGGCTCCCCGCGTACACGAGGTGGGTGTGGCAGTCGATGAGCCCCGGCGTGATCCAGGCTCCACCCGCATCGTGCCGGAGCACGTCGGGCGAGACCGTCTCGGGCAGAGCATCCATCGGACCCACCCAAGCGATGCGCTCGCCCGTCACCGCAATGGCGCCGGGGTCGATCGCCCCGTACGGCGCCCTGGAATCGGGCGCCATGGTCGCGAGCCGAGCATTCACCCAGAGCACATCCCATGTCTCGTTCATCGCGGCCTCGCTTGTTTTGAACTCCGACTTGCAGGTGCCGACAATTCACCACTTGCGACGAGCTTTGACAAGGCGGTACAGGTTGCGTCTCTTTGCCGAACGCGCGCTGCTCGAATCGGGGTGGGCCGAAGGAGTCCTCCTGGACATCGGCGACGACGGACTGATACGCGCTCACTCTGCCGGAGTGCAGCGGCCTCCCCCGGACAGCGACAGGGTTGCCGGCGCAGTGCTCCCGGGCATGCCCAACCTGCACTCGCACGCCTTTCAGCGCGCCTTCGCCGGGGCGGCGGAACGGCGCGGCCCCGGAGAGGACAGCTTCTGGACCTGGCGCGAGGCGATGTACCGGTTGGTGGCGAACGTCGATCCCGACGCCATCGAAGCAATCGCCGCGCAGCTCTTCGTGGAAATGCTCGAGGCCGGGTACACCTCGGTCGGCGAATTCCACTACCTCCACCACGACCGCGAGGGCCGGAGCTACGCCTGCCTCGCGGAGACCTCGGAACGCATCGTGGCCGCCGCGGAGCACACGGGCATCGCGCTCACCCTGCTGCCGGTGCTCTACACCTCGTCCGGATTCGGGGGCGAGCCGCCTTCCCCTGAGCAGCGACGCTTCGTCAACGATGTCGAGCGCTATGCGCGGCTGCTCGAGACGCTGTTCTCGCGCCACGGCGCGAGCGACGGCGTTCGCATCGGCGCCGCGCCGCATTCACTTCGCGCCGTGACCCCTGAAGATCTCGACGGCGCCCTGCGCTCCCTGCACGCCATGGATGCGCGCGCCCCCGTCCACATTCACGTCGCGGAACAGATCCGCGAGGTGGAGGACTGCGTGCGCTGGTGCGGCTTGCGCCCGGTGGAATGGCTGCTCGAACACGCCTCTCTCGACGAGCGCTGGTGCCTGGTCCACGCCACCCACCTGACGAATGCGGAGTGCGCGGCGCTGGCGGCAGGCGATGCGACGGTGGGCCTTTGCCCGACCACCGAAGCGAACCTCGGCGACGGGGTCTTCCCGGCGGTCGAATTCGTGGAGGCCGGAGGCCGTTTCGGAATCGGATCGGACAGCCAGGTCTCGGTGAACCCGGTCGAGGAGTTGCGATGGCTCGAGTACGGCCAGCGACTCGTGCACCGCCGGCGCAACCTCCTGGCAAGCGAGCACTCCCCGTCGACAGGTCGCTTTCTTTACGAGCACGCGGCCCGAAACGGCGCGCGGGCGCTCGGACATGCGTCCGGTGCCCTCACCCCGGGACGCCGCGCGGATCTCGTCGTGGTCGATTCCACTCTGCCCGCTCTCGAGGGCCGGCACGGTGATGAAATGCTCGACACCCTGGTGTTCGCCGGCAACGCCAACGCGGTACGCGACGTGATGGTGGCCGGGCGGTGGCGGGTCCGCGACGGCCGGCACCTCATGCGCGATGCGATCCGGCGGCAATTCGCGAAAACACTGCGCGGGCTTGCGGCGGGCTGATCCCCGATGCGCCACGTTTCCGCGATGGGCCGGGCGATGGCAGGTGCGCGAACACGCAAGCCACGGGTCTGAACGGGTTCCAATCGTGAGTCCGGGGATCAAGGGAGCGGACTTCCGTGCCGTCCTGCCGCGCCGGGACTTGCCCGGGCGGCGATGCCGGCGGCGGGCGGATCGGCCGGGGAGACGCAGTCCGGTGGTGACGGCGCGCTCGGACTTGAGACACACTGAGGCCATCGCGTCGCAGTTCCGGCTCGCTTCGGTCGCTGCGAAGCGCACCGATCAACCACAGGAGCACTGCAGGACATGCATGCCGGTCCGGAAGAGAGCGAGGCTCGCAACGCAAGGCGAAGCGGAGCGCTCGAAGGCTTGAGCCGGGAGCTCTGTCACCTCGCGGAGCGAGCGGGACGGGAGATTCTCGGCATCTACGGCAGCGCATTCACGGTGCGCGGCAAGCACGACTCGACGCCGGTCACCGATGCCGACGAACGGGCGGAAGAGATCATTCTCGCCGGCCTCGCCGAGCTCGAGCCCGGGCTTGCGGTGGTGGCGGAGGAGCAGGTCTCGGCCGGCCGGATGCCCGAGGTGGGCGACCATCCCTTCTTCCTCGTAGACCCCCTGGACGGTACGCGAGAGTTCGTGAACCGCAACGGCGAGTTCACCGTGAACATCGCGTTGATCGCGGACTCGAGGCCGCGCCTCGGCGTCGTTCACCTGCCGGCGCTGGAAGAGACCTACTGGTGCGACGCAAGCATGTGCGCCTGGCGACGGCGCCACGGAGGGGAAGCGGAGAGGATTCGGTGCCGGCAAGCGCCGGAGGCCCTGGTGGTCATCGCGAGCCGTTCTCACCGCAATGCGAAAACGGAAGCCTTCCTCGAAGACTACCGCGTCGGCGAGATCATCTCGGCCGGGTCTTCCCTGAAGCTCTGCCGCATCGCCGAAGGCCGCGCCGACATGTATCCCCGCCTGGGGCGCACCATGGAGTGGGACATCGCGGCCGGTCATGCGGTGCTGCAGGCGGCGGGAGGCTCGGTACGCACACTCGACGGCGCTCCGCTGCGCTACGGCAAGCCGGGATTCGACAACCCCCACTTCGTCGCCCGCGGCCTGCAATGAGCCGCATCGCCCTGGGAGATCCCGCTCGATGAAAGTTCCCCAAGAAATGGCCACGATGGAGATCACCGCATACGGCGGACCCGAGGTGCTCACGCCCGGGAAACGGCCGGTGCCCGAAGCGAAGGACGGTGAAGTGCTGATCCGGGTCGCGGCGGCCGGCGCCAACCGCGCCGATCTCATGCAGCGGGCGGGCTCCTACCCGCCGCCGCCGGGAGCATCCGACATTCTCGGCCTGGAGGCGGCGGGGGAAGTGGTCGCCCTCGGGCCCGGCGCGGACCGCTTTTCCGTGGGCGACCGGGTGTGCGCGCTGCTGAGCGGGGGTGGCTACGCCGAGTACTGCGCCGTCCCCGCCCCGCAGTGCCTCCCCATCCCGGAAGGCCTGGACATGGTGCGGGGGGCTGCGCTGCCCGAGACCTTCTTCACGGTATGGACGAACGTCTTCGATCGGGGCGCGCTCCGGGCCGGCGAACGCCTCTTGGTACACGGTGGCTCGAGCGGTATCGGCACCACCGCGATCCCGCTCGCGAAGGCTTTCGGGGCGAGCGTCTACGCCACCGCGGGCAGCGAGGAGAAGTGCGCGGCATGCCGATCCCTCGGCGCGAGCGAAGCGTTCAACTACCGCGAGCAGGATTTCGTGGAGGGCGTCCGAGAAGCCACCCGGGGAGCCGGGGTCGACGTGATCCTGGACATGGTGGGGGGCGACTACCTGTCCCGGAACCTCAAGTGCCTCGCTCCCGGAGGCCGGCTGGTCCTAATCTCGCTTCTCGGCGGAGCTAAGACCGGGATCAACCTGGCCTCCATCATGATGAAGCGCCTCACGGTGACCGGCTCGACCCTGCGCTCGCGCAGCGTGGCCGAGAAGGCCGCAATCGCGGCGGCGCTCGAGGAGCGGGTGTGGCCGCTGCTCGCCGCAGGAAGCGTGCGTCCGGTGATACACGCGACCTTCCCTCTCCATGAGGCGGCGGAGGCCCACCGCCTCATGGAGAGCAGCGCCCACATCGGGAAAGTCGTGCTCGAGGTCCGGCCGGGAGGCGGATAGACGACCATCATTCCGGGTCCGTTCCAGACTCCGGACCTTCATCCTCTCACGAGTATCGCCGTCGCGGGCTTGCAGCATGAGATCAGCACCTTCTCGAGCACCGAAGGCTCCGCCCGGGAGTGCACCTGGAACCCTGCAGCCCCGAGCATCGCGCCCGCTGACCCGCCATGAACGCACCGAAACGGGCTTTACGCGATGCTATGATGCGCGCCCCGGAAGTCTTCCGGTCGATGCCATTCGTACGTTTGCAAGAGGATGGAAACCCATGCCCCTACCGAAAGAAGGCAGCCCCGCGCCGGACTTCTCGGCGCTAAACCAGGACGGAAAACCCACGTCGCTCGCGGACTTCCGCGGCAAGTGGGTGGTGCTCTGGTGGTATCCCAAGGCCGACACCCCGGGCTGAACGGTTGAAGGCAAAGGGTTCCGTGATCGAATCCAAGACTTCAGCGACAAGAACGCGGTGATCCTGGGCGCGAGCTTCGATACCCCGGAAGAGAACCGAGCGTTCAAGGACAAGTTCGACTTCCCCTTCGATCTGCTCTGCGACGTCGAACGCAGCGCCGGGATCTCCTACGGCGCCGCGGAAAGCGCCGATGCCGAGTATGCTGCCCGGGTGAGCTGCCTCGTCGACCCCGAAGGCCGAGTCGCCCGGGTCTACGGCAGCGTCACCCCGGCCACTCATCCCGGCGAGGTATTGAACGACATCGGTTGACGGGGAGCTGCCCCCGCCGCCGATCTGCAACCCGCCCTCCCCGGCCGCGGGGCCGGGAGAGCGGCCGCAAGGCCTCGTCCCGATTCTTCTGCGTCCCCGGGCGGCTCCGACCGCAACGAGCCACGGAGGGCATGTGCAGATCGAGGCGAGGTGGCGGCTCGCGCCGGGCGAGCGCGGCTTGCCCTCAGCTCGCGCAACGCATCCGGATATACGCCACTTCGATGTCGATCGTGGTCTCGATCATCCAGGCGAAGACCTCGTGCGCCAGCTCGGCATCGAGCTCGTAGTGCGAGGCGAGACGGCTGGCGAGTTCGTAGACCTGCGCTTCCCGGCCCTTGCGCACCAGGAGTCCCCTGGTCACCTCGATGTCGCCGTCCGCCTTCCGAAACTCGCTCTCGAGCTCGGCGAACTTCGACTCCGCCACGAATTTGCCGAGATTGACGCGCTCAAGGATGCACAGGAGCGCTTCGACATCGGCGGTCACCGTCTCGCCGTAGGTGTTGGAGTCGCTGCCGGCGCGGCACGCCCGCTCCACCCATGCAAGATAGAAGGCCTTCACCCGAGCCTCCGCGCCGCTCGCCATCCGCGCAATGGGACTCGGCGGATCGTCGCGAATGATGACCGGCTCCACGCCCGCGACTTCGGTGAACGCCTCCTGGGACGCAAAGGTGTAGCGCCCGAGCTCGGCGTGCAGGTGTTCGACATCGCCGAGAACGTAGTCCAACAGCGTCTCGCCGGGCGCGGTGCGCACCAGTCCGGGCCGGTAGATCTCGGGGTTGCGGGGAAAGCGCGTGCGCTTCTTGAGCGCAATGACGATCTCGTTGGCGAGGAGATCGAGGCCCGGGCGGAGCGCCTGATCGAGGTCGAGCGCCTGGTGCCGATCCGCGAGTCCCACCGCGCCCTCCGCTCACTCCATGGCCGCGCGCCCCGGCGACGCGCCGGGAACGAGTGGAGGTGACCACGCCGCACCGCCTCGCCGTGGGATCAACGAGCTCCGGCAACGCTCCGGAACCGGCGTGGAGAAGCAGAGCATGCGAGAGAGCGTGATCACGATTCGATAGTCGTCGCCTGCTCGATACTTGTCGCCTGCCCAGTATCGAGGCGTCCGCGAGAACGAATCAATACCTGAAACGATGTGTGGGTCAGGCGCCGCTCTCGCCGCTGCGGCCGGTGAAACCTTCGAAGAGCCCTTCGAGGCGCGCCATGCGCTCACGAAGATCGCCAACGTCTGCGCGGAGCTCGGCCACGTCAGAGCGCACTTCCGCGCGCAGCTCGGCGACATCGGTGCGGAGCACGGCCACTTCGGCGCGGACCCCGGATATTGCATTGAACGTAAAGGCGCCCATGCCCACCGTCGCCACGAGCAGCGTCGCGCCGACGGCCGTGATCGCGATTGTCTCCTTGGACAAGGCTGCACGCTCATGAACGAGTACGACGCAAGCCTACATCCGAACGACTCCAGTTGCAGCGTGCATGGGGTAGGTCCGGGAGCCGGCGCATGTAGGCTACGAGCTTCACTGATCCGAGAGATACGGGATCTGGAAGGATTTCAGATGGACTACAAGACCATGTCTGCGGACCAGGCCGCCCCGCATCCGAAGTGGCGACGAGACGTCGTGGGCAGGACAACGGTGAGGCTCGCGAATCCGGATCCTTGAGTCCCTCGCCGTGCATGGAATATATCTCCCGCCGTGAAGGCGCCTCTCCGGCGTTCGCCGGCCCCCGAGGGTGCTTTGGCTGAGAACGCGCACTCCCTCCCCCGACCCGGACCTCTCCCCAGGAGCCCCACCATGAAGATCGAGCCTCGGATTCACGAACTCCTGAGCCGGGAGCGTCCCGGCCTGCTCGCGGTCGTCGGCACCCTGAGCCGCGACAACTGTCCGCACCTGGTGCCGGTGTGGTATCGCTGGGACGGGCAGGCGGTGCTCGTATGGACGCTGGAGGCGCGGGCCTGGGTGCGGAACGTGCAGCGCGACCCCAAGGTCGGAGTGTCGATTCAGGAAGGGGACGTCGCGGTGATGATGAAGGGCCGCGCCACCGTACACACCAGCGAAGGGCCCGAGGTGGACGAGGAGATCCGGCGGATCACGCGCCGCTACGTCGGCGACGACGAGGTGGAAGGGTACATCGCGGACTGGCCGGAGCTTCGCACCATCATCCGCATCGAACCCCGGAGCGTCTTCATCTGGGGGTGAAAGTACCGCAGCTTGAGAAGATGCGGGGTTTCACCGATCATCGCGACCGGAGCGCCTCGTCACGGTCGCTCCGCGAAGAACGATAAGAGACGGGAGGAGTCATGGATTCGCTGCCGGTGATGGTAGGCAAGCGCCTCGTCTTCGGCGTGGTCACCCTGATCGCGATCTCGCTGATGATCGCGGTCGGGGTGGAGCTGCTGCCCGGCGATCTCGCCCAGGCCATCCTCGGCCAGGCCGCCACCCCGGAGACGGTGGCCGCCTTCCGCCGCGAGCTCGGCCTCGACCTGCCCTGGCACACCCGCTACATCACGTGGCTCGGCAACTTCATGACCGGCGACATGGGCACCTCGCTCGCCAACAAGCGCGAGATCTCCGAGCTCATCGGCACCCGCCTCGGCAACACCATCTTCCTCGCGGCCACCGCCGCGATCGTCGCCGTCCCCCTCGCGGTCTTCCTCGGCATGCTCGCCGCCCTCTACCGGGAGACCCTCTTCGACAAGATGATCTCCATGACGACGCTCTCCACCATTTCCTTCCCGGAGTTCTTCGTCGCCTACATCCTCATCGTGCTGCTGTCGGTTCAGTGGAGCGTGTTTCCGAGCATCTCCAACATCGCCCCCGACATGCCGCTCGGCCGCAAGCTCTACGCGGTCGCCCTCCCCGCGCTCACCCTGATCCTGGTGGTGGTGGCGCACATGATGCGCATGACCCGCGCCGCCATCATCAACCTGATGATGAGCCCCTACATCGAGATGGCCCGCCTCAAGGGCATCAAGCGCAGCCGCATCATCATGCACCATGCCTTCCCCAACGCGCTGTCCCCGGTCATCAACGTCATCGTCCTCAACCTCGCCTACCTGGTGGTCGGAGTGGTGGTGGTCGAGGTGGTGTTCGTCTACCCGGGCCTCGGGCAACTGCTCGTCGACTCGGTGTCGAAACGGGATCTGCCGGTGGTGCAGGCGAGCGGGCTCATCTTCGCCGGCACCTACGTCCTGCTCAACCTGAGCGCGGACGTGCTGTCGATCCTCGCCAACCCGCGGCTTCGCCACCCGAAGTGAGGTCGGGCGGCCATGTATAGAGACGTGCTCAAGGCTCTCGCCAACGCGCCCTGGAGCGCTCAGCTCGGCCTGGTGATCATCGTCATCAACGTCACCCTGATGATCTTCGCGCCGCTCTTGACGCCCTTCCCGGAGACGGAGGTGGTCGGAGACGTCTGGGAAGCCGGCTTCTGGGCGAACGACTGCACCCCGGAAGGGATCGCCGCCTACGAGTGCTGGGACGAGATCAACAAGGACCGCGAGCACAAGGTCCTGCTCGGCACCGATCACCTCGGGCGGGATCTCTTCACCCGACTCCTCTACGGCGCCCGCAACACGATCTCCATCGCGCTGGTGACCACCATCCTCTCCTTCGCCATCGGCATTTCCTGCGGCTTCCTCGCCGCCACCCTGCGCGGATGGGTGGACCAGGGCCTGAGCCGATTCGTCGACGTGATCATGGCCTTTCCCACCCTCATCTTCGCGCTCATGATCCTCTCGGTGGTCGGCACCTCGGTGGGGGTACTGATCGTGGTCATTGCGATCCTGGACGCAACGAGGGTCTACCGCCTGTCCCGGGCGGTCGCGATGGACGTGGAGGTGATGGAGTACGTGGAGGTGGCGCGACTGCGCGGCGAGAAGATCTGGTGGCTGATGCGCCGGGAGATCCTTCCGAACACCCTGCCGCCGCTGGTGGCGGAGTTCGGACTGCGCTTCTGCTTCGTGTTCCTCTTTCTCAGCGCGCTCAGCTTCCTCGGGCTCGGCCTGCAGCCGCCGACCGCGGACTGGGGCAGCATGGTGAAGGAGAACGCGGGCGCGATCACCTTCGGGATCTACACCCCGCTCGTCCCCGCCGCCGCCATCGCCATCCTCACCATCGGCGTCAACCTGGTGGTGGACTGGTTCCTGCGCAAAGCGGCGGGTTTGCGCGACGAGTACTGATTCCCGCGTCCGGCCCGGGACGCGGCCCAAATCCATCCGGCGGAATCGATGTCTCGACTACTCACCATGCAGGGCCTTCGCATCGAAGGCTTCCAGGAAGAACGCTGGCAGGAAATCGTCAAGGGGGTGGACGTCGAGCTGGATCGGGGACAGGTGCTCGGCCTGATCGGAGAGTCGGGGGCGGGCAAGTCGACCATCGGCATCGCGAGCATGGGCTTCTGCCGGCCCGGCTGCCGCATCACCGGCGGCACCATCACCTTCGACGGCCTCGAGCTCAGCTCCTCGGACGACGAATCGCTGCGCGAGTTGCGCGGAGTGCGCATTTCTTACGTGGCGCAGAGCGCCGCCGCCTCCTTCAACCCCGCCCATCGGCTCATCGCGCAGTACGTCGAGGCGCCGGTGCAGCACGGGGTCCTGGGAATGTCCGAGGCGGCGGAGCAGGGCAAGCGGCTCTATCGGAGGCTGGATCTCCCGGATCCCGACAACATCGGCAACCGCTACCCGCACCAGGTCTCGGGAGGACAGCTCCAGCGCGCGATGGTGGCGATGGCGATGGCCTGCAAGCCCGACCTCATCGTCTTCGACGAACCGACCACCGCTCTGGACGTCACCACCCAGATCGAAGTGCTCGCCGCGATCAAGGATGCGATCCGGGAGTTGAACTCCGCCGCGATCTACATCAGCCACGATCTCGCGGTCGTCGCCCAGGTCTCGGACCGCATCATGGTGCTGCGCTACGGCGAAACGGTGGAGGTGGGCAACGCGAGACAGATGATCGCATCTCCCAGAGAGGACTACACCCAAGCGTTGCTCTCCGTGCGCAAGGTGCGCGAAGACAAGGTGCGCCACCCGGAGGAAGGGGAGACCCTGCTCGAGGTCAAGGACGTGAGCGCGAGCTACGGCGGCCCCGGCGGGGTGCCGGTGCTCGAGGACATCACGCTCGACCTCACCCGCTGCAACACCATTGCGGTGGTGGGGGAGTCCGGGAGCGGCAAGAGCACCCTGGCGCGGGTCATCACCGGACTCCTGCCACCCACCAAGGGCTCCATCGTTTTCGAAGGAAAGACGCTGGCGCCGGGCTTCAAGCAGCGCGACAAGGAGATGCTGCGACGCCTGCAGATGATCTACCAGATGCCCGACGTGGCCCTGAACCCGCGCCAGACGGTGCAACAGGTGCTGGGCCGCCCCCTCTCCTTCTACTTCGGCATGGAGGGGAAGGCGCAGCGCGACCGGGTGGTCGAGCTCCTCGAGCAAATCGAGCTCAATGCACGCTACCTCGACCGTTTCCCCTCCGAACTCTCCGGTGGCGAGAAGCAGCGGGTGTGCATCGCGCGCGCGCTCGCCGCGAAACCGGACATGATCATCTGCGACGAGGTGACCTCGGCCCTCGATCAGCTCGTGGCCGACGGAATTCTCCGCTTGCTGCAGAACCTTCAGAACGAGCTCAAGGTCTCCTATCTCTTCATCACCCACGATCTCGCCACTGTAAAGGCGATCTCGGACGAGATCGTGGTGATGCTGAACGGACAGGTCGTCGAGCACGGCCCGCGTGACGAGATCCTGTCGCCGCCCCACCACGAGTACACCGAGCTGCTGCTCGCTTCGGTGCCGGAAATGGACCCCGACTGGCTGGACAACCTGCTGCATACGCGAGCCGGCGCCCGCCTTCGCGAAGGACCGATCAGCGCGCAGCTCTCCTGAGCCGCACATACCCGCCACGGGCAGGAGACCCGGCTCCGCTGTCGCGCAAGGCGCTCCGGCAATGGAATCCTGCTTGCGCGGGGATGACGATTTGCGGCGCCCCGTCCGATCTCCGCCATTCCCGCGCAAGCCTGCGATGGCCGGGAGACCTGTCCCTGCTGGTGCGCGAGGACCATCGAGGCATTGCACGCATTCGAGCCTCCCGTTCCCGTCATTCCCGCGCAGGCGGGATTCCACGCAAAACGACGGGTCAGGGGAACGCCCTACGAGTATGCATCCGCCGCCGGCAGGGAGCTCGCTCAGTCGACGCCCACCTCGTCCAGCAGGGGATCGAGCCCCTGCAGCACCTCGCTTGCGGCGGCGAGGTCGGGAGCCATTTCTCTATCCCGTTCCCATTTCGGAATCCGCGTGCGCACCGCTGCGTGGAGCCGCTCGAGCGCCGGACTCGAGCGCAGGGGACGCAGCAGGTCGATACCCTGCGCCGCCGCCGTCATTTCTATCGCCAGGATCATGCTCGTGTTGCCCACGACCGGCGTCAGCTTGAGCGCCGCCCCCATCCCCATCGAGACGTGGTCTTCCTTGTCGGCCGAAGTGGGAATGGTGTCCACCGATGCGGGATGACAGAGCGTCTTGCTCTCCGCGGCCAGCGCGGCCGCCGTGATCTGAGCCAGCATGAACCCGGAGTTGAGGCCCGCGTCCTCGACGAGAAAGGGCGGCAAGGCGGAGAAGGCGGTGTTGGTGAGCTTCTCGATGCGGCGCTCGCTGATGTTGCCGAGCTCGGCCAGGCCGAGCGCGAGCAGATCGGCGGCAATGGCCATCTCCTCTCCGTGAAAGTTGCCCCCGGAGAGGATCTCGCCGTCCTCGGGGAAGACGAGCGGATTGTCGGTCACCGCGTTCATCTCCACCTCGACCTTCGCCGTAATGTCGTCGAGGAGATCGCGCACCGCCCCGTGGACCTGCGGGGCGCAGCGTATGCTGTAGGGATCCTGAACTCGGACATCGTCTCGCCGGTGCGACTCCCGGATCTCGGAGCCCTGCATCAGCGACCACATGTTGCGGGCGCTCCGCTGCTGGCCCGGATGGGGACGCAGCGCGTGAATGCGCGCGTCGAAGGCAGTGTCGGTGCCGCGCAGGGCGTCGGTGGACATCGCACCGATCAGGTCCGCGGCGCGTACCAGGCGGCGGGCCTCGAGGACCGCGATGCAGAGCAGCGAGGTCATCGCCTGGGTGCCGTTGATGAGCGCGAGCCCCTCCTTCGCCTCCAGGACCAGAGGCTCCCGGCCAATCGCGGCGAGGCCCTCCGGCGCCGGCATGCTTTCGCCCCGGACCACGAGCTCGCCTCTTCCGATCAGGGGGAGCGCAAGATGCGCGAGCGGAGCCAGATCGCCGCTCGCGCCGACCGAACCCCGGCTCGGCACCCGCGGCAGGGCATCGCAATTGAGAAGGGCGAGGAGCGCGTCGATCAGCTCCGGCCGAACCCCCGAGTGGCCGCGGGCGAGCGTATTGGCGCGGAGCAGGAGCATCCCGCGCACCGCCGGCGCTTCGAGCGGCGCCCCGACTCCGGCGGCGTGGCTGAGGATCAGACGCTCCTGGAGCAGTCGCAGGTCCGCGGACGCGATGCGCACCCGGGCGAGATCCCCGAAGCCGGTGTTGACTCCGTACACCGGCTCCTCGCGCGCGACTACCTCTTCGACCGTGAATCGGGCCGCTCGCACCCTCGCACGCGCGTCCGGGGAGAGGGTGCAGGGCCTGCGCTGAAACACCACCTGCTCGAAGTGCCCGAGGTCGAGGCCCCGGCCATCGAGCATCAGGGCGCTCACCCGTCTTCCCCGGGGAGGCGCCGGCTACTCGTCACGCGGGCTCTCGTAGTAGGGCAGCGGGGTGCCGATGCCCTGGGCCTTCGCCTTCTGGTAGATGAGGTGGCCGACCATGATGTCGCTGATCGCGTAGCCCTTGTGCCAGAAGACGATCCGCTCGCTCTCGCTCTCTCGCCCGGGCTTGATGCCCGCCACCACCTCACCGATCTCGGCGTACAAGTGCTCCGCACGAAGCTCGCCGGCATTGATGAGATCCGCGAACTGTCCGTAGCCGGACTTCACGCACTGGTTCCAGTCGTCGACGATGAACTTGTCGGCGCGGTAGGGAAGGCTCGGCTCCACCGACAGCACCGCGCCGTAGGGTTGAAGCAGCGCGCCGGGGCGCACCGCCGCGTCCGGCACCAGGACCTCGTGCTCCATCAGCCGCGAGGCATCCACGATGATGTCGGCGTCGCGCACAGTATCCGCCGCGTTGTCCTTCACCTGGACCGTCTTGCCGAGGCGCTCGCTCATGACGGCGCCGAATCGTTCGCGGGATTCCGGCCGCCGACTGGTCACTCGGATCTCCTCGAAGTCGAAGAGCAGGTCGAGCATCGCGACGTTGTACCAGGAGCTGCCCCGCGCGCCGATGTTGGCAAGCACGCGGGAGCGAGGGCGGGCGAGGTGCTTCGCCCCCACCGCGGTCACCGCCCCGGTGCGCATCCACGTGATCGCGGTCGAGTTGATGATCGCGTAGGGCGCACCGGTGTCGGGCCGCATCAGGAGCAGGGTGGAAATCTCCGAAGGCACGCCATGCTCGTAGTTCTTGTGGAAGTCGCCGAGCACCTTGACCCCGCAGGCGTCCACCGGGCCCGCGTAGCCGGGAAGGATGTTGAAGATCTTCTCGGGGAAATCGAGGGGAAGGTGCGCCTTGGAGGGCATCACCACGTTCTTCTCGCCGTGCGCCCGCAGCCCGGCCTCCACCGCATCCATGATCTCCTGAAGGCCGAGGTCGACCCGGTCCACGTCTTCCTTCGAGAGAAAGAGCACCTCGATTCCCGCCATCTTCGCCGTCCCCGCCCGCTCCGCCGGACGGCTAATGTACCGGAAGCCGATATCCGAATGGACTGCCCGGGCCCCTCCGCGAAGCCCTCCGCAATGACCCTTCGGGCG
>CAYQVB010000078.1:0-38407 GCA_964420925.1 uncultured Ectothiorhodospiraceae bacterium | reverse complement strand
CCGCCGTCGCCTCGGAGAACGCGGTCGGAAGCGCACCGCGGAACGGTGTCCGCAACTCCATGCCCGACCATGGTCCGGTGCATCGACTCATGGTCCAGACCGTTCCCCGACCGATCGTGTTTTGGTCAAGGGCGATCTCGGCTCCCCTCCAGGGGATCGCCTCGCCTTTCGGTATCCGGCGAGCGTTGTCCTGACGCTTTCTCCACCGAGCCGGTTTGCAAGCGGCAACCGTCTACGGCGTCCCGGTCCGGTTCCACCAGCGCCGGAAGGCTTCGTCCGCGCTCGCGCCGATTCCACCGCTCTCGCCGAGCCCCCGGAGATGGCGCAGCACATCGCCCGACGGCACGACGTCGCCGTACTTGGCATCGATATCGAAGAGGTTGACCTCGTGGGGCTCCTTCGCCCGGTCGCCGACCGCGTCCCGGATGACCACGGTGCGGAACCCGTACTGCATGGAGTCGATGGCGGAGGCCCGGATGCAGCCGCTCGTCGTGCACCCGGCCATGACCACGGTATCGGCGCCCAGGCTGCGCAGTTCCAGATCCAGACGGGTGTCGAAGAAGGCGCTCGCGTACTTCTTCTCGATCACGCGCTCGGAAGGTGTCGGGCGGATACGCTCGTCGACCTTCACCCACTCGCTTCCCCGGATCAGGATCCCGAGCGCGGGCACCTTCTCGATGAAGCGCCCGGCGTCGCGCAGGTGGGGCTCGTAGACGACGGTGGTGAAGAAGACCGGGAGCGCCCGGGATCGGAACTCCGCGAGTACCTTCGCGGTCACCGCCAGCTCCCGGGAGTAGTCGCCGCCCAGTCCGGTGTCGGGATCGGTGAACCCGTTGATGAAGTCGACGACCAGGAAGGCGGGGCTCGCCCCGTAGCCGGAACGGGCCGAGAAGCCCTTTCGCGCGTACTCGTCGCCGGCCTCCGCACGCCAGTCGCTCGCGCCGCGCTCCCGGTCGGCCGGCAGGGCGACCCGCGGGAGAGCTGGCGGCGGCCCGACCCCTCGGCTCGGGCGCGCGACCGGAACGGGGGCCGGGCGCCCCCCCGCCCCGGGCGCCGCAACCCCTCCGAGCGACGGGATGACCCTCCTCCCGTAGGCGTCGAGCGTTTCTTCCTGCGCGTCGTGCATGAGGTAGATCGCGAAGTGGTCGGCGCCCAGATCGCGCAGGCGCGTGAGCTTCGCCACATGATCCTCCACCCCGCCGAGCACACAGAAGCGATCGACGATGTCGTCGGGGACGAAGTCGGTGGAGGGGTTGCCGGCGCGGCCATGGTGGGCGTAGTCGTAGTCTTCGCGGTGCCTGATGTAGGCGGTGAGCGCACTCGGCACGCTCCCCGAGCCCTCGCCATAGCGCCGGACGAGATCCGCGACGTGGTTGCCGACCATGCCGCCGAACCAGCGCAACTGCTCGCGCTGGTGGGCGAGATCGTCACCGACGTAGGCGGGCGCGGTCACGCAGGTCGCGACCGAACCCGGCGGGCGGCCCGCCGCGGCGGACGCCTCCCGGACCGCGGCCAGGGTCCACTCCAGGATCCGGGGGTCCGCAAGCTGCAGGACGAACCCGTCCGCGTGCCGCCCGATGCAGTCGAGGGCCCGGGGCCCGTAGCCCGCGCCCCACATCGGGAGGTCCCAACCCCGTTCCACCCAGGGAAAACGAAGCGCGGTCCCCCGGTAGTCGACGCGCTCCCCCGCGACCAGCCCCTTGACCACCCGCATCGCCTCGACCATCTCGGCGAGGGTGCGGGGCTTTCGCCCGATGTAGCGCAGCGCCGAGTCGCCCCGCCCGATGCCGCAGATCGTGCGCGGGCCGTAGATGTCGTTCAGCGTCGCGAAGGTCGAGGCGAGCACCGTCCAATCGCGGCTGCCCGGATTCGTCACCATCGGGCCGACCACCACCCGCTCGGTCTCCGCCAGGATCCGGGAGAGGACCACGAAGGGCTCCTGCCAGAGCACCGGCGAGTCGAAGACCCACACGTGGGTGAAGCCGTTGGCCTCGGCCCGCCGCGCGAGGTCGATCACCCTGCGCGCGGGCGGATCGGGCTGCAGGACGACACCGAAATCCATCACTCGGGATCCAAGTACATCGCGCGAACGCAGTCGAAGCTCGCCCCCTGGCAGCGGGCCGCCAGCGTATCAGAGCGCAGCGCCAACCCTCCACCCGCGCCAAAGGCATGTGTTGCGAGTTCGCATCAACAGCCGGATCTGGTCCGGGATTGCGGCCGCCACCCGTATCCACGGGCTGCCGAATCAGCTCCTGCCGCTGCACCTTCTGTGCCGCGGCCCCTCACCGCACTATGTCACGTGGTAGGGCGTCGTGGTTGGCCGCACCCACGAATCGAGGCGAGTCCACGAGACGCAACGGGCGCCGGAACGTGAGCGCATTTGCCGTCGAGGCAGGCTGAGGAAGCGCACCGGTTGACGAGCAAGCGAGTGCTGTCGGACGGGATCCGCACATGAATCAGCCGCAATCCACCCGGTAGCGCAAGGCGGCGAGCAACTCCGTAATCGGCGGGGCGCCGTCCACATCCTTGTATCCGCGCAGGCGCCGGTAGACGCTGGCCGCGGCGCGATGGAAACCCTCGGGGAGTCCGGCATCGCCGAATGCGCGTCCGATCTGGTGCATCTCGCCCTCGAAGCGCCAGGCCTTTCCCGCGCTCTCCCCGGCCCGTTCCGATCGATTCGCGAGCCCGGCCTGGGAGAGCCCCCACTCGCGCAACAAGGCATCCTCCACCCCCGCCGCGAGCGCGTAGGCACGGACCGCGAGGAGCAGCGCGTCGCTGCCCTTGGTCCAGGCGGCGTAGGCCATCTTGAGGGCGGACGCGCTTCCCGGCACCGCATCGATCACTTCGGCGCCCAGCACGCTGCCCTCGAAGAGGGTCGCCACTTCGCCTGCCCGCGCGCCCGATAGGTACAGGCGGGTGCTTCCCCGCTCGCGTACCGGTGGGCCGATGATGCCACCGTCGACGTAGGATCCCCCAGCCTCGACGATCATTGCTTCAATCTGGCGGCTCATCTCGGGGGCAATGGCATTGGCGTCGACGTAGAGGCCGCCGAATCCCCGCTCGGTGACCTCGCCGGCGAGGTCCATTGCGCAGTGGGGAGGGCATACCGAGAGCACCACCCCGCTTCTCCCGAGCAAGGCCCCGAGGTCGCCGAGGTCGCGAAAGCCGGCCCTTTCGGCCCGCTCGCGGGTGGCGCGGCTGCGGCCCTCGGATGCCCACAGCACTTCGGCTCCCGCCGAGCGCGCCGCCGCCCCCACGCTCGCGCCCATCTCCCCCGGGTGAAGCAATCCTAACTGCATCCTTTCTTCCTTCGGCACCGTGAAGTTGCGGTTATCATAGCCGCCGCCGAACCCGGCCCGTCTTCCGACCCGACGCGAGGATCCATACAAATGCGCAGCAACACCGAGCGCCTGGCGTGGTTCAACGGCGAGATGATGCCGGAGAGCGAGGTACGGATATCGTTCCGGGATCGCGGCTGGCTCTACGGCGACACCGCCTTCGACGTGGCCCGCACCTTCGGCGGGGAGCCCTTCATGCTCCGGGAGCACCTCGAACGCCTCTACCGCTCGCTGCGCTACCTTCAGCTCGATCCCGGCTACGACATCGACGAGATGGAGGAAATCAGCAAGCAGGTCGTAGAGGCGAACCGCCCCCTGCTCGAGCCCAACGGCGACTACTGGGTGGGACAGCACATCTCGCGGGGGATCAACGCCCCGGAGGGCGAGTCGCCCCGCTACCCCGGCCCCACCATCGTCGTCGACTGCACGCCCCTGCCCCTCTACTCGCGCGGCCGCGGATTCCGCGAGGGCATCGAGGTGATCGTGCCCTCCATCCGCCGCACCCCGCCCGAATCCCTGAGCCCGAGGGCGAAGCTCTGCAACTACATCAACGTCGTGCTCGGCGACCTCGAAGCGAAGTCACGCAACAAGGACGCCTGGGCGGTGCTTCTCGATCAGCACGGCAACCTCGCGGAGGGCACCGGCTGCAACATCTTTCTCGTCGACGACGGGGCGCTGCGCACGCCGCGGGAAGACTTCGTGCTGCCGGGAGTGAGCCGGCAGGTGGTGATGGACCTCGCGCAGGAGCTCGACATCGAGCGCCGCGAGGACGATCTCTCGCTCTACGATGCGTACAACGCCGACGAGGTGTTCCTCACTTCCACGAGCCTCTGCCTCTGCCCGGTCCGCTCCATCAACGGGGTCCAAGTCGGAGGCAGGGATGGAGTACCGGGACCGCTGACCCGGCGCCTCACCGACGCCTACAAGGAGCTCGCGGGTTACGATTTCGTCGCCCAGGTCCTCTCCTTCGAGAACAAGGGGGCCGCCGGCGCTTGAGGGAGGCCTCGGGGTTCGGACGAGGCGGGAAATGGCGAAGCTGCACGGAGGGGCATCCGCCCGCTCGTCCTTCGTTACCACAATTGCTGGCGGTGGATTCCCGCTTGCGCGGATCCCGGTCGAGGGAAAGGCCCTTCGACATCGGCCGCGGCCGCGGCAATCACCAAACCATGATGTCGGAGCCGCTGAGCACTCGAAATGTCCGACCCTGAAGAGACCGTCGTCATCGTCAACGAGCGCGACGAGGTGATCGGCAGCGCTTCCCGATCCCGCATGCGCCGCGAACGTCTGATCCATCGCACCACCTACATATTCGTGTTCAGCTCCCGGGGCGAGCTCCTCGTCCAGGTGAGGACGCTGAGCAAGGACATGTACCCCGGCTGGTACGACCTCGCCGCGGGAGGCGTGCTCGTGCCGGGTGAGACCTACGAGGAGTCCGCGTACCGGGAGGCGGAGGAAGAGCTCGGCTTGCGCGGCATCGCCCTCACCGACCACTTCAAGATGTACTACGAAGACGAGACCAGCCGAAGCTTCGGCCGCGCCTACTCGTGCGTGTATGACGGACCTTTCGAGCTGCAGCCCGAAGAAGTGGCGAGCGCTCGCTTCGTGCATCCGGACGCGATCCTCGCCGGCGAGGTCGCACCCCTCACCCCCGACACCAGGGCCGCATTAGAGCGGCTCCACGCGGAGGGCGCGCCTGGCGCCGGGTGAGGGTCGTCATGTCGGTGCCGTCGATACCGGCCACGATGTGAGCCCCGGGCGCGAAACACGCGCCTGGAATCCCAGCCTTCAGGCTCGCGGGCGCTCGTTGCCCGGGTCGTAGGGCGCCTTGCCCCGCACGATGGCGCGCCGACGCTCGCCGAGGACCGACACCTCCAGTCCGCTTCCGGGCGTCGCATGGGCCGGACTCACGTAGCCGAAGGCGAGCGACTTGCCCACGCTCGGACCCCAGGCTCCGGAGGACACAGCGCCCACGCGTTTTCCTGCCGCGAGGATGACCTCGCCACCCAGGCAGTCGGCATCGGCGGCGTCCACCTCGAGGAACACGCACTGCCAGGGCCGCTCCCGGGAGGCGGCGCTCGCCCGGGTGGCCTCGTCGCCCACGAACCCACCGGGCTTGTCCAGGCGCACGAAACGCATCACGCCCGCCTCGGGCAAGGTCACCTCATTGGTGAGCTCCGAGGCGCCCTTGAACATCTTCTCCATGCGCATCGCGTTCATGGCGAAGGAGCCGTAGTGCTCGATGCCATGCGGCTCGCCGGCGCGCCACAGTGCATCGAACACCGCGGGCGCTCGCCCCGCCGGGACGTGCAGCTCCCAGCCGAGCTCGCCGGTGTAGGACAGGCGCAGCGCGCGTACCTCGGCGCCCGCAATGTCGATGGTCTGCACGCTCCGCCAGCGGAAGGATTCATGGTCCAGGGGGACGTCGGTCACGGCGGCGAGCACGTCGCGCGCCCGCGGACCCTGGAGCGCGAGCGCCGCAAAGTCTCGCGAGACGTTCTCGATGGCCACGTCTTCCCCCATTCCCACGTGCCGCGCCAACCAGTCGCGGACGCGCAGCTCGAAGAAGGCCGCGAACACGAAGTAGAAGCGCCGCTCGCCGACCCGCGCCACGGTGGTTTCGGCCTCGATGCGGCCGCGTTCGTTGAGAATATGGCCGAGCACGATGCCGCCGCGCCGGCCGGGCGCCCGGTTCGCGATGATGCGGCTCACGAATGCCTCGGCGTCCGCACCCGAGACGTCGATCTTGGCGAAGGCCGAGATGTCCATGATCCCGACCCGTTCACGCACCGCCCTCACCTCCTGCGCCACCATCGCGTACCAACCGGGGCGACGGAAGGAGTAGACGTCTTCCCGGGCCATCCCGTCCCGCGCGAACCAGCGCGGGCGCTCCCAGCCGAACACCTCTTCGTGCACCGCGCCGGCCGCCTCCAGACGCTCGTGGAGCGGGCTCGTCTTCACCGGCCGGCCCGCCAGGCGGTTGAAGTGCGGAAAGGGGATCTCGTGGCGCAGGAGGTAGTCTTCGCAGGCCTTGGTCACGGCGTAGTCGTGGTCGGCGAAGTCCCCGTAGCGCCGCGGGTCGAACTCGCGCATGGACACGTCGGCCGCCCCGTGCACCATCCACTGCGCGAGGTACCTGCCGGCGCCCGGCCCCCAGCCGACCCCGATCTGACACCCGCAGCAGCACCAGTAGTTGCGCAGCCCCGGCGCCGGACCGAGAAGCATGTTGCCGTCGGGAGGGTGCGTTATGGCCCCGTGCACCGCGCGCCTGATGCCGAGCTCGGCGAGGACGGGCATGCGCGCCATCGCCGCCTCCAGCCACGGCATGATGCGTTCGTAGTGCGGGTCGAAGAGCTCGCTCTCCGCCTCCCACGGCGTGCCCTCCAGCCATACCGGGTTCGGGTTCGCCTTCTCGTAGATGCCGATGAGACCCGACTTCTGCTCCATGCGGATGTAGCCCGACACCTCGCGGTCGTCGCGCACCACCGGCAGCTCACGTTCGAGCTCGAGGAACTCCGGCACCGTCTCGGTCACCAGGTAATGATGGGTCATGCTGGTGATGGGCAGGCGGAGGCCGGACCACTGGCCGATCTGACGCGCGTAGGTACCACCCGCATTCACCACGTGCTCGCAGAGGTAGTCGCCCTGCTCGGCGCTCACCCGCCACTCTCCGCTCGCACCGCGGCCGATTCCCGTCACCCGGTTGTGGCGCACGATGGTCGCGCCGGCCCGGCGGGCCCCCGCCGCGAGCGCGATGGTGGCCCCGGCCGGGTCCACGTGCCCGTCTTCCGGTGTCCACAGCGCGGCCTTCACCCCGTCCAGGTTGTAGAAGGGATGGTGCTCGCGGATTCCGTCCGGACCCAGCAGCTCCATGGGGTGCTCGAGCGCCTCGCCCACGCTCATCGTGAAGCGCAGCCAGTCCACCTCGTCGTCGGTATAGGCGAGGCGCAGCGACCCGCAGTCGTGGAAGGTGAGCGCCCGATCCGTCTCGGCCCCGATGCGCTTGTAGAGATCGATGGCGTATCCGGCCATGCGTCCCAGCGTGAGGTTCGAGGTGGAGTGGGTGACCTGGCCGGCGGCGTGCCAGGTGGAACCGGAGGTGAGCTCCGCCTTCTCCAGCAGCACGCACTCGGCCCAGCCCTCCCGGGCGAGGTGATAGGCCAGCGAGCATCCGAGGATGCCGCCGCCGACGATGACGACGCGGGCATGGTTGGTCACTGGACGCATATCTCCCCAATTGCCCCACCTGCTTCCTCCGGCACGGCACCGGCCGGCGGGCGCCTCGCTGGCCTCGAATCAGCGATGCGGCGGTGGACGGCAGTGATGACGGATACCTACCATAGTCCGGCACAAGGGTACCGCCGATGTCTGCCGCACCCGCACACGCCCTCGACGCCCCAAGCTACACCGACCGCGCCCGCTTCGAACGCGAACAGGAGCGCGTCTTCCGCCGCGCGTGGCAGTACGCGGGGCACCGGTCCCGACTCGGGGCGCCCGGCGACTACTTCGCCTTCGAGCTTCACGGCCGCAGCCTGTTCTGCCTGAAGGGCCATGACGGCATCGTCCGCACCTTCTACAACGCCTGTGCTCACCGGGCCCACCAGCTCGTCGAAGGAAGCGGCAACAAGCGCTCCCTGGTGTGCCCCTACCACGCCTGGTGCTACGAGCTGGACGGCAGCCTGCGGCGCGCGCCCGGCTCGGACGCAGTGCCGGGCTTCGACCGCGCCACCGTGTGCCTCAGCGAGGTGCGCACCGAAGTCATCGGCGGCTTCATCTTCGTCAATCTGGACCCCGATGCGGCGCCCATGGCGCGCTGGTATCCGGGCCTCGAGGCGCAGCTCGAAGCCTTCATACCGGATCTCGCCCGCCTGCAGCCGGTCTACACCCGCGAGGTGGTGGAGCAGTGCAACTGGAAGGTATCGGTGGAAAACTACAGCGAGTGCTACCACTGCCGCCTCAATCATCCCACCTTCGCGAGCGGCGTGGTGGACGCGGCAAACTACGACATCAGGCCCCTGGGCCACATGCTGCGCCACGCTACCCGGTGCGTGGAGGTGGAGGCGATGAGCTATCCCATCGATCCGGACTCGCACCCGCACGCGATGGACTACCGCTCCTGGTTCCTCTGGCCCACCTTCTCCTTCCAGGTCTATCCCGGAAACGTGCTCAACACCTATGAATGGCAACTCGTCGACCACCGCACCACGCGGGTGGTGCGCCAGTGGTTCTCGGCGGACGGCGTGGAGTCGGACACCCTCCACCGCCTCGCCGAACAGGACCTCGACACCACGGTGGCCGAGGACATCCGGCTGGTGGAGTCGGTGCAGCGCGGCCTGGAAAGCGGGGGCTACCGGCCCGGGCCGCTCATCATCAACCCGGCCGGCGGCGTGAACAGCGAGCACTCCATCCGCTCGCTCAACACCTGGCTCGCCGAGGCGATGCGCGCCGAGCATCGAATGCAGTGGTCGACGCAGCCCGAGCTCATCGAGCAGATCATCGATGGTGTGAAGACCGCCACTGTGACCCGATTGGAGTGGCAGGACGGCTACGACGAGTACTCGACTCCTCTTCGAGTCGGTGAGATCTACACCGTGTACGATGGAGAGCGCACCGCACGATGTCGGGTGCGGATCACCGCGCTCGAACTGACCCGTTGGGGCGAGATTCCCGAACGCCTCTGGCGTCGCGACCCGGCAACCACCGGTGAAACCAGCCTGGAGGCATTCATGGCGGATCACTACGGGTTCTTCGGTTGCCCGGATGCCGGTTTCGAGTTCGTCGCAGTGTATTTCGACCGGGTGGAGGACGCCGTCGAATGACCCCCTTCAGCTTCATGCTGGACTGGGAGCTCAACTGTCAGTTTGCCGGTCTCGTCTGGGCGAAGACGAAGGGGTGGTACGAAGATGTCGGACTCGACGTCCGCCTGGTTCCCCCGTCCCGAAGATCCTCGACTGGGGTCCTTGACGCGGTGTTGGAAACACCACTGTCGGCGGGGTGCATGGAAGACAATCTCATCGTGCGCGCCTGCGCGGACCGGGTGACGATCCGGGCCGTCGGCGCGATGCTGCAGGAGACGCCGATGGTGTTGATGACTGCCGACGATTCCGGAATCCGCGCCCTCGCCCACTTGCCCGGTCATCGCGTCGGGGTGCACGAGGACGGAGTGCATCTGCTCGAGACGATTCTGTCCCTGCATGGAGTGGACCCTTCCTCGATTGATATCACGGTTGGAGGATGGACTCTCGACGACCTGGTCCGAGGAAGCCTCGATGCCGCGCAGGGCTATGCAATCACCGAGCCGGCATACCTCGAAGCCGCCGGGTTTCGGCCCCATCTCATACCGGTCGCCCACCGGCGCCTGCAACCTTACGCTCAGATGATGTTCGCCACGACCGAGTGCATCCGCAGACACGCGGAGCCCTTGGCCCGGTTCCTGCGAACGACCTATGCCGGATGGCGAGAAGCGCTGGCGGATCCGGCTCGCGCGGCGCGCTGCGTTGCCGCCGTCTCGGTCGAGCATCCCGAGCCCGCCCTCAACACTCGAATCATCGAACGCATGCGCCCGATCGTGCAGGGAGCGAGGTCTCCGGAGCACCTGGGCGCCATGGACCCCGAGCGTTGGCAGCGCAACCTCTCGACCTACGAAGCGTCCGGCATGGTGAATAGGGCGCCACGCCTCGACGAGGTCATGGACGACGGATTTCTGACTCGAGCGCTCGTTGCACCTGCGTGAGCGAGATTCATCATTTCGAAACCATTCGTTGAAGATTCGGTCGACTTGGCGGTCCGGATCCTGCGGGAACCGATCGATGTCATCAGGATTCGGCGCCATGTCCGGCAGCGCCCATGTCCGGCGGCGCCTTTTCAATCGTGATGCGCTCACGTAGAGTAAGTTTCACCAATCGAGCGGCATCGGCACCGCCGATCGCGCTCGGCACCCTCTGGCACAGGGACTTCGCACCAGGGCCGCAGTAGTTCGGTCGATTCGACCCGACGGGGAGGATCAGTGACTCGGCATGTGGTCGACCGCAAACTCGATCGTGGATCCCTGCGTGGCTTGGCTGCGTGCGCGAGGGTCTGCCCTTCTCTCGGCCATCTCGTGGGCGTCTCGCGCGCTGCCTGCGTGGCTCCGGTCCGGCACCGGCGAGCAGAGGCATGAGGGGTGAAGCTTCTCGTCGTCTACTGCCACCCCGTACCGACCAGCTTCAACGCCGTCCTCAGGGATACGGTGGTGGAGACGGCCGAGCGCGGAGGTCACGAGGTTCGACTCGTCGATCTCTACGCGGAGGCGTTCGACCCGGTGATGGGCGAACAGGAACGGCTCGACTACCACACCGCAGGAGTCAACGAGATCCCGGTGAGAGAGCATCTCGATCACTTGTTCTGGTGCACCGGCCTGATATTCGTCTATCCGACCTGGTGGTACGGGCAGCCGGCGATGCTGAAGGGCTGGATCGACCGCGTGTGGGTGCCGCATGCCACGTTCACCTTGCCCGCCGAGAACATCGCCTGGACGCCGCACCTGACCCATATCCGCCTCATGGGGGTGGTGACCACGCTCGGTTCGCCATGGTGGTGGTGGACGGTCGGCATGGGCGCCCCGGGGCGAAAGGTGATCCTGCGTTCGCTTCGGCTCGCCTGCCACCGCCGCTGCCGAACCTTCTGGCTCGGCCTTCACCGCATGGACTCGACTACCGCCGAACAGCGCAGCGCGTTCGTGGAGAAGGTCCGTCGCCAAATCGAGCGCCTGTAGGCGGCTATCGAATCTGCAAGGAGAAACCTTCGAACATGCTCTCTCACTTCACGCCTCATCACATCCGGCCCCCCTTCGCACGCTACTCGCATGGCGTCTCGGTGCATGCCGGGGCGCGCATCCTGTTCTGTTCCGGCCAACTGGGGATCGGACCCGACGACCACGTGCCGGAAGATGCGCCGGCGCAGACGGCGCTCTGCTTCGACAACATCCGCGCCGTGCTCGACGAGGCGGGCATGAGTGCCGCGGACGTGGTCAGGCTGAACGCCTACGTGACCGATCGGGCCTACCTGGCTGACTACATGGCGGCCCGTGACGCGTTCATCGAGTCGGTCGACCCGCCCCCGGCCTCCACGTTGATGGTGGTGACCGGATTCGCCCGGGAGGCCTTCAAGGTCGAAGTGGAAGCCATCGCGGCGAGCCCGGACACCGCGCCATGACCACCAAACACTTCTGGGCCGACCTCACGGCAGCCGAGTTTCGAGCGCTCGACGCGGCCCGGACGATCGCCGTCCTGCCCGTGGGCGCCATCGAGCAGCACGGCCCTCACCTGCCGGTTTCCGTGGACCGGGACATCATCGAGGAGATCGTCGCCCGCAGCGCGCCGCGCCTCGGTGAGCTGCCGGTCCTGTTCCTGCCCACCATGCCCATCGGCAAGAGCAACGAGCACATCGCCTTCCCCGGCACGCTCACCCTGTCGGCAGAGACCCTGATGCGCCTGTGGATGGAGATCGGGGCGAGCGTCGCCCGAGCCGGGGTGCGCAAGCTCCTGTTCTTCAACGGCCACGGAGGCAACACCGCCGCGCTGGACATCGTCGCGCGGGACCTGCGGGCCCGGCACGGGATGCTCACGGCATCGTGCTCCTGGTCCGGTCTCTTCGACAGCACGGACCTCTTCGACGCGCGCGAGCTCGTCCATGGCATCCACGCCGGAGAAGGCGAGACTTCCGTGATGCTGGCAGCACGCGGCCACCTGGTGGACATGAGCCTCGCCCGGGACTTCCATTCGCAGAGCGAGCAATGGGCGGAAGAACACGGCTACTTCGGCGTCGGCTCCACCCCCGTCAAGGTGGGTTGGCTCATCCAGGACCTGAATCGCGACGGCGCCTGCGGCAATGCCGCGGCGGCGGACGCGGCAAAAGGGGAACGCCTTCTCGAACGTGGCGTGGAGCACTTCATCGCCATGCTGCGCGAGCTCGATCGTCTCTCGACGGATGACCTGGATGCGTTCCCCGACTGAGCGCTCCGCGGTCTCCCGCCTGCTGCTTCGCGATGCCCGCGTGCCTCGCGCGCTGGTGGAAGCGCCCTCGGAGTTCGGGGGGCGTATCGAGCACGACTGCCTGCGGGGAGACCTGCTGATAGAGGACGGATGCGTGCGTCGCCTGCTCGCGCCCGGTGCGCCGGTGGACGGTCACCGGGAGTCCGATCTCGCTGGACGAGTATTGCTGCCGCGCCTCGTGGAAGCGCACTGTCACCTGGACAAGTGCCACACGGTGTCGAGGCTCGGCCCGGTGGGCGGCGACCTGCACCGGGCGATCGAGCAGCAGCAATCGGACCGGTCGCACTGGACGCGCGACGACCTTCGGGAACGGGCGGCGCGCGGCCTGGCCGAGCTCCGCTCGAGCGGCTGCGGGTCCGTGCGCACCCACATCAACTGGGATGCGGAACATGCCCCCGAAGGAAGGACTCCCCTGGCCTGGGAGGTCGTGGGCGAGCTCGCCGCAGAGACCAGTGCGCACATGGTGGTCCAGCGGTGTGCGTTGCTGTCGCTCGAGAAGTTCGACGAGCGGAGCTACGTGTCCGGTGCTGCCCGGCTGATCGCTGCGGGCGGGGGAGCGCTGGGGGTGTTCGTGCTCGGGCAGGCCGACATGGCCGGACGTCTGCGTCGCGTGATCGAGCTGGCCGAGCGCTACGCGCTGGCGCTCGACTTTCACGTGGACGAGAGTCTCGAGCATGCCCCCGATGGCCTCGACACGATTGCGCGAGTGGTCACCGAGACCGGCTTCGAGGGGCCCGTGCTGTGCGGGCACGCATGCGCCCTGATGAATCTCGAAGGCGACCCGCTGAAACGCCTGGTGGAGACGGTGGCCCGATCCGGCGTCTCGATCGTGGCGCTTCCCAGCACGAACCTGTACCTGCAGGGGCGGGTCGAAGGCACACCGCAACGCCGTGGCATCACTCGGGTGAGAGAGCTCTGCGACGCCGGGGTGAGGGTGGCATTCGGCTCGGACAACGTGGCCGACGCGTTCTGCCCCGTGGGACGGCACGACCCCATGCACGCACTCGCGCTCGCGGTGCTCACCGCCCATCTGGACCCGCCCTTCGGCCCCTGGCTCGTGACCGTGACCACGAACGCCCGGCGAGCGATCGGCCTCGAAGCGCAGCCGATTGACCGGGCTCGAAGCGCGGACCTCCTGATCGCCGATGCCCGTCATAGCGCGGATGTCGTTCGCGGCGCATCGCGGCTGACGCTCACGGAGTATCTGTCCGGCAGTGGAACCGGCGCGCGATCCGCGCGGTCCTGTGGACAACCAGTGGGAATCGAATCATGAGCACTTTCGTACACCGCGAAGTCGACTGGGGGGCGTTGCGCAACGCGCTGGGGGACATTCCCAGTTTTGACAATCCCAAACTGCGCAGAGCCAAGTCCCGGGACTTCTTCTGGTACAGCCCGATCCTCGCCCGCAAGCTGGACGGGTGCATCGCGGACCTCGTGGTCAAACCTCGCACCCAGGAAGAGCTGGTGCGCGTGCTGAAGCTCGCCTGGTCGTACCGGGTTCCCGTGACCCTGCGTGGACGCGGCAGCGGCAACTACGGCCAGGCGGTGCCGCTCGAAGGCGGGCTGGTCATCGAGATGACCGGCCTCGACCGGATCTTCGAGATCGGAGAGGACTTCGTCCGGGTCGAAGCGGGCTGCAACCTGCACCGCCTGAACGAGGCGTTGCGGGCCGAGGGCAAGGAGCTGCCGATCTTCTCCTCCACCGCGCGCATCGCGACCGTCGGCGGCTTCATCGGAGGGGGCTCCGGCGGCATCGGCTCCATCGAGCACGGCATGCTGCGGGATCGCGGCAACATCATCCGCATCAGCGCGCTGTCGCTCGAGGCCGAACCCGCTCGCCACGAGTTCACCGGAGACGACGTGGACCTGCTCCATCACGCCTGGGGGATAAACGGCGTGATCACCGAGCTGACCCTGAAGACGGCACCGGAGCGCGACTGGATCAACTGCATCGCGTCGTTTTCGACGTACCGCGCCGCGTTCGACGCCGGCAGGGCGCTGGGTCACCGCCGTGATCTGCGCCGCAGGCTGGTGTGCACGGTCGACGCCGGGTTCACGCCCTACTTCGCGAAGCTCGAGGGGAGGATCGGCGCCGGTCGCCACCTGATGCTCTCACTCATCGATCGCCGGGACGTGCCGGCATTCGACGCGCTGGTCCGGGAGCTCGGGGGCACTACGGATCTTTGTCTGGACGAGCAGGAAATGGCGGCCGAGGGTCTGCCCCACGTGTTCGAGTTCTCCTTCAATCACACCACCCTGCAGGTCCTCAACGTCGACCCGAGCGTCACCTATCTTCAGGTCCGGGTGCCTGCACCGATCGATGCAGACCGGGTAGACGCGGTGCGCAAGCTTCTCGGCAAGGAGATCCTGATGCATCACGAGTTCGTCAGACTCGACGACGAGCTGGTGGGCATCGACCTGCCGGTGGTCTTCTACACCACCGACGAGCGGCTCTACGAGATCATCCGGATCTACGAGGACCATGGCTGTCCGGTGTCCGATCCCCACACCTTCATCATCGAGGACGGCGGGATGAAGAAGGCGGACTACCGGCACCTGGCCTGGAAGAAGCGCCTCGATCCCCGGGGGTTGCTGAACCCGGGCAAATCGAGAGAGTGGCCGCACGTCAAGGACCTGGATCCGGAAGCGATCGAAGCCCTACAGGCGGGCACGTGATCGATCGCACCCTGAGCGCGGACCGGCAGGAAGCTTTCGCGGCAACCCTGGAAGGCGGGCGCCGCGGTGGTCGAAGCGCTGACGACGGGAAGAGCCTGACCGGTCGAGTGGTGCGCCGGCACGGCAGCGGCCGCCGGCGTCACCGCCCTCCGGCGCGTCTCTACGCCGGAGCTCTGAGCATGCCCCGGTCCCGGAGCCCCTCCACCCCTTCGACGAGCACGTGGGCGAGACGCCTCGCCCATTGCTCCTGACCCGACTCCGACGCAATGAGGTCCTGGCGCACTTCGAGCTCGGCATGGGGAAGGCCGCGTCGCTCGCCGTGCACCGGCACCGAGTAGTCCTTCTCGTCGGTCAGGTAGTAGGGCTGGTTCTCCCCGACCACGAGCTCCGGCTCGCGAGCCAGCAGGTCGAGAAGGAGGCCGGCGTAGCGGCGGTCCCGCTGGTAGAGCACGCCGATGTGCCAGGGGCGTGACACCCCCAGGAACACCGGAGTGCAGCTATGCACCGACACCAGCACCGCCGGGCGGTCCTTCGCGATGCGTTCGTCGAGGAGGCTGCGAATAGCGTCGTGGTAGGGGTGAAAGATCTCGGTCTCGCGCGCGTACCGCTCTTCGTCGGACACATCGAGATTTCCCGGAATCTCGGTGTCTTCGCTCAGAGTGACGACGAAATCGTGCGCATCGGGCGCACGGTTGCAGTCCACCACCAGGCGCGAGTAGCGCTGGAGAACCAGGGTCGCGTCCAGCATCTGAGAAAGCCGCCGGGCGACTCCCGCGGCCCCGATGTCCCAGGCAATGTGACGAGCGAGGTGGTGCTCGTCGAGCCCGAGGGTGCCGAGCCGATGCGGAATCGCCCGCCCCGCATGCTCGCAGGTCAGGAAGAGCACTGCGGCGCCGCCCGGGCGCAGCACTTCGACCGGCTCCGGATCTTCGGGACCCAGCAGGGTGAACGCTGTGGATTCGTCCATGACGCAGTGCCCTCCCGACCACGGCATCCGGCGGCGAAGGCTCGCGATGTACGCGCATTCCCCGACTCGGTCAAGCGTCCGGTTCTCTCGCCGCGTCCCTTGCGCGTCACGCGCCCGGAAACCCCGACGGGGCGGAAGGGCATAATGCGCCGCGTCGGGGAAACCCGGAGCCAAGAAGGGAACGTGGTTGGATCAGGAAGCGGAAGCGCTGAAGCTGCACTTCCTCGGCTGGCAGTGCCGCGTGCGCCAGCTCGCGGTGCGCCAGCACGAGGGACGGCCGACCCCCGGCATGCGGCCCGGCGTGCGCCTCGACGGCAGGCCGGCGGGAGATGTCACGACCGTGCTCGTCAAGAGCGACCCCGCCCACTTCGTGGCCCGCTTCCGGTACATGTATCAGCGGACTCAGGATCCCGCGGAGCGGCGCCAGAGCGCGCTCGAGTTCCTCGCCGATGCCTACTACCAGCGCCCGCAGGAGTTTTCCGACCGGCTCACCGCCCTGTTCGGCCCCCGCTCGGGCCTCGCGGACCAGCTTGGCAATGCCGGGCGCTGCGAGCTCGCCTTCAATCAGTTCAGCCAGAGCTACCGGATTCCCTGCACAGCCGCTGAACTGACCGGCGACGATCCGGGATTCGAGTTCACCCTGACCCACAACCGTCTCTTCAATCCGGACATGCCGCCCGGGGTGCGCGTGCTCGGCTTCACGCCGCAGTGGCGTGAGGCGCAGGCCGAGCCCGGCATCGGCTGAAGCGCCGCCGGCGTTCCGCGGGCGTGCGCGTCGCCCGTGGCGAATGGCCGCTCCAGACGCTGGGAGGCCGCCCAGGACGTTCCACCTCCCCGGGGCCGGCGGGCACCGCAGGGGCGTCGTCAACGCGGCCGGTGCTTCCCTGCGCGGCCGCTGCCGGCGGGGAAAGGTGCTAGCCGCAATGTTTCACCGATTTTCGTAGCGAGGGCGTCAATATGCCGTGATAGTGGGTCGCACGGACCGAGAGACGCTGAAGGCGTAGCCGACACTACGTCGAAGCGGCTCGAGGGAGTACGGCCCGCTAGCGCGAGCAGATTGGCGTCCGCAGCAGGAAATCGGGGAAATATTGCGGCTAATCCGGCTGGGGAACGAGACGCAGGTAAGGCTTCGGAGCCTTCCAGCCGTCCGGGAACTTCTCCTTCGCCTCTTCGTCCGACACCGCCGGCACGATGATCACGTCTTCTCCCTGTTTCCAGTTCACCGGCGTCGCCACCTCGTGCCGGGCGGTGAGCTGAATTGAATCGAGTAGCCGGAGCACCTCGTCGAAGTTGCGCCCGGTGCTCATCGGGTAGGTGATCGTGAGCTTCACCGCCTTGTCGGGGCCGATCACGAACACCGAGCGAATGGTGGCGTTGTCGGCCGCGCTGCGCTCCTTCGCCTTGCCGGTGGCATGGGGATGGATCATGTCGAAGAGCTTGGCGACCTCGAGGTCGGTGTCTCCGATGATGGGGTAGTTGACCGCGTGCCCCTGGGTCTCCTCGATGTCCTTCGACCACGCGTCGTGATCTTCTACGGAATCGATGCTGAGCCCGATCACCTTGCAGTTTCGCCTCTCGAACTCCGGCTTGAGACCGGCCATGTAGCCGAGCTCGGTCGTGCATACCGGCGTGAAATCCTTGGGATGCGAGAACAGGATCGCCCATCCGTCGCCAATCCAGTCATGGAAGCTGATTTGTCCTTCGGTCGTATCCGCCGTGAAGTCCGGTACTTGATCGCCTATTCGCAGGGCCATTGTCCACCTCTCGTCAGTCTGTCGGCTCTTTGTCCGGCAAGCGCGTCGCGCCTGCCGGCCGTTGCGGACGAGCGATCTTCCACGCCACCCGAAGATTGTCCATCACCGGTTCGCGCACTCATCCGCCCCTTGATTCCAGCCACGGATCCGGTGGATCCCGCAAAATCAATTGCTTGCCTCGAAGGGCGACCATCCGATAGAACCATTGGTTTGCGCCTGACAACAACTCCGTATCAGCCCGGCCTCCCGAGCGGAATCCTGATCCCGCACGAAGCGAGGGGCCGGGGCGAGCCGAACCGCACGCGGTGTATCTCGCCCCGACGGTGCCGCCTATCATCGAATCCTCCCTCAATCGCACGAGAAGCACATTGCCTCCGGACACGCCGTACCGAACCCAGGCCGTCGAGGTCGTCGACCGGCACGGCGCGCCGTTGCGCTTCGAGGTGCGCCGCCCCGTGGACGAGAGCGTCCAAGTGCCGGTGCTCGTCATCCTCGCGGGCCTCAAGACCGGACACCGGACCCTGGAGCGCCTGCCTCCCTGCGGCGCGAACGCGCTCGTCGCCTACGCCTATCCCTATGACCGGGAACGATGGCGCACTCAGTCTCATTTCGGCCATGCACTGGTCGTGTGGCGCATGGTGCGCCGCTTGTCGGATCAGATCGAAGCGCTGCTCGCGTGGCTGCGACGCGAGCCCTGGTGCGATGCGGACCGGGTGACCCTCTGCGGCGGCAGTCTCGGCGCCATCCTTCTGCCCACGATTCTCCGGGAACTGAAGTCCCGGGGAGTCCCCGTGAGACGCGCGGTGTTCGCATACGGCGGCGCCGGGCGTGTCTCCCTTGCCTGGCTCACCTTGCGCCACCGCTCCGCGGTGCTTGCCGCGCTCGGAGCCCTGCTCGCCTTCGCGTTCCTGCGTTACGCCGAACCTGCCCGCCACCTCCCCCATCTCCAGGGCGAATTCCTGGTGATCTCGAGCCCCGACGACGAACGCGTGCCGGTACGCTGCGCGGCGCGTTTCGAAGCGCTTCTCCCGGAGCCCAAGCGGGTCGTTCATCTCGCCGGCGAGCACCTGGACACCGAGCGCCCGGATCTGATCGCCGCAGTGGTAGACATTGCGACGGGCTGGCTGCTCGAACGCGATGCGTTCAACCCTTGAGGAAAACGTTCCTTCTCTCCTCTCCGCGCCCCGCTCCCGCTCCCGCTCCCGCTCCCGCTCGGCAAAAGCATTTCAGCTTCCGGGGAAACTGTCCTGACTCGTTGTCTTTCGTGGATTCCGGCTCACCAAGGGAATCCACCCGGGACCGGGGGGTTCGTATCGGAAGCACGGGTACCGCCAGCGTGGAATGCCCCTGCGCGCGTCGGCCCCACCGCTTCCTTGCCGAGCGATTTGCGTTTATCGTCCGGTCCTCAATCGCCGCATGCTCGAATGCGAGTTCGTGAGACCCGCCCGACACGCGCTGCGGCGGCGCCAAAGGTTCAAAGTCGGTTCAGGAGAAGATCATGACCCGTGTTGCCATCATCGGGGCCGGACCCTGCGGCCTCTCCCAGTTGCGCGCCTTCGCCCAGGCCCGGGACAAGGGCGAGGAGATCCCGGAGATCGTCTGCTTCGACAAGCAGTCCGAATGGGGAGGCTTGTGGAACTACACCTGGCGGACCGGACTGGACGGGAACGGGGTGCCGGTGCACGGCAGCATGTACCGATACCTGTGGTCGAACGGCCCCAAGGAGTGCCTGGAGTTCGGCGACTACAGCTTCGAGAAGCACTTCGGCAAGGCCATCCCCTCGTTCCCGCCGCGGGAAGTGCTGCGCGACTACATCATCGGCCGAGCCGAGGCCTCCGACGTGCGCCAGCACCTGCGCACCGAAACCGTGGTGCAGTTCGTCGCCCACGACGAAGCAAGTGGAAAGTTCAGAGTCCGCTCCACGAACGCCCCGAACAACACGGACACCGAAGAAGATTTCGACTATGTCGTGGTCGCCAGCGGACACTTCTCGGTACCGAACGTGCCGAGCTTCGAAGGCATCGAGACCTTTCCCGGCCGCATCATGCATGCGCACGACTATCGCGATGCCCGCGAGTTCGAAGGCAAGCGCGTGCTGGTGGTCGGCGCGAGCTACTCGGCCGAGGACATTGCGCTGCAGACGAAGAAGTACGGCGCGGCTTCGGTCACCATCAGCTATCGCACCAACCCGATGGGCTTCCACTGGCCGGAAGGCGTCGAGGAGATCCAGCTCATCACCCGCTTCGACGGCAGCACGGTGCATTTTCAGGACGGCAACGTACGCGAGATCGATGCGGTAGTGCTGTGCACCGGTTACCTGCACTCCTTCCCCTTCCTGGAAGAAAGCCTGCGTCTCAAGACGCACAACCGCCTCTTTCCCGGCGTGCTCTACAAGGGCGTGGTGTGGATCGACAACCCCAAGCTCATGTATCTCGGCATGCAGGATCAGTACTACACCTTCAGCATGTTCGACGCACAGGCCTGGTATGCGCGCGACGTCATCATGGGCAAGATTGCGCTGCCGTCAAAGGCGGACATGGAAGCGGACGCCGCCGCTTGGCAGACCCGCGAGGAAGCGCTGGAAGATCCGATCCAGGAGATCGACTTCCAGACCGACTACTGCAAGGACCTGTGCGCGGTGCTCGACTACGGGCTCGACTTCGACAGTGCATGCGAGAGCTTCAAGCACTGGGAACACCACAAGGAGCACAACATCCTCACCTATCGCGACCGCGCCCACCCGTCTCCGGTCACGGGAACCGAAGCGCCCATCCATCACACCCCGTGGTGGGACGCGATGGATGACTCAATGGCAACCTTCCTCGCGACCAGGTAGGTCCCCGAAAGGCAACCTCGTCCTCAGCCCGCGCCCCGCGGTCCTTCGCGCCCGGGGCGCAGCGCCTCGCTCTCACTCCATCGACGTACCTCGGGGACACGAACGCCGTCGGCGATGAACCGGCAGGCACCCGACTCTTCCATCAGATCCTGCATCCCGACGAGCACCTCGAGCAGCGCGACCATGACCTCGACGTCGAGGCAAATGACATGCGGCGAGGCCCTGATGCACCTGCTCAGGGGCTATGGCGTGGATGCGGTTTTCGGCATCCCGGGAGAGCACACCCTGGAGCTCTACCGCGGGATCGAGAGCAGTGGAGTACGCCACGTGCTGACCCGACACGAGCAGGGTGCCGGCTTCATGGCCGACGGTTACGGGCGAGTGACCGGAAAACCGGGCGTCTGCACCCTGATCACCGGCCCGGGCGTGACCAACTGCGCCACTCCCCTGGCCCAGGCTTATGCCGACTCCGTTCCCATGCTGCTCGTCTCCAGCGCAAATCGCAGCGAGTCTCTTGGTAAGGGCTGGGGATGTCTTCACGAGATCACCGATCAGCCCGCGGTAACGGCGCCGCTCACCGCATTCAGCGCCATGGTTCGAACGCCGGAGGACGTTCCGGAGCTGGTCGCCCAGGCTTTCACCGTGTTTCATTCCCGGCGACCGCGCCCGGTTCACATATCGATTCCACTCGATCTCCTCGGGCTTCCGGTCGAGGGCCGCTGGACAGCGCGCGTGCCGCCCCAAAAGCCGGTCGCGCCCCCGGCGGCGATCGAGCGCGCGGCAGCATTGCTGGCAAAGGCAAGGCGGCCGGTGATCCTCGTGGGCGGTGGCGCCCAGGACGCGGGCGACTGCGTGCGCCGCCTCTGCGATCGGCTCGACGCCGCGGTCATCTCTTCGAATGCGGGCAAGGGAGTGGTGCCCGAAAGCCATCCTTTGAGTCTCGGCGGCGGGCTGATCACCAAGGCCGTCCGGGATTTCCTGGAAAGTGCGGATGTGATCCTGTCGATAGGCTGCGAGATCTCCGAGACCGACAGCTTCGAGGACTACCTGACCATCAACGGCGAGCTGATCCGAATCGACCTCGACCCGGGCAAATTCAACGACATCTACCCAGCGACCGTCGCCGTTCAGGGCGACGCCGGGCCGAGCGTGGAGGCCCTTCTTCGAAACCTCGAAAGCCGGCCCGCCATGTCGGAAAAGGGAACCGCCGAGTCACTGGCCGCGGTGCGCCGACGACAGGCCGCCGACCTCACGGCCGTGGAGCGGCAACACCGCAAGCTGCTTCTCGAGCTCCGTTCCCGGTTGCCGGCAGATGCGATCATGTTCGGCGACATCGCCCAGCTCGTGTACACGGGTTCGGCGCTCATGCCCACGGATCTTCCGCGGACGTGGTTCTATCCGGCCGGTCTGGGCACGCTCGGCTGCGCCCTGCCCGGTGCGATCGGAGCGAAGATCGCAGCGCCGGACCGACCGGTGGTCGTGCTGGCCGGCGACGGCGGGTTTCTCTTCACCATTCAGGAGCTCGCCACCGCCGTCGAGGAAGGGTTGGCAATCCCCATCGTCCTGTGGAACAACGACAGCCTGGCGATGATTCGCGACGGCATGATCAAGCGCGACATCCCGCAGATCGGGGTCAACCCCAGGAACCCGGACTTCGTGAAGATCGCGGAAGGTTTCGGTTGCCATGCGCTCAGGCCGGACAGTCTGGCCTCGTTCGCCGCGGCCATCGCCGATGCCCTTCGAGCCTCGGCGCCGACGCTCATCGAGATTCGGGAGGACGCGAGCTGGCTGCTCTGAGCGACGCTCGAGATTCCCCTTCCGGCGGGCGGGGCAGTCTCCACGCACGGCCTCACCGTCAATCGGCGCCCCACCGGATGGATCGCCGCTTGGCCCAACTTCGACGCTAGTCCCCTGCACGTTGACCAACTTGGGGTGCGTCCGCGTCAAAGTGCGCTTACAACTGCTTGATTCCTTTATGATGCAGACTCGGCACCTATCGAACAAAGCAGGATGACCTGGTCCAAGTTGGGTTGGAGCGCGCCCCTGCGGGTGGCCAGCCGGAGACCGAGGTCTTCACCGAAGGCCGGAGGTGCTGATTCTCGAAAGAAGCGGAACTCAGTGCAGCCCGTCCAAACGAATTCCGTACAGTCCGGCCGCGTTCTCCGCCACGATTTTTCTGGTTTCCGCTTCGGGCAGGTCCTTGAAGGTTCGGGCAATCACCTCCCGTGAGTGAGGAAAGGTGCCTTCGTCGTGAGGGTAGTCGCTGCCCCACATGAGGCAGTCGACCCCGGTGAGGTCACGGTTTCGCAGTCCTATCGCGTCGTCGCCGAAAGTGGCGTAGCCCTGCCGTTTGAAGTACTCGCTCGGCCTGAGATCCAGCTTGGGGCTGTGCCACATGTGACGTTTCTCGTGGATCTCGTCCAGCAGACCCAGGAACCACGCTAGCCACCCGATGCCGCACTCGACCAGCACGAACTGGAGCTTGGGATGACGCTGCAGCACTCCGGAGGCGGTCAGCATGGCAAGCGGGTTCATCGCCTCGGCGATACCGAGCGAGGTCATGATGAGGTCGGCTCCGTAGGAGTTCTCCTCTCCCAGATCCTCGGGGATGTGGTTCTCGCCGCGGGTGAACACGTGAAACGCGACCGGAATCTCGAGGTCCTCAAGTGCGCTCCAGAAGGGCTCATAGTCGGGGCGGTTGTAGGGCAGCGCCGGGATGCTGATCGGCACCGATATCGAGCGAAAGCCGAGCCTCGCCACGCGCTCCGCCTCCGTGACAGCTCCCGGGATATCGAGGAGCGGGACCACCGCCGACACCACGAAGCGGTCTCCATGGGCTCCGAAGATCTCCGCGTACCAGTCGTTGTACAGACGCGCGAACACGAGCTGATACTCGGGATCGGGCGAGGCCAGGATCTTGAAGATTGCCTGCGGATAGATGACTTCGGCGGAGACACCGTCTTCCTTGAGGTCGGCGAGACGCAGGGCGATGTCGGTACCCGATTCACGACCATAGCCGGAGGCAACGCTCTCGTTGGCGCGGAACTCCCGGCGCCGGTCCTCCTCGGTCAGGTTGGCGGCGGCGATGTCCTGCCGGATCGGGCGCAGGCCCTCCTGAATTACGTAGACGCCGTCCTCGCGCTCCTCGACCCGCGGTGCGCGCTCCCGGTACTTCCGCGGCAGGCGCTCGAACAGCTCACAGGGCTCCTCGGCGTGGGAATCGGCGGAGATGATCGGCATGTCGTTCAATTGCACTTCCTCGCCTCCTCGGGGTGTGTCCGAGTTCTACGCCGCTACGAGAGCACCTCGGGATTCACGCATGCGGGCGGGGTGCGGCCGTCCAGCACCGCGAGCAGGTTCTCCACCGCGAGCTCGCGCATGGTCCGGCGGGTCTCCTCGGTCGAGGTGCCGATGTGCGGCAGGAGGATCACGTTGGGAGCCCCGAAGATGGGGTCGTCCGGGTTCGGCGGCTCGTCCTCGAGCACGTCCAGCGCCGCCCCGGCGATGGTCCCCGCGTGGAGGGCGGCGGCCAACGCCCGCTGGTTCACGATGGGCCCGCGCGCGGTGTTGACCAAGTAGGCGGTCTCGCGCATCAGGCCGAGCTCGCGCTCCCCCACGAGGTGCCGGGAGCTCTCGTCGAGGTTGGTGTGGACGGTGACGAAGTCCGACTCGCGCAGGAGGTCGTCGAGCGCCCGGTAGGGACTCTGCGGCGCGTCGGCCGGCGCCCGATCGAAGCGGTCGTGCCAGACCGTGCGCATGCCGAGCGCCTGCATCCTCCGCGTCACCTCGCGCCCGATGCGCCCGAAGCCGATGACCCCCAGCGTCTGACCCTCCACGTCATGGCCGAGCGGAGGCTCCGGATCTCCCGCCGCCCAGCCTCCTCCCTCGGCGTAGTTCTGGAACTCGGGGATCCGGCGCGCGAGCATGAGGATCATCGCCATGGTGAGGTCGGCGACTGCCGCGTTGAGAACGCCCGGAGTGTTGCACACCGCGACCCCCCGCCGGGTGGCAAGCTCCAGGTCCACAGCGTCATAGCCGACCGCGGGGAGCGACACCACCCGCAGCGAGGGGCCGGCGTCGAAGAACTCCGCGTCGGCCCGATCCCAGCCGAGAAAGGCCTGCGCATCGGCGAGAGCGGCGAGAAGCTCCGGGCGGGACGCGTCCTCGCCCAGCGCGTGCAGTTGTCCCGCCGACCGGAGCCGCTCCTCGAGGTCGGTCTCGACCCAGGCCTTGCTGCAAATCACCGGGCGCTCGCTCATGTCGTCTTCCTCTGTGGTTGAACCTCGGCGGAGGCGGAGGCGGCGGCCTCCACCTGGTCAAAAATCGTGGGGCGCGCGAGCGTACTCGAAGCGGGTGTGCGCATCTATCAGCACGGTCCTGCCCTCACGGTTGAGCGATTGCGCCCTCTTGAGCGCCCCGGCAACCTCACCCGGCCTGGTCACCGTGATGCCCACCGCGCCCATGGCGTCTCCGAGCGCTGCGTAATCGCCCTGCATGTGCGAGACCCCGTACTTCTCTCGGGCGGCCGGGAACAGCTCGCCGGGATAGGTGGCCATGCCGCCGTTGTTCAGCACCACGGTGGTGATCGGCACTTCGGCCCGGGCCGAGGTCTCGATGTCGAGGCCGGACATCCCGAACGCGGCGTCGCCCATCATGTTGAGGCAGAACTTCTCGGGCGCGGCCATCTTGGCCCCGATCATGAGTGGAATGCTGAATCCGAGATGGGTGGTCTTGCCCCAGCCGATGTAGCTGTGGGGGGCGGTTGCGGTGAAGAACGGCACCATTTGATCGCGCGGCGCGCCGGCATCGTGGGTAACGATGCTGTTCTCGAGATCCAGATTGCAGTTGATCTCGTGAATGAGCCGATAGGGGCTGATCTCGTCGCCGTCGTCGGTGAGATAAGGGCCGGTCCTCTTCACCCAGTCCGCCCTGAGCGCTGCGACCTCGTCGCGCGCGCCGGTTTCGCGGCCTTGCTCACCCAGCTCGCCCCTCGCCTGATCGATCAAGGCTTCGAGGGTCAGCCGCGCATCACCGACCAGGCCGATGGCGGCGACGGTGTCCTTGTTGATCTCCTCGGGGTTCAGTACCGCGTGAATGAGGACCTTGCCCTCGGGCACGCTCTGCGCATAGGGCGTTTCGGTCAGGGAGGCGCCGATGGCGAGCATCACGTCGCAGTCGTCGAGCATCTTCCGCGCCGGCCCGGCAACCGTGAGGCCGCCGCACCCGACGCTCAGAGGATGGCGCTCGTCGAAGCCGGACTTGCCCGGCATCGACGTGTACACCGGCACGTCCACCAGCTCGGCGAACTCGCGCAGCGCCGCCGTCGCACCGGCGAACATCACGCCGGCTCCGGCCCAGATCAGCGGCTTCCCTGCCCCGAGCAGGACTTTCACCGCTTCGCGCACATCACCGCCCGAGGGCTGGTGCAGGGACACGCCCGGAGACGCGTAGGGAGCCGCATCCTCGGGAATCGCCAGCGCGCACACATCCGCGGGCATCTCGACCACTACCGGGCCGGGCCGGCCGTTTCGCAACGCGTGAAAGGCCCGCCGCATGACGTTGGCGCTCTGGCCGGGACTGGTGATGAACTCGGCCGACTTCGACACCGTCTCCCAGGTGCGGGTGGCGAAGAAATTGGGCCGCACGTTCACCATGTCGAGGGGGTTGCCTTCGGGCAGCACCAGGATCGGAATGTTGTCGGCGTTCGCCTGGGCCAGCCCACCCATGGAGTTCTCCGCGCCGGCCTGGGACTGCATCGCCACCACGCCGAATCGCTTGCGGTCGCTGATGCGTGAATAGCCGTCCGCCGCCATGACCGCGCCGCGCTCGTGCCGGAACGCGATGGGCCGGATCCCCTCCCTTGCCACCGCCTCGATGAGAGGATTGGAGGGAAAGCAGGAAATCCACTGCACTCCTTCCTGCCGGAGAATGCTGGCGATGAACTCGAACCCATTCATGTACTGATCCTTCGACTCGACGGTGGAGGTTCGAGTGTAGTGGAGTCGCGACGCCGGGGTGCACGGAGACGACAAGAGAGACGGCCGCACCGCGATACGTCGCGCGACAGCCGGGGACGTGGGTTCAGCGGCTGAATACCGCCGGATACTGGTAGCTGTCGAGCGCCTGCCCTTCGACGAGCTCGGGATTCTGAAAGCGCGGCAGCGACCCTGACTCCTCCGCGTAGATCGCCTCCGCGGCTGCGAAGCGCAGCGAGTAGGCGCGACGGCGCGCGGGCGCGAGGAACGGGTACGAGCTGTGCACGCACAGGCCGTGAAAGACGACGGCATCTCCGGGGCGAAGGTTCCAGCTCAGGATCTCGTGCCGGTCGCGCTCGGAATCGAAGTCCGGGATCTTCTCGAAACGGGGATTCACTTCGCGGGGCAGGTTGGGACCGACGATCTCGAACCATCGGTCCCAGCGATGGGACCCACGGATGAACTCCATCGCCCCCGACTCCTGATGGGTCTCGTCGATCGCGAGCCAGATCGAGCAGGTGGGGCCCCGGACCGGCCAGTACGGCTGATCGTTGTGCCACTCGGTGCGTTCCCTCCGCTCCTCGTCCTTGACGAACACCTGGTCGTAGATGAGATGCACCTTCCGAGTCCGCAGAAGCCGGGAAGCCACCTCGCCCAGCGGCGAATGGAAGCAGAAGTCGTGCAGAACGTCGTCTCGTTGCCACATGTAGATGTAGTGAAAGTACCAGTCGCCCGACTCCATGTTTCGGTCGATGGCCTCGCGCAGACGTGCAAGCCAGGCGTCATCGACCAGATTGCGCAGCACCAGCGCGCCATCCGCCTCGAACTTCGTAATCTCGGATTCCTCGACCCGGCAGTGCTGGCCAGTGCTCATGGGGTACGCCTCCGAATACCGTGTCCGGCTCGACCGCGATGTTAGCGCACGGTCCGGGGATGTCCCGCCGCGCTCGCACACCCGGATCGCTCAGGCCGGTGGATTCCCGCTTTCATGGAACCTCCCCTGCCACTTCGGCTCTGGTGGATTCCCGAACACCAATGCGCAATCGCGCCGGCACGTGCGGCCGGACTCAGGGGATCGTCCGGTCGATGCCTCGGACAATCAGTTTCTCCCGGTCGAAGAAAGGGAGATCCACCACCGTGCAGGGGTGAACCTTCCCATCGGGCAGCCTGACCTCGAGCTCGCGGTTGCTCCACTCCCCGGGCTCTCCGAATCGGGCATAACCGATACCGCATCCCAGAGTGGGTGAAGCAACGCCCGCGCTCAGGATCGCGACCGGCCTTTCCGCATCGAGCACCTTGCTGCCCCGTCCTGGAATGGCGCCACTGCACCTCACGCCGTACAACAGGGTATGGCGGTCGGCGTCCACCAACGCGGCGCGACCGATGAAGTCGCCCTTGTCCATGTCGACAAAACGCCCCAGACCCGCCTGAAAGGGCGTCATGGTCGTGTCCATGTCGGTCATGTTGCCCAGTATTCCCGCCTCGATGCGGCGGATGGTCATGGAGCGCGTGCTCGAGAACTCCATGCCGTACGCTACGCCCGCGGCCATCAGGTGATCCCATAGGGCGAGGTGATCGGTCGCTTCACCGTCAGGGTAGATCTCGTAACCCAGCTCACCGGTAAACCCGGTGCGCGACACGTAGAGCCGCTGCCCGCCGAGGTCAAAGAATCCCGCCTGGAAGTAACGCATGGTCTCGTCGATGTGCCCGACGGATGCCGCCCGCATGATGTCCATTGACGCCGGTCCCTGAATCTGGATCACGCGTGATCGAGGGTCGGAAATCGCGATGTCGCAGCCGCCGCTATGCGCCATCAGCCAGGTCTCGAAGGCGCCGTCCGCCTGCACGTACCAGAAACGATCGCTTCCCAGGCGAAACAGCACCCCGTCCATGAAGACCCCACCCTGGGGCGTGCAGGCGATGGCGTAACGACCTCGTCCCTCGCCGAGAGTGGCGACCCGTCGCGACAGCACTTTCTCGAGAAAGGGCACCGCATCCGGACCGGATATCTCCACCGGTTTCTCGGGGACGTCGTAGATCAGGGCCTTGCGACGCAACGTCCAGTACTTTTGAACCGGATCCTCGCCGTTGTAGGTGGTGAAGAAACGGCCGGCGTAGACGCCGCGCACCATGTCCGGACTGTCGTATCGCTCGAGAAAGGGCGATACCTCGAAGCAGCGGGAGCTGACCCGCACGGTATCGTTGATGTCCAGGTCTTCCTGGATGTTCATGAATGAAGCACTCCGGTTTCGGATTGGACGACCGGCGCGAAATGCGGTCGCCACGCCTTGTGGCGGATTATCGTGGCTCGGTCAAGCGCCACCACCGGCAACCGGGGTTCGCCGTCGCCCTCGTTCTCACGGGAAAGCAATGTCGCATTCGAAGCATCAATGGTGGAGTCCGCGAGAGGGCGAGTGTCGCCGATATCGTCACCGCCGTGACCCGGCGTAGTTGATTCGGTACCTTCCCCCGGTGATGGTGCGTCCCGATGACGCGAGCGGAGACCTCCTCGATGGATGCGTTCCAGCGGCTCGAGACCCGGCTGCAAGCCGGAGGGCCGGTGATTCTGGACGGCGCCAATGGTACCGAGCTCGAGCGTCTGGGCGCCCGCATGGATCAGGACCTCTGGTGCGCCCGTGCGCTCGCCGATTGCCCGGACATGGTTCACGAGGTCCACCGGCGTTACATCGATGCCGGCGCCGACGTCATCACCACGAACACCTTCTCCGCCACCCGTGAAGCCATGCAGCGATGTGGGCTCGCCGCCCACTTCGAAACCTGGAACCGTCGCTCCGTTCAAATCGCCCTCGAGGCGCGTGCCCGGTCTTCTCGTGCAGGATCGCTCGTCGTGGCGGGATCGGTCGGCACCTACGGCCGCTTCGGCCCCCTCGACCTGGAGACGATGTTCGATCACTTTCGCGCTCAGGGGGAGATCCTGGCCGACGAGGGGGTCGACCTGCTCATCCTGGAGACCCTGGGGTCCACCACGCGCACCATCAAGGCGATGGTGAATGCGACAAAGGACCTGGGGGTGCCGGTGTGGGTTTCCATCAGTTGCCTTCGCGATCGCGACACCGGCGCGCTCATGTTCGGTATCGAGGAAAGCGGCGAAGCAGCCCATGAGGCGCAGACGCACGGGCCGTTGGCCGAAGCGGTGCGGGAGATCATGTCCGGAGGCGGGTCGGCCCTGCTGATGATGCACTCGGTCCGGGACGTGACCGAAGATGCCGTCAAGGTCATGCGCTCGACTTACTCCGGACCGGTCGGCGCATATCCCAACGCCGGCTACTGGACGCGCCCGAACTGGACATTCGTCGACCAGGTATCACCGGATGCGTACCTGGCCGATGCCAGACGCTGGGTCGAAGCGGGGGCCGCGATCGTGGGCGGCTGTTGCGGAGTGGGGGTCGAGCATATCCGTGCCCTCGCCGAAGGATTGAAGGGCTGAGGAGCACCTGCAAGATGCGCACCGTCGAAGTCCCGGTCGAAGCGCTGACCCACGAGTCGTTCCGTATGTACGGCCAGACTGGAGTCTTGCGAAAAACGGGGAGCTATTCCTGCGAAAAACCGCGATCAACCGGGACCATGCGGGATCAACCGGGACAATAATCACTGGTCACTGGATTGTTCCAAACGAGTCTGTGAACTGCTTCCGCGGTTCAGATTCCGGGTCCACGACGGCGCATTCGCTCCACGATGCGCCGGATCTGGCGCACCGTGAGGCGGTGCTTGCGGGCCAGCGCGGCATAGTTCGTCCCATTGAACGCGCGCCAGATGGCCTCGTCGCGCTCGATGCGCCGCACGCGCTCCACCAACCGTGCGCGCGGCGGCAGCACCATCGGGCCCAGCGGATGGAGCGCGTCGCAGAGATCGAGCAGCAGCGTCCAGGCGCGACCCTCGTCGTCCATCGCCCGCCCGTAGTCTGGCGACGCGAGCGTGGTGAGCAGGCTGCGCGCCATCACCGCCGCAGCGTGCTTGGCCGGGCGGCGGTGCACGGCGGCTCAGTCGGTCTCGCCCAGCGCCGCCGCGCCAATACGCTCGCCCAGCTCGACGAGGTCGTCACCGAGCAGAGCCATCGCGTGCACTGTACCCTCGAGCGCCTTCGAGCGTACCGCCGGCGCGCGCTCCAGGAGCGCCTCGAAGGTCCCCACGAGGTCGCTCAGGTTGCCGAGCAGCTCCGACGCCTCCCGGTGCAGTGTCCGCACATGCCCGGCCGGAGTGTCGTTCGGGGAGAGGACCTCGCGGCGGCGCTCGAGCTCCTGAAGCGCCGCGTCGCGCTCCTCGGCGAGCGTGCGGATCTGCTCGACGCCGGCAGGGTGGCGCCCCTCGGAAACCGCCTGCTCGATCCCGATGAGCCGCTGGATCTCGGAAGTGCGCTCCTTCGCCGGCAGCGCGCAGATCTCGATGACGCGGGGGTGGTTCTCGCCGAGACGCTCGAGCTTCTGCGCCGCGCCCCGGGACACGAACTCGGCCACGAACTGAATGGCTTCGTCCGGGCGTCGCTCCGCCAGCTCGCGCACGCCGCGCTGCCGGCGCATCACCTCCCACGTCTCGGCGGCGAGCCACACCCGTTCGCAGGGCATCACATCGTCCAGGCCGTGCGCGGCACAGAAGCGAGCGAAACCCTCCCGCTCGGGATGCTCGCGGCGGATCACCCACGCCGCCTGCATCACCTGGCGGTGGACGGCGGTGAACACCGCGCAAGCGACGTCGTGCAGCGCGATGATGCGGTGGGCGGCCTGGAGGGCGGTGAGCGTTGCCGCCGGCGCACCCAGCGTCTGCGCGATGAGCGCGGGCGCGGGCGTGGCGCTCATCGGGGCTCTCCGACGGTCCACCGCTCTTTCACGACCCGATTCCCGCGCGCGCGAGCAGCGCCATCCCCGCCCGGCGGCTCGCAAAGCGTACATCGCCCGACGCGACCAGGGCGGTGAACATGCGTTCGGTGTCCGACGGAAACAGGCCGCGGCGCTTCTTCGGGCGTTTGTGTTCGCGCGGGCCTCCATCGGCATAGCTCCGCGCCACGTTATCGTAGACGTGGCGCTCGACGTCGAGCGCCAGGCACAGTGCCTCGGCCGAGGCGATCCTGCCGTCGGGACCCAGCGTGTACGCGGCGGCCATCATCTCGGCCTGGGCCCGGTTCTGTGCTGCAAAATCGGGGTCGCGGTGCGCATCGCCCATCGCGTCGACCGAGCGCTCCCGCGCCGCCCGGACCGCCGCCACCAGATCGGCCGGGGCGGTGTCGAATCGGCATTCCGGGGCCTGGGATACCGATGAGGTGGCGCCTTGCGCAGCGGGGAAATCGGGAGAGGGATCGGGACGTGAGAGGTCGGCGGGCCATTCCAGGTCCACCGGCCAGTGATCGGAGAACCACTGGACGATGCGGACCGCACGGCGGACGGTGATGGTGTGGCCGCAGCGAAGGCGGGCTATGGTGGTCGCCTGTCCCGTCGCATAGTCGGAGACCGTGGCCTCCGACAGCTCGGTCGCCCCGGCGTAGAGCTCGGCAAGGCGGACCATGTGAGCGGTGGCATCTGCAATCATGCAGACATCCTAGCGTTGGATACTGGCAAGCACAAGCATTTATGCAGATTATGTTGCTACCAGAGGCGATTTATGCAAATGTGCAGTAATGGACACCGCCACATTGGCCGCGAAAATCCGCGAGCGCCTGGACGAAATCGGCGCCTCAGCGTCCCAGGTTTCGCGCCGGGCGGTCGGTGAACAGGGCGCCATTGGCAGGATTTATCAAGGACATAGTCCCTCTTTCGAGAGGGCCTGCAAGATATTCGACGCGCTCGGTCTCGAGTTCTCCGTCGGACCGCCGCGCACTGCCTCCCATCTGTATCCTGGCGCCCGGGATACAGATCCGGGAGTGATCCCGCCGATGCAGCTCCGTGCGCTGGAAGACCATACCCAGGGGTTGGTGCGGGTGGTGTCGGAGGCGGGGGGCGACCCCATCCCCGACGATCTCTGGCCGGCCCTGGCCGAGCGACGGAGGAGGGGCGCGCCCGAGCTCCGCGACGACTCGGCGCCGGCGCACCTGGAGATCATGGGCGAGCTCATCGACTTTCCGGACGCGAAACCGGTGCCGGTCGTGGAGCTGGCGGCCGCGGCGGGCGACGGCTCGATGGTGTTGAACGAGACGCCGAAGACCTACGCCTACTTTCGCGAGGGCTGGCTGCGCCGTCGCTCGCTGGATCCGACCCACTGCCGGATCATCGGGGTGCGAGGCGATTCGATGGAGCCGGCGTTGCATGCCGGCGATTCACTGCTGGTGGACTTTCAGCGTCGTCGCCGCCGCGCCGGCCACGTCTACGTGATGAGGACCGATGACGGCGTGGTGGTCAAGCGTCTGGAGACGGACGAGGAGCAGGGCTGGCTGCTGGTGAGCGACGCGGGGCCCCCCGAGTGGCCTGCGCAACCCTGGCCCGAGCGTACGCAGATCATCGGGGAAGTGTGCTGGGTGGGACGCGAGATGTCATGAGGGCGCTGCTCCGGCGGCGGTGATTGCGCGCCAGACCCGCCACCTCGTGCCGCCGTACCGAGCGGGCAAGTGCGGATGGTGGCGCCCACGCGGGCGGAGGGGGGGATGACAGAGTGTGTGGCCGTTTCACGCAACGATTCACACCGGCACGGGTGCAGGCCTTCCTGTCGCTGCTGAGGGTGGCGCAGAACCTCCCGCCCCGCTACAACATCGCCCCGGGTCAGCGCGCGGCGGTGGTGCGCGACGCAGGCCCGGGACGGCGTCTCGAGATGCTGCGCTGGGGTCTGGTGCCGGGCTGGGCGTCCGACCTTCGCATCGCCTACAAGTGCATCAATGCGCGGTCGGAGACCGCGCATGCGAAGCCGGCCTTTCGCGCCGCCTTCCGGGCGCGGCGTTGCCTCGTTCCGGTGGACGGCTTCTACGAGTGGTCGGGCAAGGGGGCGGCCCGGCAGGCTTGGCTCATCGAGCGCCCCGGCGCTGAGCTGTTTGCGCTCGCGGGGTTGTGGGAGCGCTGGCGGGTGCGAGACAACGTGCCGCTCCCTGCTGGGCTTGCCGGGCTCGTTCCTGGCGACGTGCTCCAGACCTTCACGATTCTCACCGCCCCGGCACACCCGAGCCTCGTGGCAATCCACCCCCGGATGCCGGTGATAGTCGCCTCCGATGACTTCGATCGGTGGCTCACGGGCGAAGACGTGGCGCTGGGTCCGACCGCGGGCCTCGTCGCCCGGCGGGTGGGTTCCCGGGTCAACGACGCCAGACACGACGATCCGAGCTGCGTAGCACCGGCCGATGGCGCTTGAGGACGAGGGACACCGCCCATCCGCCTGAGACCGCGTCGCGACGGTTGCCGAGGGCTTCGGGTGGTTCGCGGTCTGTCGGCGCGGTGACCGACAGCACTCTTTCGCGAGCGCAGAGCTCGAGCGCACTCACCATGGCCGCCGCCATGGAGAACGTACGCCCCCGGTGGGGTTTCGAGAGCGCGTAGGCGAGATCCGCGGCCCCTGGACACGGCGGCAATCTCTCCGCCGAAAGTGTCTCGACATCGACTCCGGCTTCCCGTGCGCGAGGGTACAAGGGCAACCCTGCATTCCCTCACACGGAGAAAACCGAGGAGACGAGACATGTCCCAAGCACAACCCATTACCGGCCGGCCCCGCATCGACCAGTTCAAGGATCTCGCGAACTGCCTGCGGGACATCCTGGGCGAGCTGCCCGACCAGGACGACATCACCGACGCGCTCAACGTCGCGGTGAAGCTCGACAGGATGCTGGAGTTCGTCGGGTCGTTTCCGTCATCGGAGTCGCTGACCGAGATGACGCGGCAGGTGGCCGCGATGGACGCCCGATTCACGGCGCAGTCCGACCAGATGACGACGCAACACGCGAATCTGCAAGCGCAGATAGCACTGCTTCAGAAGTCACTGACCACGGAAAACCGACTCACATTCGATGCGGACATCCCACATTGGCGCAACGAGGAGTGGCGCGATGTCGGATCGCCTCTCACCGACGCCACGACGAGCATTTCGGTTGTGGTGAAGACGCTCATCGGGGCCTATCAGTACAACACCGCCTATCTGCAATTCGGCATCGTGCCGCCGGGAAAATCGGAAGTACAGGAACTCACTGTGGTGAGGGGGGTGACCGCCGGCGGTAGCAGCGTGCGAACCATCGAGTTGCCGGACAGGCTTCCGAAGGGCGCGCAGATCAAGGTACGCGGGTCAATTTCGAGCCATTTTCTCAATCCGCCCACCAGCCGTCGAGTGCGAACCAACACGTTGCACACGGCATGGGGTGGACACGTGTATTGCCGGACCCAGACGCACGAGGATTCGGACGATGTCGCGTACCAGTGGCAGTACAACAACCGCTACTCGCAACACAATGACTGGCCGCCTTCGAATGCGAATTGGTACAACCTCGGGCAACCAAGCGATTGGGACGATGAGTTGGAGGGTGTGACCACGAACTGGTTGTGCCTTCCTGATGATCCCGGAGCCGCGTCGCGCATCAAGTGGGTACGTTGCAAGGTCACGTTCACGGACGAAAGCAACAACGATCACGTACTGACTACCGGTGCGGTGAGAGTACACCCGTACGGTGGAGCGCTGTACCGCGTGACACCCGTCATTTTCATGTGAGGACTGCCCAATGACGACACAGAATCCCCCAGCTCCGCCCACCGAAAGCACGAGCGAACTACTCCTGCGCATCCTGACCGGCGCCAAGGGGTTCATCGGGAGCTATCCCGATGCGACCACCCTTGAGGACCTTCTCGACACCGCGAGCGCGGTAGGAGCGCTTCGGGCCGAGATTCAGGCGCTGCATGCCATGTGCACCGGATCCTCGACCGAAATCGCGAACATCAAGGCATCGGTCGAGAGCCTCGAGACGGAAGTCGCGGCAGTGAAAACGCTCGCAACCGACAACCAGCTCGATATTCGGCGCGCGGTGGCGTTCATTGCGACGCTACTGCCGCCGCCGGAAGAAGAAGGCGACGACGGCTCAGAGAGCCAGTGAACGGAAGAGAACGGTCGAGAACACGATTCAAGGTCAACGTGGTGATTGTAAACCGGCACGGTTCCGGCAAGCGGGAAACAGTCTACATGCAACCTGTCGCGAACGGTCCTACCTCGAGGCGGTTGATGAGCATAGCGATTGCCGACCCGAAGCTGCAGGTGGCAAGCGAATCGTTCTCGAGAAGTCCATCATTCGTTCCGACGTGTGAGCACCAGTAGAGATGGCGAAAGAGAAGGAAACATGGCATTCAAGATCCAGATCGGCGGCACCGTCGGTCACCCCACCTTCAACGTGTCCGGCGAGAACCGTGAGCCCGCAACGTGGGAGCACCTGGCAGCTTGGGGACTGTCCTGGGGCCAGATGGCCGAGATGATCGACATCGACTTCTACCACCGTGCCACCTGCGGCTTCGCGCCGACCTGACATCAGCACCTGAGCCCGGAGTGCATGGGCTGAGGGGCACCACCGTGGTCGAGTGGGAGCTCGTGGCCATCCTCCTCACCCTGATCGGAGGGTTCGGGAGCATGGCCTATCTGTTGGGCCGTCGCAACTCGGATCTGGACCAGGTGCAACGGGAAATGATCGAGGTCAAGAAGAACCAGGCCGCACACGAAAGCGACTGCAAGGAACGCGAGGCAACCAGACAACGGGAATCGCAAGGGTTCCGCGAGAAGCTCGCCGAGGGCTCCGTCAAGTTCGCGCTTCTCGAAGACGGCCAGGAGCGGCTCGAGCAAGGTCAGGCCCACATGATCCGGTTGCTCGAGGAGAAGTGACCGAATGCCGGACATTCGCTACCAGCGTTCCGCGAAGTACCCACTCGCGGAGAAGTACACGCACTGCCGGTGCTTCTTAGGATAGGAGAGAGACTCGTCATGCAAATCGATCTTCCCACGGAAAAGGCACGCAAGTGGTTGATGATGGTCAAAGGTCCGCTCCTGTGGATCGCGATCGGCGTGATGCTCGGCTTGCTCGGCGCGTTCACTCATGTGGCCGACGAGTTGCGCAAACTCGTCGTTACGTTCGTGGTGGCGATGCTGTTCGTCGGCGGGGTGTTCATCGTCCAGGGTGTCGGCTTCGGCAAGCGTAACGCGCTCGCCGAATTCATGGAGTTGGTCGGCGTCTTCATGCGATGGGTGCGTGGGGAGAATCCGCAGGTATCGCCGGTAGTCGAGAGCATCGTGCGCGCGATGCAGGCGATCGCCATCCGCAATCTGGGGACCCTGCTCGCTGCGGCGATCATCCTGCACGGCGTGCTCGACTACATGAGTCATTGGGAGTGATGCGCGCGCTCGTCACGGCCGCGGTGCTGGCGCTGTCGGGGTGCAAGGTGGTCACCATCCCGCACGCCGAACGAGCCGAGGGGCCACCCGCGCACCCGGTTCCACGAGTCGAAGGCCCGGCGCTCGAGCCGCCGTCGATGCCGCCCCCCACGCTTGCGGCGCCATCGGTCGAGAAGCCGCGAGACGGCTATGTCCGGGTGTTCGATGCGTGGCCTGTCGAGGGACCATCGGACTTCGATGGGCTGCTCTCACGGGCGGCGCACCGGCACCTTCCCTACCGCGAGTGCTTCGGCATTCCGGCCGAGGTGCTGCTGAAGATGCAGATGATGCAGGAAAGTTCGGGCGACCCCCTCGCTACGTCGGGCACGGGCCCGGCAGGACTGATGCAACTGGCGCGCGGCACCGCGCGCGACCTGGGAATCTCCGATCGCTTCGACCCGGCACAAAACATTGACGGGGGGGCCCGATACCTTCGTTGGACTTACCGCCAATGGAGCGCGTATGACCGCACATGCGAGCAGCGCTATCCGTTGGCAGTCACCGCGTATGCCGACGGCCTGCGCACGCTCCTCGACCTGCAACCGGAGACCGGTGCCCGTTACTGGCCGGAATTCGAGCCTTATCTCTCCGAACAAGGCCAGCATTACTTTCCGGCAATCATGGCAAGACTCGGCGAGCGGGCGCCCACGCCGGAGATCATTCGACGTGTGACCAGAGGCGACGTGTTTTGACAGGGGCGGGGCCGCGACCCCCAAACCGCTCCGCACCATCTACCGGAGGTCTCGCCGCATGAACCTGATTCCGGTCTTCGTTCTCATCGTCGCGCTGGGCGCGGGCATCGCGTGGTACGAGAAATCGCAGGCCGATGCCTTCGAGGCCGGCGAGACCCAGGCGGTTGCGACCGCCGCGCTCAAAGCGAACGCGCGGCTCGGCGTGGCGCAGGATATCTCGAGGCGCCTGTCGGCCGAGCTCGAAGAGACGCGCGCGCAAGGCGAGGCCGAGGCCGAGGTATCGCGCCGGGAGGCTGCCGCCAGGGTACGTGCCCTTGAAGGGCGCATTGCCGAGCTCGAGGCGAGCAAGCCGCCCGAGTGCCCGGCGCCGTGCTCAGAGGCGTGCTACCTGCTCGAGAAGTCGTGAACCGGGCGCTTGCGTTCGTCGCCGTGCTCGTCTCCGGATGCGCGGCGATGACTGAGGAGGTGCCGGCGCCGGCCGAGGTGATCCTGTGCCCCGCGCAGGACGTCCCGCTGCCGCCACGCTGGCTCACGCCTGAGAACGCGCTGGATCTCCGCGACTATCCCGAGCCCTTCTACGCGAACGAAGCGCTCTACCGGAAGTATGCCACGACGATCACCCTCTACAATGCGTCGCGCGGAGAGTGTGTCGAGGAAGACCGGTAACGATGAGGCCGAAGGTAAGCGGTGCGGCTCCCCCACCTACACATCTATATAAGGAGTGCGGTTTGCTGACCCTTTCGCCGAAGAGGGTCAGCCGATGCAGGATTTGGAACGAAGGGACCCGGCCGATCGGGATTGGCCGGGCGACCCGCCC
>CAYQVB010000077.1:0-39083 GCA_964420925.1 uncultured Ectothiorhodospiraceae bacterium | reverse complement strand
CCATGCATGACACCGTGACCCGAAATCATCGCTGCCGTTCCATGTACGAACTTTGTCAGTCCGTCGTCCGATTCCTCGACGTGGCCCAGCCATTCCCCGGCAACGGCCACGGTGTAGCACATTTGAGATCAGCTATTTAGGGGATCGAGAACGAGTTGCTCGTTTGTCCGACTCTCCGGGATCGGAGACACCAGGATGACTCTTCCCACGCGCTTGGAAATCCCTGAACCGCTCGTCGCATTCGACGTGCGCACTGCCGACGGCACCACCATCGCCGTCCGGCGGCACGGCAATCCGGACGGTCCACGCCTTGTTCTGAGCCACGGCAACGGGTTTTCGATCGATACCTACTATCCCTTCTGGTCCCGCTTCACCGACCGTTTCGATTGCTTCCTCTACGACTTTCGAAGCCACGGCTGGAACCTTGTCGGCGACCGACGCACACATAACGTCCCAACTTTCGTCAGCGACAGCGAAAGCGTCATCAGGGAAATTGACCGGCGCTTCGGGAAGAAACCGAAGATTGGCCTGTTTCATTCTCTTTCGACGCTGACGGCGCTCCGGCAGGCCGCCAGCGGTGACGGGTTCTCCGCGCTCATTCTGTTCGACCCGCCCGTCTGCCCGCCTGGCCGCTTCCCGCATGATATGGAGGAGGTGGGGAGCCGACTGGGAGCGATTGCCCGCAGGCGACGGGATCGCTTCGAGGCTCCGGAGGAGTTCGCGGACTATCTCTCCCGCCGGAGTGTTTTCGAGCGCGTGGATCCCGGTGTGGTGGATCTCTTCGCCCACACGATCCTCCGCCGCGCCGCCGACGGAGCGGGGTTCGAGCTTCGCTGCCCGCGCGAATACGAAGCCCAGGTCTATCAATACATCTTCTGTTGGACGATGACCGTGGACCTCGGTAGCGTTGTCTGCCCCGTCAAGGCCATTGGAGCAGACCCCACCGTTCCGAACTCTTACATACCGAGCATCGACATCAGGGAGCTCGTGCTCGTCGACTATGACTTCATTCCCGAGACGACCCATCTGCTACAACTCGAGGAACCGGAGAAGTGCGCCGCTCTGGCGCTCGAGTTTCTCGAGGGCTGCGGGCTCGCATAAGGAGCCGGGTGAAGGCGAGCCGGTGTGAGTGCCCCACTGCAGCATCGGCCGGGTAGACGCGGGCAGTTGCCCGATGCCGAGCACGGCAACTCGTCGTTATCTAGCAAGAGCGCTCTGTTCGCAACAATGCACTAGCGAGCCAGCCGGACCCCCGCCGCCACCCGGTCCCAGGTCGTGCCGGTCACGCCGCCCTCGCGCAGCCGGTACTTCTCCATCTTGCCGGTGGGGGTCTTGGGGATCTCGTCCACCACGTCGACGTAGCGCGGCACCATGAAGTAGGGCATGCGCTCGTTGCAGTAGCGCGTGAACTCCACCGGGTCGAGGCGCGCGTCGGGCTGGGTGACGAGGGCGACCATCACCTCCTGCTCGGTCTCCTCCGCCCACACCGGGAACACTGCGCATTCCATCACTGCCGGGTGCTGATTGACGACGTCCTCGACCTCCATCGAGGAGATGTTCTCGCCCCGGCGACGCAGCGAATCGCTGACCCGGTCCACGAAGTACAGACGCCCTTCCTCGTCCATGTACCCGGCGTCGCCGCTGTGGTACCAGAGGTTGCGGAAGGCGCGGGCAGTCGCTTCCGGGTTCCGCCAATAGCCGACCATGATCTCCCAGGGATTCCGGGGCCGGATGCAGATCTCGCCCGCGGTGCCGCGAGGCACCTCCAGGTCGTTCTCGTCGACGATTCTCACTTCCGCGTGCTCACTCAGCTCACCCACGCACTGGTTGTTGGGAAAGGGAGTGCCGGGGGGGTGAAAGCAGGGGCCGGGGTTCTCGGTGGATCCGTAACCGCTCGCGATCTTCACCCCGAAACGCCGGGCGAACGCCTCGTGCTCGGGAATGACCGGGTACATCCCGACGGTCCGCAGCGGAGTCTTCGCATCCTCTGGGCTCTCGGGCTGCTGCCAGAGGAAATTCGCAATCGCACCGAGCAGGAACACCGACGTGGCGCCGTGCTCGGCGATGTCCTTCCAGAAGTACTCGTTGCGGTAGCCGCGGCGCAGGATGACGGTGGCGCCGCGCAACATCGATCCGTAGAGCACTCCCCATTGCCCGGCGATGTGGAAGAGGGGCAGGCCGGCACTGTAGTAGCGGTCGCCGCGCCCGACGGCGTGATTGCGGGTCACGTTCCAGGCGTAGCGGTAGGCGTGGGCGTGGCAGGCCATCACACCCTTCGAAGCGCCGGTGGTGCCCGAGGTGTACATGATGCCGGCGAGGTCGCGGTACGTGGGCTCGTCGTCAGGCGCGACGCGTCCGTCCCCACCGAGCGCAGGGTCGCCCTCTCCTTCGAGCACGGCGAAGGGCAGCGTCTCGAAGCGACGCGGGACACCCTCGGGCAGGGCTTCGGGCAGCTCGGGATAGACAATGCAGCGTTCGAGCGACTCAAGCTCGTCCGCCACCGCTTCGAGACGATCCAGGAACCCCGCGTCGATGACGATGGTGCGCGCGAGGCTGTCGTTCACGATCCGGCGCAGGAAGGCGCCCCGGTAGGCGAGGTTGATCGGCACCTCGGGCGCGCCGCGCCGGGCGAGACCGCACCACAGGGCGGCGAGGTCGATGCCGTCCGGCATCATGAAGAGCACCGGATCGCCCTTCTCGATGCCGAGGCTCGCGAGACCGCGGGCGATGCGCGTCGCCCGCTCGTCCATCTGCCGGTAGGTGATGGTGTCGCCGCCGGCCTCCACGACGAGCGGAGTGTCCTCGAGCTCCGCCGCGGCCAGGGCGAGGATGCGCCCGACCGTGCGTTCTTCCAAAGGATACTCGTCGGGGAGCGCGGGCATCAAAGGATTCCTGGTCTTCTGGTGGTGAAGTCTCGTGCCAGACGACGAGAGCGCAGTCGTGGCTCGTGGATTCTGCCCCCCGCTTTCGCGGGGGCTAAAGGCTTACGCGGGAATGCCGGCATTGGTGGCGGTCATGTCATCCCCGCGCAAAGCCTGCCATGACCAGGAGACCTGTTCATGCTGTCACGGAAGGAACATCGAGGCAGTACGCTCGTCCGAGGCGCCTGTCTGTTTCCGTCATTCCCTTGGTGTGCGGGAATCCACGGCAAACACCGAGTGGGGGGCCATGTAAACGGAGTCCACGAGCCTGATTCGACCTGTGCCGGGTCGATCGCTTCCCCCAAGGCATCCGCGCTCAGCCTCGACCCTCATACTGGGTGAACTCGAGGCCCAGCACCGCCTCCGCGCGCGCGACGTCGAACTTCTTCTTCGCCGCCGGCGCGCCCACGAGGTGAAACACGTCGTAGCCGTGGTGCGGGATCTCGAGCGCGCGCAGGCACGCCTCCCCCACGTCGTAGCGGTGCAGCCATCCGTCCCGATCCATGCTCGCCTTCCAGTTGGCGGCGTCGCGCTTGGTGCGGGCGAGATCGAGGTCGACGACGTCGCCGAGGCGCAGCACGATGATCTCGAGCCCGTGGTGGTGGACGAACCACTGTGCGATGGATTCCTGGAGCCGCTTGGTGAGGTCGTAGATGCTGCCGGTACCGGCATAGGGGCGATTGCGGTCCACGAAAGTCCCGGGGGCGTGCTCGACGTGGGTCTCCGCGGCGGCGATCAGCACGAAGCGGCGCACGCCCGCGAGGCGACCGGCCTCCAGCACGTTGTAGGTGCCCCGGAGGTTTACGTCGAAGGGCACCGGGTCGCCGGGCTGGTAGAGGTTCCGTCGCACGGTGTCGGTGACCGCGGCGTGGATGATCGCCTCCTGCCCCTCCACCGCTTCACACATGCGCGCGAAGTCGGTCACGTCGGCGAACATCGTCTCACCGTCGAAGTCGAAGTCCTCGCGCGAGTACTCGATGCGCTCGAGATCGAGGGCGCGCACCTGGTGAGACCGACTCACCGTTTCGGTGAGACCCCGGCCCAGCCAGCCCAGCGCCCCGGTAATCAGTACCCGCATGGCGGTCTCCTCATCGCAGCCACGGCAACGCAAGAGTCAGGAGGGTGATCGCTATCAACCCCGTCGCAACGATAGCGGCCGCGCCTGCATGGGGCCAGATCGCGAAGGCGGCCCCGAGGCCGATGGCCGCAAGGCCGTAGAGTCCATAGCGCAGAGCCTTCTTGCGCCTTCTTTCGTTGCGCGGCCGCTGCGATTGCGGTGCACGCCGCGAGCTCATCTATGTCGATTCCGGAAAGGGTGCGGGATCGAGGAAGCGGTCCAGGACGTTCCGGGTGATCCGGGAGACGTTGTTGTCGCCCTCGCCCCACGCGAGCGAGGCGATCCAGCTTATCGATCCGGTGGAGAACACCGCGCCGCCGCCCTGCGTCTCGAAGAAGACCATGTCGGAGCGCACCTTGGGGTTCTCGGTTCCGCCCAGCATCATGTGGGTGGATTTGAACTCCTCGCAGGAGAGCAGCATGTTGTCGTTGTGCCCCTCGGAGGAGGCGAGCACCAGCGCGTGGGGCGGCGAGCCAAGCGCGACGTCGTAGCGGTCGATCTCCTGGCCGGAGGCGCCGTCGGCGAAACCGAAGTCGCCGATGCGCTCTTCCGCCCCCACGCCCTCGAAGATCCAGCTCGCGCGGGCGTCGAAGCTGCCGGGGCAGCGCACGTAGTACGTCCCCCGGTCGAAGCCCTGGGCGGTAAATCCGACGCCGACGAGCTGGTTCGGGGTGCGGTCCCCGCGCCGCCACATCCCGCCGAGCTCGCCGTTGAAGCTCATGTGGTACTCGCCGGGCTGCGCCTCCCAGGCCCGGGTGCCGTCTTCCGCCCGGCGCACCTCGATCGCTCCCGGGTACGCGTCGCTGAACGCGATGCGCCAGTAGAAGCCGTTGCCGCCGAGATACATGAGACGCCCACCCCCTTCGAGATAGGCTTTCATCGCGTCCCACATCTCGCGCGACCAGTACTCGGGGTGGTTGCCGGTGATGACGCAGCGGTAGCCCTCGAGCAGGCCCGGTCCCTGGTCGTGCAGATCCTCGTCGGTGACCACGTCCGCGCGGTAGCCGAAACGCTCGAGCCACCAGGTCAGGTAGCCGTCGCCGCCGAAGATCCACAGCGGAGAGTTGGGCCGCAGGTTGACGATCGGCCGCAGTCGCGAGCTGTAGCAGATGCCGCTGCCGTCGCGGTGTTCGCCGTAGAGAGAGTCGCCGTACTCGGGATGCTCGTTGAGGAAGAGGTCCTCGGGACCGGCCACCAGGAGGCGCCCCTGAAATGCCTCGTAGACGGGGCCGCAGTCCATCACCCGGTAGTTGGCGTAGGCGAGGTAGCTCGCGGTCGGCGCGAGGTAGCAGACCTCCGCGCCGCGGGTGCCGGACGGCGGGCGCACGAAGAACACGACGTGCTCGGGCGGCGTCCCCGGAACGATGAGGCGCGCCGCGTAGACGCCGCTCGGCAGGCCGGGATCGCTGTCGAAGCGGAAGTCCGTCTCCCAGCCCGCGTCGTAGATGTCGTCGTCGTGGAAGTGGATGGCGCCGTACTGCTCCGGAGCGAAGCGCCAGTCGCCCACGTCTCCGCTCCAGTTGAAGCCGGTCATCGCCCGAGCCGGCAGGTTGACCAGCACCCCGTCGCGGCGCCCGTCGGAGAGATCCACGATGCGCGCGCTCGGCGTCTCGCGCGCGAAGTCCCAGAACCCGACGATGGCCCCGGCGAGCGCGGCGGGCGGCTCGGCCTCTCCGAGCGCATCCATTTCCGCGCGTTCGAGGGCGCGGTTCGCGATCCTCGGACGGTCGATCTTGCCGTTGTAGTGATGGGTCATCGCGTCCGGCGCCACCCCGCGGGCGGCGATCCTCACCTCGTCCTCGAATTGTTGTCCGGGGCGCGCCTCGAAGCGCCGATCGGCGGTGGAGTCGAAGCCGGGATAGCGGCGCATCGGCGACTGGATCAGGCATACCGCGCCGCTTGCCGCATCGTAGCTCGCGGCCACGAAGACCCACTCGCGCTCGAGCAGGGGGCGCCCGGTGGCGAAGCGCACGCCGTCGAGATCGAGGGCGAGCGCCCCGCTCTCGTTGAGCTCCATCGCGAGCGCGCTCCCCTGCGCAAGGATGGTTTGCCGGGCACGGGGCCGGGTCGGCCAGATCCATGCCTGAAGGGTAAAGCTCTGGAGCGCGGGCATCGCCGGCACCGCCGCGTACGAGCCCATGTGGATGGACTGGCGCCGGGCGGGCCAGCTCCGGTTCACCGGCGCCTCGACCACGGTCTCGACGAGGCCGGGACCCTCGCGGTGCTCATCGGTGCATATCAGGCGCACGATGTCGCAGCGGTAGGACTCGACCTCCGCATCGACGCTCACCTTGAAGTCGAGGGACTCCCCGGCCGCGATGCTCAAGGCATCTGCGTAGCCCGCTATGACCTTGCGCGGCACCATGAATCGGCGACTACAGCTCGAGCTCGCGGCCGGTGTGCTGTTTCCAGCGCAAGCGGAAGACCACGCGCTCCGCCTCGTCGCGGTCGTCGAACACGCAGTCCTCCAGCACCGTGGGCGGCACGTCGCGTGACCCGGACAGCCGGATCAGGGTCCACTCGTGTCCGGGCCTGGTCGTGAGGAGGGCGTACTTGCCTTCCAGGGGCCCGCCCCGCATCGCGCGCAGCAGGCGCTGGAGATTGGGGCTGTGCAGCCCGGCGGGGGCGACCATGAACTCGCGGGCGAGGTCCAGGTCCCGTTCGGGGTCGATGCGAAAGCCGGAGCTCGACGGCGCGTCCACGATTCATCCCTACCCGGCGGAACCGCAAGCCGACCCTGCGCTTTCCCGCCGCTCGTTTCCGTTGGTATCGAGCTCGTCAGAAATCATCGTTTTGTGTGGATTCCCGCTCACCAAGGGAATGACGGGAACAGACGACTCGAACGCGCGTACTTCCTCGATACTCCTTCCTCGACCGCGGAGACAGGTCCCTTGGCCATGACAAGCGTTCGCGGGAATGACGGCCATGCGTAGTCATCGGCTTCGCGGGAATGGAGCGCAGCGCTGCAAGTATATTCGTCATTCCCGCGAAGGCGGGAGTCCACCCCGGCCCATGAGTTCGAGGGTCATGAGGGGTTTCGGGCTGGATGGCTACCTACGAGACTCGAATTCGGGAGGAGAGACCCGCTCACAGGCTCTCCCTCAGCCGACCTCGCGGCCGCCACGGTGGACGGCAGGGGAAGGTCAGGAGAAGAGGTCCATCTGGCGGTCCGCCTGCTTCGCTTCCCTTTCCGGGAGCCGGACCCGGCGCCGTTCGAGAAGCCGCTCTTCGATGTCGGCCAGGTAGGGAGAGGGCGGCAGCTCGCGCACCTTCCCTCTCCACATGCGCTTCTTCGCCCGGCTGAGAAACAGCTTCGTCTTCGCCCGGGTGACGCCGACATAGAAGAGGCGCCGCTCTTCTTCCAGCTCCGCCGGCGTGCTCCTGCCCCATTGCAGCGGGAGAAGCCCGCTCTCGCAGCCGGCGATGAACACGACGGGGAACTCGAGCCCCTTGGCGGCGTGGAGGGTGAGCAGCGAGATCCGGTCCGCGCGGGGGTCCCAGGTATCGACCTCGGTGCCGAGGGCGAGATCGGACAGGAAGCGTTCGAGATCATCACCGTACGCGGCGGCGACGGGTATCAGCAGCTCGCACGCTTCCCGGTGTTCCGCGCTGTCCAGGCCGCCCCGGAGACTGGCCGCCTCGATCCCTTCCCGAAGGGAACCCGCGTCCGGGCTCTCGCGCAGGACGTCGAGCACCGCGCCCACCCCCGGGTGATCGAGCAGGCGGCGATGCGAGCGCCGCTGAAAGGGCATCCCGGAACGCGAGAGCGCCTCGACGAGCGCCGGGACCTGCGCCTCGGTCCGGTAGAGGACCGCAAAGTCGGAGAACGAGAGATCGCGCGCCTCGACCTCCGCCGAGCGTCCGCTGTCGATGGAGAAGAAGCTGTGCCCGCCGAGCGCGCGCTCCAGGGACTGGACGATGAACTCCGCCTCCGCCTTCTCAGTGGGCGCCTCGTGGATCGCGATGCGCTCGGGCGCGTCTTCGACCACCGGGACCGAGCGCTGCCCGGAGCCCGAGCGCGCCATCACCTGCGCCGAGAGGGTGACGATGTTGCGGTCCGAGCGGTAGTTGCGGGTGAGCCGCACGACCCGGGTCCCCGGAAAGCCCCGTTCGAACTCCACGAAGAATCGCAGGTCCGCGCCCCGGAAGCTGTAGATGGCCTGGTCCGGATCGCCGATCGCACAGAGGTTTCCGCCCGCCGGCACGAGCAGCTTCACGAGCCGGACCTGCTGCTCGTCGACATCCTGGTACTCGTCGATGGAGACCCATCGATAGCGCTCCCGGTACTGGGCCTGGAGCGCGGGTAAGGACTCGAGCGCATCCGCCGCCCGGATCACGAGGTCGTCGAGATCGCAGAGGTTGCGGGCTTCCATTTCGCGCTGGTACGCCTCCAGCGCTTCGCCGAGCGCCTCGTCCGCCGGCGGGGTGCGCGTTCGCCGGGCGTGCGAGATCCCCGACAGGCGGCTGCGGGCCTGCTTCTCGGAAAGGTGCAGCGCGTCCCGGAGCAACCGGACCCGTTCGGCGTCGGAGGCGATCCGGAACCCGCGCTGGAGGCCGGCCGCGTTGTGGTTCTCGCGGAGGATGGCGAGGCCGAGCGAGTGAAAGGTATGCAGCAGGACGTGCTCCCACGCGTCCGGCAGCAGAGCGCGCAGGCGCTCGCGCATCTCACCTGCCGCCCGGCGGGTGAAGGTGATGGCGAGGCACTGCTCCGGGGGGACTTCGTGGCGGGTGACGAGGTGGGCGATACGATGGGTCAAGGTCCTGGTCTTGCCGGAGCCGGGACCGGCCACCACGAGCAGGGGGCCGGTGACGATCTCGGCGGCGCGGCGCTGGTCGGCGTCGAGCCCGGCGAGAAGATCCGGAGCACGGTCGTCCCCCGTCCGATGCGGCGGGCTCCGCGGGCGAGGTGGCGTCCCCGGTCCCCGCGACACCTCTTCCGGAGCAGGGTCCGCCGCGGGCGCAGGGGCATGCCGCTCATGGGGACCCTGCCGTGCTGCAACGTCTGCTGTGGACTCCCCGTTGGCGGGAGGTTCCCCTGCCACTTCAGCCCTGGTGGATTCCCGCTTACGCGGGAATGACGGGAGTGGAGGGTCTACGCGCGCGGGTGGTCCCGAAGCTCCTTCCGCGACGGCGGAGACCGCTCCCCTGGCCATGGCAGGCGTTCGCGGGACTGACGAGAGTGGAGGGTCCACGCGTGAAGCCGGTCCCGACCTTCCCTCCCCGATTGCGGGGCGATCCTCCGTGGTGGACGGCTTTCGGGGAGGAGTCATGGCCTCGTACCCGAAGAGCGATGCGCCGCGGGTGTACTCCCGGAGCTCGGCATCCTCGAAGAGGCGGATGGTGCCGTACACCCCGTCGTAGCCGGCGTTTCGGATCACTTCCTGTTTCCGCAGGCGAGAAAGGGCCTCGGCGATGAGGGGCGAGGCATTCGACTCGACCTCTTCGAGGGGGAGCGCGTTGAGAAGCGGGAGCTCCGGTCCGAGCTGACCCAGGAGATGCTCGTAGTGCGTGGCGACCTTCCTGCTCTTCGGGCCGACCTCATGGACTTCCGACAGGATCTCGGGCAGGGGAATCAGGCTCTGCATCGAGCCCGCGGTCTCGGGAGGCGCACTCCCCTCCGGCCGGTCCGCGAGGTCTTCGACCCGGTGCATGACGCCGACCGTCAGCGGCTTGCCGCAGGCCGGACACCGGCCGCGGTGCTCGCGCGTTTCCTCCGGCGAGAGGCGGACGTGGCAGTGCCGGTGGCCGTCCAGGTGATACTTGCCCTCTTCGGGAAAGAACTCCAGCGTGCCCTCGTAGCCTCGCCCCGTCTCCAGCGCCTTGCGCAGGGCGAAGTAGTCGAGGTCGGTGTCGAAGACGCACACTTCCCGTCCCAGCTTCTCCGGCGAATGGGCGTCCGAGTTGGACACCAGCCGGAAGCGATCCAGCGACGAGACCCGCCAGTTCATCGGCGGGTCCGACGAGAGGCCGGTCTCCACCGCGAAGATGTGGGGGGCGAGGTCCCCGTAACACTCGTCGATCGCGTCGAATCCCGACTTCGAGCCGAGCGCGGCGAACCAGGGGGTCCAGATATGGGCGGGAACGAGGTACGAGTCGGGTCCCGACTCCAGCGCGATCTCCAGCAGATGCCGCGAATCGAGCCCCAGAATCGGCCGTCCGTCCGAGTGCAGGTTGCCGATCCGGGACAGGCGGTCGACCACCCGCTCGGTAGCGTCGAAGTCCGGGGTGTATATCAGGTGATGGATCTTCCGGGTCTTGTCGAGCTTCTTGTAGATGGTCGAGATCTCGACCGACAGCATGAAGCGCACGGCGCTGCCCTCGCTCCGGCACGCCCGCGGCAGCCGCTCCTCGACCGCCTGCTCGATGTCGGGCCGCAGGCGGAACAGACCCGGCTCCGCCGGCACGAGCTTGTCTTTCAGCTCCGCTCTCCACGCGGGATGGGTGAAGTCGCCGGTGCCGACGATGCCGATCCCCTTCTTGCGGCCCCAGATCGCGAGATGTTCCAGGTCGCAGTTCCGGCTCGTCGCGCGCGAGTACTTGGAGTGGATGTGGAGATCGGCGTAGTAGCGCATGCAACGGATTCCTTCGGAGGCTCCCCCGGCGAGATGCGACCGGAGCCGGCACATCCGCGAACCGCGCTCATATTGGCTTTGGAGTCGTCAGGGATCTACCCTGACTCCCGCACCCCCGACTCGAAAGCCGACGAATGAGAGCTTCCGCCTTCCTCCGGGCCGCCCTTCTCGCCATGGCCTCGATGGCGCCGGTCTCCGCCGGTGACGCCCGCGCGCCGGAAGGACCGGTCGTCCTGACGATTGCGGGCAGCGTCGCGAAGGCCAACCGCCCCGCCTACGACGAGCGACGCGACGTCTTCTTCGCCTACCACGAGCGCACGTTCGACGACGCCTTCTCGTTCGACCTGGCGATGCTCGAGGGGCTCGGCGTCAGGGAAGTGCACATCGAGTACGAGAACTGGCCGGGGCCGATGTCCCTGTCCGGCCCTCTCCTCGCGGACGTGCTGGAGGCGGCCGCCTGCGCGCCCGGGACGCTCTCCACCCTGTCCCTCGACGGCTACGCCACCGAGATCCCGGAGGCGGAGCTCGCGGCGCACGAGTGGATTCTGGCGACCACGGCCAATGGGCGCCCGCTCGAAATCGGCGGGCGGGGTCCGCTCTGGCTGATCTACGACCCTCCAGGCGACCAGCCGGCGCTCCGGGAGGAATCGGAGACCTGGCCCTGGGCGGTGTTCTACATCCGCTGCGGGTAGCGTTCGTCGCGCTGAACCCGATGGCGTCCCCCGCTCCCCTGGGGAACGCCCGACTTTCTCCGGTCTGAGGGCGCTGCGACCTACGATTCCATCTGCCGGATCGCTTCGACGACCTCCGGATTGGCGAGCGTCGTGATGTCGCCCACGTCCTCGTCGTTCGAGAGCGCCGCGAGCACCCGGCGCATGATCTTCCCGGACCGCGTCTTGGGCATGTCGGGCACGATGAGCACCTTGCGCGGCCGGGCGATGGGTCCGATCTCGCTCACCACCGCGGACGACACGGTCTTCTGAAGCGCATCGGAAGGCTCGAAGCCGGGCTGCAGCGAGACGTACAGGTCCGGCACCTTGCCCTTCACCTCGTCCGATACCGGCACCACCGCGGCCTCGGCGATCTCGCCGACGGTCAGGGCCGCGGACTCGATCTCCTTGGTCCCGAGCCGGTGCCCGGCCACGTTGATGACGTCGTCGATGCGACCGAGGATGCGGTAGTAGCCGTCCTCCGCCTGCAGGGCCCCGTCGCCCGCCATGTAGGGCCAGTCGCGCCAGTCGGTGCTCTTCTCGTCCTTGCAGTAGCGCGCGTAGTAGTTGGCGACGAAGCGGTCGGGGTCCTTCCAGATCGTCTGGAAGGCGCCCGGCCAGGGGTTGCGGATGCAGATGTTGCCCGCCCGGCCGGAGCCGGCCGCGATCTCGTTCGCCTCCTCGTCGTAGATGACGGGGTGGATGCCGGGGAGGGCGGGCCCCGCGCTGCCCGGCTTCATCGCCCCGAGCGCAGGCACCGTGCTGCACAGGAACCCCCCGGTCTCGGTCTGCCACCAGGTGTCGACGATGACCGCCCGCCCCTTGCCGACGACCCGGTGATACCAGCGCCAGACCTCGGGCTCGATGGGCTCGCCCACCGTGGTCATGTGCTTGAAGCGGTGGTTGTACTTAAGAGGCTCCTCCGGCCCCGCCCGGCGCAGGGCCCGGATCGCGGTCGGCGAAGTGTGGAAGATGTTGACGTCGAGCTCCTCGGCGATGCGCCAGGGCCGGCCGGCGTCGGGCCAGGTCGGCAGCCCCTCGTAGACGACCGACGAGGCGCCGAGCGCAAGGGGGCCGTAGACGATGTACGAGTGCCCGGTGATCCAGCCGATGTCCGCCATGCACCAGTACACGTCCTCCGGGTGGAGGTCCTGGATGTACTTGGTGGTGCCGGCCACGTAGGAGAGGTACCCGCCGATGGAGTGCTGGCAGCCCTTGGGCTTGCCGGTGGTGCCGCTCGTGTACATGAGGAAGAGCGGCTCTTCGGCGCGCAGCGATTCCGGCGCGACGCGCTCTCCGCGGTACTTCGGCAGCAGTGCATTCACCGAGAAGTCGCGGCCTTCGACCATCGGGGTCGGGCTGGAATGCCGGCCGGGATAGCGCTGCCAGACGAGCACCTTGTCGATCGTCTGCCCGAGCTCCGCCGCCTCGTCGACCGCAATGTCCGCCTTCTCCTTGTGATCGATCAGTTTGCCGGTGCGGTAGTACGCATCGGTCGTGATCAGCACCCGGCTCTCCGAGTCGACCACCCGATCCGCCACGCTCTTGCCGCTGAATCCGCTGAAGACCTGCGAGTGGATGACACCGAGACGCGCGCACGCGAGCATCGTGATCGGCAGCTCCGCCACCATCGGCATGTGCAGGGTGACCCGGTCGCCGCGTTTCAGGCCGGCGAAGTCCCGCAGGAGCGCCGCGAATTCGTTGACCCGGACGAAGAGCTCCTGGTAGGTGACGTGCGTGGTGCTCTCGTCTTCGGGCTCGGGGACGAAGTGGATGGCGGTCTTGTTCTTGTGCGCCGCCAGGTGCCGATCCAGGCAGTTGTGGCAGGCGTTCAGCCTTCCCCCCACGAACCACTTCCAGAAGGGTGGGTTGCTCGTGTCGAGGGTTTGCTCCCAGTACTTGTCCCAGTCGAGCAGATCGGCGTACTCCTTGAAGCACTCCGGGAAGCGGTCGAGAGAGAAGCGCTCGAAGATGTCTTCGTCGGTCAGGTTCGCCTGCCGGATGAAGCTCGCGGGCGGGTGGATGTAGTCCTCTTCCTGCCAGTGGACGGCGATTTCGGCTTCGGATACCCCGGTCGCTTGTTCTTCTGCCATCGCGTTCTCACTCCTCGAAGCGGTTGAACAGGGGAGCGGGCGCGAGCTCGGCCTCGGCCCGCCCGGCTTCCGGCGACTCTACGCAGGGCATGGACCGCCCGCAAGGTGAGGCGGCTCGGGCGCCGAACCGTCTCGCGCCGGCCGAACCGGCGCTTCCAGCGGGAACTACCGATCTCGGGCGGGCTCCCGCCTTCGCGGGAATGACGGAAGCTACTTCTCGTCTTCCCGTCGTTCCCGCGGAAGCCTGCCACGGCCAGGGGACCTGTCCCCGCTGTCGCGCAGGGAACATCGAGGGAGTACACACATTCGAGTCGCCTGTTCCCGTCATTCCCGCGGAAGCGGGAATCCACGCAAAACAACGAGTCAGGGCAAGCTCCCCGGAAGCGTGATGTGCCTCTGCCTCACACGGGAGGATCGCCGAGCGCCGCGTCGAAGCGCTCGGCGAACTCGTCGCAGACCGCTTCGTCGTGAGCGAGCGAGAGGTAGAGCTTGGTTCCCATCGGATTGAGAAACACTCCGCGCGCGAAGGCGCCGAGCATCGTCGCGCGGGCTCGCTCGCGATCGGCGAGGGCGAGTGAGCGGTAGTCGGTGACGGGCGCCTCGCTGAACACGACCTGGGCGAGGGGACCGTCTCCTATCACCTGCGCGGCGATGCCCCGCCGCGCGAGCACCCCGCGCAGGATCTCGCGCAGATAGCGGCCGACACGGTGGAGGTGCTCGTAGCTTCCGGGCGCGCGCAGCACCCGGAGCGCGGCCTCGGACGCCGCGCAGGAGATCGGGTTGCCGCCGAGCGTGGAGGCCATCCACACGTAGTCGCCCCGGCCAAGGCGTCCCTCGTCCACCATCTCCATCAGGTCCGCACGGCCGCCGAAGGCGCCGATCGGATAGCCGCCGCCGAGCGCCTTGCCGTAGGCGGCGAGGTCCGGCGCCACGCCGTAGTACTCCTGCGCGCCCCCGTAGGCGAGGCGGAATCCGGTGACCACTTCGTCGAAGATGAGGAGCACGCCGTTCGCGGTGCACGTCTCCCGCACCGCCTCGAGGAAGCCGGGAAGGGGTGGGGTGCAGCGCTGCAGGGGCTCCACGATGACCGCGGCGACTTCGCCGGCATGTTGGGCGAGCAGGCGGCGGAACGAATCGGAATCGTTGAAGGGCGCGACCAGCACCTGCCGCTCCGCCGCGGGCGTGCCCGCGCTCGTCAGCTCCGGAGCCGGAAAGGGCAGGTTGCCTCGCGGGAAGAGGCTCGTGACTCCCGTCTCGCTCGCCCCGTGGTAGGCGCCCTCGAACTTGACGATGCGCTCGCGTCCGCTCCACGCGCGCGCCAGGCGCTCGCAGTACATCGTCGCCTCGGTGCCGGATGCACAGAAGCGCAAACGCTCCGTCGCCGGGCAGGCGCGTCGGATCTCCTCGGCGACGGCGAGCGCGCGCGGATTCAGGTAGGCGAAGTTCGATCCGCACGGCACCTGGGCGGCGACCGCGGCCGCGATCTCGGGATGGGCGTGTCCCACCAGCACCGATCCCCAGCCGAGCGAGAAGTCGAGCCACTCGCGCCCGGTGGTGTCCCAGAGGCGGCAGCCCTCTCCCCGCTCCATCACCACCAGGCGCTCCGGCGGCAGTCCGAACTCCCCGTTCGAGATCCCGCTCGGGAATACCGAGAGGGCGCGTTCGCGTTCGTCCCGGGGTTCGCGCGCCGGGAACGTCTCCGCGTCGGCTCCCGCGGCCACCCGCACTCCTCCGCAGGAGGTTGTCGAGGACACCGGCATATTCCTATGACAATCGCCGGTACTCTGCCGGCTCCTCCGGCTCAGGCACGGCCGACCTGGGCGCAGACACCTGCCGGGGGGCGGTGAGCGCGACGCGCGACGCGAGGATGCCGGTCGGGGGCCTTTCGACGCAGTACTGGGGACTCGGAGGCATCGGAAGATAGTAGCACCGGAGTTGGCGGCGCCTTTGCCCTGACCGGGGAGAGACGCCCTCGTTTGCCGGTCCGTAACAGGACCAGATCGGCTCCGCTCCGCGGGCTAAGCAAGGGATGCTGCCGGCGTCGGCGCGCTATAGTGCCCTTCAGCACCCGCGGTGGTGTGCAATAGGAGACAGAGGCGATGGATGAACGCATGAAGACCCACGGGGCCATCGGATGGTGCGATCTGATGACCGACGACGTCGAGAAGGCGCGGGACTTCTACACCCACGTGATCGGATGGGAGACCGAGGTCATGGATGTCGGAATGGGTCCGTACACCGTGTTCAAGGCGGGTGGAGGTCCGGTGGCCGGCATGATGGCCAAGCCGCCGGAAGCGGCGGCAGCCGGCGCACCGAATGCGTGGACCTCCTACGTAACGGTCGACGACGTCGATGCGTGTGCCGCCAGAGTGGCGAGCACGGGCGGCGCGGTGCTCAACGGCCCGGTGGATATCCCCATGGTTGGGCGCATGGCGATCGTCCAGGACCCCACCGGCGGCGTCATCGGGATCATGAAGTACGAGAATCCGGAGGGGTGAGGCCGATCACCACCGGCGGGAGGACCCGGAAGGGTGGCGGCCGGCCGAAGAGAGGAAGCTCGATGTAGCGGGAACGATTCCGCGCTCCGCTTCAATCTCCCCCTCGTGGCCATCGGGCCCTTTCGTCCGAACTGCGAACCCCTGGCTCAGGGCACTTCGGCCGGGCGCATGCCCTTCTTCTCGAGCTCGGCCAGCGCGCCTTCATTCTTGCCGAGGCCGTCGAGTCCCATCCCACGCAGCACGTTGGGCGCCTTGGTGAACTGGATGTTCTGGTAGCTCACGATCTCGACCCGATTGCCCCAGGGGTCGAGGAAATCGAGGAAGCGTCCCGGCAGGATCTCGACGTCCATCTCCTCGAGGACCGCCCGGACCGCCTCCTTGTCGTCGACCACGAGGCCGAAGTGGCGGTCGTCGTCGGGGGCCTGCCGTCGCCCTTTCGAGAAGTTGATGAACTGGTCGCCGAAATAGATGAAGGCGGCGCTCTCGCTCCGGCTCACCAGCTCGAAATCGACGAAGCTCCCGTAGAAGGCGAGCGCCTCGTCGACGTCCCCCACCTCGAGCCCCAGGTGGTTGATGCCGACCGCCCGCGCTTTCCTGTTCTCATTGCCCATTCGAGCTCAACCTTTCAATGGCCACGGCCCGGGATCATCGCACACTCGCTGCGGCTCGCATTGGGGCGGCGTCAGGCAGCGTTGCGAAGTCCCGGCCTCCGCCTTCGCCGAGGGTCCCAGCCCCGGACGCATCAGCGAGGAGGACTGATACCGATTGAAGCCGAAAGAGCAACAGCGCTATTCCCGCACGACTCGGGTAAATCTGAACCCCAGAGTGATCTGGAGTCAGGGGGCTCAGCCGCTCGAAGCGACCCCCGACCGACTTCACCCAAAGCCCTTCCGGCGCGCCCCCGACAAGCGCATTCTCGCGTCTGCTGCGCAGCCGGGCCGGCGCCGATCGGCTTGCCAGCTATCTACACCAATGCTATATCCAGAAGCCAATCCTGCATCCCCGCGCAGTCCGCACGAAGCACGAAGGAGACCGTCATGCCTCAGGTGAACTTCCGAACATCCAGCGAGCGCTTGGCCGTCATCGACCGCGCGGCCGCGATCCGAGGCGTCAGCCGGACCGAATTCGTGCTCCGGTCGAGCGAGGCGGCGGCGATCGAGATCCTGAACGAGCGCCCCGTGATCGCCCTCGACGACGAGGCCTGGGACGACTTCGTCGCCGCGCTCGACGCGCCGGTGGAGCTCGACCCCGCCGTGAAGGCGCGCTACGCGCGTCGGCCCCAGTGGGACCGCTAGGGCCTCCCGAGCCGCTCGCGCCCCACCACGACATCTCGCAGTTCTCCTCTGGCGTCCCGACCCTCGACGCCTGGCTCCGGGGCAAGGCAAGGCTGAACGAGGCCAGGGGCGGCGCGCGCACCTATGTCGCCTGCGACGGAGACCGCGTAGCCGGGTTCTACAGCCTCGCCGCCAGCTCCGTGGAGCGGCGCCGGGTGTTGTCCCGGGTCGGCCGGAACATGCCCGACCCGGTCCCGGTCATCCTGCTTGGACAGCTCGCGGTGGACGGGGACTACCGCGGCCGGCGCCTCGGGACGGACCTCCTGATCGACGCGGCAAACCGCGCCCTGGCCGCCGCCGGCGTGGTCGGCGCCCGCGCCGTCATCGTGCAGGCCATCGACGAACCCGCCCGGGCGTTCTACGAGAAGTTCGGCTTCCGCCCCTTCTCGGACCGAGAACCGCTCATGCTGATCCTGCGGATATCCGAGATCGCCGGGCTGCTGGAGCCCTGAGCTGCGCCGCCGACCCGCCGCCCGCCGTGACTGCGGATCAGATCGCCATGGCGGCCTTCAGGCCTTCCATCACCGCTTCTTCGGCCGTGCGCGGGCCGAGGCAGTCGCCGATCAAGATCAAACGCTTGCCATAGGCGTTCAGCTCTTCCGCCAGGCCCGCGTTCCGACGCAAGGCATGGTGAGAGACCAGGGTGTCGACCTCGTCGAGAATCACCGCTTCCCCGCTCGTGACGTGCTGGAAGTACACGCTCTCCTCGTCGGCACCGAAAAGGCGGACGTAGGGCTCGATTTCCACGCCCAGCTTGTGGAGCTCGCCCACCGCGTAGTCGCGCACCATGGAGGGGACGCGCTTACCGGCCACGATGCCGTTCACCGCAAGGCGCACCCGACAGCCGCTCTGCGCCAGCAAAAGGGCCAGCCCGCGGCCCACCCCGGCTTCGGTGCGGGCCTCGTGGTATGCGATCATCTCGTCGCTGACCAGGCCCTCGACCGACAGCGCCGTATTGTGGTCGGGGATGAATTCCGGTTCTTGACGGTCATGCAACCGACTTCGATCGGCTGGAAGAGATGCGGGAAATGGACCATCCTCCGAGCCTTCGGGATCAAGGGATACATGCGCGGGTTTTGCGTCCCCCGTCCGTCAGAACCGCATCAAGGTTCTCCAGTCGGCATTCACGCCATGCCCGGTAGTTCTCGTAGCCGAGGCGCTTCGTCGCCAGCAGCAACTCCAGCGGTGCGCACTCGCCATGCTCCACGACGAGCTGCTGGACAGCGGCTTGGACTTCGGTGGTGTGCACGTCCATCGGAGCGGTGCAGTATCACTCGGGGATACACAGGCACCATCGTAGCCTCGTCGAGGAGTGGAGTTCTACCGCGACGCGTTCACTTTCGAGGACAACCGTGCGACCGTCTTCCACAAGACCGCCGGTCTCCCGAGTGCGCCGTCGAAATACTGCATTCATGCAGATCAATGGCCTGCACATGTCAACGGAGAACGCAACGGTACCGCCCGCCGAGTTTGTTCGCCGCCCCCCACACGCCGGCCGCCGGCTCGCGGCAACCGAAGGCCATCCTTCGATGTTCCACGGGTCCGGCATCTGCCCGCCCAAACCACAAAGGCAGGTTTGGATTTCACACCGGAGTTATCCAGGAGAGTCCGGGTAAAGCTCATCCAGACGCTTCAGCTTCGGGAAACCGGGATACTCCGAGGCATGGCACCCGGGCCAGTGTTCCCGCCTGTCTTGCTGCCGCCGGATGTCCTGATCGTCATCAAGGAAACTCTCGACCACGCTGCGCAGTCTCGTTTCATGCCATCGAATGTTGAAGGCCGCATACGGGAATCCCGGACGGTCCGCATAGAACTGCATTTCAGAGTAAGGAAGATGATCATGAATCCACCACGCCATCGCCTTCCATGTCTTCTCCGGCCGCCTCGCCAGATAATCCACGAACCAAGGGATAACGATGCTGGCGGTTGCGCCTTTTCCGTACTTGTCGGGGAAGTCCCAAACATGTCGCGCGTAGTTGTTCTTGGTCATAGCTACGTTCTGGTATTTGTGGTAGCGGCCGCACTCGTTCACAGCCCTTGATCGGAATGCCGATCGAATCGAGACATGGCCGAACGTGGCGTGAAGGGGCTCGAGAAGGGTCGAGCAGAGCTCCTTTCCCACCTCGATGGCCAGCTTTGGGTCATCCGGAACGTTCCTCATTCCATGAACGCTTGCAATCTCGCTGTAGAGCATGTCCCGCATGAAGAAATGACACGACAACCTGATCCTGCCGAAGTCTTCGAGGTCACGCATCGTCCAGTTCTTCGGGTCTCCTCCGGGAACGGGCTGCTTACGGTCCTTCATCGCTTGCGCCCTCTGTTTCGCAATGACCCTTTACCAATGGCCACCCGAGCCGGGTTCGGTCCGGGGCGGCGCTTCGCGTCGCCCTCGGGCGTACGGCTTCGAGTACGTTGTTGAGTACGCCAGCCGCATTCTCCCGTCCGTGGCGGGCAAGACGACACACAACGGATCGCTGCCGTCAAAGATCACCATGTCTGGGATGCTGCCGCCGACAATCCGGTGCTGCGTAGCCACCGAGAGAACCACCGCAGGATCGTTTATCCGCCGCAAGAGAGCTGCCTTCGCCGGCTTATCCGTCGCGTCGGCCAGCAGTACCCGCGAAACGAAGTCTCCGAATCTCGGCGTGTCTCTTTCCCGGTCGTCGGCGAGCACACGCTCGAGCAGATCTGCCAGCGCTTCCGTCCTCTGATCCTCTCCACTCACCAGCCGGGAATACAGATTCGTCATCGAATACGTGCCCCGGTGCTAGGGAACTCCCGGGCCGGTTTACATCCAGCTTTCGACTCTCAGGCCCTCGAAGGATCGGAAGTCATCGATGTTGGACGTTACCAGGACCAGCCCGTTGGCGTGGGCGATCGCCGCGATCTGAGAGTCCACGAAGGGCGGTGTCCTCCCTGCGGCCACCAGCCGCGCACGCTCCCGGGCATGCCAGTCCGCGGCCTTGAAGCCGTAGTCCAGTATCGGAATGCTCTCCAGCACCACCTCCTCGATATAGCGTTCGATCGCGTCGCGCCGGCGCGATCGCGCAAGTCTCGAACAACCGAAACGCAACTCGTGCCACACGGGTGCCGGAATCGCGATCTCGTCTTCGTGTTCGTGCAGGCGCCGGATGACCCTGGCGTTCGGCCGCGGCCGCAAAGGTTCCGAGACGGTGTTGGTGTCAAGCAGATATTTCACCGCCTACAGCCGCACCTCGCGCCCGGCCGTTTCCTCGCGCACATCCCCGAACAGTTCGTCGGGATCGAGGGCCAGATCCGCGAGCTCCACGCTTTCCGCGAATCCCCGCCAAGCGGCGCTGAAGCCCTGCCGGTGCGAGGTCAGCCGCTCGAACTCCCGGTGGCCGATCAAGACCGCCACTGGCTCGCCGCGTCGAGTGAGCTCCACCGTCTTGCCGTTTTCCGCACCGCGAACCAGCGTCGGGAGGTTCCGCCGTGCTTCGGCGATCGAATGTTGCTCGGTCATTGCCGCACCGTGATGTCCATCGACATGTACACTATATTCGGTCCCACGAGGGCGGGAAACCGCATTGCGGCTGCGATTCCCGAACGCGCGAACCAGGAGGAAGTCTTCCTCTCGTCCCCACGCCCCGGGGCTCAAGCCCGCAGACGCTCGTTGCGCGGGTCGTAGAGCGGCTCCGCCTGCACGGTGGCGAGACGGCGCTCGCCGAGGATCCCGATGTCGAAGGTGGTACCGGGCTCGGCGTAGGCGCTCTCCACGTAGGCGAAGGCGAGCGAGCGGCGCACCGTGGGCCCATAGGCCCCGCTGGTGGTGATGCCGATGACGCGTTCCCCGTCGAAGACCGGCTCGTTGCCCATGGCATCGGCGTCTTCGGCCTCCACCGTGCAGTAGACGAGGCGGATGCCGGCGTCGCGTTCCTGCCGGGCCTTCACGACGCCGGCGCCGATGAAGTCCTTGTCGAGCTTGACGAAGCGCTCGAGGCCGGCCTCGACCGGGGTCACCTCGGTGGTGAGCTCCGCGCCCCAGCCCTTGTAGCCCTTCTCCATGCGCATCGCGTTCATCGCGTAGAGCCCGAAGTTCACGATGCCGTGCGCCGCGCCCGCGTCCATGAGCGCGTCGTAGAGCGTCTCCATGCCCTCCATGGGGTGATGCAGCTCCCAGCCGAGCTCGCCCACGTAGGAAACCCGTAGCGCCCGCACCGGCACTCCCGCCACCTCGATCTCGAGCGCCCTCATCCAGGGGAACGCCTCGTTGCCGAGGTCGGCGGAAGTGAGGGCGCCGAGCACGTCGCGCGCTCGGGGGCCGGTCAGCACCAGGCAGGCGTAGTCGGCAGTGCGGTTCGCGATCTCCACCTCTTCGTCGTCCCCGATGTGCCAGGCCATCCAGTCGAGATCGTGGAGCTCCGCCGTCGCTCCCGAGAGCACGAAGAAGCGCTCGTCGCCGAGCCGCGAGATCGTCGCCTCGCACTCGATGCCGCCCGGCTCGCCCAGCATGTGCGCGAGCACCACCCCGCCCCGTCGCCGGGGCACCCGGTTGGCGCAGAGGCGATCGAGGAAGGCGGCCGCGTCGCGGCCCGTCACGTCGTACTTCGCGAAGGCCGAGAGATCGAGCACCCCGACGCGCTCGCGCACCGCCCGGCACTCCTCGGCGACCGGCTCGAACCAGTTGGTGCGGCGGAAGCTGTAGCGCTCCTCGACCCCGGGCGGGGCGAACCACTTGGGCCGCTCCCAGCCGAAGTTTTCGGCGAACACCGCCCCCGCGGCCACGAGCTTGTCGTGGATCGGCGTGGTCTTCACCGGGCGCCCGTCCTCACGGTACTCGCCCGGCCAGGCGACCTGGTACATCTGCTGGTACTCGTCGATCGACTTCTCCAGCGCGTAGCGCCCCGCCGACCATTCCCCGTAGCGCCTCGGGTCGAAGCCCAGCATGTTGATCTCGGTCTGTCCGTGCACCATCCACTGGGCGAGGTACTTCCCGGCGCCCGGACCCTGGGTGATCCCGATGCTCGCGCCGCAGCACATCCAGTAGTTCTTCAAGCCCGGAGCGGGGCCGAGCAGGAAGTTGCCGTCCGGGCAATGGGTAATCGGGCCGCTCACGATGCGCTTGATGCCGGCGTGCTCGAAGGCGGGAATGCGCTTCGCCGCCCATTCGAGAGACGTGGCGAGACGGTCGATGTCGGGCGGCAGCAGCTCGGTGTCGAAGCTCCAGTCGATGCCGTCCAGGCCCCAGGCCTGCGCGTTCTCCATCTCGTAGGGTCCGATGAGGAGGCCGTCCTGTTCCTGCCGGTAGTAGCACGACGCGCGCGGGTCGCGCACCACCGGCGGTTCGCGGCCGAGGTCCCGGACCTCGTCGAGGTTCTCGGTCACGAGGTACTGGTGGACCATGTTCACGATGGGCACCTCGAGCCCCACCCAGCGCGCAACCTGGGGCGCAAAGGAGCCGCTCGCGTTCACCACGTGCTCGCACACGATGCTGCCCCGATCGGTCACCACCTCCCACTCGCCGCCCGGCAAGCGGCGGGTATCGGTGACCAGGGTGTGGCGGTAGATCTCGGCCCCTCCCTGACGGGCGCCCGCGGCCATCGAGTTGGTCGCGCTCGCGGGATCGGTGTGGCCGTCGTTCGGGGTGTAGGCGCCGAGACGCACGCCTTCCACGTCCACCAGGGGATGGAGCTGCCGGATCTCGTTCGGACCGATGAGGTGGCACTCCGCCCCCACGTAGTCGAGCAGTCCCTTCATCTGGCGGAACCAGTCCACCTCGTCGTCGTTGGTCGCGAGGCGGATCGAGCCGCAACCATGCCAGCCGGTGGCCTGACCGGTCTCCGCCTCGAGCTCCTGGTAGAGATCGGCGCCGTAGAGATGGATCTTGGCCATGTTCAGGTTGCCGATGAAATGGCCGATCAACCCCGCCGCGTGCCAGGTGGAGCCCGAGGTGAGCTCGCCCTTCTCCACCAGCACCGAATCGGTCCAGCCCTCCTTCACGAGGTGGTAGAGCAGTCCGACGCCCATCGCGCCACCGCCGATGATCACCACTCGGGCCTGCGTCTTCATGTCTTCGATCTCCCTAGAACGCCTCTGCATCCATCGCCATCAGCGCATCGGCGCCGGCGGACAGCGTGAGCTTGAGCGTAGCGGTGGTGGGAAGGACGCGCTTCATGTAGAAGCGTGCGGTCGCGAGCTTCGCTTCGTAGAAGCCGCGGTTGTCGCCTTTCACCTGGTCCAGCGCGACCTTGGCCGAGCGCGCCCACATGTGCCCCAACGCGGTGAGCCCCATCAGGCGCAGGTAGTCGTAGGATGCTGCTCCGGTTTCCTCCGGGTCGCGGGCCGCGGCCTCCCGGATCCACTGCGTGGCCTCTTCGAGGTGGGCGCAGGCGCTCCCGAGCGGCCCCGTGAACTCCGCCATCGCGGGGTCTTCGCGGTGCGCGGCGAGGAACGCGGCAAGGCGCGCGAGGTAGCGCTCGATCAGGCGCCCGCCGTGCATGGGCAGCTTGCGGCCGACGAGGTCCAGGGCGTGGATGCCGTTCGCGCCCTCGTAGATCTGCCCGATGCGCGCGTCGCGCACCAGTTGCTCCATGCCCCACTCGCGGATGTAGCCATGGCCACCGAGCACCTGCTGGCACAGGTTGCAGGCCTCGAAGCCGTAGTCGGTGAACCAGGCCTTGATCACCGGGGTGAGGAGCGTGACCAGGTCGTTGGCCTCCTCGCGGCGCTCCGCATCAGGATGGCGTTCGGCCACGTCGACCTCGAGCGCCACCCAGGCGAAGAGCGCACGCGCCGCCTCGTTGCAGGCGCGCGCGGTAAGCAGCATGCGCCGCACGTCGGGGTGGACGATGATGGGATCGGCGGGCTGCTCGGGCGCCGCGGGACCCGAGAGCGAACGGCCCTGCAAGCGCTCGCGCGCGTAGCGGGCCGCGTTCTGGTAGGCGGTCTCCGCGAGCGCCAGGCCCTGCTGGCCCACCATCAGGCGTTCGTGGTTCATCATCGAGAACATCGCCTGCAGGCCGCGGTGGGGCTCGCCCACGAGCCACCCGGTCGCGTTCTCGAAGTTCACCACGCAGGTGGAAGCGCCCTTGATGCCCATCTTCTGCTCGATGGAGGGGACCTCGACCGCGTTGGGGGCGCCTGCCGTCCCGTTGGCGCCGGGCAGGCGCTTCGGAACCGCGATCATCGATATGCCCTTCACGCCCGGCGGCGCGTCCGACAGGCGCGCGAGCACGAAGTGCACGATATTCGAGGTCAAGTCCTGGTCTCCGCCGGTGATGAATATCTTCGTCCCGCGCACCCGGTAGCTGCCGTCTCCGTCCGGCTCCGCCCGGGTGCGCACGAGGCCGAGATCGGTGCCGCACTGAGGTTCGGTGAGGCACATCACCCCGGTCCACTCGCCGCGCCCCATCCTCGGCAGGTAGACGCTGCGAAGCTCTTCGCTCGCGTGTCTGTTCATCGCGATGTAGGCGCCGCGGGTGAGGCCGTTGTAGAGGCTGAATGCGACGCACGAGGATTGCAGCATCTCCTCGAAGAACACCTCGAGCGTGTGGGGCAGGCCCTGCCCCCCGTGCTCAGGCGCGCTCGCCATCGCGAACCAGCCGCCCTCGCGGAGCGCATCGTAGGCCTGGCGGAACCCCCGCGGAGTCTTGACGCCCTCCGCATCCAGCCGGCAGCCCTCCTCATCGGCGTTGCGGTTCAGGGGGGCCACGACCTCTTCGCAGACCCGGGCGCCTTCCTCCAGCACCGCGTCGATCAGGTCCCGGTCCACCTCCTCGAATCCGGGAAGATCCGAGAACACGCCTTCGGCATCGTGCAGTTCATGGAGCACGAACCGGAATTCTCGCAGCGGTGCCTTGTAGTCAGCCATGATGCTTCCTGCTCTTGCGGGAATCCGGGCAGCCGGCGCGAACCCTTCGCCGCCTCACATGTTGGGGTAGTTCGGTCCGCCCCCGCCCTCCGGGGCCACCCAGTGGATGTTCTGGGTCGGGTCCTTGATGTCGCAGGTCTTGCAGTGCACGCAGTTCTGCGCGTTGATCTGCAGCCGGGGGTTCTCTCCGGCATCGTCACGTACTACTTCGTAGACCCCGGCCGGACAGAAGCGCTGCTCGGGTGCGTCGTACTCGGCGAGGTTCACCCGGATCGGCACCGAGTCGTCCTTCAGCGTGAGGTGCACCGGCTGGTCTTCCTCGTGGTTGGTCCCCGACAGGTACACCGACGAGTTCTTGTCGAAGCTCACCACGCCGTCCGGCTTCGGATAGTCGATGCGGGGGCACTCGCTCGCTTTCCCGAGCCGGGCATGGTCGGGATGATGGCGGAAGGTCCAGGGCGCCCGGCCGCGAAGCAGGTAGGTGTCCAGGCCGGCGTAGGCGAGACCGCCCCACAGGCCGTAGCGGAACGAGGGACGGATGTTGCGCACTCGTTGGAGCTCCGGCCACACCCAGCTCTTGCGAAGACGTGCGGGGTAGTCCGCGACCTCGCGGGCGCCGCCGTCTTCGGCCAGGGCATCGAAGACCGCCTCCGCCGCGGTCATGCCCGACTTCATCGCGGTGTGGGTGCCCTTGATCTTGGGCACGTTCAGGAAGCCGGCCGCGCAGCCGACCAGCATGCCGCCGGGGAAGGTCAGTCTGGGAACGGACTGGAAGCCACCCTCGTTGATGGCCCGTGCGCCGTAGGCGACGCGGCGCCCGCCCTCGAAGAAGGGGCGGATCGCGGGATGGGTCTTGAAGCGCTGGAACTCGTCGAAGGGACTCAGGTGGGGATTCCGGTAGTCCAGGCCAATGACGAAGCCGACCGCGACCTGGTGGTCCTCGAGGTGATAGAGAAAGGACCCGCCGTAGGTGGAGCGATCCATTGGCCAGCCGACGGTGTGCAGCACGGTCCCGGGACGGTGCTTCGCGGGTTCCACCTCCCAGAGCTCCTTGATACCGATGCCGTAGGTCTGCGGATCGACCCCGTCGCGCAGCGAGAAGCGCTCGAAGAGCCCCTTCGTGAGGTGACCGCGGCAGCCCTCCGCGAAGATCGTCTGGCGGGCGAGCAGCTCCACTCCCGGCTCGAAGGTCCCCTTCGGCTCGCCGTCCCGGCCCACCCCCATGTTGCCGGTGGCGACTCCGCGCACGGACCCGTCCTCGGCATAGAGCACTTCGGCCGCCGGGAAGCCGGGAAAGATCATCACCTCCAGCGCCTCCGCCTGCTCGGCGAGCCAGCGGCAGAGGTTGCCGAGGCTGATGATGTAGTTGCCCCGGTTGTGCATCTGGGGCGGAGTCGGCAGGCGGATCGCGCGCCGCGCGGTGAGGAACAGGAATCGATCTTCGGCGGCCGGTGTGTTGAGGGGTGCGCCGCGCTCCTTCCAGTCCGGGAACAGCTCGTCGAGGGAACGAGGCTCGATGACCGCGCCGGAGAGAATATGGGCGCCGATCTCCGAACCCTTCTCGACCAGGCACACCGAGAGCTCCCGATCCTGCTCGATCGCAAGCTGGCGCAGCCGGATCGCCGCGCTCAAACCGGAGGGTCCGCCGCCGACGACGACGACGTCGAACTCCATCGACTCTCTTTCCACCTTCTCCACCCTCCGGGCGCGCCCGGTGCGGTCAGACTCGATGAGGATCTTTGCCGCGCCGCTTCGCCTTGGCAAGCGCCCAGCTCGGTGGCGCTTCCGGCCGTCCGATGTACCATCCGGGCGGCGTTGCGGCGCGGGCGCGGAGGCGCCGGCGGGCCGCGGAGCAATCGAAGGACCAGGAGTCGGCGATGAGCGGTACAGAAGGCGGAATCGAAATCCATCGGGGCCTCAAGGGCGTCTACTTCGACCGCTCGCCCACCTGCTTCATCGACGGGCGCGCGGGGGAGCTCCGCTATCGAGGCTATTCCATCCACGATCTCGCCCGGCGCTCCACCTTCGAGGAGACCGCCTGCCTGCTCCTTCAGGGCGAGTTGCCGGAGCGCGCTGGCCTCGCCGACTTCGAGACCCGGCTGCGCGAGGCGCGCGACCTGCCGGGCGCGGTCTACGACATCATCCGCACCATCGCCCACGCGCACCCGATGGAAGTGCTGCGCACCGCGGTATCCGCGCTCGGGGCATTCGACCCGGAGAGCGCGGACAACTCCCGCGAGGCGACGCTCCGCAAGGGAATCCGCCTCACCGCCCAGGTGCCGATGATCGTCGCCGCCCACGAGCACATCCGCCGGAACCGGAAGCCCGTTCCCCCGAACCCCGATCTCGGTCACGCCGCCAACTTCCTCTACATGCTGAAGGGCGAGGAGCCGAGCGAGGATGCGGCGCGTCTCATGGACGTCGACATGCTGCTGCACGCCGAGCACGGCTCCAACGCCTCGTCCTTCGCCGCGCGGGTGGTCACCGGCACCGAGGCCAACCTGCACGCCTCGCTCAGCGCCGCCGTCGCCGCCCTGTCGGGACCCGCCCACGGCGGAGCGGCGGAGAACGTGATGCGCATGGCCCAGGAGGTGGCGGATCCTGCGAACGCCGCCGCCTACGTCAAGGCCAAACGCCGCCGCCGCGAGCCCATCATGGGCTTCGGGCACCGCGTCTACCGGGCCGAGGATCCGAGAGCGCGCCACATGCGCGAAGGCGTGGAGCGCCTCTCGCGGGAGATGGGGGAGCCGCACTGGTTTGACATCCTGCAGGCGCTGGTCGAGGCGATGGCGCCCTACGCGCGCCACGGCGTGCACGTCAACGTCGACTTCTACGCGGGCGTGGTCTACCACCTGAACGGAATCCCCGAGGACCTCTTCGTGCCCATCTTCGCGATCGGCCGGGTGCCGGGGTGGACGGTGCAGGTGCTGGAACAGCTCGACCAGAACATTCTCATCCGTCCCCTGACCCACTACACCGGCCCGCCTCCGCGGGACTATGTACCGATAGACGAGCGCTGAGGCCCGTCTTCGAGGAGGCAGCGCTCTGATCGCCTGCCGGAGAGCGCCTCCCCCGGGAGGGCGCTGAGCCGACACTACGACCGGCGGCCCGGCTCCGATTCGGGTGCGTAGCGCCGCACCCGGGGTCTCGCGACCGGTGCCCGGCGCAACCGCCTACTGCCCCGGGCGACTCTTCGCCATACCCGTGCGCCCGGCGCCTACACGGGACGGGCTCCATGCTGGCACGCGTGGCGACGCTGGGCTCTAGCGCCGACCCCAGGGGCCCGGAGCACACTCGTCCTCGCCGGAGCCGCTCGCGAGACCCGCCCCTGATCCGGGCCTTCACGAGCGGCGGACCGTAGAAAAGGACTCAGGAATCAAGCGCCCATGCCGGTCATTCGCCTCTCCCTTCTCCTCTTCTCGCCGCCGCGCCTTCCCGCTCCGGGGTGCGGGCCAAGGCCGTCGCGGACCTTCGCGAGGACGCTGCGCGCGGCGGCGATACCGTTCGTCGCAGCGGCTCTCGTGCTCTCGGGTTGCGCTCCCCTGCCCGAGACGGCACGCAGCGAGGCGGAAGCCCGCGCGGTCGGAAAGGCGGCCCGGACCTGGCTCGAAGAGCTTCCCGCGCGGGAAGGCGAGCACGAGGTCCTTCAGATCGAGCCGACGCGTCCCTATACCGGGCTCGTGCTCCTTTCCACCTCGAAGGATCACACGCTTCCCCCCCGGTTTCAGGGCCGGGACGGCATCAGCCTCCCGCTCGAGCGCGCGCTTCTTTCCGCGGAGATCGCGCAGCGCATCACCGCGGCGACCGGACTCGAAGTGCGCCTCATCGGTCCTCCGCGCTCCGGAGCCGACGGTGGCGAAATGCCCTTCTCGGGACGCCGAACGGGCGCCGCTGCGCTCGGCGGGCAGGCCCTGTGGACGGGAGCAATGTCCGAGCTCCTCGACGAGTGGACGAGCGAGCTCGGCTACGAGTGGGCCTGGCGGCCCGAACGCGAGGTCGTCGAGGTGACGCGCTACTCGAGCGTGTCCTTCACCTTGCACGCGCTCGGCGGGGAACAGACCTATCGGGTCGCGAGCTCGACCTCCGATCGCTCGGGAGGAGGCGACGAGGATCGCAGCGCGAACTTCTCCACCCAGTTCCTCGACACCGAGTACCGCTACCAGCCCTGGCAAGACATCGAGCACCACGTGGGCACGCTCGTCTCCGAGCACACGCACGTGGACGTATCGGAGGTGCACGGCACGGTGGTGGTGCGGGGGCTGCCGCGGGACGTGTCCCGGGTGCGCGGGTACCTCTCCTACCTGAACCGCGAAGTGTTGCGTCCCATCATGGTGAGCGTCCACGTGCTGAACGTTTCGCGCGAACGGGAGAGCGATTTCGGAACGCAGTTCGCGGGCGCGTTGCGCGCGGTGTTCGGCAGCTCCTATGACGCGACTTTCAGCATCGGTGGCGCGGGGAGCGGCATCAGCATCGTACGCCCGAGCGGTGCCGGAGCGAGCAGCTCGCTCACTGCGACCCTGCGCGCGCTGCGCCGCCTGGGACGGGTGAGCCGGGTGCTGACGGCGGGACTGCCGAGTCTCAACGGCAAGCCGGCGCAGTACTACGAGCTGGTGCGCAACGCCTATCTCGCGGAGGTGGCGACGACCACGAGCGAGGGCGGCGTGGGCACCGAGCTTCGCCCCGGCTCGGTCGCTTCGGGTTTCGCGGTGTCCTACATCGGCCATATCACAGGACCGGAGGAGGTGTTGCTGCGTCTCTTTGTGAGCCTGCAGGACCGTCCCGAGTTCACCGAGGTGGAGAGCGGAGGGAACCGCATTCAGCTCCCCGAGTTCGCTTCCCGCGGTATCAACGTCGAGCAGTCCATACGCGAAGGCGAGACCCTGGTCGTAGCGGGCTTCTCCGACCGCGTGATGCACAGCGACGAAGAGGGAGTAGGACAGGCGCACAACCGATGGCTGGGAGGTGACGTGCGGCACCGTGAGGTGCGCGCGGAGCAGGTGCTCGTGCTCACGGTTCGGGTCGGCGAGCCTCGGGGAGTGAGCGAGGTGCGCGAGGTGGTGTTGTGAGCGCCATCGTGCGCATCGGCGGCGTGGCGCTCGCGGGGGAGCTGGTGTGGATACCGGTACGAGACGCATCGGGGCGCCGCTACTTCGCCTTTCAGCGCGCGCGGCAGCTCGGGGCGCAGTTGTACGCGGAGCGTGCGAACCAGGTGGGTTTCGCGACGCTCGGAGGACGCGAGCAGGCGGCTTGCCGCGGAGTGGCGGCGGCAGCCGATATCGTCGCGCGGGCGGTGGACGCGCCCGAGGGGCAAAGCTGGCAGGCGCTCATCGCGTGCGAGGACGACCAGTACCTTCTCGTGCAGGGCACGGGAGCGGAGATCCTCCCGGAAGGCGATCGAGTGTTCGCCGACGCGGAGCGGGCGCGCGAGGCGTGCGCGGCGAAAACGGACTGGAATGCGCAGTGGGCGACTCCGGGCCTGCATGCGGGGGCCCGGAATCTGGTCCTCGGTCACGGAGCCGTGCGGGGCGCGGATCTTGCCCGCCTGCGTGCGGTGCCCTTTGGAGGAGCGGGGGCACGGCACCGGGCCGCCCTGATCGGGGCCGCGCTTCTCGGCATCGTCGCGGCGGGGGTGCTCGGCTTCGAGTTCCTGGGAACCCCGGCACCCGCTTTGGAAGCTCCACTCCGGGCGGCAGAACCGGAGCCGGTGTGGGTCGCGCAGGGGGTGTCGGCGGGGGCCTTCGTCGATCGTTGCCTCGAGGCCCAGGCGGCGTTTCCGCCGGTGCTGCCGCAGATGTGGCGCTTGACGAATGTCGGCTGCTACGCCGATGCCTCGCGCCGCCACGAGCTTTCCCGGCTCGCGCTCGAGCAGGGGGCGATGGTGGCGAAGTGGAACGCGGCGCCGGAGGCGAACCGGGCGCTCGCGCGGCAGATTGCCGAGCGACGCCTCCGTCGCTGGCCCCGGGGCCAGGTGGTGGGCAGCGAGGCGTGGGCGGCGGTGCGCTTCGAGAGTCCGGTGCTGGATTGGGACGGAGAGGCGCCCCGGGCGGCGGAGTTCCGCCGTGCGGTCGATCGCGCTCTCGCAACGGTGAGCGAGGAGCTGCGCTTCACGTACGCCGACGGGATGTCGTTCGAGGCCCGCACCGGGCTCGCGCTGGCCGAGGTCGGCCGGCGCCTGGACGGCATCGGGTGGCTGGACATGCACGAAGCGGTCTGGCTGGACGGTCAGTGGACCGTGAAAGGGGCCCTGGTGCAGCGCCGCCTGATACCCGCCGAAGAGGAAGGATGACGATGATCGATGTCGGGAGAGGAATCGTGGCGGCCTTCCTGCTGTGTGCCGCCGGGACCGTTACGGCGATGGACGAGAACCTTCGCCGCCATGCCATCGAGTACGCGGGACTGATCATCCGGGCGCACGATGTGCTCACGGGCCACATCGAACACGGGAGCGCCGCGGCGGTGAGCTGGACCGGCACCCCGATACCGGGCGGGGAGACGGGTTGGCGCGAGAACTGGACAGACGCCGGTCTGCGGGCGCGCTACTGCGATGGAGCGCTGCTGGTGTACATGGGAGTCGCAGCGCCGAAGGGCACCGGCGGACACCACCGCGACATCCAGATGGCGCCGCGGCTCTACCTGGGTGCGAGCGACACCGGCCTCACCCTGCCTCCGCTTCACTGGCTGGACGGCCGGCGAGTGGAGGGAGAAGGGCTCGGGACGGTGCCCCTGCCCGGGTGCATGGAGTCGATGTACACCGAAGCGCTCCCACGCGGACGCGCGGCGCTCCTGCGCTCGGTGCCCGATCCCTGGCTCGAGCACCGCACGCGCGAGGACTACCAGGTGCGCGATGTCGCCTGCGGGCCGGGGCGCCACGGCGAAGGGGTACGTGAACGGCGCCGGGTGAGCCGCGAGCAGAACGGGCGCGGTGAATGGACCGAAGCGGCGGAGTACGGGCCGTGGGAGGTGCTGGTCGACACCTGCCGCGACGACTACGTGTACCACCGCGCGTTCAGCGAGGAGTGCACCTGGTACCAGGGTGAACCCTTCGGTCGGGAAATGCGCGGCATCACTCGCTGGCAGCAGGCGATGCAGGTGAGCGCGCAGGGAGAGCAGGCGCTCGGGGAGCCGGTGCGGGTGGGAACCACTTGCTGGGACGACAGGGACGGTCCGGAGCCCATCGGCGACCCGAGAACCCTCGTCGGCACCGCTACCCAGGAGGACGAGCGGGCCTGCGAAGCCGGATACACCGGCTCGGTGTGGTTCGAACGGACCGAGACGACCACGACCACAACGGTGCCGTGGGGTTCAAACCCCTTCGTCACCGTCGCCTACAGCACATGGCAGGAGGTGAGCAATACCTGCGAGCTTCCGGACGATGAAGACCCTCACGATGAAGACCTTCCCGATGACGGCGACCGGATCGAGCCCGGAGAGAGAGGCGACGGGTGCGACTGCGGTCGTCCGAGCGACCCTTGCGCCGGGGACGGGTTCTTCTGATTGGAGGCCGAACCATCAAAAAACAAAGAGCCATGGGAAGTTCCATGAAAGCCGCGCTGGTGCTGGCGGGCGCGATTCAGGCCGGCACGGTCCTCGCCGAGGGGCGGGACGAAGGGCCGGTGACGTGGGGAAGCGAGCAGGACGGCGGGTACTCGACGTTGGAAGTGCCGTTTACCACCCCGGATCGCGATCGCGTCGAAGTGGTCGCCGCGTTCCAGTACATGGACCGACGCCTCGAGGCGAGCGAGACCCTGATGCAGGAGTGGCGGAAGAGCCTGCCCGACACGGTGGACGTGCTGCGGGTACCGCTGGTCTGGAAGCGCGGCGAACAGGACCACCGCGCGTGGAAGCACCGGCGGAACCACCGAAAGGCGCTGTTGGCGGCCCGCATGCTGGGCATTGAAGATCGGGTGCATTCGGCGCTGATGGAGACCCTGAACGAGGCGCCCTACCACCTCGGTACCGAAGAGCGGGTGCGGCGATTCCTGGCCGGACACGGCATCGTCGATTCCGCGTACAAAGATGCGGTCCGCTCGCCCGCGCTGCGCGGGATGTGGTGGGAGGGTTCTGCCCTGAGTGCGGCGCTGCAAACCGCGGTGGCGGAGACCGAAGAACACGAGGGCGTACCCTGGCTGCTCGTCAACGGCCGCCATGTGACGAGCTCGCGCCTTGCGGGCGGTGCGGCAGCGGCGTTTCGGGTGGCCAACCGGCTCATCCGAGAATCACTGGAGTCGGGGACGCCCTTTCATCGGGGGCCGACGGATATTCCGGAGCTCATCGAGACGCTGGAACAGTGGCCCGGTGTGCACCTGATGAATGCCGAGAGCGGCCGCTTCAAGGGCGTCTACAACCCCTGGCGCCGTGAGCTGTGGTCGTTGAACGACGCTGGTGAAGTGCGCTCGGTCGCGCGCGAGGTGGAAGGGGAGGAGACGTTCTGGAAATGGCGCGACAAGGATTCGGATCGGATCAGCTATGCGATGAACTGGCGGGCCGGGTTCTACTACGCGCCGCGCGAGCCTCGGGTACGCCACGGCGCCTTCCTGCTCGCGGACTGGCTCTCCGGCGGGCAGGTGGTGGAGCTGGCGTTCAAGCACCATCCGGTGGGCCTGTCCTTTGCTCCGGAGGGCCGGGTCGAGGCACGGAGCGAAGAGGGCGCGGTACAGGGGAGCTGGTGGCTGGAAGCGGCCGCGCTGCACGTCTCGCTCGGCGAGTACGGAATCGCTTCCTGGCCGTGGCGCGAAGCGGCCCGCCAGGTCGGCTTCGAAGTGCCGCCCGGCTCGATCACGCCGTGGAGGACGGGGCTGGCGGAAAGCGCTCCGCCTGGCGCACCGATTGCACATCGGCCCACGGGAAGCGGCTGAGCGCATGGGCCGCGGAAGGGCTGTAGTGAGCAACCCGATCCTGCCTCCCGCGAGCGGATGCCCGGCGCTCTCCGGCGGGCCGGCCCCTCAGAAGGATGCAGAGATGTCGGCAACAGACGTCCGGGAGTACTCGATCGCGCAGGGGCTCGACGTATCGGGCGGAAGACAAGAACAAGGAGGCGGAATCCTGGTGAACCATCCACGCTCAGGGGACCTGTCCCCGCTGTCGCACAAGGAACTTCAGGAGCGTTCGCGCGCGCAGAGCGGCCACTCCCGTCATTCCCGAGAAAGCGGGAATCCACGAAAAACAATGCGTTATGGGAAGTGTCATTCGAGCGGGAAGTTCAGTGTGAGTTGGACCGCGGTGGTGGGTGCGTGGTGCATGCATGCGCTCGTATTCGCCGGCGAGGTACTGGACGAATGCCCGCGGGACCATCTGCGCGCGGTGTACCTGCAGGCGGTCGAACGCCATGAGGTGGTCGACCTGGCCGCGGTGGAAGTGGAAGTGCTGAAGCTCTGCCGAGAGCGGCAGGGGCTCATCAGCGAGATCGTCCGGGGTGAAGAGGAGCTCGCGGAGCTGCTCGCGACGCACGCCGGCGAGCCGGGGCCGGCCCGTGCGAGAGCCGACTCCGACCCCTTGCCGGCGCTGCTCCCCGCATCCCGGGAGCGCAGTCCGGCGGCCGCCGGCAGCGAGACGCGGGGAACGCTGTCCCTCGTATCGGGGCGCACCGAGAAGGGCGAACGCGCTCCACCGCTCTATCGGTGGTTCACGGTCTACGGCAGCGGAAGCGAGCTGTTTGCCGGCGTCTCGGACGGGGTCGAGCGCTGGTGGGTACGGGCGGGAGACGAGCTGCCGGGCGGGGTCGAGGTGGTTTCGGTCCGGGTGCGTCCGGTCTCGGTGCGTGCGGCCGCCGGCGAGCGACAGTGGCAACTTCCGGGTCCGGGGGGCGCCCCGGCCAGGACGGACGGAGGAGAATCCCCGTGAAGCTCGTTACATCGCCGCGCATCGATCGGAGAGTGCGTGACGTGTGCGCGATCTTCGACGACGGCACGGTATGGCTCGCCGAAGGCTATGACATCGACGTCGACGTGTTGACGAAGCTCGCGCTGCTGCGCGCGGCGGGCCTGGTGCCGCCGGAGCGGGCACGGGAGGTGCGCCCGATCGGGGATATCGCCAAGGCATGGCGCGAGGCGAGCGTCGCGCTCGAGCCGGGCGAAGAGCGTGGGGCGCGGGAGGCCGACGGACGCGCCCGGCAACTCGTGGAGGAGGGCCTGCGACGCGCCGCGGAAGTACGGGCGAGCGATCTGGTGTTCCTGACCAGCGACACGGCGGCGCGGATGTATCTCATCGTCAACGGACGGCGCTATCAGTTGGGCGACGCAATGCGGGTGGAGGAGGGTCTCTCCGCGATGCGGGTCGCCTTCTACGTCAAGGAAGAGGGCAGCGAACAGACGAGCTACCAGGAGCGGACGACCCAGGGCTTCGCGATTCGCGACTCGAAGCGACTGCACGTGCCGGAAGGAGTGGTAGCGGTACGCGGTGAGCGCGGGCGCTCCGAGCCGCGGGGCCAGCACCTTTACATGCGCCTGTTCTACCACGACGCGGTGGACGTCCAGGGGTTGGAGGAGCTCGGGTTCACCGACGCGGAATGCCAGGTGCTGGCGCGAGTACGGGGCACGCTGCGTGGCGCGGTGGTAATCGGAGGGGAAACGGGCTCCGGAAAATCGACGACGGTGGCGGTGTGTCTGGAGCGCCAGCAGGAGGAGTTCGGCGGCACCCTCAACGTGGTGACGGTGGAAGACCCGGTGGAGTATCCAATCCGGGGCGCGGTGCAGACCGCGGTATCGACTGCCGCTCAGGGCGAGGATCGTGGCAAGGCATTCGCACGGGCGCTGATGCACTTCTGCCGCATCAACCCGTCAAGCGGGATGGTCTCGGAGATCCGGGACGCCGAAGCGGCACGCCAGGTGATGCGCTTCGTCGATACCGGACACCAAGTCTGGACGACGATACACGCGGATTCCGCCAACGGGATCGTGTTTCGTCTCCTCGACTTCGGAGTGCCGCCGGCGCAACTGTGCAAACCCGGAAACTTCGCGCTGCTGATGAGGCAGGTGCTGGTGCCGGTGCTCTGCGAGGCGTGCCGGCTGCCCGCGACGGGACACCTCCCTCGGTGGCTGGTACGCGAGATCGAGACGAGCGAAGGGCTCTTCGTGCGCAACCCGAAGGGGTGCTACGCCTGCCGGCGCGAGGCGGCGATCGGAGATCTCGCATGGCGCGGCTACTCGAAGAGCACGGTAGTGGCCGAGATGATCATCCCCGACGAGGGGTACCTCGAGTTCGTCCGCGAGCGCGACCCGATCGGAGCGTTGCGCTACTGGCGCGAGGCGCTCGGCGGGGTCCCGGTCGAGGAGCGCATCGCGGGACTCATCGACGCGGGGATGGTCGATCCCGCCGACGCGGTGGCAAAGGGGATGATGCCGGCGAAACGCCGCCCCGCCCGCCCCGAGCTCAGCGTGGTCAGGAGCTGAAGGGAGCACCGCATGATCGGACGTTTCGGACGCATTCGCCGCGAGGAGCGCATCGCGATTTGGCACTTGTGCGCCAATCTGCTCGAGTCGGGATTCGAGATCGAGCGGGTCTTTCCCCTGGTGCGGGAGATGTACGCACTGCAAGGCAAGCGCTGGATCGCGGCCCGCATCGAGGGCCTGGAAGAGGCGGTCAAGACCGGACATCTGAGCCGGGCGGTGGGAAGGACGGCGTCCGGCGGCGAGGCACTGGTGTTCCAGGCCTTCGGCCGGACCGATGCGGTCGCGGTGTTCGCGGCCGCGGCCCGGATCGCGGAGGTGCAGGACAAGCTCCTCATGGCGTTGTGGGCGAATCTCGCGGGACCCTGCCTCCTGATGATGGCCCTCGTCGGGGTGATCTGGGGGGCCGGCGCCTTCTTCATTCCACAGCTCGCAGACTACTACCCGATGAGCGGTTGGCCCGAGTGGTCGCAGAGCGCGGGTGGGCTGTGCCTGTGGGTGGCCGAAGAGATCCTGTGGATCGGGATCGCGGCAGGGGGAGCGCTCGGGGCGGTAGCGTGGCTCGGCGCGGTGTGGACCGGAACGGGGCGCGCGGTGGCGGATCGCGTAGTGCCTTTCTCGTGGATGCGGATGGTCACGGGACTCGCCTTTCTGTTGACGGCGATCGAGTGCGCGCGCGCGGGACTCGACCTGAACGATCGCACCTTCACGGCGCTCGCCCGCGGGAGCACGCGCTACGTACGCCATCGGATCGCGACGATCGCGGCGAACATGAACCGGGGCCTCGGATTCGGGCAGGCGATGGCGGCGACCGGACACGGCTTTCCGGAACCGCAGTTGATCGCGGTGGTCGCCGCGCTCGAGGGCATGCCACGGTGGGAGTCCAGACTCGGGGTGTTCTGCGAGCGCTGGGTGGAACGGGCCGAGCACCTCGTGCGCACCCGCACCCTCATCTTCAACCGCGTGCTGCTGCTGTTGGTGGGAGCAGTTACCGCGGCAGGGATCTCGGCACTCTTCGAAGTATTGGAAGCGGCAGGAGACGTCATATGACCAGGGACCGGCGACAGACAGGGTTCACCCTGACCGAGATGCTCATCGTGGTGGTGATCGTCGCGGTCGCACTCGTATGGGTGATGGGAATCGGCAAGAGGGCTCAGGGGGCGATGCGGCAGAACGAAGCGCTGGCGCTCCAGGCGGAAATCGCCCAGGCGGTGGGGCGGATGTTTGCCGGATCGCGCAACTACGGGAGCGATGCGGATCTGGTGCCGATGCTCGAGAACTTCGGCGCGATTCCGGGTGGCGCGCGGATCCTCAGGAACGGGAGGGTCCTGATCGAGCATCCTTACCGTGGACCGGTTCGGGTAGTCGGCGGGCCGGAAGGCCGCACCTCGTACCTGATTTCGTTTCGCAGCCTCGACCCGGATGTCTGCGCGGCGCTGGGCACCAAGCTCCTCGGTGAAACCGGCTCGCGGACCGGACTGTGGCGCATTCAGATCAACCAGCAGACGGTCGGGGCGAACACCACCCGGGCGCAGGCGGCAGAGATGTGCACGGGCGGCGACCGCGCCAATCGGGTCGACTGGGAGTACCACTGATGCGACGCGAGCGGCGCCAGCGCGGAGCCGCCATGATGATGTCCGCCCTCCTGCTCACCGCGCTCGCGGGCGCCGGGATGCTCCGGGCTCTCGAGGGTCGCACCAAGCAGGACGTGGAGGCGCGGGCACACGCGGCAGGAGCGGTGTTCGCACAGTGGTTCCGGGCTGCGCACCACTTTACCCAGTCGGAAGAGGAGCACTACCGGACCCTCGTCGCGTCGCAAGGCGGGGCGCTGGTTCCCGGTGACGCCCTGCGAAGTGCGGGTCTGGTGCCCGACTGGCTGCCGGCGCGGACCGATGCCGGGCAGACGATCGCGCTCGGCGTGCTGGACGACGGGCGCGGGGTACCGATGGCCTTCGCGCTCGCTTCGCCTTCGCGTCCCTTGTCCGCACTCCACCTGGAGAGCTTCGTAGCGGGTGCGGCGGCCAATCGCGTGGGCGATGTCGCGGGGCCGGGCCGCGCGGCGCGGTCAACGCGCTGGCAAGGCGCTATCGAGCAAGTGCTCGGGCGGCCGCTCACGCGGGGTGAGCTCTACGCGACGGCCGACGCCGGGATCGCCCATGACCGCCGGGTCGTGTACCGGCGCGAGCAGCCGGGGCGCGCCGACCGATCACGGATGGAGACCGCCCTGGTGTTCGGCGCTGATGCCGGGATCTCCGATGTCGGCGACCTCGACGCACGGCGCGCGGAGCTGGCCGAGGGGCTCACGGTAGGCACTCTGCGGGCGGGCGGTGGACTCGTTGCGCAACGTGCAAGGGTAAGAGGAGAGGCCCGGGTACCCAGCGCGGAAGGACACGATGACCGCTGGAGGGGTGTTTTGGGGGGTTTCAGGACAACGCGTGAAGTCCTTTAACTTTCTGATACACAAACACTTTTAGGAGTTCAGCGCATCACCGGGGCACACTGCTTCTCAACTCTCCCTTGTAACCGAACGAGGAATGAGAAGTGAACAATCGACCCCTCATGCTCTCCGCCACCTTCGTCAAGAACGTCAACGCGCCCGGGCGCTACGGCGACGGCCGCGGCG
>CAYQVB010000076.1:0-9117 GCA_964420925.1 uncultured Ectothiorhodospiraceae bacterium | reverse complement strand
CGCCGCCGTCCACCAGCGTCAGGTCGGTGCCGAAATCCTCGTCGAGAACCGCCATGCGCGAGACGGTAGCGCATGCGCGAAATAGTTACCAGTCAGAAAATCCGTGGAAGGCTACGATCCCCCGGGACCCGAACGGTTACGGACGCCACTTGACATCATTTCCGCACCGAGCCCCCCACGCCAACGGAAGCGGGAAAGATCGAAAGCGGATTCCAACAGGTCTCCTGTCCTTCCCTTGGATAGAGCGGGATTCCGCGAATCACGGTTCGGTCCGCGCGCGCTCATGGATTGGTTGCCAGGCACTCGCCGAAGGCAATGCACCCGAAGGCGCCGGGCTCGTCCTTCCAATCGTCCATGGCACGGCGCCACTCGTCGAACTGCTCCTGGGTTGCAAGCCCGTACTTCGTGGCCGCCGCCACGACATCGGGCGAGAAGAACCAGCCGCCGGCAAAAGTGTGAAAGAAGACCACGTCTTCGGGGGTGCTGAACACTTCGAAGGAAGCGGACGCCCGGATGTCGGTGAATCCCGCCTCGATGAACCATGCCTTGAGCTCTCTGCCCATCTGGGGATGACCGCGATTGCCCGCGATGAGCTTCGCGAACGTGTCCCATGCGCCTTGGAGTTCATCGGCGGTGGGCGCCATGGTCGATGACGCGACGATCACTTCGCGGCTCGCGATGAGGCCCCCGGGCTTGAGCACGCGCTTCACCTCCTTCAGGGTGGCCTCGGTATCGGGAACGTGCATGAGAAGGGCGTGGCAGTGGGCCACGTCGAAGGTGTCGTCCTCGAAGGGAAGTTCGGTCACGTCCCCGACGTGGAAGGTGGCGTTCGCGTGCCCGCCGGCCGCGGCGGCAGCGCGCGCGAGATCGATCTGCGACTCCTCCATGTCGATGCCGTGCAGTTCGCCCGGCTCCACCGCCTGGGCGAGGCCGACGCTGATGGTGCCCGGCCCGCACCCGAAGTCGAGCAGCTTCTGGCCGGATGAGAGATGGGGGAGCAGGTAGGCGGCGTGAGTCCGGGCGCTGCGCCGATTGAGCATCTGGCGAAACTCTTCGCTGTAGCCCATGGTGTACTCGGCGCTCGTGCTGGTGGTCTCGGACATCGATGCGGGCTCCTGTGTGGCTCCTTCGGGCACCACAGCGGGGTTTGACTCGGGACTGATATTCTTTCGCAAAACTGTCTCCACACCACGTTTTTTTTCGCGATATCAAGAATCTTCCTATCACCCCGCTCCGCTTATGAACAACTGGTACGAGACCATCCGCGGCGTCGTGTTTCCCTGGAACTGCGATCACTACGGGCACCTGAACGCCCGCTGGTACGTGCACCACTTCGACGACGCGTGCATTCACATCTGGACCTTGGCCGGCTGCCCGCATTCACGCACCCGCAGCCGAGGCGTGGACACGGTGGTCGCGCGCTACACCGTGGACTACCTCCGCGAGATGCGGGCCGGCCAGCTCCTGGTGGTGCGCTCCGCCTTCGTCCGGGTCGGCAACAAGAGCGTCACCCACCTGCACCGCATGTACGACGCCGACGAGGGCACGCTGCACGCTGCGCTCGAATGCGTGGAGGTGTTCTTCGACCCGCAGGCGCGCCGCTCGATGCCGATGCCGGACGACATCCGCACCGTCCTGGAAGGAAAGCTCGCAGACTCGGAGGAAGACTGGTCCGCGGGGCTCGGTTCCGAGTCGTGATGCGCGGGCGCGCGCTCCTCTGCCCGGGCCACGGATGTTGCGCTGCCCCCCGTCCGGCGCCCATGCCGTGACCGACGCCTCTTCCCTCCTCACCCAACTCGCCGGCGCCTGCCGCATGCCGGCATGGCTCACCCACCATCACCGGGTGACCCGTCACAACATCCGGGCTGGTGCACTCAGGCTCCGGGACGCTGTCGCGACCGGCAGAATGCGACGCGCGGACCCGGCGCCGGGATCCGAAGCGACGGTTGAGCATCGGACGGGAGCGGGGTCTTGAAGCTGACCGGGTACTGTGACCGCTGGAGCACACGGCCCGGCGACACGTTGACCTTCTACGTGAGTGCCACGCTCGCGCACTACGACGTCCAGCTCGTACGGATACGGCACTGGGACCCGAACCCGCGGGGGCCGGGGTTGCGCGAGTACCCGGTCCCCCATCCCGTCAACGGCCGCTACGAGGGCGGTGAACAGGCGGTGCGCCCCGGCTCCTGCATGGTGGTGACGACGTTGCCGAGCTTGCCGGCCTGCACCCTGGCCGCCTGGATCTGGCCGACTCTGCCCGAGTCCGGGCGCCGTCAAGGGGTGTTCAGCCGGCAGAACGACGCAGGCGGCATCGCGGTGGTGCTGGAGCCCGGCGGAGGTCTCGCCCTGGAGGTCCGAGACGCGGACGGACAGATTCGAACCCTTCGCAGCGGGCACCGCCTGGTGAATCGCCGCTGGTACCTGGTGGCGCTGGTGATCGACCAGAGCGCGGGACGGTTGGGACTGTATTGCGAGCCGAGAGACTTCACGCCCCATCTTCGCGCCGAGGAGATGCCGGTGCTCCCGGCGGGGGCACCACGCATCGCGCTCACCGACGCCCCACTGCTGATTGCGGCGGAACGCCTGTCGCAGGGGCCGACCGGGACCCGTCCGGAGCATTGCTTCAACGGCAAGGTCGCCGACCCGGTCTTGACGGGCCGGGCGTTGACGGCGGACGAGCTCGAGGAGTGGCGAGCGGGGTCTCCTCCAGTCGGCGCGACAGCTCGCTGGGACTTCTACCGCAATCACGGATCGACGGTGGTCGAAGACCCCGTGGGCGGGTACCACGGGGAAGTGATGAATCGTCCCACCCGCCTCGTCACCGGTCCGTGGTACGCCGGGGACCACGCTTGCCCCGCCGAGCAGCCCGAGCACTACAACGCCGCGCACTTTCACGACGACGATCTCGCCGACTGCGCCTGGCGTGCGAGCTTCACTCTCGAGGTGCCGCGCGATCTGCGCTCGGGGTGTTACGCGGTCCGCATGAGCGGCGAGGACGCACAGGACCGCATTCCCTTCTTCGTGCGTCCCGAACCCGGCGCGCCGCGGGCGAGGCTCGCGGTGCTCCTGCCGACGCTGAGCTACATGGCATACGCCAATGTCCAGGCCGCGCCGGACGGGCCTTATGCACCGCTCATGCGTTTCCCCAACCGCAACCCGGCACCCGAGGCCAACGAGTACCTCGCACGCAACCGGATGCGCAGCCTCTACGACGATCACGACGACGGGAGCGGGATCTGCATGGTCACCATGCGCAGGCCGATGTACTCGGTGCGCCCCACCTCGCAGGAAGCCTGGATCGACAGTCCTCATCAGCTCCCCGCGGATCTGCATCTCATCGACTGGCTGGAGGAGAAGGGCATCGAGTACGACGTGCTCACCGATCACGACCTGCACTTCGAGGGTGCGGACGCGCTCTTCCCCTACACCGCGGTCCTCTCCGGAACCCACGCCGAGTACTGGAGCGCCCCGATGCTGGATGCGCTGGATGCCTACCAACGCGAAGGGGGGCGCTTCGTGTACCTGAGCGGCAACGGCCTGTACTGGGTGACCGCCCTCAGTGAGGACGGCACCCTGGCAGAGGTCCGGCGCATGCACGGCACGCGGGCGTGGTCGGGTCTGCCGGGGGAAGGTTTCGTCAGTCTCAGCGGTGAGCCCGGAGATACCTGGCGCAGCCGGGGCCGTCCGCCCCAACGCTATGTCGGCGTCGGCTTCGCCTCTCAGGGCTTCGACCTGGGGCGTCCCTATCGGCGCACCGAGGCGAGCTACGACCGGCGGGCCCGATTCATTTTCGAGGGGGTCGAAGCGGAGCTGATCGGTGACTGCCCCGCGCTGGTGTGTCGCCATGGGGCGGCGAGCTTCGAAGTCGACCGCGTCGATCACGACCTCGGCACCCCCACCCACGCCCTCGTGCTCGCCACCGCGAGCGGCTTCAGCGACAGCTATCAAGGCGCGATTGAGGCCGCGCCGGTGATGGCGCCGGTCTACGGCGGCACGACGGATCCGAATGTACGCGCCGACATGGTGTTCTACGAGACGCCCAAGGGCGGAGCGGTGTTCTCGGTGGGGGCGATCGGATTCTGCTCCGCGCTTTCGTACAACCACTACGACAACGACGTATCCACCATTCTCGAAAATGTGGTGCGGCATTTCTCGAATCCGGCTCCATTACCGCGCTGAACAACCCGACGCAAGGGCTCGTCCCGGAGCCCCAAGACACCACGAAGCCAGGTGCTATGATGCCCGGCGCGACCGAACGTCGCTTTGCTTCCGAGCACCAATCGACGAGGGAGTACGAAAAAATGTCTACGTCTGGACAACACTCTGTGCGTCATCTCCGCCTTCTGTCGCGACGGACCTTCCTGGGAGGCACGCTCGCAATCGGCGGTCTGGCAAGCGCCGGGCTCGTGTCACGCCCGGCCATGGCGGCAACCGAGGTCAACTTCCTGGGCTGGCAGGGCTACGACACCGGACTCGTGGTCGACGGCTATCTGGAGGAGAACGACATCACGCTGAACGCGACCTATATGGCGAGCAGCGAAGATATCGTCACCAAGCTGGCCGCGGGCGGTCTCGGGGTCTTCGACATCGTCACGCCTTACAACGGTTCCATCCCCCTGCTCGCGCAGGCCGGATTCCTGGATCCGGTGGATCGCTCCCTGGTGCCGAACCTGGCGAACATCCTTCCCCTCTTTCGCGACGACAAGAGCATCAACTTCGACGGCGAGCTGTGGGGCGTACCCTTCACCTGGGGCTCGTTGCCCCTGATGTACGACCCGGCCGTGGTCCCCGAAGCCCCTGATTCCTGGTACGAGCTGTTCGAGCCGGAGTACACGGGAAAAGTCGCCATGCTGGATGACCCTCTCAGCAACATCATGGTTGCCGCCCGCATCACCACCGACGCAGAGACGGTAACGATGCTGACCCCTCAGCAGCTCGACACCGCCATCGACTTCCTGATCCGACTCAAGTCCCAACTGCGCCTGATCGCGGTCAGCTACGGAGACCTGGTCGACGCCATGGCGCGTGGCGACGTTGCGTTGATCTTCAGCGGATGGGAGGCGCTCAAGAGCTTCGCGGCCGCCAAGGGCAAGGTCATCGAGTACACCCACCCCAAGGAAGGCACCACCGCATTCTTCGACAGCTACTGCTTCCCGAAGAATGCCCCGAACCGCGAGATCGACCACGCCCTTGCCAACAAGATCATAGACGTGCCGGCTCAGCTCAAGATTGGAAACGAGGACCAGCAGGGCATCGTCAACCTGGAGGCGATCGACCAGCTCGAAGCGTCCGCCCGTGCGGTGTATCCCTACGACAACATGGCGAGCTTTGCCGAAAAGGCGACCTTCCATGGCCATCCACCGGAAGAAGCACCGGAAGGGTACACCTCGTTCAACGATTGGAAGAGGGCCTATCAGCGCTTCAAGAGTGCCTGAATCCGGGACGGCGGCTCCCGCCGAGAGCCCGAACGGCAGTCGAGCCCCGGGCAAGTGACATCACACGGCGATACAAGGACGTATCGTCACCTTGGCAGACCTGCATCGCCGGGTGCGGCGGCTCGAACCGGCATCACCCGACGGCCGCGGACGCCCAGCCACCAGGCTGCGCCCCATTTCCCGCCACGGGTCAACTCGATTCGAAGCCTCAACGCGAGTTGTCGAGGTGCCGAGAACCCGTCGCACCGGGTAGTCTTCGCAGGCGCAGGGAAAGAGCAGGCAAGGGCAAATACACGGAGTTCTCCGAGTTGTCACTGAGCCCGCGTACCAGTTCCTACCTTCTCGTCGCACCCGCGCTCACGGTGCTGGGAGTGCTTTTCTTCGTTCCCTTCTTTTACTTTTTCCTCGTCAGCTTCTGGCGTGTGAAGCACTACCGGGTCGTACGCGACTTCAGTCTCGACAACTATGCCACCACGTTCGCGGAGTATTTCGAGCTTGGCATCTATACCCTGTTCATCGCCCTGATCATCGGCGGGCTGACGACATTTCTGGGATTCGTTTACGCGTACATCATCCGATTCAAGGCGGGTTCCTGGGCTCCGCTACTGCTCTTTGTCTCAGCGATCACGCTCTTCGGAGGCTATCTCGTCAAGATCTATGCGTGGAAGACGATCCTGGGAAACGAGGGGATCATCAACTCGATTCTGATCGGCCTGCAAATCGTCGAGGAACCCGTCTCCGCACTGCTCTACAGTCCCGCTGCGGTCGTCGTAACGCTAGTGTACTTCCTGCTGCCGCTTGCCGTGCTGCCGATCTACGCCTCGCTGCGTGACATCAGCGACGATGAGATCGAGGCGGCCCGCGATCTCGGCGCTACCCGCACGCAGGTTCTGGTCGACATCATCGTTCCGCGCGGCCGCCTTGGGGTAGTTGCGGCATTTGTCTTCTGCTTCCTGATCGCGGCGGGCGACTTTGTTACCCCGACTCTGGTCGGAGGAAAGGTGCAGTTGATCGGCAACGTCATTTCCTGGCAGTACGGCGTGTATTTCGACTGGCCCCTTGGCGCCGCCATGTCATTCTCGTTTCTTGCCGCTGCATTCGTTGTAATCGTGTCCGTAGGTTTCCTGTTCTCTCTATGGAGACCGCGATGAGAGCCGAACCTGGCGTTCTGTGGCGCGCGCTCGGCGTAGGCTTCATCGTGTTCCAGATCGCGCCGCTCGTCCTCGTCGTCCTGTTCGCATTCAGCGACCGTGTCATGACGAGCTTCCCCATAGAAGGTCTGACCTTGCATTGGTGGATCACCATGTTCGTGGACGAGAGATTCGTCGATGCGTTGCTGAACAGCCTCCTCGTGGCCGGAGTCGTCGCGCTCGTCTCATCGGTAGTGGGAATCATGGCAGCCCTGGGATTCGCGAGACTCCCGGCGATGCACGCCAATGTCGGCATGGCGCTGCTGTGTCTTCCGGTGATGATGCCGCCCCTCGTGCTCGCAGTATCGCTCGTGATCTTCTACGTCACCGCCGGCCTCCCGCTCGGTCTCACTACCGTCATCGTAAGCCACATCCTGTTCACCCAGCCCTTCGTCACCATCATCGTGTATGCACGCATGGCCAAGTTCGATCCGCGGCTGGTGGAAAGTGCTCGCGATCTCGGAGCATCGCCGCTGCAAGCCTTCGTCAGTGTCACCCTGCCGATCATCCGGCCGACCGTGATCGGCGCGGCGCTCATCGCGGGAGCGGTGTCGCTCGATGACTTCGTCCTTGCCTACTTCACCATCGGGAGCGGCCAGAACACCCTGCCAACCCTGGTGTGGGGAATGATGCGCTCACTCTTGACGCCTACCGTCAACGCGGTCGGTACGTTGATAGTCATCCTCACCATCAGCTCGACGCTGCTCGGGCTCTGGCTCACCCGGTACCGCGGCTGAAGTCGGCGGCGACGGCAAGGCATCAAGCTCGGGGTGCAGGATTTCCTCCTGTCGACATCGTCCAAGGCGACCTCCATGTGCACAGCGACGCAACCCGCCGGATCCTCGAGGACGCCCCAATGCCGGCCACCCTGACGTTGTAGGATGCGCGCCTCCCAAGCTTCTCCAAGGCACTCGCCATGAGCACAGCAACGCAACCCGTCGGCTCCTTCATGGGCATTCCCCACGCGCGGGAGGTGGGCGACGCGAAGGCGGTCATCCTCGGCATCCCCTTCGACTGCGGCCTGCATCCCGTGCGCATGGGTGCTCGCATGGGCCCCGCCGCCATTCGCGAGCAGTCCCATCTCGTGCGGCCCTACCAGCCTCCGCTGTGGGACCTGAATCCGCTGGAGGCGCTCGGCGCGGTCGACCTGGGGGACGTCGACGTGGTGCTCGGCGACATCATCGAGACCTACGCGCGCATCGAGGAGGCGGTGGCCAGCATCGTCGCCGCGGGGGCGATACCGATCACCTTCGGAGGCGACGGCGCGGTGACCCTGCCCCAGCTCCGCGCGCTGGGGAAACGCCATCCCGACCTGGCCCTGCTGCACTTCGACGCCCACACCGACACCTACCCCGACGAGGACACGGCGCCCGGCAGCAACGAGCGCCGCTTCAATCCCGCCACCACCTTCGCGCGGGCGGCGGAGGAAGGCATCGTCGACGTCAGCCACTCCCTGCACGTCGGGGCGCGCGGCACGATCGGGATGAGCGGGGTCTTCGAGTACACGCGCGCCAAGGGCTTCGAGCTCATCTCCGGTCAGGACATGCTGGCGATGGGCATCGAGCGCCTGCTCGCGCACGTGCGCGAGCGGGTCGCGGGCCGGCCGCTCTACCTGTGCTGGGACATGGACTTCTTCGACCCCTCCTGCGCGCCCGGGGTGTTCACCCCGACCTGGGGCGGAGTGTCGGCGCGCGAGGGGCTCGCCATCCTGCAGGGGCTCGCCGGTCTCGACATCGTCGCCACCGACGTCAACACCCTCTCCCCGCTCTACGACGTCGGCGGCATGAGCGCCTTCCTCGCCGCCACCTGCGTGATGGAGTGCGTGCATCTCGCGTGGCGCGCCGTCAGCGCACGCGAATCGCAGGGTTGACGCGGGCACCGCGGAGTTGAACCGGAATCCGACGCGCGTAGTCCCCGGTCGACGACGATGAGCGCCCGAGGCCTGCGTTCGTGCGCCCTCGAAGGAAGGTCGGAGGCAGCAGGAAGACCCCAAGCGAATGCCGTTGGCCATACAATCGAAACAGCGATCAACGAGATACCGCCCCGTCATGACTCAGGCCCTTGGAATTGATACGCTCGCTTTCGCCCGAAAGCTCAAGCAGGCGGGCGCGGACGAAAGGCTTGCCGAAGCGATCGCGGAGGGCATCGGTACCGTGGACATGTCGGAGTTCGCTACCAAGGCCGATCTTGCTGCGCTTTAGATGGAGAATCCATCTAACGCACCGATTTATATGGAGAATTTCATCGGTGCGGAAATTGTGTAATCAAGAGGTATGCGGATTGCATCACCCGGCGAGGACTCCACCGTCCCTCGATGGCACCGCGAGCGGAAGATGTCCGGTGATTTCCGGGTAACCGTTCGGGTCCCGGGGGATGAGGAGAGGGTTATCCTCTTGTTGGCATGCTTACCCGCACCCGGTCTCGCCCGGGTGTAATTCTACCGATTGAGGGTGCGCCGCCAATCTTTCCGGAGGGGGCGGAGCCAGATGTCC
>CAYQVB010000075.1:0-24781 GCA_964420925.1 uncultured Ectothiorhodospiraceae bacterium | reverse complement strand
CGCCAGCGCCTTCTCGATGCACCGGCAGGTGTCCCGGATGTGGATGAAGGCCCGCGTCTGCCCCCCCGTGCCGTGCACCGTGAGCGGATAGCCGATGGCCGCCTGCATCAGGAATCGGTTCAACACGGTGCCGTAGTCGCCGTCGTAGTCGAAGCGATTGATCAAGCGCTCATCGCGGCGGGTCTGCTCAGTCTGCGTGCCCCACACGATCCCCTGGTGAAGGTCGGTGATCCTGAGGCGGTCGTTCTTTGCGTAGTACTGGAACATGAAGGCGTCCAGCACCTTCGTCAGGTGGTAGATCGAGCCGGGATTCGGCGGATAGACGATGCTGTCGGTGACCTCGCGCCCGTTCCGGGTGTCGAAGCGCACGTCCAGATAGCCCTCGGGCACCGGCACCGGCTCATCGTGCCCGTAGCCGTAGACGCCCATCGTCCCCAGGTGCACCATGTGGGTGTCCTCGCCGGCCTCCACGATGGCGTTCAGCAGGTTGTGGGTCCCGTTCACGTTGTTGCGGACCGTGTAGTTCTTGTGCTCCGGTGACTTCATCGAGTAGGGTGCGGCGCGTTGCTCGGCGAAGTGCACCACGGCGTCGGGGCGCTCTTGGCGCAACAGGCCGAGGACCGTGTCGAACTCGGTGACATCGGCTTCGATGAAGGGGATCTCCCGCCCCGAGACCTCGCGCCAGGCGGACAGCCGTTCCTCGATGGGCCGGATCGGCGTCAGGCTCTCCGCACCGAGCTCGGCATCGATCCTGCGCCGGGACAGGTTGTCCACGATCACCACGTCGTGGGCGAGATCGGAGAGGTGGAGGGCAGTAGGCCAGCCGCAGAAGCCGTCTCCGCCGAGCACGAGTATCTTCATCTCTGTCCGTTCCGTTACCGGCAGATGGCCAGTTGGCTGCCGCGAACGCAGCGCTTGCGTTTGCGGTTTGCCGTTGCCGAGCCTTGTTCTCCCGCGCGTTGGCAGCGCTGGCGGGCGGTAGTATATGTGCCGTCCTGTCCTGTTGCGAGGGTACGCGGCGCGGCTCGAGGAAGAACGAGCGCCCCTCACGGTAGACATCCGGGAAGGGTGGAGCAATCGGACTCGGCGCGTCTGGACGAGCACGGCCGTGTGGGTCACGATGTAATTCTATCTAGACTATCTAGACATTGGAGCCATAGAGATGGACTGGCAATTGGCGGAAGCCAAGAATCGGCTGAGCGAAGTCGTCGGCAGGGCGCTGGGGGAAGGGCCGCAACGCATCACCCGGCGTGGCGAAGCGGTCATCGTGGTGTCCGAGGACGACTACATGCGCCTGACCGGCGAGCGGATCGGGTTTGTCGACTACCTCATGAGCGGTCCATCGCTGGACGGGGTCGAGTTCGACCGCGACGGAGAGCCGATGCGCGAAGTGGAGCTGTGAGAACCCTGCTCGATACCTGCGTTGTCTCGGAGATCCGGCGGCCCGAGGGCGCTCCCGAGGTCAAGGCGGCGGTGAGGGAACTTGCCGAGTACGAAGCCTTCTTGAGCGGCGTCACTCTCGGTGAGATCGCCTCCGGCGTAGCCAGGCTCGAGGAAGGCCGGCGGCGGCGCGAGCTCACATCCTGGCTCGACGGGCTGGAACGCGGTTTCGCCGAGCGCATTCTCCCCGTGGATGCCGAGACGGCGCGACTGTGGGGCGATCTCGAAGCGGCGGCCCGCCGGGAGGGGCATCAGGTCGGCGTTTCCGATGGGCTCATCGCAGCCACTGCGGTGAAGCACGGACTGCGCGTCATGACCCGTAACGTCTCCGACTTCGCTCCCATGAAGGTGCTCATCGTCAACCCGTGGGAAGGCCGGTAGAGGAGGCGCTCGCGACCGCTGCACCCCCGTGCGGCCTCGCTATCCTTCCGCGCAGTCCCGTCGTTCCTCCTGCAATGCGTCCGGGTCCCCGGCCCCGGCGGGCGGAAGGTCCTTCGCTCAAAGCAGCGGCGTGATCACCAAGCCCACGATCGGCGGGGCGGCGACCGCGCCCCGTGCGCGACCCGCCGTCCTTCCGCGGGATGTGCCGGCAGGCCGGCGGCCCCCAAGGCTCAGAGCAACGGCGCGATGACCAGGCTCACGATCGCCATCACGTTGATGAGGATGTTCATCGAGGGGCCGGAGGTGTCCTTGAAGGGGTCGCCCACCGTGTCCCCGACCACGGTCGCGGTGTGGGTGTCGGAGCCCTTGCCGCCGTGATGGCCTTTCTCGACGTACTTCTTGGCGTTGTCCCAGGCCCCGCCCGCGTTCGCCATGGTGAGCGCGAGCAGCACGCAGCCGAGCAGCGCCCCCGCAAGCATCCCGCCGAGTGCCTCGGCGCTCATCAGCAGGCCGACGATGGGCGGGGCAGCAACCGCGATCACGCCCGGCAGCACCATCTTCTTGAGCGCCGCGGTGGTGGCGATGTCGACGCAGCGCTCCGTGTCGGGCCGGGCGGTGCCTTCGAGCAGCCCGCTGATCTCGCGGAACTGGCGGCGGATCTCGTTGATCATCTCGAACGCGGCCTTGCCCACCGCATCCATGGTCAGGGCGGCGAGGAAGAAGGGAATGACGCCGCCCATGAAGATGCCGATGAGCACGTGGGGGTTGCCGATTTCGAGCGCGAAGTCGGCCTTGCTCGCGGACACCGTCTCCACGAAGGCGGTGATGATCGCGAGCGCGGCGAGCGCGGCGGCGCCAATCGCGAAGCCCTTGCCGATCGCGGCGGTGGTGTTGCCGAGCTCGTCGAGGGAGTCGGTGATCGCGCGGGTCTCCTCCCCGAGCCCGCCCATTTCCGCGATGCCGCCCGCGTTGTCGGCGACGGGGCCGTAGGCGTCGATGGCCATGGTGATGCCGACGGTGGCGAGCATGCCGACCGCCGCGATGCCGACCCCGTAGAGCCCCACCAGCTCGCTCGAGATCGCGATGATGGCGCAAATGGCGAGGACCGGAATGACCACCGAGCGCATGCCGACGGAAAGGCCGGTGATGATGACGGTGGCGGGACCGGTCTCTCCCGAGAGCGCGATCTCGCGCACGGGCTGGCTGGAGGTGAAGTACTCGGTGACGAGTCCGATGACGATGCCGCCGATCGCGCCCGCGACCACCGCCCACCACACGTTGGCGCTCACTCCCACCAGGCTGGTGATGACGTAGAAGGACACGACGATGAAGAGCACCGTGGTGCCCACGGTGCCGATGCGAAGCGCGGTCTGCGGGGACTTCGACGAGACCTTGCGCACGATGAAGATGCCGATGATCGAGCACAGCAGTCCGGTGGAAGCGAGCCCGAGCGGGAGGAACATCAGGGCCTCCCGCGCGCCCAGGCTCTCGATCATGCTGAGAGACATCGTGGAAGCCATCGCGATCGTGGCGATCATTGCGCCGCAGTAGGACTCGAAGAGATCCGAGCCCATCCCGGCGACGTCGCCCACGTTGTCGCCGACGTTGTCCGCGATGACTCCGGGGTTGCGGGGGTCGTCCTCCGGGATCCCGGCTTCGATCTTGCCCACGAGGTCCGCACCCACGTCGGCGCTCTTGGTGTAGATCCCCCCGCCGACGCGCGAGAAGAGGGCAACGCTCGATGCGCCCATTCCGAAGCCGTGGATGTGGTGAGCAGTGTGCGGGTCGCCGCCGAAGAGCAGGTAGAGCACGCCCAGGCCCAGCAGGCCGAGCGAGGCGACCGCGAGGCCCATGATCGAACCGCCGAAGAAGGCCACCGTCAGCGCATCCGCGGGGCCGTGCGAGTATGCGGCGGTCGTCGTGCGCACGTTGGCGCGGGTGGCGGTGCTCATGCCGATGTAGCCGGCGCCGGCCGAGCACAGCGCGCCGACCAGGAACGCGACCGCGGTGCTCGCGCCCAGGCCCGGGGAGAAGAAGAGCAGCACGAGGAGGACGAGACAGAACCACGCGAGCATTGTGTACTCGCGCCGCATGAACACCATGGCGCCGAGGCGGATCTGCTCCGCGATCTCGGCGACTTTCGCCTCGCCCTCGGGAAAGTCCTTGATGCGCTGGTAGATGTACCACGCGGTGCCCAGACCCACGAGGCCGAAGATCACCGGCCAGACGTTCGCGCTCATGAACTCCTCCCGAGCTTGTCAATCGAAGGACGGGGCCGGTCCGGCACCCGCGGCATTGCACAGCCGTCCGACGGCCGGCGCGCTTTCCCCCCGCCGCAAAACCGGCGAAATATAGTGGAATCGCCCGCTTGCGACAATTTGATGACGTGACCATCGACCATCCGAACTCGTGGTACGCCGCCACCGCGCACGCCCCCCCGTCTCTGTCCCCGTTGCGGGGAGAGGTGAGCGCCGATGTCTGCGTCGTGGGCGGAGGCTATACCGGCCTTTCCGCCGCGCTGCATCTCGCGGAGCGCGGCTACGAGGTCGTGCTGCTCGAGGCGGCGCACGTGGGCTGGGGCGCTTCCGGTCGAAACGGCGGTCAGGTCGGCAGCGGCCAGCGCCGGGACGTGCTGGAGCTCGAAGCGCGTTACGGACGCGAGCGCGCCCGCGCCCTCTGGGACCTGGCCGAGGAGGCGAAGGCCCTGCTCCGCGAGCGGGTGGAGCGCCACCGCATCGACTGCGACTGGAAGCCCGGCAACCTGCTCGCGGCGACCAGGCGGCGCTACTTGCCGGAGCTTCAAAGGGAGACCGAGCACCTCGCCGTGCACTACGACTACCCTGAGCTCCGCATGCTGGACCGGGACGAGGTGCGCGAGATGGTGGCGAGCGAACGCTACTGCGGGGGCCAGTTCGACGCCGGCGGCGCCCACCTCCACCCCTTGAATCTCGCGCTCGGCCTCGCGCGCGCCGCGGTCGCGGCCGGAGCGCGCCTGCACGAACAGTCCAGGGCGATCGAAATCCGCTGGGACAGCCGCCCGCTGGTGCGCACCGATGAGGGCCAGGTGCGGGCACGCTACGTGCTGCTCTGCGGCAACGCGTACCTCGGCGACCTCGTGCCCGAGATCCGTTCCCGGATCATGCCGATCGCGAACCATCTCCTCGCGACCGAGCCGCTCGGCGCAGCTCGCGCCGCCGCCCTGATTCCGGTCGACTGCTGCGTGCACGCGAGCAAGTTCGTGGTGGACTACTATCGCCGGTCCCCGGATGGGCGCCTGATCTTCGGTGGCGGGGAGACTTACCGCGGACGGCCTCCGCCCGATCTCCGCGCCTTCGTGCGCCGCTACATGCTGGAGGTGTTTCCCCAGCTCGCCGACGTGCGCATCGAGCACGCGTGGAGCGGACGCCTCGCCATCACCCGCAGCCGCCTGCCGCACTTCGGTCGTATCCGGGACTGCGCCTTCTTCGCGCAGGGCTTCTCCGGCCACGGCGTCGCCCTCACCCAGCTCGCGGGCAAGCTCCTCGCCGAAGCGGTGGCGGGCACCGCGGAGCGCTTCGACGTGTTCGCGGGCCTGCCGCACCGGCGCTTTCCCGGTGGCAGGTGGGCGCGCCAGCCCCTGCTCGTGGCGGGAATGCTCTACTACGCGCTCAGGGATCGGCTTTGAGAGCTCGAACGTTGCGCCAGCACGTCGATGCCGGCCTCGCGCAGCAGGTCCGCCGTCTCCCGCAGCGGCAGGCCCATGACGCCGGACGGACTTCCGCTGAGCCTTTCGACGAAGGTCGCGCCGATGCCCTGGATGGCGTAGGCGCCCGCCTTGTCGAGCGCTTCTCCGCTCTCGGAGTAGAGGCGCCGCTCTCGCGCGTCGAGGGGGCGAAAGCACACTTCGCTTTGCGATACGCGCACTCGCACCACACCCCGCTTCCACAGCGCCACTCCACTGAAGACGCGGTGACAGCGCCCGGAGAGCTTCGCGAGCGTCTCCTCGGCGTGATTCCGGTCGATCGGCTTGCCGAGGATCTCGCCTTCGATCTCCACCACCGTGTCCGCCCCCAGAACCGGAGCGATGCGTTTTCCGGCGACCGCACGGGCGCCCGTCTCCGCCTTGGCCTGCGCGAGCCGGGCGACCAGCGCACGGGCATCCTCGGAAGGCAGCGCGACCTCGTCCACGTCGGCTTCCACCACATCGAACGAGACGCCGAGCTGCCGCAGCAGTTGCCGGCGTCTCGGCGAGCGTGACGCGAGGTAGACGAAAGGCGCTCCTGCGTCCTCACTCACGATGGTAGGGGTGCCGGTGCAGTATCGACCAGGCGCGGTAAATCTGCTCCGCTACCACTACCCGCACCAGGGCGTGGGGCATGGTCAGGCGGGACAGGGACCAGCGCAGAGAGGCTCGCTCCAGGCAACGCGGCGACAGGCCGTCCGGGCCGCCGATCATCAGCGCGAGCGACGGTCCCTCTCCCTGCCATCCGGCAAGGCGTCGGGCAAGGCCGGCGCTCGTCAGCGCGACGCCCTTCTCGTCGAGGGCGACGACAACAGCGCGTGCCGGCAGGGCGGCGAGCAGGCGATCGCCCTCCTCATCCACCATGCGCCGAGTCGGGGAGCGTGCGCCCCTTCGTGCGCTCGGCACCTCGACGAGATCGAGCGACCAGCCTCCCCGCAGCCGGCGAGCGTAGTCCCGGTAGCCCTCGTCCACCCAGGCCGGCATTCGGGTCCCGACGGCCAACACTCGGATCTTCACCAGGATGCTCTGAAAGCAGTCCGTGACTCCGGACCAGGTCCCCATCGGGGAAGCAACTTCAGCAATGGCGTCCCGCCGATCAAGGGAATGACGGTAGACGCGGCTCGAACGGAAATCCTGAACGCCCCGTCGCCTGCTCCTCACGGCGTCGCCGACGACCGGGAGAGCCCCGCCTCCTTGCCGCCCCACAGCTTTTCGAGCTGGTAGAAGTCGCGGGTCTCGGGCTGCATGACATGCACCACCGCGTCGAGGAGGTCGATGAGCACCCACTCGCCGCGATCCAGCCCCTCCACCCCCATCGGGGGCCGCCCGGCCCGCTTCGACCTCAGAATCACCTCCTCCGCGAGGGCGGTCACCTGCCGTCGGGATCGCCCGCTCGCGACGATCATGTAGTCGGTGATGTCGGTGAGGTCGCGTACGTCGAGGACGACGACGTCCTCGCCCTTGCGCTCGTCGAGGGCATCGAGCACGAGTCGGGTCAACTGCTTTGCTTGCATGGGCGATAGCTGTCCTGCCTTTCAATCACTTCGATGACCGCGGGAGGGACCATGCCCTCCACGCAGAGTCCCTGGGCCAGGCATCGGCGGATCCGCGATGCCGATACGTCGGGAACGGGGAGCTCGGCAACGTGTACGAGTCCTGCCGGCCGGCGGTGCAGCGCCGTCGGATCCGCGGTGCCCCGCTCTCGAAGCAGTCGGGCGAGCGGTCCACGCTGCGGCAGCGAGGCGCCGGCCCGCCGGGCGACGGCGAGGTGCGCGAGCTCGGGGAGCTTCCGCCAGCGCTTCCACTCGTCGAGGCGCAGGAAAGCGTCGAGTCCAAGAATGAAGCACAGGGGCTCCTCCGGGTGCTCGCGGCGCAGCTCGACGAGGGTGTCCACGGTACAGGTGGGACCGGCGCGCCCGAGCTCGCGCGTGTCCACCGCGAGCGCTCCGATTCCGGCGACCGCCGCGCGCAGCATCTCGAGGCGCTCCGCCGCCGTCGCTACCGGGGGCGCGCGCAGTCGAGGAGCGGCCGCCGGAAGGAGCAGGACGGTGTCCAGTCCGAGGTGGTCTCGCATCTCCGACGCAAGATGCAGATGGCCACAGTGCACCGGGTCGAAGGTGCCTCCGAGGATCCCGATGGCGGCCACTACGCGGAGACATTGCGACTAGCGTCACTGACGTGACTGGTGTAGGTCATCCGCCCTCCGGGACCATTCGCTCGCGACTCCATCAGAGACTTCGGGGACGGCGTTGAAAGAGCCGGCTGCCAATCAAGCGCGGGCGGTGCGGTGACCGCACGCGCTGCGGCCTCCGAGTCCGGGGCCGCGGACCGGAACCTTGCCGCGTGGAGGATGCGGTCCCGCCGGGGCCTCGGCGGAAATGCGCGCCCACCGCGCCTCTTCCCTCAGGTCCTGACGTGGCCGTCTCCGAGAACGATGAACTTCTGCGAGGTGAGCCCTTCGAGCCCCACCGGCCCCCGCGCGTGGAGCTTGTCGGTGCTGATGCCGATCTCCGCCCCCAGGCCATACTCGAAGCCGTCGGCGAAACGCGTCGACGCATTGACCATCACCGAGCTCGAGTCGACCTCGGTGAGGAAGCGCCGCGCCCGTGACTGATCCTCGGTGACGATCGCGTCGGTGTGCTGCGAGCCGTGCTCGCCGATGTGATCCAGGGCCTCGTCCAGACCGGAGACCACCCGCACCGACAGGATGGGGGCGAGGTACTCGGTCCTCCAGTCCTCCTCGCTTGCGGGAGCGCAGTCCGGCACGATGGTCCGGGTCTCGGGGCAGCCGCGCAGCTCCACCCGCGCCGCTTCGAAGCGGGCGGCGAGCGGGGGCAGTACTTCGTCCGCGACCCCGCGCGCGACCAGCAGGGTCTCCATCGTGTTGCAGACACCGAAGCGCTGCGCCTTCGCGTTGAAGGCGATCTCCTGCGCCTTGTCGAGGTCGGCGCGATCGTCGACGTAGACATGGCACACGCCGTCGAGGTGCTTGATCACCGGGATTGTCGCCTCTCTCGAGATCCGCTCGATCAGGCTCTTCCCTCCTCTCGGCACGATGATGTCGACGAACTCGTCCATGCGGATCAGGGCCCCGACCGCGGCCCGGTCCGTGGTCTGGACCACGTGCACCGCGTCCGCCGGCAGTCCCGCCCCTTCCAGGCCCTGGTCGATGCAGCGCGCGATGGCGAGGTTGGAGCGGATAGCTTCCGATCCCCCCCGGAGAATGGTGGCGTTGCCGGCCTTGAGGCAAAGGCCCGCCGCATCCGCGGTGACGTTGGGCCGCGACTCGTAGACGATGCCGATGACGCCGAGCGGTACCCGCATCCTCCCGACCTGGATGCCGGAAGGACGGTAGCGGAGCTCGCTCACCTCCCCGACCGGATCCGGCAGCGCCGCGATCTCGCGCAAGCCCTCGGCCATCGCCGCCACCCGCGCGGGGGTGAGCTCGAGCCGGTCGAGCAGGGCGGAGTCCAGCCGGCGCTCGCGCGACTGCTCGAGGTCCTCGCGGTTTGCCGCCTGCAAGGCGTCGCCCGAGTCCAGGATGGCCTGCGCGGCCGACTCCAGCGCGCGGTTCTTCTCCCGGGTGCCGGCGCGGGCCAGCGTCCGCGATGCGGCGCGGGCGCGGCGACCGACATCGCGCAGGTACGCGTCGACGTCGTCGGGCTCGGAGCGAATCGAGGTCACTTCGTGGGCAAGGGTGGCGATTACAGATTCCTCCCGGTCGTCGGGCTCTCGATGGTACCCGTCGAGCCGAGCCCGTCAATCACGGGCGCTCGCGCGAAGGAACCGGTACGCCCGCGAGCATCAGGGCGAGCCGGGCCGCTTCGTCCCAGGCCGCGCCGCGCTCTGCGCCCTTGATCACGCGGTCGAGATGCACCGCCTGTCGCAGCATTGCGATCCAGTCTCGCGGCCGATGGCGGCGCAGGGCGTGGGAGATCAGTCCCCGGCGCCGATCCCGCACCCGGTGCCGGGCGAGCACCCGGGCCTCGTTCTCTCCCCTCGACATGGCGTCCGCCATCGAGGCCAGGGCACGGATCTCGCGGGCGAGGGCGAACGACACGTAGGTGATCTCGGTGCCTTCCTCGCGCAGGCGATCGAGAACGCGCAGCGCACGCGCCGCGTTGCCCGCCATGGCGGCGTCACCCGCGTCGAAGGCGCCGTAGCGGGAGTTGTCGGCGCTCGAGGCGAGCGCATCGTCGAGGTCGATACGGCCGCTTCCGTGCAGCAGCAGGAGCTTGTCCACCTCCTGCGCGGCCGCGAGCAGGTTGCCTTCCACCCGGTCCGCGAGCGCGGCGGCGGCGTCCTCGGCAATGACGAGGCCGCGCCGGCGACCCCGCTCGGCTATCCAGCGGGGCAGTTGCCGGGGCGGGACGGGCCAGGTCTGCACCACCGCACCGGCGGAATCGAGGGCCCGGTACCAGCGCGCCCGTTGCTCGCGCCAGTCGAGCGCGCCCGCGCTCAAGAGCAGCACGCAGTCCGGATTGGGGCGCTCGGCGTAGCGGAGCAGGGCCTCGGCGCCGGCCCGCTCGGGCTTGGAGCGGGACAGGCGCAGATCGATGAGGCGCTTCTCCGCGAAGAGCGAGAGGCTGTCCTGGTACTGGCGCAGCTCGCTCCAGTCGAAGCCCGTATCGGCGTGCAGGACGATGCGCTCGTCGTGGCCCTGCGCCCGGGCCGCGGACCGGATGGCGTCCAGGCTCTCCTCGATCTGCAGCGGCTCGCTTCCGAACACCACGTAGACGGGCGCGAGCGCTCCCCGGGAGAGTCTCCGCGCAAGGTCCTCGGGACGAATGCGCACGCTACCGGGCGGGCGCGGCGGAACACAGGTCGATTGGGCTGCTAGCTCTCGTAGCCGGATCCCTTCAGTTTGCCGACATCGACTTTCAACTCGCCGACATCGACTTTCAGTGTGCCGACTTCTACTTCCAGGCGGGCGATGCGCTCGCTCAGCGTACCCATGTCTCGGACTACGCGCTCGCGGAATTCGGCCACTTCCGAGCGCAGTGCCGTGACGTCCTGGCGAAGTGCGCCAATGTCGCCATGCACGTCTTGTCGCAGCGAGGAGATGGAGTGATGGTTCAGAGTGCCGGTGGCGATGACGGCAACCAGGAGCGTTGCGCCGGTAGCCGCAATCGCGATCGCATCCCTGCTGATGATGGTGTCTCTGTTCATGCTCGATTCCTTCCGATGCCGTCGGGAAGAATAGCATCAACGAGGGGCGCCAGTGTCCCCTTCTCGTTCGCCGGTGCGAGACACCAAGCCACGCGTGGCCATCCCACCGACAGGTCCGCCCCGGTCCGGTGCTAATCCCGCCCGTCGGAATCGGTCGGGATCACTGCGACATGGCGCTGCCCATCGCGGCTGCGGCGCGGCGCAGGATCCGGGCCGCCGCTTCCCGGCGCAGCTCCACCCGTATGAGGTCCTCCTCGTGCTCCTTGGCGACGATCTCTTCGGGCGTGTACAGGAACTCGCGCACCAGAGTGACGCGCTGCTGGTCCATGGCGGCGGGATCCGATCCCAGGCCGATTCGGAACTCGACCACGTAGGCGATCTCGGCTTCCCGCTCGCTGCCGTCGAAGGGGTCGACCGAGAGCACCCGCCGCTCGAATCGCTCCGAGGCGACGGCGAGCACCGCGTCTGCCCCTTCCCGGCTCGGCGATCGCGACACCGTGCTGCCCGCGAGCGCCGACTCGAGGTCGATCAGCAACGCGGGTGGCGCGTCGAGGAAGAGGCTGCCCGCCGCGGCGCCCATGGGCACCTGCCCTCGGGGCTGGAAGCCGCATCCGGCGAGCAGGGCGCCGAGCAGGAGGCCCGCGAGCGCCGTTCGCCATCCGACTCGGCTCGTGAACCGCTGGTCCGGGAAACGGGAGCGACGTGTGTTCGGGAAACTCACTGCCTTGACACCTCAGGGTTCAGGATTCGTTTTCGCTCCAGAATGTCGGGTGACTCGTTGGGTCCGCTGCGTTGGATTCCGGTTCATCAAAGGAATGACGGAGATCGGCATGGGTATGCCCGAGACTGGCGCAAGCGCCACTTTCCATCATCCCCGCGTAAGCGGGAATCCACCAGAGCCGAGGTGGCAGGGGAACTTCCATCCAAGCGGGAATCCACGAAGAGCATCGAGTCACGGCAAGTTAAAGGCAAGTGTGAATCCACCGTCGATATGGCACTGCGCTGAACATCCTCGCTCGAATCACACCACGATGTTGACGAGACGCCCCGGCACCACCACGGTGCGCCGCACGTCCCGCCCCGCCACGAAGCGGCGCACGTTCTCGTTGTTGAACGCCTCGTCCGTGATGTCCTGGTCGTTCGCGTGCACCGGCACCGAGATGTGGCCGCGGAGCTTGCCGTTCACCTGCACCACCAGCTCCACGTGCTCGCGGGTCAGCGCCTCCGGGCAGGGCGCGGGCCAGGCCTCGTCGACCACCGCGCGTTCGTGGCCGAGCGCGAACCACAGCTCGTGGCAGATGTGGGGCACCACCGGCGAGAGCAGCAGCACGATCGCTTCCAGCGCTTCCTGCACCAGCGCGCGCTCCTGAGCGCTCTCCACCGGGAAGCGGGCGAGCTCGTTGTCGAGCTCGATGATCGCGGCGATCGCGGTGTTGAACTTGTAGCGCCGGCCCACGTCATCGCTCACCTTGGCGATGGTCTCGTGCACCCGCCGGCGCATTGCGCGCTGTGCGGAGTCGAGCGCGGCCGCATCGAGCGGCTCGCAGCGGCCCCCATCCGTATGCGCGTGCACCCGTCTCCATAGCCTCTTGAGGAAGCTGTACATGCCCACCACCGCGCCGTCCTGCCACTCCAGCGTCTGCTCGGGGGGCGAGGTGAACATCATGTAGAGGCGCACGGTGTCCGCGCCGAAGCGCTTCACCATGTCCTCGGGATCGACGCCGTTCTTCTTCTGCTTCGACATCTTCTCCACCCCGCCGACCTCGACCGGCAGGCCGTCGCTCTTCAGGCGCGCGCCGACGACCTTGCCTTTCTCGTCGTGGTCGATCTCGACCTCGTAAGGGGAGTACCAGGTGGGGGGCGCGTCGGGGTTCTCGCGGTAGTAGGTCTCCTTGAGCACCATGCCCTGGCAGAGCAGGTTGGTGAAGGGCTCGTCGGAGTCGAGCAGGCCCTCGTCGCGCATCAGCTTGTAGTAGAAGCGCGCGTAGAGCAGGTGCAGCACCGCATGCTCGATGCCGCCGATGTACTGGTCCACCGGCAGCCAGTAGTTGGCCCGTTCGTCGACCATGCTCTCGGCATCGGGGCAGGCGAAGCGCGCGTAGTACCAGGCGGAGTCGATGAAGGTGTCGAAGGTGTCGGTGTCGCGCCGGGCCGGCTCCCCGCTCTCCGGATCGACGGCGTTCACGAAGGAGGGGATGGTCGCGAGCGGCGATCCGCCGCCCGAGAGCGCCACGTCCTCGGGCAGGTGCACCGGGAGATCGGCGTCGGGCACCGGCCGCTCGCGTCCCGATTCGGTGTGCAGGATCGGCACCGGGCAGCCCCAGTAGCGCTGCCGCGACACCCCCCAGTCCCGCAGCCGGTAGTTCACCTTGCGCTCGCCGTTGGCGTGCTTCTCCAGCCACTCGCAGAAGGCGTCGAAGGCCCGGGCGTAGTCGAGTCCCGAGAACTGCCCGGAATCGACCGTGATCATGTTCTCCTTCGAGGTCCACGCCTCGGCCTGGATGTCGATCTCGGTGTCGTCGGCGGGGGCGATGACCTGCCGGATGGTGAGCCCGTACTTGCGGGCGAACTCGTGGTCGCGCTCATCGTGGCCGGGCACCGCCATGATCGCGCCGGTGCCGTAGCTCATGAGCACGAAGTTCGCCACCCAGACCGGGATCCGCTCCCGGTTGACGGGGTTGATCGCGTGCACTCCGAGAGGCCGCCCTACCTTCTCCATCGTTTCGAGGTCGGCCTCCGCGGTGCTTCCGGCGCGGCACTCCTCGACGAAGCGGGCGATCTCGGGATCCTCCGCCGCCCGGCGCTGCGCGGCGGGGTGTTCCGGGGCCACCGCCATGAAGGTGGCGCCGAAGAGGGTGTCGGGCCGGGTGGTGAAGACGCGAAGCGCGTCCTCCCCGGTCTCGAGCGCGAAGTCGAACTCGACCCCCTCGGAGCGGCCAATCCAGTGGCGCTGCATGTTCTTGACCGCGTCCGGCCAGTCGAGCGCATCGAGGGAGTCGAGCAGCTCGTCCGCGTAGTCGGTGATCCTGAGGAACCAGTGGGGGATCCGCCGCCGCTCCACCGGGGCGCCGGATCGCCAGCCCCGTCCGTTGACCACCTGCTCGTTGGCGAGCACCGTGCCTTCGACCGGATCCCAGTTGACCTCCGCCAGGTGCTTGTAGGCGATGCCCTTCTCGTAGAGGCGATTGAAGAACCACTGTTCCCAGCGGTAGTACTCGGGACGGCAGGTGGTCAGCTCCCGCTCCCAGTCGTACCCGAAGCCCAGGCGCTGGAGCTGGCTCTTCATGGTCGCGATGTTCTCGCGGGTCCACTTCGCGGGCGCCACGCCCGCGTCGATTGCCGCGTTCTCCGCCGGAAGGCCGAAGGCGTCCCAGCCCATCGGCTGCAGCACGTTCTTGCCGAGCATGCGCTGGTAGCGTCCCACCACGTCGCCGATGGTGTAGTTGCGTACGTGTCCCATGTGCAGGCGCCCGCTCGGGTACGGGAACATGCACAGGCAGTAGAACTTCTCCCGATCCGGATCCTCGGTGACCCGGAAGGTCCGGTGTTCCTGCCACCAGGCCCGGGCGCGCGCCTCGACCTCCTCGGGATGATAGTGTGCTTGCATGGAATGGCGGGTTTCAGTGAGTGGAACAGAAAAGCATAACGCAAGCCGGTGGTGGAACCCTATTCTGGATTGCATCAAAGGAAGAACGTCTCACGCTGGCCGGATCCCTGCCTCCAGCACGGACACGCAAGCGGCAGGCCACCGGCCGTTCTCCTGCCGTCTCGAGTTCCGAGATCCCGGTGGGGCTAGAGGCCGTCGTGACCGGTCTCGAACGCGTAGTCGAAGGAGTCCGAGTGCAGGCAGGTCGGGTCCAGTCCCTGCGCCACCAGGGTGCGCCGCGCTGCGCTCACCATGAGCGGCGGGCCGCTCAGGTAGGCGCCCCAGCCCGAGAGATCCGGAAAGTCTTCGAGCACCGCCTGATGCACGAATCCGGTTCTGCCCCGCCACTCGCACTGCGCGGTGGGCTCGGAGAGCACCGGGGTGTAGTGGAAGTTCCCGTGCTCGCGCGCCCAGCGCCGGGCGAGTGCGTCGTGGTACAGGTCGCGCCGGGCGCGTGCGCCCCAGTAGAGGTGCATCGGCGGTGCAAATCCTTCGTTGAGGGCGTCTTCGATGATGCTCTTGATCGGGGCGAAGCCGGTTCCTCCCGCCATCAGCACCGCCGGACGCGGGGGAGTCTTGCGCAGGTAGAAGCTGCCCAGCGGCCCGAGCAGGCGCAGGATCGCGCGGGGTTTGAGGTGCTCGAAGGCGTAGCCGGAGAACTCCCCGCCGGGAACGTGCCGGATCTGAAGCTCGTAGAGAGACTCCCCATCGGGCGGGCTCGCGAGCGAGAAGGCGCGCCGGCGGCCGTCGCGCAGCACGACATCGACGTACTGGCCGGCGAGGAAGCGCAGGCGCTCGCCCTCCTGCAGCCGCAGGCGCAGGGCGACCACGTCGTGCGCCAGGATCTCCTTTTCCACCAGGCGGCAGAGCAGGGTGCGCACCACGATGTCTCGATCGGCGTCGATCTCCTCCACTTCGATACGGGCGCCGGCCCGCAGGTGCGCCGCGCACAGGAACACGAACCCGTCGTCACGGTCGGAGGGTTGCAGGGCCTTGGGCGGGCCGTCGGGATAGTGCACCGCACCATCGAGAATGCGGGCCCGGCAGGAACGGCAGGCACCGTTGCGGCACCCGTAGGGCAGGGCGACGCCCTGGCGGAGCGCGGCCTCGAGCACGCTCTCCTCGGACTTCACTTCGAGCACCCGTCCGCTCGGCTCGAGATGAAGGCGCGCCATGGGCGACTACTCCGGCGCAGGGAGGCGAGAGGCGGAGAGCAGGCTACTGCGGCCGGCTGCGCCGGCTGTTCAGCCACTTGATGAGCGGATCCCAGAGCTCGAGGTCGTGCCGTACCCTCGAGTACGGGAGCTCCCAGATGCCGAGTCCGCGCTCGGCCGCGTGCACGTAGCTCTGCGTGCTGCGCAGCGCCGCCACGAAGGGCAGGCGGCGGCGGTCGGGAAGGCGCACCGATCGCAGGAAGTGCTGGAGCTCCTCATGCCCGGCCGAGTTCTCCCGCACCCGGTTTGCGACCGTGCCCACCCGGACCTTGCGGTTGAGCACGCGGCCGAGACGGACCAGCCGGTCCAGGAAGCGCACCGCGGCATTGAGGTCGATGGGGGAGGGCACCACCGGGATGATGCAGGTCTGCGCCTTTCGCAGCAGCCGCACCAGCGTGTCCCCATGGCTCGCGGCGGGCGCGTCCATGAACACGAAGTCCATGTTCCTGGGGATGCGGGCCCCCGGCCGGGTACCGTCGACCCCGTGGATGAAGGGGCGGTCTTCCGGTCGGGTCTCCAGCCAGTCGAGAGCGGATCGCTGCACGTCGTAGTCCACGAGCGCGACGTTGTACTCCTCGAGCGCGTAGTACGCGGCGAGATTGGTGGCCAGCGTGGTCTTGCCCGTGCCGCCCTTCGAGTTGAGCACCAGGATCGAACGCATGACGCTTACCCTTTCGCTTCGCCCGCCTCGGGCAACCGCCGGTACGGGCACCCGAGGGGCGTTCCTTGCCTATTCGATTCCGCGAGTATACAGGGGGCGCGGGTCCGCAATCGCCTCGCCCTGCGCCAGGTGCACCGTCGAGGTGGGGAAGGCCACGTCGGCGCCGTGCGCATGCACGATGGCGAGCGTTCGCAGCAGCACGTCCTGCTTGACGTCATGGAAGAAGGCCCATTGGGTGGTCGTCGTGTAGCAGTAGATGAAGAAGTCCAGGGAGGAGGAAGCGAAGGTGTTGAAGGCGACCATGCAGATCTTGTCGTGCTCGATCTCGGGGTGGGTATCGAGCATCGCCTTCACGTCGCCCACGATCGCGCACATCTTGTCCGCGTCCTCGTAGCGCACGCCGATGACCTCGTAGATCTCGCGGTTGCTCATCCGCGAGGGGTTCTGCACCGATATGCTGGTGAACACCGAGTTGGGCACGTAGAGGGGGCGCTGGTTGAAGGTGCGGATCACGGTGAGGCGCCACCCGATGCGTTCCACCGTGCCTTCGATGTCGCGGTCCGGGGAGCGGATCCAGTCGCCGACCGCGAAGGGACGGTCGAGGTAGATCATCAGGCCGCCGAAGAAGTTGGCGAGCAGGTCCTTGGCGGCGAAGCCCACCGCGATGCCGCCGATCCCGCCGAAGGCGAGCACGCCGGCGATGCTGTAGCCCAGCGTCTGCAGGGCCACCAGCACCGCGGTGATGACGACCGAGAGGCGCAGCAGCTTCGCGATGGCATCGTAGGTGGCCCGGTCGAAGGACTCTTCGCGCTGCTTCTTTTCCTCGATGAGGTTCTCTTCCACGGTGCGAATGAAACGCACCAGGAACCACGCGATGAGCCCGACGATGGTGACATCGCGCAAGGGTTCGACCGCATCGAAGATCGCGGCGCCGGTCTCGCTCTGGATGATCTGGATCGCGAACGCGATTCCGACCACCCAGACCATGGCCCGCACCGGCAGGCGGATGGCGCTGAAGAGGCTCTGATCCCACACCGTCGGGGTCTTGATGAGCACCCGTTCGACACGATCGAAAACGCCCTTGAGGAGGAAGGCGGCGAGCAGGGTCGCGAACACGACCACGAAGACCTCGATGACCCAGGGTGCGAGCCCGATCGTGCCCAGGTACTCGGAGAAGGGGTGGACAAGGTCCATCGGCGCGCTCGCAGGTCTTTGGTCGCGTCCCGGATTCTACTCCGCGCCATCGGCCGGCTCCGCGGGTGGGGACGGCATCCTCCGCGGTGTCGGCTCGAGCATGGGGCGGGCGGCGCAGCTCGGGGTTCGGAGTCGCCCTGAGTCCCGGTACCCGTGGAGCCGCGCGCGACCGGCGCGCGGCGCGTCACCGGGTTTTCCGAGAGGGAGTCGGCCCCAGGAAAGCGGGGACTACTTCACCACGACCTCCCGGGGCAGGGAGGAGAAGCGCTCGCATCCGGTCCCGGTGACCCGGATCGTCTCGCTGAACCCCACGCCGTAGTCCCGGTAGAGCAGGCAGAGCGGCACCATGTGGAAGGTCATGCCCTCCGCAAGCTCGCGCTCCTCGCCCCGGCGCAGGCTGATGATCTCGCCTTCGCCCCAGTCCGGCGGATAGTTGACCCCGATCGAGTACCCGAGGCGGTGCCGGAAGTAGTCGCCGAAGCCCGCCTTCTCGACCACCGCGCGTGCTTCCCGGTCCACCTCCTCGGAGGTCACTCCGGGGCGAATGACTTCCATCGCCCGGTCGACGGCCCCGATCACCGCTTCCGCGCAGGCGCGCTGCCGTGCGTCCGGCTCGCCGATGAAGAGGGTGCGCATGATCGCCACCGCGTAGCGCCACTGGCTGCAGGAGACCTCGAAGTAGACGAGGTCCTTCGCGCCGATGGTCTCGCCGCGCGCGGTCTGATGGGGCAGGCAGGTGCGCGGACCGGAAAGGATGAAGGGGGGCAGGCCCATGTACTCGCCGGTGTTCTCGAGCAGCACCCGGTTGACCTCGGCGTTCACCCGGTCGTCCGACACCCCGGGGGCGCAGAGGTCCATGCCCGCCTGCACCGCCCGGTCGAGGATCGCGGCGGAACGGCGCATCATTGAGATCTCTTCCCCCGACTTGATCATGCGCGCGTCCCAGAGCATGCCGATGGCGTCCTCGAAGGTGCAGGTCGGGAGCGCGCTCGTCAGCGTCTCGTGCTCCTCGACGGTGTAGAACCAGCCCTGCTTCTCCACCCCGATGCGTTTGCCCTCCCCGAGCCCGAGCAGGCGCAGCACGTGCGCGGTGAGGGTGGGGGGATGCTCCCAGTCGTCGACCGGCACGAAGCGGGGAATCCACGCGTACTCGGGGATGTTGAGCGACTCGAAGCGCCGCAGGATGAGCACCGGGTCGAAGCCGGGGCCCATGACCAGGCAGTGGTACTTGTAGTACCCCGGCGTCTCGTACCCGGTCATGTAGGTGATGTTCTCGGGAGAGCGCAGGCAGAGCGCGTCGAGCCCGCGCGCGGCCATGGCGGCGAGCACCAGCTCGTAGCGGCGCAGGTACTCCTCCAGGCTGAAGCCGAGGCGCGCGTGAGTGATCATCTCGAAGTCGGCGCCGCTCGCGAGCCGCTTCGTCACCGTCTCGAAGGCGGCCTCGGTGGCGATGTCGGCGACCGCGGTAATGCTCTTGGTGGTTTCCGTAGACACGTTGTCGAGGTCCTCTCGGTTGGGATTGGGGTGGCTCAGGAACGCAACTGCCCGCTAAGGCTACCTAAGCCCGGTCGATGCCGCGAGATGTTAGTGCCCTTGACCAGACCAAGGGTAGCCGGGCAGCGGCGGCAGTCGGTTGCTGGGTGACTCAGGAGGTCGGGAGTACGTGGCATCTCCAATCCCCTGCCATATGCACAAGCGACAATTCGCAATAAAATCAATCAATTCCAGTCCAACCAGGAATCCCTTGGTGGCAGGCAGTGACATTGGTATCAAGAAGCTGCCCATCGACGAACTTCAACTCCAGGGCGACCACAATCGACCGCAAGCAGCTCCACTCCTCTCAGCCTCAACCTGGGCGACTTACGAACACTTACGCCGTGTCGAGTACACCGAACATGATCTTGGCTGGACCGGTGAATTCCGTCGCCAATCCCGCGCAGACACTGCCAGCAGACGAGCTATGGGACGAAAGCTCGCGACGCGGAGTTCGGTGAGGGGCGATGGGGCGATTGTCACGCTAACAGCACGGCGATCAAGGCCTTCGGCACGGACCCTGGACCAAATCATAGGAATTGCTGACATCATTCGAGCAGCCGACACTTGAATCGCATGCGTTACTCGAAGGAGCGGCTAACAAACTGCTGCCTCAGAAACTACTATAGCTTGAACCAGAGGGATGGATGTCATGAGACTAGACTCAATCGAACTCCGTGACTTCCGAGGAATCTCGCATCTCGCAATTCCCATAGATGAAAAACTCACCGTCATCGTTGGTGACAACGGGGTAGGAAAGACCTCCATACTGAACGCAGTCTCGCTTGCACTCTCCGGACTGCGCTCTCTCTGGCCAGACGAGAGCGGAAACGCACGGGTTGTCCTTAATTCTGTTAGTCCGTCGGACATCGCGCTGGGCAAACAGGACTTTATGGTAAAGACCTCCGTGTCTTTCAACGCATCAGCGGACGGCCGACAGACCCACACCCTGCAGTTGGGCGCCAACAACGTCAAGAATCGGCTCGCTGCAAGCACATTGGCTCAGGTCGGCCAGAAAATTGGCGAAGGGGTCGTAGGAAATGAGCCCCTTCTCGTCTACTACCTCCAGAATAGAGTATTCGAAGCCGAAACATCTCATCCCCACCGAGATACTGTTTCGGCGGAAGAGGTACGACGCCAGTCGCTATCGAGTGACCTTCGTGCCATACAAGATCTCAGCTCCTGGTGGGACAGGTTAGACGCTCAGGAGGCACGAAGACATAGAGACGAGGAGCATGGCTTTCGGGATCCGCAACTGGAAGCGATTCGTAAGCTTGTGAAAGAGATGGAGGAATTCGAAGGCGTCGGCTATGAGACGAAGGAGAGGCGACCTGGCCTGTACTTGAAGAAGACTAAGGGTCCGAAGCTCCACGTGGAGCAGCTTTCGAGCGGAGAACGAGCGTACTTGATTCTGCTGGCGGACTTGGCTCGCCGTCTTCAAGTAGTAGAGCCTGATGCAGAGCTCGCCGACATACCGGGAATTGTTCTCATAGACGAGATCGAGCTCAACTTGCATCCGAACTGGCAGCGATTGATTGTACCGACGCTGGTGCGGGTGTTCAAAGGATGTCAGTTCATCGTTACCACGCATTCACCACAAGTTTTGGGCGAGATACGAAGTGGACGAATCATTGTCCTCAGAAAGAAGGACCGGGAAATTCAATGGAGAGAAGGCAAGGCAACATTTGGTAGAGACAGCAATGACATTCTACTGAATTTGCTGAATTCACCGGAACGGGACAGGGAAGTCAAGGCGAGGCTTGAGAACTTGGAGAGACTTCTCGGCACGAGGAAGCTGAAGGAGGCTCGCAGAGCAATCGAGGAACTGAGGCTGGAGCTTGGGTGGAGACCCGTGGAGTTGGACATCGCTGAACAGCGGCTGCGCCGTAGGGAAGGGAGATCGGAAGATTGAAGCGCTCGCTTAAGGGGGCTCCTCCGAAGAGCTACATGGAGTGGATGGAGGAACATGAGAGGGTGTACGGAAGCAGCCCATTGTTTGACGACCTCAAGCGTCCGGAGAAGGATGACCTGCGTTGGACGCTCTTGGTGGAACAGGGATTCCTCTGTGCATACTGTGGCCGGGGATTGTCTTCAGACTTCTCGGACAGTCACGTAGACCACTTTTGGCCTCAGGCGCACTTCAATGGAAGGGACGGTCGGGAAGGCCGGCGCTTGGACCATGAGAACTTGTTTCAGAGCTGCGGCCCTGGTTCACTGCCTGGAATGAAAGAGAAGTTCATGGCCGCTACTTGTGGAGACGCCAAGGGAAACTGGTACCACGAACGAGACTATGTGATACCGAGCGATCCGGGTTGCGAGGACAGGTTCTCATATGATGGGTCAGGTGCAATAGCTCCGAAGAATCCTGCTGATCGGGGTGCGAGAAGCATGATCGAGAAGCTGAACTTGGAGGATGCGGGTTTAAGCAATGAGCGAAAGAAGGTCATTCAGAGCATTGAGCGAGACGTGCTCTTCAAGGGACCGGACTGGAACGAGGTGGAGAAGGAGTTGGACCGGCTGCGCTCGACGGATGAAGACGGAAGGATGACAGGATTTGCCCAGGTGGCACGACGGTACCTGGAGGACGAGAGGGACGAGAGCAGGACTTGAGTTCGGGCAAGAGGATGGTGGAGGAAAGGAAGTGCGTTTCGGAGGGGCGAACGCTGTGGACGGGTGGGCTATTTCTGCTCCGCAAGCAGAGCAGCGATAATCTCGGTGCGCTCCCGTTCAGGCGGCTGCTCCGCCTCGGCGCGCTCCGCCCGGCGATACCAGTAGCGCGCGTTGCCGAGATCGCCTTCGCGGCGGTGCAGCCAGGCGTGCACCCAGGCGGAGTCGGCGTCCTTCTCGGCCTGCACGATGCGATGGGCGGTGTCCCATTCGTTCCGGCTCGCGTGCCACATCGCGAGCAAGGGCGGGTCAAGCGGGGGCGCCTCCCCGGAGAGCGACTCCTCGAACTGCTCGATGTCCATGATGGGCTCCTCCTCGTGCCTCTCGGGGCAGGGCATGCTCGCCGGCAGCGGATCGATCGCTCTAAAGCGCCGGGCGCACTTCCTCGGCGAGGTAGCGTAAGGCATTCCGCAGGTCTCGGGCGGTGGAGACCACGAACTCCACCACCAGGTGCTCGATGGGCAGTCGCTCGGTGTAGCTCCTCACGTACTCGATGATCTGCTGCCGATCGCCCTCGAAGGTCGGGGCGGGGCTTCGCATCGGTGCGGGGTCGATGTCGGTGGGGCGCAGGTACATGCGGTAGGTGAGGAAGGGCGCAGGCGAGGCGAGCTCGCGGAGGATGGCGTACTTCTCCGCCACTTCCTCGACCGGCATCTCGCTCGCGTGCCAGGCCTGGGCGAGGCGGGCGGTGCGGCGCAGCACCGGCATCGCGCTGCCGCCCATCCAGATCGGGATCGGGCGCTGAATCGGCTTCGGCTCGAAGGCGGCGTCCGAGAAGCGGTGATAGCGGCCTTCGAAGGCGGGAGCGGCGGAGGTCCACAGCTCGTGCATGATCGCGAGGTACTCGTCGGTCATCGCCCCGCGTTCCCGGAAGGGCACCCCCAGCGCCTCGAACTCCTCCCGGTCCCAACCCACTCCGGCCCCGAAGATGACCCGTCCGCCCGAGAGGAGGTCCAGGGTGGAGAGCATCTTCGCCTGCGCGAAGGGGCTTCGCAGCGGCACCACCACCACCGTGGTGCCGAGCTTTACCCGGGTGGTCTCCGCCGCCGCGTAAGCGAGGCATACGAAAGGATCGAGGAACTCGCGCCCGAAGATGTCTCCGAACTGGGCCGGCACCAGGATATGGTCGGAGACCCAGACCGAGTCGAAGCCGAGATCCTCGGCGAGGCGCCCGGTGCCCACGCTCGCCTCCGGCGAGGTCACATCGCCATAGTTGGTGAGGCAGACCCCGATCTCGAGCGTCATCGTCCCGTCCGCCGCCGCCGGAGGCGCTCAGGCGGCCATCGTCTCCTGGAGGGCCAGCGGTCCCACTCCATCGTCCACTGCGCGGGGCCGGGCGAGCACCCGCTTCACCATCGGCGCGAAGAAATCGAGCGGCAGCGCGTCGTAGCCGGGGTCGAAGGACACCTGGTCGTAGAGCGCACAGAACTCCACGGTGCGCCCGTAGCAGGGATGGTCCCGGTAGCGGTCGCGGGCGTTGGGGTCGAGGCCGAGGTGCTCGAAGAAGTAGTGCCCCTGGAAGAGCGGGTGGTGCTTGACCATCCAGTGGTTCTCGGCCGAGACGTAGGGCTTGAGGAGGGCGGCGGCGAAGTCCCCGTGATTGAAGGTCGCGAGCGCCTCGCCGATGTCGTGGAGCAGCGCGCACACCACGTACTCCTCGTCGCGGCCGTCGCGGTATGCGCGGGTCGCGGTCTGGCGGCAGTGATCGATCGCGCCGAGCGGCATCGTGTCCATCTTCACGTCGTCGATGCCGTGCAGGTACTCGAGCAGTCGCTGCGGGATCAGGCCGGCGGAGTGGCTCTCTTCCGCCTCGATGGCGTCCAGGTCGGCCTTGGTCGCCTCGGAAAACTTCGTCCAGGTCGGTGCTGCGTACATGTGCTCATCCTCCGCCGGGTTCGCCCGCATGCTATGCGGGCCGCCTTTCCCCTTCAACGCCCCATCGCACCCGCAACCCCTGCTTCTCGCATTGCGCCGACCGACTCTCGGTAAATGAGAAGTTCGCCGTCACCGGCGGGAGTACAGTGTCTACACTATTGCCATGAAAACGGCGAGATCGAATCCCGATGGTATCTTCGAGCGCGCGGAACGGCAGACCCGGCGCTCGCGGAGCGAGGTGCACGCGGCTGCGCCTGGCGATTTGACTGACGCGATGAATCGTGTGTGCGAGGCGGTGGGCGACGAGGAGGATGCATTCCTCGCCATCGCCAGCCGGCACGCACTCCATCGTGTCGAATGGTAGCCTCGCAGGGCGACGTCAGTTGGGAGGGGCAAGGTTCGGCGTCCTTCTGTAAGCCCGGACCGCTGATTCCCGTGCGCTTCTATGCGCGTGACGCCGAGGCCGTCGCCCCGGCGCTGCTCGGCATGCTGCTCTGCCGGGACGGCGTGGTGCTGCGCATCACCGAGGTGGAGGCGTATCGCTGGCCGGGGGATACCGCATGCCACGCGCGGCACGGGCGCACCGCACGAAACGACACGCTCTGGGGACCGCCGGGGCACGCCTACATCTACCTGTGCTACGGCCTGCACCACATGCTCAACCTCGTGACCGGACGCGACGGGGAAGCAGGCGCGGTGCTCGTGCGCGCGGCGGAGCCGGTAGTGGGCCTCGAGACGGTGCGCGCGCGGCGGCGCGGCGGGACCGGCCCCGGCCTGCTCGCAGGTCCCGGTCGACTGGGTGCCGCGCTCGCCCTCGACCTTTCCGTCAATGGAGAGCGCCTGTTCCGCCGCGGAGGACTGGAGGTGCGCTGCGGGGCGCCGCCGGACGCCGTCCTCAGCGGGCCGCGGGTCGGCATCGACTACGCCGAGCCCGATCACCGCGCGCTGCCCTGGCGCTTCGCAATCGCCGGTTCGCGCTGGGTATCCCACCGCGCGGGCTTGAGCCATCCGAAGAGGTCCTGATGGCGAGTCTTCGGGGCCCCGCCAACTGGAGGAATCCCTGGGGCTGCTGTTTCGATGCATCTGCCGGCGATGCGGCGCCCCGCTTCGGATGCCCGAGATTGTTCGTTGTGCCGCCAGGTGCTAGTGTAGTGTCCTTAACAAAACGGTTTTTAAGGTGTTTTTAGTAATGCCGATCGGCCCCGACGGACCTTTTCGACGATCTCCTCGACCGTCTTTGTCCACACCAAGGCTCGAGGGTTTTCGTTGTAGCTCTGTAG